>NZ_LYBM01000022.1 GCF_001707825.1 Veronia pacifica | reverse complement strand
TTAAACACTTTCAGAAAGACATAAAAAAAGCGCCTAAGGCGCTTTTTTTATTAACTTGCCGTTTTTAGCAACAGTGTAAGCCGGATATCATCAGCATGTCGTTTTGCTTTGATTTTAGTACTCTCATCCGGCCGGTGACAAAAGCCTTCGTCATCAAAGCCAATATCTTTAAGGATACTGGCAGGCATCGCCATCCGTTCCTGAGATGTCATATGCAGCGCTTTTTTCTTTGCCAAAATTTCGAGCTCAATATCCCACTTGAGTAATAATGTTGCCAGACGAGTCAATATAGATTCATTCATAATATTTTTACCTCTAGTCGGCAGGCTCCCTATCTTGCCGGAGCCTGAATGTCACGTAATGAGGTTCAACCTTAGCCTTCGTCGTAGACGAGAGACTTCGCGTCTTGCGGAAAAATCAGCAGATGGGACTGGACGGTTACTCCCTCCGTCGGGACGTAGACCGATATCCTGCATCATATGTGCTGTTAGGCCATCTAGCTGAAAATAGACAGGCACTTTTTCCCTGCTGTGGCGTCTTTGCTCGATATAGTGATCGAGACGGACCAGTGCAGTAGCGGCGTATAGGAAAATATTCATGTTTCTCTCCTGTTGGTTTTACATTACCGGGAGAGATACCTGTTGAATGGTAAGTTTTTAAAGCCTACCGCGGTATGTCTCCGCGGCCAGATAAGTGAGCGACGGATGAATTTACTGTTGATCTTGCTTGTTCAAAGATCCATAACAGAGGTTTGTCGGTGATAGTGTGTATTCAATGTTGTTCATCACGAACCTCCTTAAGTAAATTCATCTTTTTGTAGAATTGAGCATATTATTCCGTAACACCCCTTTATTTTCAATTGGTTATTGTTAACAGAGTAATATTTAGGTTTAAAACCTAGTAACATGTAAAAAGGCGATATTATATTCAAAAATGATAAGATGACTTCTTTTTAAGACAGACGAATAGGCTATTATTTAGTCAGCTGAAAATTATTTATCCCTGAAAAAAGACTGTTAATATCAGCAACTCTTACTGCTTCTGCATTTTAAACAGCTGGTACTACATCCATCTTCAGTAAAATGCTAGATAACAAAAAGGCCACCTTAGGTGACCTTTAGAATGAGCAGACATTTATGCCTTATCGAAAACTTCTCGGTGCTGGTATCAAGCTATGTTTGTTGAGTAAGCGATACATAGTTGCTCGAGATACGCCCAACTCTTTTGCCGCCGCCGATACTTGACCATTATTACTCTCAAGTACCGCCAACAGTGCGTCACGCTCAGATTCCTCACGTATTTTACGCAGGCTCTGCTTGTAATCACCCTGACGAGGTAGGTCAAGATGCTCCGCCTCGATAACCAGGTTATCAGCCAGAAGCACTGCACGTTTCACTTGGTTGATTAGCTCCCGAACATTACCCGGCCAGCTGTAGTTGGTAAGGATCTTATTGGCTTCTTCAGAGAAGGTTCGAGCTTGCGTGTTGTATTGGCGAGCAAACTTGAGGAGGAAATGTTCAGCAAGTTCTGGAATGTCGGAGCCGCGCTCTTTGAGTGATGGAACAGAAATACGCAATACATTCAATCTGAAGAAAAGATCTTCGCGGAATTGCCCCTCTGCAACAGCTTTTTCAAGATCCATATGAGTGGCTGCAATAATTCTGACATCCAACTCTTTTGAGTACATATCATCATGAGATTCCACTGTGCCATCCTGAAGCAGATGTAACAGATGCGCTTGTAGACTAAGCGGTAAATCCCCGATCTCATCAAGGAACAAGGTACCCTGGTGTGCCTGAGCCACTTTTCCGTCAGTATTTCCGTCACCGAACAACTCGCCCTGAATCAGCTTCTCTGGTAAAGCACTGCATTTCACCGATACAAAAGGACCTTTTGCACGAGTTGATGCATTGTGAATGGCCATTCCGACCAGTTCTTTACCCGTACCACTCTCGCCGTTGATAAGAACAGACACATCAGTGGGTGCGACGCGACGAACCTGATCGCGCAATTTTTTCATACTGGTCGTTTTACCGAGTAAGCCCATGTCACTGTGGTCACCGAGTTGTGGCCAGACATGTCTCTCAAGTTTCAACATGCCAAGCTGGTGACCGATGGTACTCATAAACTGTGTGTCAGGAATAGGAGAAGTGAAGTAATCGATACAGAAGCTGACAATAAACTGACATATGGCATCGTTCTTAAGCTGATCCTCTCTTATGAGAGCCAGCCACCGAACCTGTTTGTTTCGGTTAACCAGTGAGGCAACACCGTTGAGACTGAAGTCATCATGACTGATATCAACGACACCAATACAAGGACCTATATCCTGAAGTAAAGCCTGAGCGGCGCGTAAATCATAACAACGGTGACAACGCCACCCTGCCTGCTCCAAAGTAGCTAACCAGGGCTCGTAGGTTCCACCGACTACAACCAAAGAACTTGGTACTGATTCTGATCTAAATTGCATACCCATAACAGTCTGACCCTTTTTACCTTATATTATTCCGTTAAGTGCGCTGTTTAATTGTTGAGTATCATTATACTTATCAGCGACAGCTGTCTCGTCTCATAGTTGAAACAAAACTTAATTAAGTGTCTATTTCGACCAGAAAACAACACAGAAAAATAACGTATAACAATTAGCACTTAAATAATAACTTCGGTAAAGACCAATAATTTTCAATTACTTGCCTCTTATTAGAATAATTATATTGTCAAACAAATTAACCATTTCATGTGGCTATTCTAATATCGAGATAGTAGGAAAATTTTTAACATTAGTTATTAAATAGTAGACCAGAGTAAAGTTATTAAAGGTTTCAGTGATTTCTTAACAAGACATATATGTTTGAAACGAATCACTTGATTCAGCATTAAGGCGAGGAAGTCTCTGTCAGCGCCCATCCATGTTTAAGCTGAGACAGGTGTTCAGGTGATTTTTAAACCAACTGAAGTCAGACAGATGCCATTCCATTCAGAATACTATTAAAATCAAATATTAATATCTTTTTCAAGTGATAATATAATCCATGCAATTTGTATCAGTTTAGACACGCAAATATATTCCTCAATTAATTTAGTTAGTTAGACATAAAAATATGCTGACAGTCGTAAATTAGGCTGAGAGGGAAATAATCTATATTTCGATAATGGTCACACTTGGCTAGCGAGGGAATATTTATCCTTCGTATAAACCAAATGCATAAAGCAGTGATAAGGATTAAGATTTTTTGACGATTTTGTTATTTCAAATAATGTAAGAAAATAAAAAAAGCACTGGATAACCAGTGCTTTTTTTCTACAAATTATTGACTAATCAGCCATTATTCTGTGGACGCATCGCTGGGAACAAAATTACGTCACGGATAGTCTGGGTATTAGTGAATAGCATGACCAGACGGTCGATACCAATGCCCTGACCCGCCGTTGGTGGCAAACCATGCTCCAGTGCACGGATATAATCCGCATCGTAGAACATCGCTTCGTCATCGCCCGCATCTTTGGCATTCACCTGTGCTTTAAAACGGTTGTCCTGATCTTCTGCATCATTGAGCTCAGAGAAACCATTAGCCACTTCACGACCACCGACGAAGAACTCAAATCGGTCAGTAATGAAAGGGTTGTCGTCATTACGACGAGCCAGAGGCGAAATGTCCGCTGGGTATTCGGTAATAAACGTCGGCTGGATCAGCTTTGGTTCTGCCGTTTCGCCAAAGATCTCTTCCAGCAACTGACCGCAGTTCCAGAATTTCTCGACATAAATACCCAGCTCTTCAGCAATACCCGCCATCAACTCACGATCCTGCACACTGTCATAAGTCAGCGCCTGAATCTTGTCGTTACCTGGGTTGTACTCTTTTATTGCATCTAACATGCTGAGGCGCGGATAAGGACCGCCAAAGTCAACCTGCTCGTCACCGTATGGCATGACCGATGCACCCAGCACCTGCTGAGAAACGCTGCTCAGCATTTCTTCAGTCAGATCCATCAGATCGCGGTAATCAGCATACGCCATATAGAATTCCATCATGGTGAATTCAGGGTTATGACGGGTAGACAGACCTTCGTTACGGAAGTTTCGGTTAATTTCGAATACACGCTCAAAACCACCTACAACCAGACGCTTAAGATAAAGCTCTGGTGCAATACGCAAGTACATATCAATGTCCAGCGCGTTGTGGTGAGTGATGAACGGACGCGCTGATGCACCACCAGGAATGGTTTGCATCATCGGCGTTTCTACTTCCATAAACCCTTTTTCGGTCATGAAGCTACGGATCGCCTGTACCACTTTGGAGCGAACAATAAAGGCATTACGTGAATCATCGTTCACAATCAAGTCAACATAACGCTGACGGTAACGCTGCTCCTGATCAGCCAGACCATGGAATTTTTCTGGTAACGGGCGCAGTGCTTTAGTCAACAACTGGAACGTTTCCATATTCACGTAAAGGTCGCCTTTACCTGATTTGTGCAGAGCACCTTTCACGCCGATGATGTCGCCAATATCAAGACCTTGATATTGCTCTTTCAGCGCTTTCTGAACGTCTTTTGCTGCATACGACTGGATACGTCCAGTCACATCTTGCAGTACCAGGAATGGACCACGCTTAGCCATGATACGGCCAGCAACACTTACCTCATGGTTAAGTTCTGCCAGCTCTTCTTTGGTTTTCTCGCCAAATTCAGCCTGCAGGTCAGCTGCTTTATGTTCACGACGAAAGTCATTCGGATGGCCGTTCGCTTTGCAGTGCTGGCGAATATGGTTCAGTTTTGCACGACGCTCCGCAATCAGCTTGTTTTCGTCTTGTAACTGGTCAGTCATAATGAACCTTAAAATAAACGTGGGTTTTACAAACCAGACTTCAGGCTGGCTTCAATGAATCGGTCGAGGTCACCGTCTAACACAGCTTGGGTGTTACGGTTTTCAACCCCGGTACGTAGATCTTTAATTCTTGAGTCATCAAGGACATAAGAACGTATCTGGCTTCCCCAGCCGATATCAGACTTGGCATCTTCATTTGCTTGCTTTTCAGCATTCTGTTTTTGAAGTTCCAGCTCAAACAGTTTTGCGCGCAACTGCTTCATCGCCTGATCTTTGTTCTTATGCTGACTGCGGTCATTCTGACACTGCACTACAGTGTTCGTCGGCACGTGGGTAATACGTACCGCAGATTCCGTGGTGTTTACGTGCTGACCACCAGCGCCGGACGCTCGGTAAACGTCGATACGCAAATCAGACGGATTGATATCAATATCGATATTTTCATCTACTTCCGGGTAGATGAAGGCTGACGCAAAGGAAGTATGACGACGGCCGCCAGAATCGAAAGGTGACTTACGAACCAGACGATGAACGCCAGTCTCTGTACGCAACCAACCGTAGGCATACTCACCGCTGATACGAACAGTAGCAGATTTAAGCCCGGCAACATCACCTTCAGACACTTCAATCACTTCGCTCTTGAAGCCTTTGGCATCAGACCAGCGCAGATACATGCGCAGCATCATCGAAGTCCAGTCCTGAGCCTCAGTACCACCTGATCCTGCTTGCAGGTCTATGTAGCAATCTGAGGGATCATGGTCGCCAGCGAACATACGGCGGAACTCCAGCTTTTCAAGCTTGACTTCGAGATCAGCAAGTTCAGGTTCGATTTCATCGAAGGTATCCTGATCGCCTTCCTCTACCGCGAGTTCCAATAGCTCAGATACGTATTCTCCACCCTGATCTAACTGGTCGATAGTCTCAACAACAGCTTCCAAGGCCGCACGCTCTTTTCCAAGAGCCTGTGCTCGCTCTGGCTCACTCCAGACATCTGGCTGTTCAAGTTCTGCGTTTACTTCTTCAAGACGCTCTTTTTTGGCGTCATAGTCAAAGATACCCCCGAAGGACATCAGTGCGCTCGGCAATGTCCGTCAGACGGTTTTTTATCGGATTGATTTCAAACATGGTCACTTTCTAAATCAGAATGAAATGGATACCTGAAACGGTACAAACTGTGAATTTTAACGAATTGTGTGGACAATAAACAGAGTGTGATGCCGTTCAAAGGCTTTTTTTTCACCAGCGCCGTTCAAAAGGGCGATAGGTAGAAATCGAGGGCGATTATGCGAGTAGAAAAGTCATATACAAACGCGCCGGAATATCAGCGCGTTTGAAGAAATATGAATGGTCTTGGCTAAACAGCTGAGAGATGCTCCACCATTAACTGGAGTGAACGGTTACCTCGGAACTCGTTGACATCAAGACGATAAGCCAACTCTACCATTTTGACCGATGGGTCAGGCCAGCGTCCTACATCAATATTAAATGCGATAGCATCGACCATTTGACCGCCCAGCGCGGGCTCAACCATTAGCTTAAGGTGTTTCCCGCCAACCAGTCTTTGATTGAGCACTTTGAATTTGCCATCAAATAACGGCTCAGCAAATCCTTGTCCCCAAGGGCCCCCTGCTCGCAATACCTCTGCCATATCCAGATTCAGTTCAGTCGCCATCAACTCACCATCAGACAGCAAAATACCCTTGAGAGCATCTTCATCAAGCTCATTTTTCACTGCATCATCAAACAGCTGACAGAAACGTCTGAAGTCGTTTTCATCAATGGTGAGGCCCGCTGCCATAGCATGACCACCGAATTTCTTGATTAAGCCGGGATTCTGAGTATCAATCAAATCCAGGGTGTCACGCATATGTAAACCAGGAATTGAGCGAGCAGAACCCTTAATAGTCCCTTCCCCACCATCAGCAAATGCAATGACGGGGCGGTGAAATTTATCTTTGATCCGAGAGGCTAGAATCCCTATTACTCCCTGATGCCACTCACGCTGGAAAAGCGCGAGACCATAAGGTAGTGCATTTCCCTCACCAAACTGCAGGCGTTCACAAATTGCGATCGCTTCCTCTTTCATCCCTTGCTCAATTTCTTTGCGGGTCTGGTTGAGTGCATCCAGTTCAGATGCCATCTGCCTAGCGGCAGGCAAATGCTGACACAACAAAAGCTCGACACCGAAAGACATATCATCAAGTCGCCCAGCCGCATTAATTCTCGGCCCAAGAGCAAATCCGAAATCACTGGCAACCAAAGTGGATGCATTACGGTTTGCCACCTCAATCAAAGCCTGAATCCCCGGCCGACATTTACCCGCTCTGATCCTCATCAGCCCTTGATGGACAAGGATCCGGTTATTACGGTCAAGTGCTACCACATCCGCGACGGTACCTAGTGCAACCAGATCCAGTAATTCAGCCAGATTTGGCTCATTCAGTGCCTGACGGGCAAACCATCCTGTCTCTCGTAAATGGGCTCGCAGGGCAAGCATCAGATAAAAAGCCACGCCGACACCTGCCAACGATTTTGACGGGAAACCGCATTCGTTGAGGTTTGGATTGACTATGGCATCCGCATTGGGAAGTAAATCCCCGGGTAAGTGATGGTCTGTCACCAATACCCTCATGCCCAATGCCTTCGCGGCCGCTACGCCATCAATAGACGACACACCATTGTCCACAGTCATGATCATTTCAGCGCCTTTAGCGGCTGCCTGATCAACTACATCAGGGCTCAGACCATAACCGTCCTCAAAACGGTTTGGTACCAGATAATCTACATTACTGCAGCCAAGCATACGCAGGGCTGTGACAGACAACGCCGAGCTGGTTGCACCATCGGCATCGAAATCGCCGACAATAATGATTCTCTGCCCCTTCTCCATCGCATTCGCAAGCAGTGACACCGCATTTTCAATCCCGAAAAGCTGTTGGAAGTTCAGCAAGCCTCGGGCACCCCGCTCAAGATCTGCATCACTGGTTACGCCGCGATTAGCGTAAATACGCTGCAAAATACTGGGAATAGTGTCAGGAAAAGAGGCATTCTCTGCCGCTTTGCGGCGTTTAATTTCAATCATGGTCTTTGGCCGGGAAGGGAGGTAGTAAGAAAGTATTACAAGTTATTCTGCCGCGCAGCGTGATAAAGCACAATCATCATGACCGTATTTTGCTGACGCGTTTCTCATACAAGGTCAGTACGAAAAAACGATAACGAAAGATAGTATGGATGACGTTAAAAGCAGCAATGAGCTGGCTTTCAATCATGGTTATCAGCTGTGGCTTTCCAGCGCTTGCAGTAGCTGCCTTGGTGGCAAATAACCTGACATCAGGGTGCCATCTTCAAGAAGAAGTGCCGGCGTACCCGTCACACCTACAGCACCACCCAGAGCCAAATGACGCTTGACGAGATCATCACACTGATTGCTGGTTTTGTTGAACTGGTGACGCTTGGCCTTATCCATTGCGTCAGAGCGATCTTTCTCGCACCAAATAGCACTCATCTGAGGGAAGTTAGGTGCCTGTGGGCCAGAGCGGGGGTAAGCAAGATAACGAATGGTGATCCCAAGGTCATTGTACTCTTTCATCTGGCTATGAAGCTTGGCACAGTAACCGCAACTGGTGTCAGTGAAGACAGTCACCACGTATTTCTCATTTTTTGCCGGGTAAACGATCATTTCTTTATCAACGTTCGCTTTGGCAAAAATCGCCTTATTTCTCTTGGCTTTGGCTTGTTCAGTCAGATTGATTGAATCTGTATCCGTGGTGTGAATCATGCTGCCGTAGATAAAATACGAGCCGTCTTGGTTGGCGTAAAGCACACCATCCTGAGTGACAACTTCATATAAGCCTTTAAGCGGACTTGATTCAATGCTCTCGACATTCAAACGATATCGTTCAAGTACCTTCTTAATTGCCTGCTCATTTGGGCCGGTTTCGTCAGCATTAGCCACTGACGCCAGTGTCGCTGCAGCAATCAGCGCAGCAGTGATTAATCGTTTTATCATCATTTTCCTGTAATCCAAGTTAAACCTGAGCCCGGAGCAGCCTGCAACTCAGTCTTCTAATACCCCACCAGTCTCAAAGACACACTGGCCTTTTGGTGCAAAAACCTCGCTATTATGCCCGAGGATGATGCTCCTGATGCAACTGTTTTAATCTTTCTGTTGCAACATGGGTATAAATTTGTGTTGTTGACAGGTCACTGTGTCCCAACAGCATTTGTACGACTCGCAAATCAGCACCATGGTTCAATAGGTGAGTCGCAAAAGCATGGCGGAGCACATGGGGAGACAGCTGATCATGGTCGATTCCCGCGACAGTGGCATAAAACTTCAAGCGATGCCAGAATGTCTGGCGGGTCATTTGCCTGCCCCGACGACTCGGAAAAAATACATCCGTAGTTTGCTCACCCACCAAAGATGACCGACTTTTTTCCAAATAAGCTTCAAGCCAATCAATCGCGGCCTCTCCCATTGGTACCAGCCGCTCTTTGCCGCCTTTACCAACCACCCGCACCACGCCCTGTCGTAAGCTGACATTCTCAGTAGTAAGGCTAACCAACTCTGTCACCCTAAGCCCTGTCGCGTACAAGAGCTCCATCATCGCCTTATCGCGCAGTTCAATGGGATCTTCAACATTAGGGGCCGACAGTAAATCGTCAACCTGTTGTTCAGACAAATCCTTCGGCAGCCTTTTGGGCAATTTAGGGCTGATAAGCGTGGCTGTCGGGTCATCCTCACGCAGTTTTTCGCGGTACAAATACTGAAAAAGACGGCGTATCGCAGACAACATCCGGGCCCGGCTGGTTTGCTTGTAATCCTGATCGAACAGCCAGTACTGATAGTTTTGTAGAGCTTCAGAACCCACTTCCGTCAAAGACATGGATGATGTCTCAAGCCACTGGCAGAGTTTCAGCAAATCATTCCGGTACGAAGCAAGAGTATTTTCAGACAAGCCCCGCTCCATCCACATGGCATCGAGAAACTGCTCGACCTGTGCCATATTTTGTTCCATTTTTTACTCACTTAGCCCGCTTTACTGTGTCATTGACACGTTACCGTGAAGAATAATAAAAGCAAGCCTCTCAAAATTGGAATCACTGGTCGAAGTTCCATAGAGAGGGTAAAATCTGCCCATCAGAACAAAATGGGAAACATGATGAAAATAGGCCTGTTTTACGGCTCGTCCACTTGTTACACCGAGATGGCTGCTGAAAAAATTCGTGACATTCTGGGCGATGACCTGATTGATGTTCACAACATCAAAGATACTCCGGTCAATGTGATGAACGACTATGACCTGCTGATGCTGGGTATCTCAACCTGGGACTTTGGTGAAATTCAGGAAGACTGGGAAGCTGTATGGCAGCAGTTAGAAGGGCTCAAGCTGGAAGGCAAAGTTGCGGCGATGTTTGGCCTTGGCGACCAAGAAGGCTATGCCGAGTGGTATCTGGATGCAATGGGAATGCTGCACGATCAATTATTGCCGACCGGCCTGCATTTTATCGGCTACTGGCCCAACGAGGGGTATACCTTTGAAGCATCAAAGGCTCTGACAGAAGACAAGAAACATTTTGTGGGTCTTGCACTTGATGAGGACAGTCAGTACGAACTCAGCGATGAGCGCATTGCGACCTGGTGTGAACAGGTCATGCTGGAATATCAGGAAATGTTATAAAAAAAACCACCGCATGCGTGGTTTTTTGTTTCAGCTCGGCGTCAATTAAGAGTGAACAGTATTCGCTTCTACACGACCGACAAACTTCATCGCCACCAGCGTCAGCGTGGTAGGAATCAACCAAGCCATACCAAAGTCGAACAAAGGCAGGCTGCTGAGTGCTGACATATCAAGTCCCGCGACTTTCGCGGCATCAATCAGGGCAAAGACCAGAGATACGCCCAATACGGTTCGAAAAGCCAGTGCAGGATTAGGCATGAAGCGACGTAGCAGTGTCATTGCAATTAAAACAATAGCGACAGGGTACAAGGCGAAAAGCACAGGAATAGAGACTGAGATCAACTGAGTCAGACCAACATTTGCCACCACGGCACAAGTTACCGACATCACGACAACCCATGCTTTGTAGCTGAAACGGGTCAGCGAGCTGAAGTAATCCGCACAGGCTGACACCAGACCAATAACGGTAGTCAGACACGCCAGCACGATGATCACAGACAGAATAACCTGTCCCGCCGGACCAAACAGCGCAAGCACATAGCTAGCCAGAATCTCACCGCCGTTCGTTGCACCGTTTGCCACTGTCGACGCCGTTGCACCAAGGTAGAACAGTGAAATATAGACAAAAGCCAGTCCAGCTGCTGCGATAACACCTGCCATGATCAGGTACTTGCACGTATCAACATCTGACTCGACACCTTTTTTACGGATGACATCGACAATCAACATACCAAACATCAGTGCCGCGAAGGTATCCATGGTGTTATAACCTTCAAGGAATCCTTTAGTAAATGCTTGGTCGACATAATCACCTTGCGCTGCGACAATCTCGCCCTGTGGTGAAACCATGACCGCGATAGCCAGTATTGCCAGTGCAGCGAACAATGCAGGTGTCAGGAACTTACCAATCGTGTCAATCAGTTTGCCCTGAGACAGTGAAAACAGCATAGCGATCGCGAAAAAGACAATAGAGAACAGAGTGAGTTCAAGCTGATCAGGTGCTGTAAGGAAAGGTTTAAAGCCCATTTCATAAGCAACTAAACCGGCACGGGGCGCTGCAAATGCAGGGCCAATGATGATAAATATCAGTACTGCCATCATGGTAGCAACTGATTTTGGCAGATCACGGGTAAGACCGTTCCAGCCGCCCCCGGCAACCGCAACCGCGACGATACCAATCAGTGGTAAACCGACGGCAGTTAACAAAAATCCGAGCATGGCAGTAAGAGTGTGTTCTCCAGCCATTAATCCGGCTTGAGGAGGAAATATGATGTTGCCAGCACCGAGGAAGAAAGCAAAGGTCATAAAACCTAGCGCCAGTATATCACTGGCCTTCAATGTCTTTTTCACGGGGAACCTACTTGTTGTGTTTACATTTTTGGTGAGAGGATCCGAATTGTTAGATTATTTTGTTTTCGGATCGCATTTTTTATGAATGATGAATAAATTCTGTTTCAGTTACAATAGATAAACAAAAAACAGTTAATAAAACCATTTTTTTACAAAAAAGCAGTTCACTAAACTTAAAATTTAATTTTAATTAGATTAATTAGGTGTTTTTTTGAACAGTGAAAAAGTGATAATAAGTGGGTCATAAAGATCAACCACACAAAAAAGAGAACAAAATGGGTAAACGCTTTCAATTTAAACAATTCGTGGTTGATGACTTTTCCTGTGGTATGCCTGTGAGCACCGACGGTGTCATGCTGGGTGCTTGGGCCGGAAACAAAAAAGGTCAGAATATTCTGGATATTGGCTGTGGAACCGGTCTGTTGTCTTTGATGATGGCTCAGCGCTTTCCCAGCCATCGCCTGACCGCAGTAGATATCGAACCGCAGGCTGTTAAAGCCGCCAGTGAGAATGCCGTTAACAGCCCTTGGGCGGAGCGCATTACAATTCTTCATCAAGATATCAGAGAGTGGGAACCCGCAGAGAGATTCGACTGCATCGTTTGCAACCCTCCCTATTTCAACAGCGGGGAAACGTCTGCCAACGACCGACGGGCAAAAGCACGACATAGTCACAATCTTCCTCACAATGAATTACTTGAACGCGTATCAGCTCTGCTCAGTGAACATGGCGAGGCCCATTTCATCCTACCCGCAGCAGAAGCAGAGACATTTGTTGACAGTGCTCCTTCGTATGGCCTCTTTACAAGCCGAAAACTTCTGGTCAAAGCTACGGTACAAAAACCTGTTTCGCGCTGGCTTTTCACCCTCGATAAACATCCGGATTCATCATATTCAGAGCACACTATGGTGATCCACGATCAGGGCAAATACAGTGAGGAATTCATCGCTCTCACACGCAATTTTTATCTCAAGATGTGAAAACTCACCGAGATATACCAGCGTCAAACAGGTGGCAGTAAAAAAACAGACAATACATTTTCAGCTCGGAAGCGCGCTCTACTCATCATAATTCTCTTTTTACATTCAAAATAACATCGCTATCTACTGACAGTGAACGAGATAAAGGCAGTTAATCTTGCCGAAACCTGCACCTGTAAGAAGTTTGGGTATATAATGCCGCCCCTGACTTTGAGTGGAGAATATACGCGTGCGAACTTTTGCTGAACTGGATTTGGATCCTCAACTGCTTCAAGCCATTGATGAAATCGGTTTTGAGCGACCTACTGTGATCCAGGCTGGCGTGATCCCTCATGGCATGGATGGCCGGGATATTTTAGCTTCAGCCCCGACAGGGACGGGTAAAACTGCAGCTTTTTTGCTGCCAGTACTGCAACACCTTCTTGATTTCCCCCGTACACGTCCGGGTCCGGCACGCGTTCTCATTCTGACTCCAACCCGTGAGCTGGCAATTCAGGTCGCAGATCAGGCAAGGTCGCTGGCGAAATATACCGATTTGAAAGTTTTCACTATCACTGGTGGTATCTCCTATCAGGAGCACGCAGAGATCCTTGGGAAAACGCAAGACATTGTTGTCGCCACACCTGGACGTCTGATGGAGTACATCGAAGCAGAGCGTTTTGACTGCCGTGCCATTGAAAGTCTGGTACTTGATGAAGCAGACCGTATGCTCGATATGGGCTTTGCTGGTGCGGTTGATAAATTATCTGAAGAATGTCGCTGGCGTAAACAGAGTATGTTGTTCTCTGCGACACTTGAAGGTCGCGGTGTTAAAGGATTCAAAGCGGGTCTGCTTAATGATCCGGTTGAAGTTAACGCCGAGCCACCGCGTCGGGAACGTAAAAAAATCACTCAGTGGTACCACAGGTGTGATGATCTGGCGCACAAGCATGCGCTGCTGAATACTATTCTGACAGAGCAATCAGAGCGGGCCATTGTATTTGTGAAAACCCGCGAGCGACTGGCAGCACTGCGAGAAACACTGGATAGCACCAAGGTGAAATGTGCCTGGATTCAGGGTGAAATGGCACAGGCCAAGCGCAACAATGCTATTCGTCGATTTACTGAGGGTGAAGTGAACGTCCTGCTGGCGACAGATGTCGCTGCACGCGGTATCGACGTGCCTGATATCAGCCACGTGATCAACTATGACCTGCCACGAACTGCTGATGTTTACCTCCACCGTATTGGCCGTACGGCCCGTGCCGGTAAGAAAGGTGTCGCGATATCTTTGGTGGAAGCTCATGATCAGCCAATGATGGACCGTATTGGTCGATACATGAAAGAAGACGTTAAAGAGCGCTTTGTGGAAGGTATGAAACCGAAACACAAAAAGCCAGAGTTCAAAAAGAAAAAGAAGAAAGCTGGCAGTAAAAAGACCGTGAAAGGCAAAATTAAGAAAGCGACCAAGCGAGTGGTTAAGCCATCAGGTAAAGCATAAGACCTGACTGAGTTATCCTCACAAACGTAAAAAAGGTTAGTACTCCAGCTAACCTTTTTTTATTGCCAACGTTATATGGGCAATGTCGATCACTGTTCTTCGCGTTTGAAAACCAGTTCTTTGTCACTTGATGCAGATTGATCGAAATAATAACCCGCCACGTCAAATGCCTTGAGCGCCTCAACAGAATCGATACGGTTATCGATAATATATCTCGCCATCATCCCCCTTGCCTTCTTGGCGTAGAAGCTGATCACTTTGTATTGACCGTTTTTACAATCCTTAAAGACCGGAGTAATGATCTTTGCTTTGAGTCCTGCAGGCTTAACTGACTTGAAATATTCGTTGGACGCCAGATTAATCAGAACATCGTCACCTTGCGCATTCAGTGCTTCATTCAACTCGTCAGTGATCAGATTGCCCCAAAACTGGTAAAGGTTACTGCCTCTGTCATTGGTGAGCTTGGTGCCCATTTCAAGGCGATATGGCTGCATCAAGTCCAGTGGACGTAACAGGCCATATAAACCGGACAACATTCTCAAATGATCCTGCGCCCAGTCAAAATCGCTGTCAGAAAGTGTCTCTGCCGCCAAACCAGTATACACGTCACCTTTAAATGCCAGCAGCGCCTGACGAGCGTTTTGCTGAGTAAACTCTGGCTGCCACTCTGCAAAGCGGGCAGCATTGAGGCCTGCAATTTTATCGCTGACTTTCATCAAACTGGAAATATCAGCAGGTGTCAGTTTGCGGCATACATCTATCAGCTCCGCCGAATGTGATGTCATTGTTGGCAAAGTAAACTTTTCGGTCGCCAGTGGCGATTCATAGTCGAGTGTTTTGGCAGGGGACACCACGATCAGCATATTCTATTCCCTTCAGGCAGTAAGCGTTTTATCTTTACAAAAGGTTACCACTGACGCACAAAAAAGCCACACGTTTCGGTGTGGCTTTTTTCTATCATAATCATGGACGAAACCGATTAATGGTTATCTTTATCCCAGATGCCTTTCTCAATTTGGTCGTGCAGTTCGGGATAACGGCGGGCATCAAATGTTGGCACTTTACCCAGTTTTAACTGCTGATTGTAATCCCGGGCGAGTTTGACCACAGTTCCCCCCAGCAGCAGCACAGCAATCATATTGACGATAGCCATCATACCCATGGAGGTGTCTGCCATTATCCAAACCAAAGGCAGGTCAGCCTGAGTACCAAACATCACCATTGCAATCACAAAGACACGGAACAGGTTTATACCCACTTTATGATTGTGTTCTAGGAAAATAAGGTTGGTCTCCGCGTACGAGTAGTTCGCAATAATCGACGTAAAGGCGAAAAAGAATATTGCGATAGCAATGAAGTGACCACCCCAGTCGCCTACCTGGCTCGACAAGGCTCGTTGTGTAAGTTCAATACCCGTAATGTCACTGCCCGGCATGTATTCACCAGATACCAGGATAATCGCGACAGTCGCGCTACAAATAACGATAGTATCAACGAATACACCCAGCATTTGCACATAGCCCTGAGAAGCGGGATGCGGCGGGTATGGCGTTGCACTGGCAGCTGCATTTGGCGCAGACCCCATACCAGCCTCATTAGAAAATAAACCGCGTTTAATACCCTGTACCATGCCCTGAGCAACGGTGTAGCCCAATGCACCAGCACCAGCTTCGTTGATGCCAAACGCACTTTTAACAATGAGTGCAATAATGCCCGGCACTTTTTCGATGTTGGTGAACATCACATAGAAAGCGAGCAACAGGTAAAGGATGGCCATCAGGGGCACAATGATTTCTGCAGTGCGGGCTATTTTTCTCAGGCCGCCAAAAATAACGAACGATGCCATGGCAACCAGCACAATGCCGACATATAGAGGATCCCAGCCAAACGCATTATAAGCCGCATGGCTGATCGAGTTCGCTTGAACAGAATTGAAGACCAAGCCAAATGCAATGATCAGCAGAACGGAGAATACGCACCCCATCCAGCGCATGCCGAGGCCTTTTTCCATGTAATAGGCGGGACCACCACGGAAATTGCCATCATCATCACGGGTCTTGTAAAGCTGAGCCAGAGTACTCTCAGCAAATGCTGTTGCCATTCCCAGCATGGCGATCAGCCACATCCAGAAAATTGCTCCCGGGCCACCTACGGTCAGTGCAACGGCGATACCCGCCATGTTGCCCGTCCCCACTCTCGCTGCAAGGCTGGTGCAGAGTGCTTGGAAAGATGAAATTCCGGCCTTGTCAGACTTACGGCTGCTCTTCATCACTTTGAACATATGTCCAAAATGCCTAAACTGGATAAAACCCAGCCGCACAGTGAAAAGAATCCCGCCGCCGATGAGGAGATAAATGAGCACTGATCCCCAGATCAGATCATTTAAAAAGTTAATAAGACTTACCACGCCTACCTCTCTTTGCGCTTATACATTCCTGTCAGCATAATTGTTTTTGTGACGTAAAATTCAGGCTCGGAAAACAGGGTGAAACCTTGCTTTCGAAAAAGACAGGCATCAAAGCCTTTGACTTACTCTGAGTGCCAAAAGATAAAAATGAGTTTGGCTGTCTTGCCTGGTGCTGACAACAATTCGCGGCAGATGATGCAGTCAGAGTAACCAAAAATCAATAAATAATTGAAATGTTATATCGCTGTTAAACATTTAAATAACACATAAATGCAATCGATTACCAAGAAATGAAATAACAATCTAAATACACTTATGTATCACCTTCCTTAACATGCCCCCTAGGTCATTCATGAAATTGTCATCAGTTTCAGACATTCTACACCAGTCGTGATAGAGGCCTCACTGGGCACTGGGTGGGGGCTGATGGCAGGTGTGTCTTTTTGGTGAATACTGCCGTCAACAAAACACTCAGTTACAGGTTAAAACCTAATCGATCACCTGCTAAATCTGACTTAGGTCTCACTAAAAATTCACCAATGTACAACAAATGAGAAACTATCCGATTTTATTTTCTGTTGGGTTGTGATACTTAATTATCGACCGCTACGGAAAGATGAGGTGAGATATGGAAAGCTTTGCCTTTAATGAAACGATCGAAGTAGAAAAACCACAACGCGGTGGGCGTTCAAAACAAGCAAAAAGAAAATGGAGAGAAATCGAAGCGCTTAAAGACAGGCAACGTCTTCGCAAAGAACTAGAAGACATCGATATGCTTGGGGATTTTACTGACTCAGATTTTGATCTGTAGTTTTTATCATTGCTGCTGCAACCCGGCTCATTTTGTCGGAACCAGCTTACAGGGAAAATCTAAAGGCGCCTAAATGGCGCCTTATTTGTCTCTGAGAAAAGAATAGCTATCAGTCAAGACGAGGTTGCCAGTCGATCTCAGGTAGATTCATTTCAGAAAGTAATTGGTTCGTCGCTGAAAAATGCCCCGAACCGAAAAAGCCGCGATGAGCAGAGAGCGGAGATGGGTGAGGCGCCTCCAAAATATGGTGACGTTTTCTGTCTATCATCCGGCCTTTTTTCCGGGCATGAGCCCCCCAGAGTAGAAAAATTACATTGTCTCTGTGCTCGTTGACCGCTTCAATGACCCTATCGGTAAACGTCTCCCACCCTAGTGGAGCATGCGAGTGTGCATTACCCTGCTCGACAGTGAGGACAGTGTTCAGCAATAGTACCCCCTGATCAGCCCAACTTTTAAGATAACCATGATTAGGTATCTCAAAACCCGATATATCTGTCGCCAGCTCTTTATACACATTAGCCAGTGAGGGAGGCGGCTTAATACCGGGCAAGACAGAGAAGCACAGGCCATGTGCCTGCGAGGGACCGTGATAAGGGTCCTGACCCAGTATCACTACTTTGACGTCTGCAAGCTCGGTATAACGGAAGGCATTAAACACGTCCTCCTTGGGTGGATAAATCACTTTGCCACTGGCTCTTTCGTTGGCAACAAACTCCATCGTTTGTTTAAAGTAATCCTGTTGTTTCTCCTGACCAATTACGTCGTGCCACGTTATTCCCGGCATAAAGGCTATCCCCGATCTAGGTTGAAAGCGCTATTCTAACCAAAAAAACGCATCACAAGCGTCCTGACAACTGCCCTAAAAAGAGAAAACCCGGCATCTGCCGGGTTTTTGAGCAAAACTAGCGGTACTTATCCCGCTAATTCCATCAAGAAACGACGCAATTGAGCAAAATCAGCATCCTGCTCATTAGATAGCAGGTCCATCACAGCGTGTTTTGCCAACGGGCCAGGTAAAGGCACATCAATGTTGAGGATCTCGTCGACAGATTCTTTAAATTTAGCGGGGTGAGCGGTACACAAGAACAGGCCATGCTCGCCGTCAGATAATTGCTCTTTCAATACCCGGTAGGCGATAGCACCATGCGGCTCACAAAGGTACCCGTCTTCATGCATTTTGGACAGCGTCTCTGCCGTCTGTTGGTCATCAACAGCTCCGGCACCCAGTTCGTTGAGGCCCCACCCTTTTATCTGACACAGCTCCTCAATACGCGGCCAGTTATTAGGCTGGCTGACATCCATCGCATTGGATAACGTCGGTACTGTGTCTTCAGGCGTCCACTCTCCCGTTTTCAGATAACGGGGCACTGTATCATTAACATTGGTGGCAGCAATGAAGCGTTTCACCGGCAGACCCGCTGCCTTAGCGAGTAAGCCCGCTGTGAGATTGCCAAAGTTACCACTTGGCACTGCAATTACCAGCTCTTTACGCTGTGCCTCAGTCAACTGAGACACGGCCTCGAAGTAGTAACATATTTGCGCCATTAAACGACTGATGTTGATCGAGTTAGCTGAATTAAGGCCAATAGCCTGACGCAGTTCAGCATCATCAAACGCTTGCTTCACCATAGCCTGACAATCATCAAAGGTGCCATTCACTGCAATAGTGTGAATGTTGCCACCCAGCGTACAGAACAGTTTTTCCTGTAGCGGGCTGATCTTACCTTTCGGATACAGGATCACGACGTTGATGTTTTCCATACCATAGAAGGCATGTGCTACCGCAGCCCCAGTATCCCCAGAGGTCGCCGTCAAGATAGTGATCTTGCCGCCGTCTGATACCGCTGCCAGTGACTGCGCCATAAACCGACCGCCAAAATCTTTGAACGCCAGCGTCGGACCATGGAAAAGCTCCAGAGCATGAACGTCCGATGAGACCTCATGAAGTGGCGCTGGAAAGGCAAATGCCTCTGTGACCATTTGTTTTACTTTGTCAGCAGGCAGTTCGTCGCCAATAAATGCCGACAGGATCTTGCTGCTGCGGCTGACAAAATCCATGTCCAGCAGGCTGTCCACATCATCAAAAGCGGGTACTTCAGACGGAAAAAATAGTCCCTGATTACGACCAAGCCCCTGTCTCACTGCTTGACTGAATGATACCTGCTCGTCGTTCTCTTTTATGTTGTATAACTTCATAACTCACTTCCCGTCACTGTCGAGCCCTTTACATCGAGTCGACATATGTGGACAAATCCTTCTTCATTCTGTACGTAATGTTCGCCGAGCCATTTAGCGACCCGCTGAGCAACTGCTTTATCATCAGTAATACTGAACAGGGTCGGCCCTGAACCAGAGATTCCGGTCGCCAGTGCGCCAGCCTCTTTCGCATACCTGCGGGCCTGAGCAAAACCGGGCAGCAGCTTCTCACGATAAGGCTCCGCCACGACATCTTTGATCATGTTAGCAGCCAGTTTTGGCTGCCCAGAGTAACAGCCGTGAATAAACCCTGCCAAATGGCGACCGTGGCTGATCACATCCTGGCGACGATACTGCGCCGGTAAAATTGCTCTGGCTTCTGCTGTGGGTACTTTGATGCCCGGATACGCCATGACCCAATACCACTCGTCAAAGCAAGGCACCTGCTGACTGATAACGCCTGAGTCCTCAATCATCAGTTGTAAGCCACCGAGGTAGCAAGGAGCAACGTTATCATAATGCAGGCTGCCAGAAATTTTCGCTTCCATCTCGCCCATCAGCGCAAGTAATGCGTTTTCGTCAAGCGGTTGATCGTGGTAGCGGTTGAGAGCATCCAATGCAGCCACAACAGAGCAGGCACTCGATCCCAGACCAGAGCCGATAGGCATGTTCTTCTCAAGCACCATTTCAACAGGTCTTACTTTGATATCGCGTTTCAGCAATTCACGCTCAAACACCAGATAGCAGTGGTAAACGATATTATCCTGATGATCCTCTGGAAGCTTATCAACAAAACTGCCCGCGCAACTGAGGTGAAACTTAGTCTCTCCCCCATCTTTGACCAATACTCTGTCACCAAGCAGGGTCCCATCGATGGGTGAAACGGCTGCGCCTAACACATCGAAACCAACACTGACGTTTCCGATAGATGCAGGCGCATAAACCACAACACTCATATTATACCCCCAGCTTCCAGCCCAGTGTCCGCATAAGATCGGCAAATACACCAGCAGCAGTTACTTCTGTCCCTGCTCCGTAGCCACGCAATACCATAGGGATCGGCTGATAGTAGCGGCTGTAAAATGCCAGTGCATTCTCACCATCTTTGATTTTAAACATCGGGTCATCACTGTCTACTGACAGTAATTTCACCTGACACTTACCGTTTTCGATTGAGCCGACATAACGTAACACCTTGCCATGCTCTCTGGCTTCATCACTCAATTGACCAAAGTAGCTGTCAGCCTCCGGCAGTCTTGTCATAAAGTCGTTCACATCGCCTGACACATCAAAGCCCGGCGGTAGTGCTGGCTCTACTTCAACATCTTCCAATTCAAGGTGCATGCCGCTCTCACGGGCCAGAATAAGCAACTTACGCGCAACGTCCATGCCTGACAGGTCATCACGCGGATCAGGCTCAGTAAATCCATTCTCTCTGGCGATGCGGGTTGCATCGCTGAAGCTCTCACCTTCGTCCAACTTACCGAAAATATGCGACAACGACCCTGACAGGATACCGCTGAATTTTTCCAGTTCATCACCCGCTGCAATCAAGTTTTGCAGGTTTTCAATCACGGGGAGGCCCGCGCCCACAGTGGTGTCATACATAAACTTACGACGGGTCGAACGAGCAGACTGACGAAGCTGATGGTAATAAGCCATGCCCGCAGTGTTAGCCTTCTTATTCGGTGTGATCACATGAAAACCGGCCGACAGGAAGTCAGCGTACTGATCAGCAATACTTTGCTCTGAAGTACAGTCAATAAAGACCGGGTTGATGATGTGGTTTTGCTCCACCAGCCTTACCATACGCGCAAAGCTGAAAGGTTCACTGTTCGTTTTCAGTTCTTCTTGCCAGTTATCAAGTGCAACACCGTTACAGTCGAGTAGCAGCCCTTTACTGTTTGCCAGACCGCATACCCGGATGACAATTCCCTGCTCGGCCAGCTTGGTTTGCTGACGTCGTACCTGCTCAACCAGCTCACCACCCACACCACCGACACCGACGATGAAGACGTCCAGATAGTGTTTACTATTGAACAGGTTCTCATGGCAGGCTTTTACGGCCTCAGAGACTCGACCATCTGGAACAACCGCCGAGATAGAACGCTCAGATGACCCCTGTGCAATTGCCACGATGTTCACGTTAACTTCTGCCAGAGAAGTAAAGAACTGGGCTGCGACCCCTTTAGACGTGCGCATCCCATCACCCACAAGGGAGACAATGGCAAGATTGTCCTGAAACTCAACAGGCTCAAGCAGGCTATTTTGTAGCTCGAGTTCAAAGTTATCCTGAAGTGCTTGCTGAGCCTGCGCTTTATCCTCCTGTGCAATACAGAAGCTGATACTGTATTCGGAAGAAGACTGAGTAATGAGCACAACCGAGACTCCTGCCGAAGACATGGCTCCAAATACCCTTGCAGCCATTCCCACCATACCCTTCATACCCGGACCAGAAATGTTGACCATGCTTAGGTCACTTAAGGTGGTGATACCTTTCACAGGCAGATTTTCTTCGTTTGCACTGTCGCCAATCAGCGTACCCAGCCCCTGAGGGTTAGCAGTATTTTTGATGAGGCATGGAATGTGGAAGCGGGCGATAGGGAGGATGGTTTTGGGGTGGAGTACTTTGGCGCCGAAATATGATAGCTCCATTGCCTCCTGATAACTCAGTGACTTCAGCAATTTTGCATCAGGCACCAGTCTTGGGTCACAACTGTAGACGCCATCGACGTCAGTCCAGATCTCACAGGCCTCGGCACGAGTGCAAGCGGCGAGTACAGCAGCAGAGTAATCAGATCCGTTTCGGCCAAGGGTCACCAGCTCGCCTTCCTCATTCGCAGCGGTGAAGCCCGGCATTAATCCGATGTGACTGGCGGGAATAGGCTCTAAGCGAAAACGTTCAGTCGAGGCCTCGATATCAACCATGGCTTCAAGGTAGCCACCTTTCGCTTTGAGATAATGGACAGGATCAATAACAAAGGTGTCGCGCCCACGCGCTTCCAACAAGGCTGACATCGTCGCGATAGATAACCTTTCGCCTTTACTGATGATTCTGGCGTAGACGTTGTCTGGACATAACCCCAACAAAGATATACCGCTGATGTATTTTTGAAGCTGACCCAAGGTGCTGGACAACTTGTTATAGAGTGGAGCCGTGTCTAACGAAGGCTCCATTTTCTTCAACCCCTCGAACAAACCAGTAAAAATAGCCTCGATATTGGCAACTTCTTCCGCTGCCCCACCATTTTTTACCGTTTGATTAATCACAGCAACTAGACCATTGGTCACTTTTGCCGGTGCCGACAGAACAGCTGAAACATCACTCTGACAGGTGTTGCTGGTAATGATGTCAGCGGCTCTGCTAAATCGCTCCGCATTTGCCAGCGAAGTTCCGCCAAACTTAAGAACTCGCATCCTTTCCTCCAATTCCTTGCTGTAATCTGGGTAAAAAAAAGGCCCGCTACCTTGTGTGCGGGCCTTTTTTAAGAATTCTGTGCATATCAGCCCGCACCTGCACCGGTAATGCTGGTAATAATGATAATGGTGGTGGCGATGGCTGTTGTTTGCATTGATTTATCAATCTTCTCTTTCAAGTTATATAACGTTTACCCAATCAGTGTCCCAAGGTCAATAAAAATTTAAGTTTTGTTGGTAAAAACTGCGTAAAACAATATTTAAAAAGTTTAATTTCCAAAAATGAGAATTGGTCACAACCGGGCGGTTCACGTATTGCGATCGTCGCAACATCAGGACATAGTTAAACAAACAATAAGTGAATAGATTTTCATTTTTAGGGGGATAAATGACGGTGACAATGGAGGAGTTAGTCGCACAGACCATACTTCAAGGCTCAGATGCCATGTATGGTCGTTTTCTTGATGTCACCGTAGGCGCGCAGGAGCGATTTGAGCAACAGGATTGGAAAAACGTTCAGAAGGCGCTGAAAAAGCGTATCAGCTTTTACGACCACCATGTAGGTCTGGTTACCCAGCAATTGAGAATAATGCTCGGAAAAAGCCACGCCACCCGTTCCTTCCTGCTGGCAGTAAAAACAGCCTATATCAAATTGCTGGATGATTACCCGAGATACGATATTGCCGAGAGTTTCTTCAACTCTGTGTACTGCCGCATCTTCAATCACAGAAACATTCGTCGCGACAAACTGTTCGTCAACAGCTCTCAGGGTGGAAGAATTCCCAAATATCCGACACCTCTCCTGCGTCGTTATCACTGCAAAGACTCCCTAAAATCTACGATAGGCAAATTGCTCGATGATGCGCCCTTTACGCTCCCATGGCGCAACAAAGAAGCCGACATAGAACAGATTGTTGATGTACTCCAGGAAAACCTTGGCCCACAACTTACTGATGATTTCCTGCTCGACATGATAAGGGAGCCTTTTTTCCGTAATAAGGGGGCTTATCTGATCGGCAGAATGGAACTTGCTAACCAGACCCGCCCTCTGGTGTTGCCGATACTTATCTCTGAACAGGGTGAGCTTTATGTGGACGCCTGTATTACCCAACAGGATGATGTCAGCATTATTTTCGGCTTCGCCCGATCATATTTCATGGTTTATGCGCCTGTTCCTGCCGCATTGGTTGATTTTCTTAATCAGCTAATGCCAAACAAGACACCCGCTCAGCTATACACATCAATTGGCTGCCAGAAGCATGGCAAAACCGAGCTATATCGCGAATTCATTGGCCATATGGATAACTCCGACGATCAATTTGAAGCGGCGGCCGGTATCAAAGGCATGGTGATGTCAGTGTTTACCCTGCCATCATACGGTTTTGTATTCAAAATCATCAAGGACAAGTTTGCCCCGCAGAAAAATATTACCCACGCGACGGTGAAAGAAAAATATACCTTGGTCAAAGAGCATGACAGAGTGGGTCGAATGGCAGATACGCTGGAATACCGCAACTTCACTTTTCCTCGATCACGCTTTTCTGAAGAGCTAGTGACTGAGTTGCTAGACGTAGCACCGTCCATTGTCAGAGTGACAGAATCTGAGGTACTGATCCGTCACCTGTACATGGAAAGAAGGATGATCCCGCTGAATATCTACATGGAGCAGGCCAATGATGATGAGCTTCGTGAGGTAGTGAAAGAATATGGAGATGCGATCAAACAACTTGCAGCTGCCAATATTTTTGCTGGTGATATGCTATTTAAAAACTTTGGCGTTACCCGCCATAACCGGGTGATCTTCTATGATTATGACGAAATCAGCTATCTCACCGAGGTTAATTTCAGACGTATTCCACCTGCCCGCTATCCCGAAGATGAACTAGCAGCAGAGCCTTGGTACAGCGTGGGAGAGAATGACGTTTTCCCAGAAGAATTCCGTACGTTTCTCCTGATTAATCCAAAGGTCAGGGCGCTCTTTGAGGAGCTTCATTCGGATTTGTTCTCGGCCACTTATTGGCAACAACTACAACAGAACATCGAGCAGGGTATGTTTAACGATGTACGCCCTTACAGCGAGAGGTGTCGCCTGAGTATTGTCGATCCTTTGGAAGCTCGGACTGGATAGAGAAACATTACCGTGTTGTTGCAGTGCATTTGCGGTATAGACTGCTACTGGTGTCTAGTTTTTTATCAAATGCACCGCAACGCCCAGTTAAGTGTTCTAGGATGAAGATCCGAATAAAAATATAGACAATAAGCGAGGAGGACAATGAGATTACAATTTTGGGTTGCCGCTCTCCCCTTGTTGATACTTCTTACCCTAGCTTCCAAGTCAGGCTATGCGCTGGAGCGTGATTATTCGGTGGTCAACAATGATCCTGCTGCAGATGCTCTCAAAGAACCTTGGATCTCAAGGGACGTTCACACCCTCTCGCCAGCATACGATAGCTGGACGCTGGTCACCGAGTACCATATTCCTATCGTCAAACAGGTGAATGTCTATGTTGCCACCGAGATGGGGCTGGCAGCCAGTGCACAGTCATCTTCCCGAGGTCTGCTGAGCGGTATCGAATATAATTTCAATGAAAGTTTAATTTTTAAAGGGCAAGTACAGGCGACGAAGGGGGCTGAAAACACACTCGGAGTGATTGGCATGAGTACCCAATATTATCTCTTTGATAATCTGAATCTCGAAGCAAAACTGGACTACTCCCTCAATGATAAATCGGAAGATTTCGCGCTTTACCAGTTTGGTGTTGATGTGAAATTCTAGTAGTGAAGATATAAAAGCCAGTAGTAAAGATATAAAAAACTGGAATCACCCCAACGACAGTGAAAGAGGCGATAGAGGCGTAAATAGTTGG
The DNA here is from genome assembly GCF_001707825.1 of Veronia pacifica. Taxonomy (GTDB): domain Bacteria; phylum Pseudomonadota; class Gammaproteobacteria; order Enterobacterales; family Vibrionaceae; genus Veronia; species Veronia pacifica. The sequence goes on along the minus strand of NZ_LYBM01000022.1, from coordinate 56,744 downwards.
TGCGCATATCGTTCAGAAAAAAACATATAACTGTAACGCACCTAAAAATATTCTCTACTCGGCACCAAAATCTACAGGATGTTCGCTCAACATAATCCCGTTTAAATCAGCATAAAGATAGTCACCTGGAGAGACCAACATCCCTGCTATCCGCAGAGATACATCCCTATCTCCTGCACCGCGTTTTTCCGTTTTGATTGGACACGCTCCCATGGCCTTAACGCCAAGATCCATGGTGCTGAGTGCAGATACGTCTCTCACCGCGCCATTCACTACAATGCCATTCCATCCATTTTTAACAGCAAGCTCTGCAAGCTGATCGCCCAGCAACGCTTTGTTTAGATTACCGTGACCGTCGATGACCAAAACCCTTCCTTCTCCGGGCCCTGATAATATTTCACGTACCTTGGTATTATCCTCATAGCAACGAAGCGTCTCGACACGGCCGTGAAATGCTGGGTTGCCACCATAATCAAGCCATTGCTGGGGTATCCAGCGAACCTTGTCGCCATGTTCGTCACTGATGTCCGGTAGCAGATCTGTCATCGTATTCCCTACAAAATTGTCCATTAGTTATTCCTTACATCCTGTAATATCAGTCGCCAGCTGATTTAATTTCAATGTTACCGCAACAATGAAGCATTCACGTGTCTCATTATGCTCCCTGCTGTAAAAATTTTCTGACTCTGTCAGCACTCATTTTAGGAGCCTCCAGCATAGGCAAATGACCAATACCGGGCCATATTTCAACATTAATATGAGGGAGGTATCCCTGCCAGACATCAACACAGCTCTTATCAATAATCTGGTCTTCATCGCCCCATATTAAAAGTAGCGGCTGAGTGATCCTGACGACCTCATCGTCAATAAAGTGAAGATGGAAATCCATACCAATCTGACGAAGCTGATCCCTTCTATCCTGATATTCTATCGCGACGGCTTTTCTCATAAACATCGGAAGCCAAGGCGGTTTAGACATTGTTAACGCATAAAACTCATCAAAATCCTGCTGAGAATGTATCTCGAATACATTGCGGTTTTCCGATAGCAATATCTGCATTCTCCTGCTTGGTAGAGGCTCTCTCAGACCAGAGGGGTCGAACAAGACGGTACTTTTAACTCGTTGTGGATAATGTGAGGTGTAAAAAGCGCTGATCATCCCTCCCATTGAACTGCCTATGAGGTTTACCTCTCCAAGAGATAATGCTGTTATCAACTCATCTAAACGTTTTGCCTGAGCGTCGACAGTGTAGCGCCAGTCTGAGTGAAAACCGGTTTCGCCATGACCAGCAAGATCAGGAATAACAATGTGGTAGTCTTTGGTAAAATGGCGAGCAAAGTACAACCAGTTACTTTTATCTGCACTGTAGCCATGAATCATCAGCAGAACCGGCTTTCCCTCTGACTCTTTGGACTCATAAAAACACAAGGATTGCTCACTGAGTTGGACGTGCCTTTTGCGAAAACCAAAATATGTTGCCAACACCGCCTTGGAAGCACGCAATGACATCTGACCAAAAAATGGATATTTGTGCGTAACGAAGAAAAGTAAAGCGACGAGAACAAGCCCGGCAACAAATATCCCTATCATTTACTCTCTCTCCGCTCTCTCTATTTCATTGATTCGACCACGCTGTGCTCAAAGCGCCCAATGACGACTGGCTGAAACTCGGGGGCAAGATTCACAGGCACTAAAATAAGCATTCCATTATCTACCCAGTAGTAGGCGTTTTGCTGCGTTTTTTTTGATACCCGATGGAGGTCAGCTTGTGACGCTTCAACCACAAAACTGGGCTCGCACCATGTCATATCTGGAGAGCCTACATTTACCGCCATATACCGCCAACCTTTGGTGATAAATTCAGCGACCATATCTCGATTACGCTGCGCATTCACAGCATCACTTAATGGTTCACTGCCCGGATTACAGGCTGTTATCACACCGAATCGACGAAAATTTATAGGCTCAAGCGCCTCGAACTTCACCATTTGATAGAATTGCCAGAGTTCTGTCTTATCAGACATGTTTTCATCCCGTATGATGTCTGCCACTTGGTATGACAAATAAAGCCCGTTGATTTACCGTAAGTTTTAATTCGACGCCATTTTGTCTTCGTCTTTTTTTTCATACAAACACTGACGATAACGGCATCAGACAGAAAAAAATTTACCTCAAATTACGACAAATGATTGTTAGCACGCTGTTAAATGAATACAATCAACAGCATCCAAAGGATTTAACAGTGATTAGCAAGTTGTTAGTCGCTTGCAGTATCAACATATCATCTGCAATTAGCTTCTCTAAGGACGGCGCAAAGCAGGTCAAGGTGAATAAGCGAACTGACCGCTGAAATACTCCTTTATCGGCACTATTTGTTCGCCAATTGAACAATGTTTACGAATTTATATACCGAACTCCTTACAGAAATTTAGGTAACGCCAATGCAAACCCCTCACATCCTGATTGTAGAAGACGAACACGTCACCCGAAATACGCTGAAAAGTATCTTCGAAGCCGAAGGCTACGCAGTGCTCGAAGCCAATGATGGCGAGGAAATGCATCGCCTACTGACGGACAATCAGGTCAATCTGGTTATTATGGATATTAACCTGCCCGGTAAAAACGGCCTTCTTCTGGCGCGCGAACTTCGTGAGCAAGGAGATATGGCATTGATGTTCCTCACTGGGCGTGACAATGAAGTTGATAAGATTCTGGGACTGGAAATCGGTGCAGATGATTATATCACCAAGCCGTTCAATCCTCGTGAACTGACTATCCGTGCCCGCAACTTGCTTACACGTGCAATGACCCGTGGTCAGACGTCAGAAGAGAAACGCTCTGTTGAACGTTATGAATTCAACGGCTGGAGTCTGGAGATCAACAGTCGTTCTCTGGTCACTCCTGAAGGTGAGCTGATCAAGCTTCCTCGTTCTGAGTTCCGTGCCATGCTGCACTTCTGCGAGAACCCGGGTAAAATCCAGACCCGTGCTGACTTGCTGAAGAAGATGACAGGACGAGAGCTGAAGCCACATGACCGTACTGTTGACGTAACGATTCGTCGTATACGTAAACACTTCGAGTCTCACGGTGATACGCCTGAAATCATCGCTACCATTCACGGTGAAGGTTACCGTTTCTGCGGTAATTTAGATGATGCGTAAACGCGCGTAATGTGAATCGCCGAGAAACATAAAGCCTGCATTTGCAGGCTTTTTTTATTGCGCAGACGTCGTCACTGCGAGAGTCAGTACTTGATTAAAAATGAGCAGAGCTGCCTCGACTCACCATCAAGCACGCTATGCACGGTTTTCTTCATGGCCTGTGTGGTCAGCCAGCCAGTTTTTCAGCACGCCAATATCCTGCTGATAGCAGTCTTTTATTTCATCAACCCAGTCACCAATATTTTCCCACCAAGCAGGTAACTCTGGTGACTGCGCTTTCTGTGCTATTTTCTGGATATGCTTGAGACCAATCGAACCAGCAGCGCCTTTGATTTTGTGTGCTTCGCTGGTTATACCTTCCTGATCTTTCGCTGCCATGTTGCTGTCTAATATTTTGATATATTCCGGCATCAGCTCTTCAAACATGACAATGCTCTGGAGGACAGGCTCAGCACCCACAATATCAACATAAGAAGTCAGCATTTCAAGATCCAATAAGGTGTCTTCAACACCCGGTGGGCGTTTTACCTCCTCAGCGACAACAATCTCCTCAGTTGTCACTTTTGCAAAGCGTCTAATCACCTGATCCATGACTTTTACGTTAATCGGCTTGCTTATCGCATCGTCCATGCCCTGTTCTGTGTAGTGGTTTTTATCCTTGATCACGTTAGCCGTCAACGCGACTAGAGGAGGGAGCGTTTTACCCGATTGACGAAGGGTCGTCGCAATGTCAAAACCAGTCATATCTGGTAATTGAATATCAAGCAAGAGCAAATCAAATGACTTGGCGTCGAAGGTCTCCAACGCCTCTTTACCGCAACGAGCAACGGTCACAGAGTGCCCCATACTTTCCAGCAGATTTGATGCAACGGTAATATTTAGCTCGATGTCTTCTACCAACAGGATGTTGAGCGGGACAACGTTGGGTAAATCAGCATTTTCTTCAGTTTCTGGCACCTCGATGACCGGTACAGGCAAAGTGACAGTAAACGTACTTCCCTCCCCCTGCTCACTCACGACAGTAATATCACCGCCCATCAATCGGATAAGTTTTCGGGAAACGGCGAGTCCAATCCCAGTACCCACAGCGTGCAAATTGTCTTCACCTTGCTGAACCTGATAATACATGGCAAAGATTTTATCGATTTCTGTCTCAGGTATACCGATTCCGCTATCTTCAATTTCAAATGTCAGCTCAGCCTTCTCATCAATGACATCACAGCTCACCATCACGTTCACACACCCTTCTTTGGTGAACTTCACAGCGTTACCGACGAGGTTCCATAACACCTGACGTAGGCGGGTAGCGTCAACATCAATTTGGCCCACCAACGGCGTAAGTCGATCAAGAGAGAAACGTAGGCCTTTCTGTTCAGCCATCAAGCCACTGATATTTTCGATCTCAGTAATAAAGTCTGGCAGATCGAGTGGCTGTGGTAGCAATTCAAGTCTGCTGCGATCAGACTTATCGAGGTCGATAATATCGTTAAAAATATTACCTAGCGTTATAGCACTGACATGTACCGTTCTCATGTAGCCGCGCTGTTCATCATTGAGCTTGCTTTCCAGCAGCATACGGCTCAATCCAACGATACCGTTAAGTGGTGTACGTAATTCATGACTAATTGTTGAAATAAATGCAGTTTTATCACGACTGGCTTTTTCGAGCGCATCCTGATATTGCTTACGCTCAGTGATCTCACGGCCGAAACCAACCAGACCCAAGCGGCGCCCATCGCGGGAGAAAAAGGGGACTTTACGCAGCTCAAAGTAAGCTTTCCGCCCATCGGTATATTCCAGCCACTGCTCATATGTCAGCGAAATATTGCCGTCAAAAACCTGTTTGTCAGTTTCGACCACTTTGGCAGCAATAGATTCTTTGTAAACATCCCAGGGAGTGAGGCCTACCAGTTCGTTTTCCTTTTTACCCAGCAACTCTTCCATTGCACGATTGCAACCAGAGAACTGGCCCTGCTCGTTGCGGTAATAAATCAAATCTGGGGATGCATCGAGAAATGAACGCAATAATTGAGTTTGTTCGGCCAGCTCCATCTGGGCGTGCTCTCTTTGTTTGACCTCATTTTCAAGATCACGCATCGCCATCTCACGCGCTTCCTGAGCTCGTTCCCTTTCTTCAATTTCCTGATTTAGCTGGTCAATATTTTCCGTTAGCCTGCGGTTAAGATCTAAATCTCTCGCCCGCATCTCTTCCAGTTTAAAAACAAGCTTCGACAGACGCTGGCGTGATTCTTCAAGCTGATCGACAACGACCGATAAGAAATAAACAGCCCAAGGGGTAACAAGGAGACCAAAGAAGACAGAACGGACAAGGTCAATGTTTTCAACATGGCCATTGATAACTAGCGTGATCCCGACCTGAACGACCACCGCCAGTGCGACAAGAGCAAGTGCCAGCAAAAGACTGAAACGGATGATCCCGAGCTTAACTAGCAGATCAACATAATATTGCGCGAGGATTTTTATTTGTCTCATTGGTACTACCTGATAACAATGCTGCCGTTATCATAGCGGTACGGCCTGACTTAAAAAAGGCTGGAAATGAATATATATCTAATGATTGAGATGGTCAGATCACTGGTTCAGCATCAGGTATTGATACTTCAGTTGCGCACTCTATTTTAGCTTTACCCGAATTCTTCGCCCGGTACATTGCAGTATCGGCCAACTCAACCAGCATTCCGTAATCCTGACTGGGCTCCGGGATCAGTGTTGCAATGCCCTGACTCAGGGTCATGCGATCAGAAAGGGCAGAGAATTCATGCAAAATATTCTCCTGTCTTAACGATTCAGCGATGTTTTCAGCAACACGTACGGCTCCCTCTGTCGGCGTATTTGGCAACAGAATCGCGAACTCCTCGCCACCGTAGCGGGCAACAAAGTCCAGAGGTCGTCTCACTACCCGTTGGAAACACCCTGCTACCGCGCGTAATGCCTTATCACCGCTCTGGTGACCATAGTTGTCGTTGTAAGCTTTGAAGTTATCTATATCGCACAATATCAACGAAAGTGGTTGCTTATCCCTGGCATGAGACGACCACATTTTCGTCAGCTTTTCGTCGAGGCTCCGACGATTTGCAACCTTAGTCAAGCTATCGACGAAGCTCAGCTCCTCAAGTTCCATGATGGCATCAGCCAGTTGTTGCTGTGTCGCTTTTCGCTCGGTAATGTCCCGTGCTATCACCAACACACCCAAGGTGTCATCCACGGGATCCTTGAACTGCGTTTTTGTCACCTCATACCAAACCTGACTGCCGTCTTGTCTGAGTACCAAATCCTCATATCTTGCGGGCTCACCCGTGGCCAGTACCTGATCTTCAAGTCTCTTGTTTTGAGAGAGAATTTCGTGCTCAATAATATCCTCTGCACGCTTACCCTCGAGTTCACTTGTATTAGCTTGAACAGCCTCTGCATAAGGCTTGTTGGCTCCAAGATAAACATAATGCTCATTGAACATCCCGATAGGGTCGGCACTGGCCTCAAAAATAGACTCCAACAGGTTGCTACGCTTTTTCAGCTCTTGTTCAACGGTTTGTCTTGCTTCAATTTCGTGTTCGAGCACCTGTTGCATCATATGCCAGTTAGTCACGTCATGGCTGATACTCAATGAACCAAGAATCTGCCCCTGATCGCCTCGTATCAGGGTCTGACTGGTTTCAAGCAGGCAACTGTTGCCAGACGGGTCTGTCACCCAGTTTTGCACCGTCCGCCGCCCTTCGGGCAGTCCGGAGCCAAAAAATAAACCTTCTTCTTGGCGGTTACTCCAGAAAGTATCAAAAGCGAGGTTAGTACCGACAATCATGCCTTCTCGATTCTGAAAGCACACCAGCTCTGCCAACGCGTCAATAACACTGCGCATGATTTGATTGCCACTGTGAAAGAAGGGATCGGGCTGGCTGTTTCTTGGGTTGATATCCAGTGTCAGTACCCAAGCTTTTTTACCCCGTATCCAGAGAGGGAGGCCCGATACATCTACAACTGACTGATTGGAAGCGGTGTGGTGACCAAAATCAATGGACGCATTTGCAAAACATTTAGGCCACGGCTGCATACGAATAAAACGACTGAAGCTGGTTTGCTCATCTTCACTATCGAAGCGGTGAATCCCTTGCTCGAAACGTAACTCAAACCCTCTGATACTGCTCTGATTAGCGAAAAAGATTTCTCCGCTATCGGCATAAGCGATTGCTTTAGGGGTTGATAGGTTTGATAAGTACTGACGCCAGGTTTTCTCTTCAATAATGCGATGACGCCGTACCCACAGCGCGCCGATAACGGCACCTGACAACAGGGTCACCAATAGTAAGAGCCAGTCAAAAATAGTCATTGCAACCCAAGTTACCTTCTAAAAAGTCCAGATATCCAGATTCGGCCACTAGCATACGTGGTAAACAAAATTCTCATATATTTTCTAATGATTTCGGCGAGCCACTTTGTATTTTGCGCGAAACACGTCAATTTCACGTCATTACTCCCTTTGCTCTGACAAGTTAATGACGCAATAACTGTTTCTATCACCATCTGCTTTCAGGGGCTTTTGTACTGATAAGCTAACATATCTTCGTTATTTGACCCAAAAACAAACCAAAAGAAAATTAAAAGAGACATATGACACCAATGAAAGTTATTTACAAAAAATATCATACCCCTTGTCATAACACTAACAACACCAGAGGAAATAAAATTCATATTTTAAGCATTTTTAGTCGTTAAAGCGGGCATAAAAACACATTAAAAATCAATAAAAACAATAGCGCGTGCATTTTTTAACCAATTTTGTGTGGTAATTAAATTACTAAATATGTAGGATGAAAGTGTCTGTGCATAACAATTACGCAATGTCGGAAGCATTTTTGAACATGGTGATGAGCAATTAGCCAAGAAAAAATGCGCACACCCACCAATTAATCAAGCATCAAAACGCAGACCAAGGCTGGCATTGACCCCAGTCTTTTTTTGGCCCCAATTTCTAACCAAGGGGCAACAATAAAAAATCAATAAAAATATGCCATCAATAGGCATAAGCAAGGATTACGAGGGTGTTACTCACTCTCGTGTCAACTGGAAGGACGTAAGCATGACTAAAACAATGCAGCATAGTCAGGGACTCTATGTGCCTGAAATGGAGCATGACGCCTGTGGTATTGGCTTCGTAGCCCATCTTAAAAATCAGAAATCCCATCAAATCATCACTCAGGCACTCGATATGCTGGCTCGGATGGAACACCGGGGCGGTCAGGGTTGCGATCCCTGCAGTGGTGACGGCGCGGGCATTCTCCTGCAAAAACCTCATGACTTTTTACTACATGCAGCAGCAGAAAATGGCATTGCATTACCCGACATAAATGAATACGGCGTCGGTGTGTTTTTGTTTTCCAAGGACAAGTCGAAGCGAGATCAGTGCAGGGCTATTTTTGAAAAAAATGCACAACAGCTAAACCTGACGGTGTTGGGATATCGGATCCTGCCGACAGACAACAGTATGATAGGTGATGACCCGCTGAGCACCGAGCCGCAGTTTGAGCATGCTTTTGTCACCGGAGGCGGTGAAATGACTGCCGATGAGCTGGAGCGCAAGCTGTTTGTTGTTCGAAACTTCACTATCAAGCAATGCCTTGAAAACGTACCAGAGATTGGTGACGACTTTTATATCAACTCTTTTTCATGCAAAACTCTGGTGTACAAAGGACAACTGACTACCGAGCAAGTCCCACAGTATTTTCTCGATTTACAGAATTCAATGATGACCACAGCGCTGGCTTTGGTTCATTCACGTTTTTCGACCAACACCTTCCCTAAATGGCGCTTGGCTCAACCCTTCCGCTATGTCGCCCACAACGGTGAAATCAATACAGTACGCGGCAACATCAACTGGATGAAAGCCAGAGAGGCAATACTTAGCTCAGATTTGTTCAGTGAACAGGAGCTGAGTATGCTGCTGCCAGTTTGCCAGAACCTTGCTTCAGATTCGGCAAATTTCGACATGGCACTTGAGCTACTAGTGCTCTCGGGAAGAAGCGTCCCTCACGCACTCATGATGATGATCCCAGAGGCCTGGCAAGAAAATCCGGCGATGGACACCAAACGCAGGGCCTTCTATCAGTATCATGCCAACCTGATGGAGCCTTGGGATGGACCTGCTTCATTATGCTTTACTGACGGTGTCAAAGTAGGCGCAACACTGGACAGAAATGGTTTGCGCCCAAGTCGCTACACAGTGACCAAAGACGATTTCCTGATCATGGCATCAGAAACTGGCGTCGTTGACGTCGCTCCTGACAATGTCCACTACCGCGGTCGCCTGCAGCCCGGACGCATTTTTGTGGCAGATTTGGAGCAGGGCCGGATTATTTCAGATGAAGAGGTGAAAACAGAAATTGCCTCTGCACAGCCATACCAGCAGTGGCTGAACGACAATATGCTTGCGTTGGATGCCTTACCCAGCCCGCAATACCAGCATTGCCAGCCACAACCGGACGCGCTGCTGCATAAACAGCAAGCCTTCGGCATCACCTCTGAAGAGGTCAACGATATCCTGCTGCCAATGTTCCGGGAAGGAAAAGAGGCGCTGGGATCGATGGGAGCTGACTGGCCACTGGCTGTTTTATCCCATCAGTCACAACATCTTTCAAATTACTTCAAGCAGCTGTTCGCACAGGTTACCAACCCACCGATCGATCCGATCCGTGAACGTATGGTCATGTCGCTGAAAAATTATCTCGGTAGAGACCACAACCTGTTGTCCGAGACACCAGCGCATTGTGCAAAAATTGAAATCGACAGTCCGGTGCTGAGTAACAGTCAACTCGAGAGGCTTCGTCATAACGCGCCAACGCACCTTTCTGCAAAAACCTTGCCGATCCTATTTGTGGCAAACGGAGAAGACGGTTCTCTTGAAGCGGCACTTGACTCCTTGTGTCAACTCGCTGAACAGGCAGTCGAGCAAGGGAACGTGCTGCTCATTCTCAGTGACAGAGGCGTAGATGCAGATCATGCAGGAATCCCTGCAATGCTTGCCGTCGGCGCAGTTCATCACCACCTCATCCGCAAGGGCCTGCGAGCGAATGCGGATTTAATCATCGAAACCGGTGATATCCGTGAGACGCATCATTTCGCAACAGCCATTGGCTTTGGTGCGAATGCCATCAACCCCTACTTGGTGTTTGAAACCTTGGTTGATCAGCAACGCATCGGCAAACTTAGCGGCGACCTCAAACCTGATGACGTGTTTAATGACTACCGCAAAGCTATTGATGCGGGCCTGCTCAAGATCTTCTCAAAGATGGGGATCTCCACGATACAGTCTTATCATGGCGCTCAAATCTTTGAGGCGCTGGGAATAAGCAAAACTGTCGTAGACAAATATTTTACGGGCACAGTATCCCGCATTGAAGGACTGTCTGCTGACGATATCGCCCGGGAAGTGTTGATCAGGCACCGCTTTGGCTTCCCTACCCGTGAAATACCCGTTCAGACACTGGATGTGGGCGGTGTATATCAGTGGAAACAACGGGGAGAGAAACACCTATTCAATCCGACCACCATACATTTATTACAAAACTCTACCCGCAATAAAGATTACGACCAGTTTAAAAAATATTGTCAGGCCGTTGATCGCCAGGGAGACAAAGCAGCAACGCTACGCAGCCAGCTTGAATTTGCAGCGAACCCTGCAGGTGGAATACCACTGGATGAAGTCGAACCACTCTCAAACATCCTCAAGCGTTTTGCAACGGGTGCAATGAGTTTTGGGTCAATCTCTTACGAAGCACACTCGACACTAGCGGTTGCGATGAACCGCATTGGCGCAAAATCAAATTCAGGTGAAGGCGGTGAAGACCCGGCACGCTTTGTAAAGAGAGACAACGGCGACTGGGAGCGTTCAGCCATCAAACAAGTGGCATCAGGCCGCTTTGGCGTCACATCTTACTACCTGACCAATGCCGACGAAATACAGATCAAAATGGCGCAGGGAGCCAAGCCTGGCGAAGGCGGTCAGCTGCCCGGCCACAAGGTCGATGACTGGATTGGCAGAACCCGGCATTCAACACCAGGGGTTGGCCTGATCTCTCCTCCTCCTCACCATGATATTTATTCGATTGAGGATCTAGCGCAGCTGATCCATGACCTGAAAAATGCCAATCGCAAAGCCAGAGTGAACGTCAAGCTGGTGTCTGAGGCAGGTGTGGGAACCATCGCTTCTGGTGTGGCAAAAGCCAAAGCCGATGTGGTGTTAATTGCAGGTTTCGATGGCGGAACCGGTGCCTCGCCCGTGTCATCTATCAAACACGCGGGCTTGCCGTGGGAACTGGGACTGGCAGAAACCCATCAGACCCTGCTGAAAAATGGATTACGTAACCGAATCGTAGTGCAGTCGGATGGACAGATGAAAACGCCGCGAGACCTTGCTGTCGCCACTCTGCTCGGTGCCGAGGAATGGGGTGTAGCGACTGCCGCACTGGTTGTCGAGGGCTGTATCATGATGCGTAAATGTCATTTGAATACCTGTCCTGTCGGTATTGCGACCCAGAATAAAACCTTGCGCGAACGCTTTGCTGGCCGTGTAGAGGATGTAGTGACCTTTTTCACTTACATGGCTGAAGGCCTACGGGAAATTATGGCTGAACTGGGCTACCGCACCATTGATGAAATGGTCGGTCAGTCTCAGCATCTCAAGCCCCGAGAGGACATCGGCCACTGGAAATATCAGCATCTTGATCTGTCTGCTGTGCTTCATAAAGCACTTCCAAGAGAGACTGATGGCATGCACAACCAACGCTCACAGGATCACTGTCTGGATACTGTGTTGGATCGCAAGCTGATCAAAGCAGCCTCCAACGCTCTTAGCCACGGTGAGGAAGTCGAAGCATCTTTCCCAATCACCAATCTGGATCGCAGCACAGGCACCATGCTGTCTAATGAGATCTGCAAAACCTATCAGGATAATGGTCTGCCTAAGCCAATGCGAGTCAACTTCAGAGGTTCAGCGGGACAAAGTTTTGGTGCCTTCCTGACAAAAGGGGTGGTCTTTACTGTCGAGGGCGACGCCAACGACTATTGGGGCAAAGGCTTAAGCGGTGGCAAGCTGGTGCTTTACCCTGACCGCAACAGTGATTTGATTGCCGAAGATAATATTATCGTTGGAAACGTCTGTTTCTACGGCGCAACCTCCGGTGAGTCCTATATCCGTGGTATTGCGGGTGAGCGCTTCTGCGTGCGCAATTCTGGAGCCAGTGTTGTGGTAGAGGGCATCGGCGATCATGGTTGCGAATACATGACAGGTGGCGTTGCGATTATCCTCGGTTCGACTGGACGTAACTTCGCTGCCGGGATGAGCGGCGGTGTCGCTTATGTCTGGGATCAGTTCAAAGACTTCAAGCACAAGCTAAACCCTGAACTGGTCGATATTGACCCGCTCGACGAGCAGGATATTGAACGACTGAGGACCCAAATCACCGCGCATTATCAACTGACGAGCAGTAGTGTGGCAGAGACCTTTCTGGCCAACTTTGAGAAAAACCTACGTCACATCGTAAAAGTGATGCCACGAGATTACAAAGCAGTGCTGGAAGCCCGCAAAGCAGCGGCAGATAACATGGACAAAGTGGAGGCAATCAATGGGTAAGCCAACAGGATTTCTTGAATTTGGCCGTGAGTTGCCGGGGAAGGTACAGCCTGAGGTCCGAATTCAGGACAATAATGAATTTGTTCTCAACGAAGAGTTTGGCGGTAAAATTAATGAGCAATCGTCGCGCTGCATGGATTGTGGAGTGCCCTTTTGCCACAGCGGTTGTCCTATCGGGAATATCATTCCTGAGTTTAACGATGCTGTATACCGTGACAGCTGGGAAGAAGCTTGGCACATCTTGAGCTCCACCAATAACTTTCCTGAGTTCACTGGCCGCATTTGCCCGGCTCCGTGTGAAAGTGCTTGTGTGCTAGGTATTAACCAAGACCCAATCACTATATGTAACATCGAAAAAACCATTGTCGAACGGGCCTACAAAGATGGGTACGCCAAACCTAAAACTCCCACCTCACGGACAGGAAAAAAGGTTGCAGTGATTGGCTCGGGTCCAGCAGGGCTTGCAGCGGCCGAGCAACTCAATAGTGCAGGCCATACAGTGACGGTATTTGAACGGGATGAAAAGGTGGGAGGTCTGCTGCGTTTTGGCATCCCAGATTTCAAACTCGGGATGAATATCATCGACCGTAAAATTGACCTGATGGCACAGGCCGGTATCGAGTTTATTACCGATGCGCATATTGGCGTCGATATCAACGCGGCAGACGTTCAGGCCGAATACGATGCTATTGTGTTAACCGGCGGCTCAACGGTACCGCGCGACCTCCCCATTCCGGGCAGAGAGTATCAAGGCGTCCACTTTGCGATGGAGTTTTTGGCTCAGAATAATCGCCGAGCCAATAATATGGCTTTGAAAGCAGAGCCAATTCACGCGGCTGACAAACATGTCGTGGTGATTGGAGGCGGTGATACAGGGTCTGACTGTGTCGGTACGTCGAACCGACATGGCGCAGCAAGCGTCACTCAGGTTGAGATCATGCCGATACCACCAGAAAAACGCCCTACTAATATGCCGTGGCCACAATATCCGATGATTTTACGGACTTCTTCCTCACATGAGGAAGGCTGTGAACGTCACTGGAACATATTGACCAAGGAATTTATTGGCGACAATAATGGTAACCTGACAGGGTTGAGAATCGCCGATATTGTCTGGAAGGATACTGAGCCCGGCCAGCGGCCTGAATTTGAGGAGGTCGCAGGTACCGAACGGGTTTTGCCCTGTAATTTGGCTTTACTGGCTATGGGTTTTCTTCACCCTGAGCCAACTGGCGTGCTCGCACAGTTAAATATAGCTCTGGATGACAGAGGCAATGTGGCAACGCAGCACTTTCAGACTAACCAGACAGGCGTATTTGCCGCAGGCGACATGCGTACCGGACAGTCATTGGTTGTTCGGTGTATCAATGAAGGGCGCGAGTGTGCAAGAGCAGTAGATATATTCCTGATGGGAAGTAGTAATCTCGAATCTATTGATGACTCATTGATGATTAGCGCTTGAAAATAAAACCAACGCAAACGTTTACGTTGCCAGCCCGAGGGCTGGCTTTTTGACGTTAGCTTTTTTTAATCAGGTAACATCGTCAAAACAATAAGAAAACTCCACGTAACCTCGTTAAAATCGGGCTAAAACCCATCTTTTAATCAAAATAAATCACGACAAAACACTATAAAATAGTCCTAAACTCAACATATATGACTACTACAGAGAAAAGTGTTCCAGATGTGAGAGAAATTTGACCCAACCATAAATTCTAGATAACGTGTTGAACTAGAGAGACTAAAGGCACTATCAAAAAGTGTCGCAAAAATGCAGTAACTGCCATAGGCAGTCGCAAGGGAGAATTGCAATGTCGCTGTACGATCCTAAGCTGGAAAAGGATAACTGTGGGTTTGGCCTTATTGCCCATACCGAAGGTGAAACAAGTCACAAGCTTGTTCGCACCGCCATTACCGCCCTGGACCGAATGACTCACCGTGGTGCAATTAACGCCGACGGTAAGACCGGTGATGGATGTGGCCTTCTGCTTCAGAAGCCAGACGCCTTTTTCCGCATCGTTGCGGAAGAGAATAATTGGGGCCTGAGTAAGCTCTATGCCGTTGGCATGATTTTCCTCAGTGCTGATCCTGTTAAAGCCCAACTTGCCAAAGAGAGTTTCGAGCGGGAAATTCAGGCAGAAACGCTATCTACTGTTGGCTGGAGAACGGTACCTACCAACCCTGATGTGTTGGGAGAGATAGCCAAAAGCTCATTGCCTTCTATCGAGCAGGTTTTCATCAACGCGCCCGCCGGATGGCGAGCCAGAGACCTCGAACGTCGCCTTTATATCGCCCGTCGCAGGGTCGAAAAAGTACTTTCTGACGATTCGGACTTCTATATTGCTAGCCTTTCAACCCGAACAATCGTCTATAAAGGTCTGTGTATGCCAGCAGATCTGCCAAGGTTCTATCTAGACCTCGCAGATCTACGGCTGGAGTCATCGATTTGTTTGTTCCACCAGCGTTTTTCAACGAACACCCAGCCAAGGTGGCCACTGGCCCAGCCTTTCCGCTACCTCGCTCACAACGGTGAGATCAATACCATAGAGGGCAACCGTCAATGGGCGAGAGCCAGAGCATATAAATTCAGCTCTCCTCTGTTACCTGACTTGCGCGAGGCTGCGCCTTTCGTCAACGAAACAGGCTCTGATTCATCCAGTCTTGATAACATGCTGGAAGTCTTCCTGTCAGGCGGTATGGATCTGTTCAGAGCAATGCGGATGCTGGTACCACCTGCATGGCAAAACCACCCGGACATGGATCCAGCTCTTCGTGCATTTTACGACTTTAACTCCATGCATATGGAGCCGTGGGACGGCCCGGCAGGTATCGTAATGTCAGACGGCCGCTACGCTGCCTGTAATCTCGATAGAAATGGCCTGCGCCCTGCCCGTTATGTGGTGACAAAAGACAAACTCATTACTCTGGCGTCTGAAGTGGGTATCTGGGATTACGCACCGGATGAAGTGGCGGAAAAAGGTCGTGTAGGACCGGGAGAGTTATTGGTCATCGATACTTTTGAAGGCGAAATCTGGCACTCAAAAGACATTGATAACGAGTTAAAAAACCGTCATCCCTACGCCGAGTGGCTCGAACAGCATGTCAAGCGACTGGTGCCTTTCGAAGACATGGTAATGGAAGACGCAACTGGCCAGCGCAGCATGGAAGATGATGAACTTCAGGTTTATCAAAAACAGTTTGGTGTCTCTGTAGAAGAAGTCGATCAGGTACTTCGCGTATTGGGCGACATTGGACAAGAAGCAACAGGCTCCATGGGGGACGATACCCCAATGGCAGTCCTGTCGTCGAAAGAGCGTAACATCGCGGACTATTTCCGACAGAAGTTTGCACAGGTCACCAACCCGCCTGTTGATCCGCTTCGTGAAAATCACGTGATGTCGCTGGCTACTTGTATTGGCCGGGAAATGAACGTGTTCAGCGAGACCGACGGTCACGCACAACGTGTTGCGTTCAAGAGTCCGGTCCTGCTGTACTCGGACATGGTTCAGTTACTCGAACTTGATGAAGAGCACTATCGCAATAGTATCCTAGATATCAACTATGACCCTGAAGAAAAAGGGCTAGAAGAAGCCATTGTAGATTTGTGCGACAAAGCTGAGCAGGTTGTGAGAGACGGCACTGTGTTGGTTGTGCTGTCAGACCGAGTGCTGAGCAAAGGCAAACTGCCTATACCGGGCGCGATGGCTGTGGGCGCAGTCCAACAGCGTCTGGTCGATGCAAACCTGCGCTGTGATGCGAATATTGTCATTGAAACCGGTTCAGCGCGTGACCCTCATCAGTTCGCTGTACTTCTTGGTTTTGGTGCCACCGCCGTCTACCCATATCTGGCTTATGAGTCAATCGCCAAGCTGGTCGATACTGCGGTTATTGATAAAGATTATCGCGGTGCGATGCTCAATTTCCGCAACGGTATCAATAAAGGTCTGTTTAAGATCATGTCCAAAATGGGCATTTCAACCATTGCCTCTTATCGCTGTTCACAGCTGTTTGAAGCTATCGGCCTAAACAACAACGTTGTCGACCTTTGCTTCAGAGGCGTCACCAACCGTATTCAGGGTGCCGACTTTGATGATTTCCAACAGGATCTTATCAACTTGTCACGCCGGGCATGGCTGAAGCGCAAGCCACTGGAACACGGCGGCTTGCTAAAATATGTCCATGGCGGTGAATATCACGCCTACAACCCGGACGTCGTGAATAATCTGCAAAGTGCAGTTAAGTCTGGTGAGCAAACTGATTACAAGACCTACGCCGAGTTAGTGAATAAGCGTCCGGTCTCTTCACTGCGTGACTTACTGGCACTAAATCCGGTTGAATCCCCATTGCCGTTGGAAGACGTCGAGCCAGCCAGTGAACTGTTCAAACGTTTTGACTCCGCCGCCATGTCAATTGGTGCATTAAGCCCTGAAGCGCATGAGGCACTGGCAATTGCGATGAACCGCCTTGGAGGTAACTCCAACTCCGGTGAAGGTGGTGAAGATCCACGCAGATTCAATACAGAGCGAAACTCTCGTATCAAGCAAATTGCGTCGGGACGTTTTGGTGTTACGCCACATTACCTGACCAATGCAGATGTTCTGCAGATTAAGGTTGCTCAGGGTGCCAAGCCCGGTGAAGGCGGACAGCTGCCCGGCCACAAAGTCACAGCAGAAATCGCTCGTCTGCGTCACTCGGTACAGGGAGTGACCCTGATTTCTCCACCGCCTCATCACGATATTTATTCAATTGAGGATCTGGCGCAGTTGATCTTCGACCTCAAACAGGTCAACCCAAAAGCTCTGGTGTCGGTAAAACTGGTTTCAGAACCCGGTGTCGGCACAATAGCCGTGGGTGTCGCCAAAGCCTATGCCGATCTCATTACTATTTCCGGCTACGACGGCGGTACAGGTGCCAGCCCGCTGACATCGGTTAAATATGCAGGGAGCCCTTGGGAGCTGGGTCTTGCCGAAACACAGCAAGCACTGGTGAGTAACGGATTGCGTCATAAAATTCGTCTTCAGGTCGATGGTGGTCTTAAAACTGGCCTAGATATCATCAAGGCCACCATTTTGGGAGCTGAAAGCTTCGGTTTTGGTACCGCACCTATGGTGGCACTGGGATGTAAATACCTGCGTATTTGTCACCTGAATAACTGTGCGACTGGCGTTGCTACTCAGGACGATACCCTGCGTAAAGATTACTTCAAAGGGTTGCCAGAGCAGGTAATGAATTTCTTCATCGGTCTCGGTGAGGAAGTCCGGGAGCTGATGGCGCAGCTTGGCGTCGAAAAGCTGACTGACCTGATTGGTCGCACTGATCTTCTAGACGTCATCGATGGCTTCAGTGCCAAGCAATTGAAACTGGATTTATCCGGTATTCTGGTCAGCCCGACGCCTGTTGAGGGCAAAACAGTATATTGGAGTGAGCCTAACGCACCATTTGATAAGGCGCATCTCAACCATACTTTGCTGGAAACGTTTGAGCAGGCGATTGAGAAACGTCAGCCTGCAAAAGCCTTCCTTGATATCCGAAACACCGACCGTTCAGTAGGTGCAAGTATTTCAGGCGCCATCGCTCAACGCTATGGTAATCAGGGTATGGCAGCAAGCCCGCTTGATATTCATTTTCAGGGAACAGCAGGCCAGTCCTTCGGGGTATGGAATGCCGGGGGCGTTAACCTGACGCTTACAGGCGATGCCAACGATTACGTCGGTAAAGGAATGGCGGGCGGTAAAATCATTATTAAGCCACCTGTCGGTTCAGCGTTTGTCTGCCACGAATCTACGATTGTAGGTAATACCTGTCTCTACGGTGCTACCGGAGGCAAACTCTTTGCTGCGGGTACCGCAGGGGAACGCTTTGCAGTGCGTAACTCAGGTGCGCAGGCTGTTGTCGAAGGGGCGGGTGATAACGCCTGTGAATATATGACTGGCGGCATCGTTGCCATTCTCGGTCGCACTGGCGTCAACTTCGGTGCCGGGATGACAGGCGGATTTGCCTACGTACTGGATGAAAGTGGTGACTTTTCTGGTCGTGTCAATCCGGAGTTGGTCGAAGCCATCTCATTAGACAACCTGGCGATTCATCAGGAGCACCTGCGTGGTCTGATTGATGCACACCTTGAACTGACAGGCTCAGTAAGGGCGCAGGAGATTCTGGCTGACTTCGAACAATGGATCAGTAAATTCTATCTGGTGAAACCTAAAGCGGCAGATGTTCGCTCTCTGCTGGGTCACCAAAGCCGCAGCGCAGCGGAATTGCGCGTGCAGGCGCAGTAAGGAGGGACCCGTGAGTCAAAATGTTTATCAGTTTATCGATGTACAGCGCATCGATCCGAGAAAGAAACCGCTCAAAGCCCGTAAAACCGAGTTTATCGAAATTTACGAGCCGTTTACTGCCAAACAGGCATCCGCCCAGTCAGATCGATGTCTGGATTGCGGTAACCCCTATTGCGAGTGGAAATGCCCGGTACATAACTACATTCCCCAGTGGCTGAAACTGGCGAATGAGGGACGTATTCTGGAAGCTGTGGAGCTGTCTCACCAGACAAACAGCCTGCCAGAGGTTTGTGGCCGGGTGTGTCCTCAGGACAGGCTCTGCGAGGGCTCTTGTACCCTGAGTGACGACTTTGGTGCCGTTACCATAGGCAATGTTGAAAAATACATCACAGATAAAGCCTTCGAAATGGGATGGAAACCTGACATGTCCCATGTCGAGTGGACAGACAAGAAGGTGGCGATCATCGGTGCTGGCCCTGCGGGGCTTGCCTGTGCTGATGTACTGGTTCGTAACGGTGTAAAACCTGTCGTCTTCGACCGTTATCCAGAGATTGGCGGCTTGCTGACTTTCGGCATTCCTTCATTCAAGCTCGAAAAAGGGGTAATGGAGAACCGTCACCGGATCTTTGGTGAAATGGGTGTCGAGTTCCGCCTCAGCACAGAAGTCGGGAAAGATGTCACTATGCAGGCACTGCTTGACGACTTTGATGCGGTTTTCCTCGGTGTTGGTACCTATAAATCTATGCGTGCAGGACTGGAGAACGAAGATGCCGAAGGTGTTTTTGACGCCCTGCCGTTTCTGGTTGCCAATACCTACAAGGTCATGGAGCTAACCGACAATGCACCAGATTTTATCGACATGGCCGGTAAAAAAGTGGTGGTGTTGGGTGGTGGTGATACAGCGATGGACTGTGTTCGCACCTCAATCCGTCAGGGAGCCAATCAAGTTACCTGTGCTTACCGTCGTGATGAAGCCAATATGCCGGGTTCCCGCCGTGAGGTAAAAAATGCTCGTGAGGAAGGCGTCAATTTCATGTTTAACCTCCAGCCTGTTGGCCTTGAGGTGAACGCACAGGGTGCTGTCACTGGTGTTACGGTAGTAAAAACTGAACTGGGTGAACCCGATGCAGCGGGTCGTCGTCGTCCACAACCGGTTGAAGGCAGTGAGCACACTCTTGAAGCGGATGCGGTGATCATGGCATTTGGTTTCCAGCCTCACAAAATGGCATGGCTGACACCCTACGGTGTCAACATTGACCAATGGGGACGCATTCAGGCACCTGAACAGGGTAGCTTTGCATTCCAAACCACTAATGACAAAATTTTCGCTGGTGGTGATGCAGTGAGAGGATCTGATTTGGTGGTGACGGCTATCGATGAAGGCCGTAAGGCCGCCGAAGGCATCATGGATTACCTTGAGGTATGATGTGATGTGCTGAGCACTAACAATATATGATGAAACAAGAAAGTGTCCCTCGGGGCACTTTTTTTTCGTCGCGCTTTTCAGCCGTGCTAAACTGAGCGCCGTTATTTTAACCCATGCGAGAGCTGAGATGAAAATTGGTATTATCGGTGCCATGGAGCAGGAAGTTGCCCTGCTCAAAGACAAACTGGAAAACTGCCAGCTACAGGAAGTCGCAGGCTGTAAATTCTATACAGGCCAACTTTACGGAAAAGATATTGTCCTGTTGCAATCCGGTATAGGTAAAGTTGCTGCCGCCGTTGGCACCTCAGTCATGCTTGAGCGTTTCAGCCCTTCTCTGGTGATCAATACAGGTTCAGCTGGTGGCTTCGACCCATCATTAAACCTGGGTGACGTTGTTGTTTCATCCGCTGTGACTTACCACGATGCTGACGTCACCGCGTTCGGATACACAATGGGTCAACTGCCAGGTCAGCCTGTCACTTTTGACTCTGATGGTGAACTGATGGACATCGCTGAAAAAGCAATTGCCGCGATGTCTCCTGCACCACATGCCATTCGTGGTCTGATTTGTACTGGTGACGCATTTATCCATAGTGCTGACCGCAAAACCTACATACGTGAACACTTCCCTGAAGTTATTGCGGTAGAGATGGAAGCTGCAGCAATCGCTCAGACCTGTCATCAATTTGCAGTGCCGTTTGTCGTCGTCCGAGCCATTTCAGATGTCGCCGATAAAGCATCGCCGATGAGCTTTGAAGAGTTCCTGCCACTGGCCGCAAAAAGCTCCAGCGCAATGGTCGACAAAATGATTGAGCTGTTAGCGGACTGAGGACAGCAATGCAGGATTTAGTCAGTGAATTACTCACCTTCCCTTCTCTCCTTGCTATGTGGGCCGGGCTTATTGTTCACTGGCTATATCCCGCAAAAGGGGCTTTTAGCCCCGTCGGCCACTGGCGTAAACTCGCCACAGAAATCGCTATCCGGGTACATCACAGTACTGACAGCAAACAACAACAACGGTTGGCCGGCACCCTTTCAATAGTTTTGCTTTCTGCTACCTCCCTTATCTTTCTGTTAGCACTGCAGCAAGTGGTGTGGAGCGCTTGGTTTCTTGATTTGCTCTTACTCTGGCTGGCACTCGGCTGGCAACCTCTCCACTCGCTGAATGAGCAGGTCAGCGGTGCCCTTGTGCGGGATGATAAACCCTCAGCAAGGGAATTACTGTCATCGGTTATCAATCGGCAAACCAACTCACTGTCTGCCATTGGCCTTGGTAAGGCCGCCAGTGAAACACTGGTTATCGGCTACTGTCGCCAGTTGATTGCGGTGCTTTTCTGGTTTGCTTTACTCGGAGGCCCGGGAGCCCTGACCTATTCGCTGACCATGCAGCTTTCCCGGCTTTGGTCCACAAACCTGCCAAGATTTCGTGAATTTGGCCGACCTGTTAATCAACTCATGGTCTTGCTGGACTGGGTACCCACCCGCCTCTTTGCCCTGCTGATCGCCGCAGGTAAAAATGGCAGTACAACGCTCAAAGCCATTAACAGCCAAGCACCGCTTTGGCGGGATCAGGGAAAGGGCTGGTTGCTTATCGCCACCGCCAGTAAGTTTCAGCTTTCACTGGGTGGACCCGTAGTTTACGGCCAGCAAAAACAGAAAAGACAGAATGTAGGGGGCGATATTGCCCCAACTGCATCCCATCTCACCATTGTGTCCCGTCATTTATGGGTAAGATCTCTGGTGTGGGTTGGGTTGCAGAGTATTGTGATGTTAGTAGGAAGGATCCTTTTATGAAACGCTTTTTGTTGATAACCCTCTTATCACTTCCGACGCTGGCACATGCTGCCTCGTTTAAAGTGATAAGCCTTGCACCACACGCGACTGAGCTTGCCTATGCAGCAGGCCTTGGCGATGCGTTGATTGCTGTTGATGACTACAGTGATTATCCGCCAGAGGTCGATAAGCTGGAGCACGTTGCCAGCTACAGGGGCATCAACCTTGAACGTGTGGTGGCTCTCAAGCCTGACCTGGTGATTGCCTGGAAAGGAGGCAATCCGGACAAAGAGGTCGCGAAACTGGAAAAACTGGGCATCAAGGTCTTTTACTCCAACCCAAAATCGCTTGATGAAACGGCCCAGCAGATTGATGCACTAAGCAAGTTCGCCGCTGATCCGGCAAAAGGTTCCGCTGTGGCTGAACAAGTCCGTAGTGAGCTGGCAGAGATAAGAGCTGAGCAGAAGGGTAAAACAGCCGTGCCATACTTTTACCAACTGGCCTCTGATCCTTTGATGACCAATGGGGGAAACAACTGGCCTGCACCACTGTTCAAAATGTGCGGTGGAGAAAATGTGTTTAAGGACGCCAAAGCAGCGTATCCGATGATTAATAAAGAACAGGTGATTGTGAATAAGCCTGAAGCCATTTTTTACTCCGATAATACCGATCCAAAAGCATTCTGGGAGTCTTGGAAAAGTCACTTGCCAGCAGCACAATCAGACAGCGTGTTTAGCCTGAACCCAGACTGGCTGAACAGAGCAACACCTCGTGCACTCAAAGCCGTCAGACAAATTTGTACAGCTTTAGACAAAGTGCGCGCTACGGCCTGATTTGAATAAAAGAGAAATAAAAAAAGGCGCAAGAGCGCCTTTTTTGTTGTCATCCCAAACTGAATCAGTTGAGGGATACACGGGCAAACTTACGCTTACCAACCTGGTAAACCGATTGACCCGATGCAGGAACAAGCTTGGTGTCTGATACCTTTTCACCGTCTATCTTCACCGCACCCTGACGAATCATTCTCATCGCGTCTGACGTTGAACCAACCAGACCAGCATCTTTAAGCAGGTTAGCAATCGCAACGCCCTGCTCAAATGTGAATTCAGGCATTTCGTCAGGCATTGCGCCTTTTTGGAAGCGGTTAATGAAGTCGGCTTCTGCAGCGTCCGCATCAGCGTCACTGTGGAAGCGGGCAATGATTTCTTTAGCCAGCAGAATCTTCACATCGCGCGGATTTTTTCCGTTCGCGATATCTGTCTTCAACTGCTCCACTTCTTCTAATGGACGGAAAGACAATAGCTCGTAGTAGTTCCACATCAGATCATCAGAGATCGACATGATCTTACCGAACATCTCACCAGGAGCCTCAGTCACCCCGATATAATTGTGGGCGGACTTGGACATTTTCTTCACGCCGTCCAGTCCCACCAGCAGAGGCATGGTGATGATCACCTGTTGCTTCTGACCGTGCTGCTTTTGCAGCTCACGCCCCATCAACAGGTTGAATTTCTGGTCTGTACCACCAAGCTCGACATCAGCTTCCAACGCCACGGAGTCATAGCCCTGCAGCAATGGATAAATGAACTCATGAATGGCAATTGGCTGGTTGGTGCTGTAACGCTTTTTAAAGTCGTCACGCTCGAGCATACGGGCCACGGTTGAGCTCGCCGCAAGGCGAATCATCCCGACGGTTCCCAGCTCATTCAGCCAGTCGGAGTTGAACTCAAAGCGGGTCTTTTCAGGGTCAAGAATTTTAAACGCCTGCTGCTTGTAAGTTTCAGCATTCTTCAGCACTTCCTCACGGGTCAGAGGAGGACGTGTCGCATTTTTACCTGTCGGATCCCCAACAGTCGCCGTAAAGTCACCTACCAGAAAGATCACTTCATGACCGAGTTCCTGGAATGCACGCAGCTTGTTCATTACCACGGTATGGCCCAGATGGATGTCCGGAGCTGTTGGGTCCATGCCCAGTTTGATACGTAATGGACGGTTCTCTTTCAGTTTTGCAATCAATTCCTCTTCAGGAATCAGCTCCTCAACACCGCGCTTTATTTCCGCCAGCGCAGCCTCAATGCTCGACATAGTTAGATGCTCCCAAGAATCGGCAATTTGTGATAAAGCGACATACTACTCGAATAGCAGAGGTTTTTGAAACCAGTTAGACTTATTACTGTCAAAGGAACTGGCTGATGTTGTTAGCGATTCTTCGCGCGATAATATTTTTACCGCCTACTTCATGTTTATTTTTTGATATATTTACTTGATGCATATAAGAAGAAAAGTGGCTATGCCAAGGAAACACCACATACTGATCGCAGGATTGAGCGCAACTCTGGTTCTGTCGTTACTACTACCCGAACAACAGGAACTAAGTCCTTCGCAGACCCTTGAAAAAGGCAAGCTTTACGCAGTTCCCATAGAACATAATTCGTTATTGCCTCCGGAAGGCGCCGAGTTACCTTCCCGCTATGATGATATCAAGTGGAAAAACATTACTGTTGAATCCGGTGACACCTTATCAACCCTTTTTGACCGGGAAAGTATCAGTGCTAATGTTCTTTACAAGCTCATTAACAGCAGTGATGAAGCGAGGGGACTCACCCGCTTACGACCGGGAGACACGATTCGTCTCGGCTTTGATGGCGAAAATGAACTGATTAAACTCGAACAGGCAAAGAACGTCAGTTCAACGTTGGTGATCACCCGAGTCGGTAACCAATATCAGTCGAAAGTCGATACCAAGCCCATCGACACCCAAATGGGTTTTGCCAGTGCCACGATCACGTCAAGTTTCTGGAATGCTGGTATCTCAGGTGGACTGACACCTAATCAAATCATGGAAATTGCCGAGATCTTCGGTTGGGACATCGACTTTGCTCTCGATATTCGCTCCGGCGACCATTTTGAGGTGTTGTTCGAAGAGCAATTTATTGAAGGCGAGCGCATTGGCAGAGGCAACATACTGGCTGCCACTTTTACCAATCAGGGTGATGTCTTTACTGCCATACGTTCTGAGACGGGTGAATATTATGACGCCGACGGCCGGGCGATGCGCAAGGCGTTTTTACGCACACCGGTAAACTTCCGCCGAGTGAGTTCAAACTTTGGTCGCAGGCTTCATCCGGTAACGGGTAAGATGAAAGCACATAATGGTACAGATTATGCTGCGCCTGTGGGTACACCTGTGTGGGCCTCGGGGGACGGCATTGTCCGTAAGTCGAGCTACAACCAGTACAATGGCAACTACGTCATTATTCAGCACAGTAATACATATACCACCAAGTATCTTCACCTCTCTAAACGGCTGGTTAAAAACGGGCAGCGGGTCAAACAGGGGCAGACAATAGGTAAGGTGGGCAGAACAGGACGCGTTACCGGTGCTCACTTACATTATGAGTTTCTGGTCAATGGCCGTCATAAGAACCCTCGCACAGTCAAGTTGCCACAGGCGCGCTCGTTGACGGGTAAAGAGAGAACTAACTTTATTGCGCTTGCAGAAAAACGCTTGGCAACCCTTAGTCAGTTCAGTCAATTACTTGCCTCTATTGGCCCGGTATACAGAGGCAATGATATTTAACCCATAGTCAGATACAAAAAAGCAGCGTATTAACGCTGCTTTTTTTCTTTATATTATTACTGTTTCTGACGGGCGAACCTACACTGTTTCTGATTTAACTTTAGATTCAGATACCGTTGGTGAAGCCTGACTCTCCCCTGACAAGTCCACATTTAGCCTCTCCTCGTCAGGACGAAGCAGCCCTTCTTTCTGGTCTGGCATAAAGCGATCAAACTGTTGTTTGACATTTACCTTCCCGCCGCCAAGCATCAACAGACAAGGCGTCAATATCAGGGTTAACAAAGTGGAGAATGCCAGGCCGCCCGATACCGCCGTCGCCAACTGTGACCACCATTGCGTACTTGGTGCACCGAACTCAACCTTCTGATTGATTAGGTCAATATTCATTTCAAGTACCATAGGCAACAAACCAAGAATAGTCGTTACCGTGGTCAACATGACAGGTCGCAGACGTTGAGCGCCCGTAGACAATATGGCATGTACCTTACTCAGACCGCTTCTGCGCAGCACGTTGTAGGTATCGATCAACACGATATTGTTATTTACCACGATACCAGCAAGGGTGATAACCCCTATGCCAGACATGATGACCCCAAACGGACGCTGGAAAACAAGCAGTCCGAGGAAAACGCCAACCGTTGAGAACAACACTGCACTGAGGATCAGAAATGCCTGATAGAAGCTGTTGAACTGTGTCACCAGAATCATCGCCATTACGGCAAGAGCAACAATAAAGGCATTAGCCAAAAAGACCATGCTCTTTTGCTGTTCTTCATCCTGTCCACGGATCTTGTAGCTCACAGCCTCGGGTAATCCCATCGTCTTAATAGCGTCCTGCAGTTCTGGCAGCGCTGTGCTCAGATTAAAGCCATTAGCCATATCCGCACGAATGTTAAGTACCCTTTCGCCGTCGATACGATTGATGGAACCCTGTTTGAGTTCAGGCATCACTGTTGCAAAGTTAGTGATAGGGACCATACCGTAAGGGGTATTCACCCTTAACTCGTCAAAGCTGCCTATATCGCGATTCTTTTCTGGATAGCGGACTAAAATATCCACTTCTTTGTCAGAATCATCAGGTAGGTAGTCACCAATTTTCAGTCCGTTTGTCACGAATTGTACGGTATTACCTACCAGACTGGCAGAAGCGCCAAAGCGAGCAGCGTCAGCACGATCAATATCTATCGACCAGTCAATACCCGCTTTGTCAGCGGTATCAGACACATTGATAAATGCCGGATTATTTTCAATCCAAAGCTTAACCACTCTGACCGCTTCCTCCAAGTCATCTTTGGACTTGGCGCTGAACTGGATATTAAGGTCATTTTCACTAGGAGGACCTGCATCAGGAGACTTGAATTCAAGCTGAACACCCGCCAAATCGGAAGTCTTTTCCCTCAGTTCTTCAATGATCTCTTTAACTTTCCGGCGGTACTGCCAATCAACAGGCTTCATTTGGATGACACCAATTTGGTCACGCCCCCCTGTCTTGGTGTAGACAGTCTGGATTTCATCCATACCCAGCACCCGCTGTTCCACTTCCTTCATCAGGTTGTGTTTCTCATAAATAGAAAGGTCACCATCTGAACGAACTTTTACGTTGAATACTTCAGGGTCAACATCTGGGAAAAACTCGGTTCCCAAACCAGATTGTTGATAGGCAAACATGGTGCCACCCGCCATTGCAACGGCGAGTAAAAGGATCTTGAATGGATGTTTAATCGCTGATTGAAGTACATTCAGATAAAAGCGGGTGAAGCCAGTGGCCTTACTGAAATCTCCGTTCTCCAGAGCGATTAGCTTGTTTTTCTCTTTCTCAGGCAGCTGTCTCGGCTTACCCAACAAACTACCTAACACTGGTATAAACAGCAGAGCCATAACCAATGATGCAGTCAGAGTCGCTATAAGGGTCAGCGGCAGATACCGCATAAATTCACCGACTGTATCCGGCCAGAATAACATGGGAGCAAACGCCGCCAATGTTGTTGCCGTCGACGCGATGATTGGCCAAGCCATGCGCTTGGCAGCCTCGCGGTAAGCCTGACTGCGATGAACGCCCTCTCGCATCCGGCGATCGGCAAATTCAGTCACAACAATCGCACCGTCAACCAACATGCCGACAGCCATAATAAGTGAGAACAACACCACTATATTGACAGTAAACCCAGACATGGCCAGAACAAGAAGGCCCGTCAGGAATGAACCCGGGATAGAGATACCGACCAATAACGCCGTTCTTGCGCCCAGAATGGCGACAATCACCACTACAACCAGAATAATCGCTGACAAAATATTGTTCTGAAGGTCAGTCAGCATCATTTTCACTGTTTTGGATTCGTCCGTGGTGTACTTCACCAAGAGACTATCTGGCCATTCAGGTGATTTCTGCGCTTCAGCAATCACAGCCTTGACCAGTCCAACAGTTTCAATGATGTTTTCCCCTGCCCGCTTCTTCACGTCCATTACGACTGATGGCTGACCATCAAGGCGGGCAAAACTTTCAGGATCACGGAAAGTACGGCGGATACTCGCAATATCACCGAAGGTTACTACTTCCTTTCCGTTTACTTTGACCGGGAGGTCCAAAACATCTTGTACGGTTTCAAAAACTGAAGGGACTTTAACTGAAAAACGTCCGTTACCGTTGTCGACAAAGCCTGCCGCTATCACTCGGTTATTGTTCGAGATAAGGTTGAAAATATCCTGAAGCACAAGGTTGTAGCTTTCCATCAATAACGGATCGACAACCACTTCAACAACATCGTCCCTGTCGCCTGCGATATCTACCTCAAGAACCTGCTTGAAGCCTTCGAGCTCATCACGCAGTTTCCTCGCAACTGTCACCAGCGTTCGCTCAGGTACCGTGCCATAAAGCGCAACCGAGAGCACAGGCATCTGAGCTGCCAGCGTCACTTCGTTGACTGTCGGCTTATCAGCGCCATCGGGCAATCTTGGGGTGACCTTATCAACTGCTTCACGGACATCTGTCATCGCCTTGTCGAGATTAACACCGACATTGAAATCTAGCGTCACCGAGCCATGACCCTCAGAAGCCGTCGAGGTCATTTCTTTTACGCCCTCGATTGAACGCAGTTCCTGTTCGATTGGCCTAATCAGCAGACGTTCTGAGTCAGCAGGGGAAATTCCCTGAAAATTAGCTGAGACGTAAATGACTGGGATTTTTATATCAGGGTTGGCTTCTTTGGGTATCGACAAATAGGCACCAGCGCCTGCGATAAACAAACAAACAAGCAGCACAACCATGGTGCGGGTTCGCGATAAAGACGCGTCTATCATTCCACGCATAACGCCTCCTTATGGCTGAATCGGGGAATGAACGGCAATCACTTGGTCACCATCGCGGACAAAGCCTTGCCCCTTGGTTATCAGGTCCACTTTCTGTCCCAAACCAGCGAGCCATACACCATCACTTTCAGATTTGACCAAATTAATCGGTACAAATTTCACCCGGTCTCCAACCAGCGTTTTCACGCCAAGGTTACCCTTGCCATCGAGCGCCAGCATTGCTGGGGTTACTTTCACTGCCATGCTTTCTTCAAGCGGCAATTCAACCTCTGTACTCATGCCAGCAGGTAGTGCAAAATCTGGATTGGATAATTCAAATTCTACATCAAAAGTATTTGTTTGCGCGGAAGACACACTTGATTGGTAACGGAGAGTTGCGTCGCGAATCTCGTCATTGAGTAGGCGAACTTTTGTCTGTGTACCGGTTTTGACTTGTTCGATATGACGTTCACTGACGTTGGCTTTAATCAGAAGTGGATCGAGGTCAACCAATGATGCGACTGGATCACCGGAGCGAGCATAATCACCAAGCTCAACATCAATTTTATCGACGACACCATCGAAAGGCGCGCGGATTTCGGTACGTGCAAGAGCGAGTCGAAGGTTTTCAACCGTCGCTTTGGCATCTGTCAGGTTAGCCTGTGCACGGGAAAACGAGACTTCACCCTGCAGGCCTTTCTTTTTCAACGATTTCGCAGCGTTAAATTCTTTCTGCCTTACGTTAAGTAGCGACTGGGCACGCTGGAGCTGTATTGGGCGGTCTGTTTTGTCGAGAGTGACAATAAGATCGCCTTTGCTTACCCTCATACCTTTTTTCACGTTGACCGCAATTACCTTCGCTGACACCTCGGTGCGCAACGATAATTGCCGATTTGGCATAGTTTTACCGTACAAGGAGATACTGCGGACGATGGGTTTAGATATAAAGGTGTCGTAGCTGACTCGTGCCAGAGGAACATCTGACTGTTTTTGTGCATCTGGGGAAGTGGGAGACTGCTGTCCATTTGCGACCCAAGCGACGAGAAGTGCAAGGGTAGCGACTGAGATGATCCAAGGACGGCGTGAAAAAATATGTGTAAAAAATGAGGGGCCTTCTTTCGGCATTGTTCTCTAATCCTCTGAGTTGAATGCGAAGACTACGTTTCATTGATGCGGATAGATTCTATTATCCGCATCAAAATCTCATCTTTTATACACTGAACGAGGCACCACAGCCACAAGTTGTCGTAGCGTTGGGATTATTTACAAAAAAACGTGATCCTTCTAACCCTTCTGTGTAATCTACAATACCGCCAATTAAATATTGCAAACTCATAGGATCGACAACGAGAGTCACGCCGCTTTTTTCTATTGTGGTATCGCCCTCATTGACACTTTCATCGAAAGTGAAGCCATATTGAAAGCCGCTGCAACCACCACCGGTGATATACACACGCAATTTCAGATTCGGGTTCTCTTCTTCAGAAATCAGCGTTTTTACCTTGTTCGCCGCTACTTCGGAAAACTGCAACGGCAAATTGGTATCACTCATTGTTACCTCACAAATTAAACGCGTTTATCTCACTATTATCTCTTACCGACTGCTATCGTTCAAGCATTAGCCAAACGATACCTCATCGCGAAACTTCTCTCATTTATTACGCAACGAGTGACTCCAGCCGCGTAGCAACAATAACACAAAACGTTTTCAAGCCATTTTTGCCGCTTCTTTTTCACCTTCGGGGAGAGATAATATTAGACTCGCCAGTAAGTCCTTATTTTCGGTACAATGCGGCCAGTGTATAAAACAGAACATTAAGCTCAGGAACCTACCATGACCAAATCCGCTGAGTTATTCCAGCAAGCCAAAAGAACCATTCCCGGCGGTGTAAACTCGCCAGTCCGCGCTTTCGCAGGTGTAGGCGGAGACCCTATCTTTGTAGAGCGCGCCGACGGTGCATACATTTACGATGCCGACGGCAAAGCATATATTGATTTTATTGGTTCATGGGGTCCCATGATTCTCGGGCATAACCACCCGGCTATCAGAGACGCAGTAGTGTCAGCAGCCCAGAATGGTTTGAGTTTTGGTGCACCGACAGCACGCGAGATCACCCTTGCAGAACTGGTCAGCGAAATAGTTCCTTCGATGGAAATGGTTCGCATGGTGAATTCAGGCACTGAGGCAACCATGAGCGCGATCCGTCTCGCCCGCGGCTTTACCGGACGAGACAAATTCATCAAGTTTGAAGGCAATTATCATGGCCACGCGGATTGTCTGTTGGTTAAAGCAGGCTCTGGTGCCCTTACCCTTGGCGAACCGACATCACCGGGTGTTCCCGCTGATTTTGCCAAGCACACCCTAACCTGTACCTTCAACGACCTGACGTCTGTACGAGAAATGTTTGATGCTTACCCAGAGGATATTTCCTGCATTATTGTCGAGCCAGTAGCCGGTAATATGAACTGTATACCGCCTCAGCCCGGCTTCCTCGAAGGACTGCGTGAGCTGTGTGACCAATTCGGCGCACTGTTGATTTTTGATGAGGTAATGACTGGATTCCGCGTGGCACTGGGCGGTGCTCAGGCACACTACGGGGTTAAACCCGACCTCACTACTCTGGGTAAGGTAATTGGTGGCGGGATGCCAGTTGGAGCCTTTGGCGGCCGTCGTGAAGTAATGGAATACATTGCTCCAACCGGACCTGTTTATCAGGCAGGTACCTTATCAGGAAACCCAATTGCAATGGCGGCAGGCACCACAGCGCTGTCCATTTTAAGGGCTGAAGGAAACGAACAACACCTTGCCGAAATCACTAAACGCCTTGCCCTGGGCTTTAAAGAGGCCGCAGACCGACATGGTGTACCTCTTGCAATTAATCAGGTAGGTGGCATGTTTGGCTTCTTCTTCACTGATAAAGAGCAAGTGACCAGTTTTGCTGATGTGCAGCAATGTAGCATCGATAAATTCAAACGCTTTTTCCACCTGATGTTAGAAAGAGGGGTTTACCTCGCACCTTCAGCCTTTGAAGCGAGCTTTACGTCACTGGCACATGGCGATAAGGAAATTGAGGCGACACTGGCAGCAGCAGATCAGGCGTTTCATATTCTTTCGACCGAGCAATAAATATAAAAAAACGCGCATCGCGCCGTTTTTTTACTGCCAGAACCAGGCAACCATTATAAGTACAACCACTGCCAGACATGTCACCATCCCGGGACGATATTTTTTCTCTGACTTGCACTTTCCTTCACAACATCCCATTAAATATGCTCTTTTTCCTGTAAAGTCTGATGCGTATCATACATTGATACACTCGCTTTTCACCAGATTTACAGACAAACCTGAGGAATGGATATCGTGGACTCACCAATAAAAATAGAAGTTCGCCATTGGACGTTAATTGCAGCTTTATTGGTTGCCTTTTATGCCTGTTATACGCTTATTGAGCCTTATGTGGGCTCTATTGTGTTGGCGTTTATCGTTTCCTTGCTCTGCGCACCGCTTCATGGCTGGATACAGAAGAAAATACCGAATAGAGCGAACACGGCTGCTGCATTATCTTGTACCTTACTGACGTTCATCATCATTATTCCTCTGGCGTTTGTCTTCGCAGCCATCCTCAATCAGAGCCTGCGATTTTTCACTGACAGTTACGCATGGTTTTCCTCTGGTGGAGCAAAAGTCATTCTGGATTCACCACAAGTTACTTACGTCATTGATCTGGTCAACACCTTACCCATAGACCCTATTTCTGCGCAGGAAATAGCGCAGAATGCAGCCAGCACCCTGTCAAAATTCAGTGGGCAGATGCTCGGCCTCAGCTCTAAGTTTGTTGGTGACATCACGGGTGTATTCATTAACTTTTTGTTGATGCTTTTTGTCCTGTTTTTCTTGCTCCGCGACCATGAAAAGATTATTCAGACCCTCAGGCACGTGATCCCTCTCTCGCGCAGTCAGGAAGATACCTTGCTAGATGAAGTTGAAAAAGTAGCAAAATCAGCCGTACTGGGTTCATTTCTCACCGCACTTGCTCAGGGAATATTGGGTGGATTTGCTATGTGGCTGGCAGGCTTTCCAGGGCTGTTCTGGGGTACCATGATGGCATTCGCCTCATTTATCCCCGTCGTTGGTACCACACTGATATGGCTTCCATCAGCAATTTATCTATTCCTCATCGGTGACTGGCAGTGGGCATTGTTTCTCGTGATTTGGGGTGCAGTGGTAGTAGGCTCAGTTGATAATCTACTGAGACCTCTGCTGATGCAGGGCAACTCTGGTATGAATACCCTGCTCATCTTCTTCTCGCTGCTCGGTGGCCTTCATGCATTTGGACTGATGGGCCTGATATACGGACCAATAGTTTTCAGCGTCACACTCGTCTTATTCCATATGTACGAGATTGAGTTCCATCAGTTTCTGGATAAACAGGATAACTCGTGATCTGATCAAGGCTGAATGGACGCATGTTCCCACAGACAGGGCTTTGTGGGACAATGCGCGCCGGATTTTTTGAACAGAGGCAAACATGTCCTACAGCACTCCCAGCCAGGTTGTGGCTCGTCAACTAGACTATTTCGAAGGTAAGCACGTTCTGCTGGCAGGCGAACTGGAAGATACGTTCGCAACAGAACTCTGTGATACCGCAGCCAGTGTATCTGTCTTCACCACTAACCTCGCGTTTGCTAACAAAATGGCAAGCTACTCGGCGGTTAATACTTACTTTGGCGCAGAATATCCCGAAAACAAAAACATAGATTTGGTGTTACTTTACTGGCCAAAAGCAAAAGCTGAAGCAGAGTATCTACTGGCAATGCTCATGGACAGGTGTGCCAGCCACTGTGAAATCTGTGTTGTGGGAGAAAACCGTAGCGGTGTAAAAAGCATTGAAAAGATGTTCGCACCTTACGGCAAAGTTACCAAGTTTGACAGTGCTCGTCGCTGCAGTTTTTATTGGGGACAATGCCAGCAAGTACCCAATCCCTTCTCCAAGCAGGATTGGTTTAAAAGTTACCCATTATCACTGGGAGAAACCTCTCTCACTATCCGTGCCTTACCCGGTGTTTTTAGCCAAAATGAACTGGATGTGGGTAGCCGCTTACTTTTGGATAACTTGCCAAAAATTAAAGGTAAAGTGTTAGACTTTGGCTGTGGGGCTGGTGTAATAGGCGCCGTCATAAAGAGCCGCTTCGCTGACGCAGATATCCACATGGTTGATGTCAGTGCACTGGCAGTAGCATCCGCAGAAGAAACTCTGAGATTTAACGAAATTGACGGAACCGTTTCTGCATCGGATGTCTACAGCTCCGTCAGCGATTCGTTTGACTTCATCGTGAGTAATCCCCCCTTCCATGCCGGGCTGAAAACTTACTATGCTGCCACAGAGACCTTCATCAAGGATGCGCCCAGTTATCTCACTACCAAAGGTCAAATTACGATAGTCGCCAACAGCTTCCTTCGCTATCCGCCGCTCATTGAGGCTGCACTGGGAGAGTGTAACGTCACAGCCAAAACATCTAAATTTGCGATTTATCAGGCTCAAAAAATGTAGTCACTACCGGGTTGCTACTCAGTAGCAGCCCGTTAAATCCGTCAATTTTGCCAACTTACCCGCGTTAACAACGACAATTCCTTGCCAATTATCCTTCATCAGTCAAAAATGCCGCCAACATTGCTGCCAATTTAAGTACATCCGAATACTAAGGTGTAAAACGCCATCACTAGAGACGAAAGTAGGTGAAACGGTACGCTGAAAATGTCTCAAGACTGCAAGTATGAAAGATGACATGCGATTTGAATAGCGACATGAAACATTCCAAAATCAAACCTTCTGTCTGCAAGAGCTTGGACAAGCTCTCAGCGAGAAGAACAAACAGCCAGCCAGTCTCAATCCCCCGGGCAAAAAAATGAAGAAACAACAAAAGTTCAAAAGGCTTCAACACACCCTGATGATTGCCTTTTTGGTATTAAGCATTACACCGCTTACCTTGCTTGCCTTATTTTTCCTTCAGTCGCATACCAGCGATCTGAGGGATCAAAGCACCAACCATATGGCTTCGCTCAGGAGTAATCAAAAAGAGCAACTGATTAATTACTTCAATGACCGTAGGCTGGATATCGATATTTTCGCTTCTTCAGAGCTTGCCACAAACAGCGGCGGACGTTTTTACGGTTTGGTTGGCGCATATGCACAGTTTCTTGAAATGTCTGAGGAAAAGAGAAAACTGATTCGCGAGCGCTACCTAAATCAGGGCTTTGACAATATTAATATCGGCAACCAACAATATAGTGGCAATTATGCCATGGCGTTTAATCGATATAACCGTCCTTACCTTGAGTATTTGAAACGATCAGACTTTGACGATGCACTGCTTATTGATTTGAAAGGGGATGTGGTCTATTCGGCAAGGCGTGGGGATGCTTTTACCGAGAGACTGCTCGATCCTAAATGGCAAGAGAAGCCAGTAGGTAAAGCCTTCGCTGAGCTCCAGAAAAAAACCAAATTGTGGTTGGAAGAAAAAAATAGTCAGCGAGCCAGAGTAAAAAACGCGTCAATTAATGACCAAAAGCCGATCATCTTTACTGATTTTTCACAAGATGAACAAGGTAATCGCACAGCTTGGTTTGCCACATCAATCACTCAAAATGACTATCTGCATAGTTATATCATGTTCCGATTGCCAGATACGGCAATGGCTAACATGTTGAGCCGCGATCAAGCACAGGGCTTTGTGAAAACCCTACTTGTTGGCCAGGACCATATTCTGCGTAACCCGTCAGAAACACTTAAGGTAACTGAACTGCAAAGCCAAGCCATTGATGAAGCAATAGATGGTCAAACAGGCGTGGGTAGTTTTGAGAACTTTGATGGGAAGAGAGTGCTCAGTGCTTATGCTCCCGTCAGTATTCTGGGCCACCAGTGGGGATTGGTTCTAGAACTGCCAGAAGAAGAAGCGTTTGCCCGTATTTCTCAACTAGAAAAAATCTTTGTTGTCGTCATGGTCTCAGCGATTATTCTTGTGGTACTCGCCTCACATCTTTTATCCAACTCCATCACGTCTCCACTGCTCAGACTGACTTGGGCGGCTGAACAAGTCTCTGCCGGTGATATGGACCAAGAAATAGCCTATACCGACAGACGGGATGAAATTGGCCGGCTGGCGACCAGCTTTGCCCGGATGCAGCGTTCAATATCAGATAAACTGGCGTTAATAAAAGAACAAAACACCAAGCTTGAGGAAAATATCGCCCTTATCCAGACAAAAAACTCTGAGCTGAAGCAAGCGGATAAGATGAAGGATGACTTCCTCGCAACAACCTCTCATGAGCTCAGAACACCGCTACATGGCATGGTGGGTATGGCTGAGTCTATGCTGGCCGGTATCGAAGGGAACGTGCCAGATCAGCAGAAAAGTCAGCTGCAAATGATGATCAGTAGTGGTCAGCGGCTGTCGAGTCTGGTCGACGACTTACTGGACTACCACAAAATGCGTTACGGTGAACTGGATATGCATTTGGAAGCGGTAGACACCTCAAGCGCCGTCCGGCTTGTCATAGAACTGTCTAGCCATTTGATTGGCAACAAACCTGTCCGAATTATCAATCAGATGCCGATTGATTTACCTCTTGTAAAAGCAGATGAGCAACGTCTGGAACAGGTCTTATATAACCTCGTCGGTAATGCCATCAAGTACACCGATGAGGGGAAAGTTATTATCAAGGCTGATGCGGTCAACGACAGTGTCCAAATACAGGTTATGGATACCGGACAAGGTATTCCAAGCGAAGAAATTGACTATATATTTGAACCCCTGACACAGGCCAGACAAACCGCATCGAATTATCGACAGGGTGCAGGACTGGGCTTGTCAATAAGCCGTAAGCTGATTGAAATCATGGACGGTCAGCTGTATGTCAGTAGCCAGCCAATGATTGGTACAACGTTCAGTTTTACATTGCCACTGGCTTCAAAAGGTGAAATTGATCAGCGTCAGCAAAGTGATAAACGCCACCACTTTAGTGTGCCGGCCCCACAAGAAACCTTCCACAGTGAAGACAAAGAAGAAGAAAATTCAGAAGCTCCTCTCATCCTGGTGGTCGACGACGAACCTGTAAATCTGCAAATCCTCAAAAACTTCCTGAAACTTGAGGGATACCGGGTGATCACCGCAGAAAATGGTCGGCAGGCAATAGAAATGGTCACACTTCGCAAGCCACAAATGCTGTTGCTTGATGTCATGATGCCAGAGCTAAGCGGCTATGATGTCTGTCAGCATCTCAGAGAACACCATACTAAAACCGAACTTCCAATTATCATGCTGTCGGCGTTAACCCAGATGCAGGATCGGATAAAGGGCTTCGATGTGGGGGCAAATGACTATCTTGCCAAGCCATTCAACAAGAACGAAATAAGTGCGAGGATCCGCGCATATATTGACGCTCATCTAACAGACAGAGAACGGGAGCAAAATCAGGCTCTTCAACACGAAATCCACCTTCGTGAACAAGCGGAGGCCGGGCTGATAGAAACGCAAAACCGTCTTCTCAATCTATTAGATACAGTGCCTGAGTCCATCATTTGTGTTCATGATAATGGCCGTATCAAGTATGCCAATGATGCGAGTGGCAGATTATTTTCTCTGAAACCTGAGCAGATAGAACGACATGTATTGGAAGACTTTTTGATCACCCCCCTTCCTGATGCGAGCAACAGCAAAGGCCACTATAGCGGTAATCTCAACTTTAGAGTCAGGGGGATCACTACAGCTATTCAAACCGATGTATTTGTTCTACCGGAGTCATCGGGAATTCACACGGTATTGTTACTCAATACTGACGATGACATTCCGACCCACAGACTTCAAACACTTGAAAATGCAATTCAGGTACTGGCTGACTTTGCTTACGACGGCAATCAGTCCAACCTTGATGTGCTTCGAGGTCTTGGGGGCGAGTTTTCTAACATGGCCGATAAGCTGGACCGGGATAAACCTGATAAAACAGATACTCTACGGGAGACTTTAGTTTCCGTTATGGTCAGTGCGCTGGAATACTGGCAAGAGGAAACGGGCAAAAACAAGTTCGCGCTTGCGGAGGAAAGTGGCTTGTGGAGGGTCTACCTAGATCGCAGTACCCTACAAACTCGCACCTTGGACAAGTACTTGCAAGTGGAGACCCTTCCAAAGTCTCCACGTTGGCGAACGGTATTGAAAACGATTGACTTTGTGCTCGATAAAACACAACCAGGGACTGAGAGCTTTACTGAACTCAAGGTACAGCGGGATCGGCTTCAAACACTCATAACACGCTAAATACTGACTATCAAAAAGCCCCTTTTTGGGGCTTTTTTTTACCTCATAAAAATCAAAAACTACAATTTCACGATGATAATTAAGCGTACTTTTTAGCAACAGAACATGAACAAAAATGTTTAAAAAAACATCTCCACAAGCTGCAACAAAAACAAATTTAAGCTTATGAGAAGAAAATCACAACAAATTGGAAACATAAATTCACGTCAAAAATTATATCTCACCATCCATCCCTGATCGATATCAAATAAATATTTTAATCATTATTAGGTCATGTTTTTTATAGATTTTTTATTAATTGAGCAGTGTATAAATAACTGTAATATTTACTTAATGATTGATAAAAGCATCAGAAGTTTGATATGTGAAAAGCATGTTTTTGACGTTTTTAACACACCTTTCGTCCTGTTTGACGATTTTAACGGGTGGCGCGATTGACCCTGAATTAAATGCGGAGTCTCCTAACACCTGCACTGAACTTGCACGGCCATGTGAGCGGAAGGATGTGACCCGCGCTCATAGCAAGCTCCGGCCTCTCCCAAATTGGGTGAGAAATAAGAATGGAACGAAAGCTGAGTAAGGAATAACGAATGCTTACCACGTTGAAAAAATCTAAAGTAGCACTTGCGGTGGTCGCTGCTGCTACTGCACTGACAGCTCCTGTAGCGAGTGCTTCTGAAAGAGCAGAACTGACTGTTGTACCTGACTTCTACCAACAACTGACTCGTAACTTCAACCCGTACATCGAGCAAAATCTGAAAACTACTTTAGATTTCATTTACGAGCCACTTGTTGTCTTCAACCAACTGGACGGCAATAAAGCTGTTCCACGTCTGGCGAAGAGCTACTCAATTTCTGACGACCTGCGCACTGTCACTTTTGACATTCGCGAAGGCGTTAAGTGGTCAGACGGTAAAGCCTTGACTGCTGAAGATGTTGCTTACTCTTATAAGCTTATTCAAGAGAATGCATCAATTGACTTAGCTGGTAACGCTAAGCTGATCACTGACGTAAAAGTTAAGGGTAACAGCGTTGTTATCGGCCTGGCTGAAGCTAACGCACAAGCACCATTCCAGCTGGTTAAAACTCCTATCGTTCCAAAGCACGTATGGAGCAAAGTAGAGAAGCCTGAAGCCTTCTTCAACGAAAACCCAGTTGGTTCAGGTCCGTTTACTGAGATTGATACCTTCACCAGCAACCTTTACGTTCAATGTGAAAACCCTAACTACTGGGATGCAGCGAATCTGGACGTAGACTGTCTGCGTGCTCCTCTGATAAAGAGTAATGACGGCCTGTTAGCGAAAGTTGTTGCGTCTGAATTGGACTGGACTTCTTCATTCATCCCTGATATCGACTCAACGTACGCATCTATTAACAAAAATCATCAATACTGGGCGGCTCCAGTTGGTAGTTCTGTAAACTTCCTTGTGAACTTTGTTAACCCAGATGCAGCAAAGAATGAAGCTCTGACAAACATTGATTTCCGTCGCGCAATGTCAACAGCCGTTGACCGTGAGACGATCATTGACATCGCATTCTACGGTAATGGTTCACCTAACCACTCTGCAGGCGGTATTGCTGAGCTTTACAGCAGCTGGTCTGACAAAGACGTATTCAACAAAAACAAAGTTTACAACACTTACAGTGTTGCTAAGTCTAAAGAGCTACTTAAAAAAGCTGGCTTTAAAGACCTAAATGGCGACGGCTTTGTTGAAACTCCAACAGGTAAGAGCTTTGAGCTGGCAATCCAGACTCCAGCTGGCTGGTCTGACTGGAACAACACTGCACAACTTTATGCAGAGAATCTTGCTGAAGTAGGTATCAATGCGAAAGCAGTTACTCCTGACTTTGCTGTATACAACGCAGCGATGACTGGCGGTACTTTTGATGTCGCTCTAACTAACTATTTCACAGGGCCAGATCCGTATCTGACGTGGGATTCAGGTTTCCACTCTCGCTTCATGGCGAAAGAAGGTAACCCGCGTTTCGCAATGCACCGTTTCAAGAACGACGATGTAGATGCACTGTTGGAAAGCTTCTATCAGACAGCTGATAAAGAAACACAGCTGAAAACGGCTCACAAGATACAGAAAATCTTGGCTGATAACCAAGCCGTTATCCCAGTCATGTCTGCTGCTAGCTTGTATCAGTTCAACACCACTCGTTTCACTGGCTGGTGGAGTGCTGACAATGCTAAAGGCCGTCCAATGATCTGGCAAGGTGTCCCAGAGCGTCTGCTGCACGTTCTAGACCTTAAGCCACAATCGTAAGAAAGCGTTACTGTAATCAGGCGGTGCAACCAGCACCGCCATTTTCCCCAAGAAAAACAACTTATTTTGACCATTGGGGTTTTGAATTCTCTGGTCGCGGCTTTGCTGTGCCATTAAAGGTGTGAGTTATGGGATTTTTCTTAAATCGTTTAGTGTTTTATTTTGGCGCATTGCTCATCGCAATCACGCTGAACTTTATCTTGCCGCGTGCCATGCCCGGGGATCCAGTGACCATGATGTTCGCCAATGCGACAGTACAGGTCACCCCAGAACGACTTGCAGCGATGAAAGAGCTGTTCGGGTTCGTTGACGGTCCAATCTACGTCCAGTTCTTTGCTTATCTAAAAAGTATTCTCACCTGGGAACTCGGTATTTCAACTGCTTTTTATCCTTTAACGGTAAATGCTCTTATAGGCAGTGCGTTAGGCTGGACGCTATTCCTTGCAGGTTCATCAGTTATTCTTGCATTCTGCATCGGGTCAATCTGTGGCATATATGCTGCCTGGAACCGAGGCAGTAAATTTGACTCCTTCGCATCCCCTGGCTTCATGGCATTACAGGCTATTCCACCTGTTGTTATCGCCATGCTTGTTTTATTCACCTTCGGGATCAGTCTTAAATGGTTTCCAACGTCTTATGGTATGCCAGAAGGAGCAATCCTTGATTGGGGCAGCTTAGACACCTACACAGGAATTCTTTATCACGCTGTGTTGCCATTACTTTGTGCAACAGCCGCACAAATTGGTGGCTTTCTCATCAGCATGCGCAACAACATGATTAACCTTTTGAATGAAGATTACATCACCATGGCAAAGGGTAAGGGCTTAAACGAAAGACGTGTTGTTTTCAACTATGCAGCAAGAAATGCACTGCTTCCCACGGTAACAGCCCTATCAATGGCTCTTGGTATGGCTATTGGTGGGCAGCTTGTTGTTGAAATGATTTTCTCCTATCCCGGCCTTGGCAACATGATGCTGAATGCCGTTAACGCGCGTGACTACCAAGTACTACAGGGTCTTCTGATCATCCTGACACTGGTAATGCTGTTCTTTAACTTCCTTGCTGACATTTTCATTGTGCTGCTTGACCCACGCCTGCGTAAGGGAGGCAAATAATCATGAAAGATTTATTTAAAATTATTCAAGGCAATAACAAAGCACTAATTGGTGTCGTCTTGCTCTCTATTTTCATGCTAATGGCCATTTTCGCGCCTCTAATTACACAATTTGCACCAGACAAGAGAACAGGTAAACCACATGAATACCCGAGTGCAATCGTAAAGGCCGCGCAAGCGAACCCTGATGGTTGGGTAGCTGAAAACCTCGCAGACAACTCTCGTCGCCTGCGTATGTCTAAAGATGCTGAACACGTGCTGGGTACAACACGTCTGGGAAGAGATATCTGGTCTCAGGTTGTTTACGGCGCACGTACATCACTGATGGTTGGTTTCGTAGCAGGGATTTTCGTTTGTATCACCGCAACCATTATGGGCATCTCCGCTGGCTATTTTGGCGGTAGAGTAGATAACGTACTTTCCGGTGCGATGAACGTTATGCTGGTCGTTCCTCAATTACCGATAATCATGATCATCGCAGCATTTGTAGGGGAGGCAGGACCGCTTGTTATCGCGCTTGTAATCGCCTTCACCTCCTGGGCATGGGGTGCGAGGACTATACGTTCCCAAACCCTAGCAATCAGAGAAAAAGAATTCGTCAAAGCGGCAGAAGTGCTTGGTGAATCACGCTTCCGTATCCTGTTTGTCGAGATTCTACCAAACCTGATCCCGCTTGTTGGTGCCAGCTTTATTGGCTCAGTGATGTACGCAATTCTTGCAGAGTCTGTTCTGGCATTTATCGGTATGGGTAGCCCGAACTCTATCAGCTGGGGAACCATGCTGATGAATATCCGCTCTTCTTCATCGATGACTATCGGTATCTGGTGGGAAGTACTGGCACCTTGTTTAGCACTAACACTGCTTTGTATTGCGCTAGCACTTATCAACTTCGCGGTTGACGAAATTGCTAACCCAGCACTGCGCGCTCAGAAAGGCATGCGCCGCTGGAAGAAAATGCAGGAAGAAGACCAAAAATCCCGTCAGGAAGAAAAGCCTGCCCTTCAGGATGTAGCATGGAGTGGTGAAAAATGAGTATGAGAGAACCTTTACTATCTGTCCGTAACCTTTGCGTGGATTACATTACTGATGCAGGCGATGTTCGTGCGGTCAACAATGTAAGTTTTGATCTTGGAAAAGGTGAAGTACTTGGTCTGGCTGGTGAATCTGGCTGTGGTAAGTCAACCGTTGCCTTCTCCCTGATGCGTCTTCATAAGCCACCCGCTTTTATCAGCGGTGGTGAAGTGCTGTTTAATGGTGAAGATATCCTCAAGTACAGCGACGAGCGCATGCAGACGTTCCGCTGGAGTGAGATGTCTATGGTCTTTCAGTCAGCGATGAACGCGCTGAATCCTGTATTGACCATGGAAGAACAGTTCTGTGATGTGATCATGCGCCACACCAGCATGACGCGTGACCAGGCAGTCCGTCGCGCAGAGGGCCTGCTGGAGATTGTTGATATTCACCCAAGTCGTCTCCGTGATTATCCACACCAGTTCTCTGGGGGCATGCGTCAGCGTCTGGTTATCGCTG
Source organism: Veronia pacifica (assembly GCF_001707825.1). Taxonomy (GTDB): domain Bacteria; phylum Pseudomonadota; class Gammaproteobacteria; order Enterobacterales; family Vibrionaceae; genus Veronia; species Veronia pacifica. The sequence goes on along the minus strand of NZ_LYBM01000022.1, from coordinate 13,371 downwards.
TTGCGCTCGCTCTGAATCCAAAGCTCATCATTATGGATGAGCCAACAACGGCACTTGATGTCGTTGTACAACGCGAAATTTTGCAGAAAATCTACGCGCTAAAAGAAGAGTTTGGCTTCTCTATTCTCTTCATTACCCACGACCTTTCTCTGATGGTGGAATTCACTGACCGTATCGGTGTGATGTACGCCGGTCAGTTAATTGAAGTGGCACCGTCGAAAGAGATTTTGTCTACCCCCTTCCACCCTTACACGGAAGGATTGGCAGGCTCGTTTCCTCCATTAACCGGTCCAAAACCAAAACTGACCGGTATCCCGGGTAACCCTCTGAACCTACTGGAAGTTCCACAGGGTTGCCGTTTTCAGGCTCGTTGCGGGAAAACCAAAGAAAGCTGCTTTAAGACAGCAACCCGTCTGACCGAAGTAGAGCAAAACCGCATGACCAGTTGCCATCTGTTTACTGGCCTTTAATTAAAAGCGGTGTGAGTGAGGAAGTAATTATGAGCGTAGAATTAGGACAACCAATTGTTGAAGGAAAAAATCTGATTAAAGATTTTGAAATCAACAGTAATTCAATGAATAAGCCCGTTATGCGGGCTATCAACGACGTCTCTTTTAAACTATACAAAAGTCGTGGCCTCTCTGTCGTAGGTGAATCCGGTTCCGGTAAGTCAACGACAGCAAAAATGATCGCTAAAATGTATCAGCCCAATCATGGCACCATAGAATACAAAGGGCGTGACATTCAGGACATTCAAAAACACCGTGATCTGATGGAGTACCGTCAGGGTGTTCAAATGGTATGGCAAGACCCGTTTGGTTCACTTAACCCGACGCAAACCATCTTTCACCATATCGAAAGACCACTGAAAATTCACAACAAGATCAATGGCGGCCCAAAAGAACTGGAAGAGCGTGTCTATGAACTGCTTGAGCAGGTCGGCCTTACTCCTCCGAAAGAAACGGCTGCTAAATTCCCTCATCAACTCTCTGGTGGTCAACGTCAGCGTGTCAACCTAGCACGTAACATCGCTGTGGGTGCTGAAGTGGTGCTGGCTGATGAACCAACCTCTATGCTGGATGTCTCTATCCGCGCAGGTGTTCTTAACCTGATGGAAGAGATGAAGTTCGAGCGCGAAATGGCGCTGCTTTACATTACCCATGACATCGCAACTGCCCGCTATATTGCTGAAGATCTTGCAGTAATGTATGTCGGCCACATGGTTGAATGGGGCGACTGTGAAGAAATCATTCATCACCCTCAACACCCTTACACCAAGTTGTTGGTGTCAGCCGTGCCGGATCCAAGCAAGTCTATCCACCAGCAATTAGACGGCAACAAAGGTGAGATCCCACTTTGGACACCGGACACCAAAGGCTGCCCATTTGCGGGGCGTTGCCTGCATGCCACCGACAAATGTAAAGAAGCATTGCCTGGTGTCACCAAACTATCAGACAACCACTTTGTTCGTTGCTATCTGTACGAATGATCACTGTCGTGTTCAGTAACATGTTTCGAGGATAAACAATGCAGTTGTTACTCAACCATCTAGGCTATGAATGCCAGAGCAGTAAAAAAGCACTGATCGTGACCCGGGCTTCTTGCCCGGTCACTGCGGTTCAGGTCGTTGACTGTCAGACTGGACACACTGTGATGGAGTTGCCTGTTAGCGATTCCAGCACTGTTGATAACTGGCAGATTGGCGACGTATACAGTGTCGATTTTTCCTCTCTCACTGATCCTGGTACTTACCAACTTCGGGCCGGTGATATCACCTCAGACCGTTTTGAAATAAAGCCAAACTTACTGATAAAAAAAACCTTTTCTGACCTGCTTCATTACTTCAAATCACAACGTTGCAGCGGCGAGTTTGATGACGCTGACACTCGGGCACCTCTTCTTAACACTTCAGATACTGTCGATGTCAGCGGTGGCTGGTATGATGCATCCGGTGATGTCAGTAAATACTTGAGCCATCTCTCCTATGCCAACTACATGAATCCACAGCAAACCCCTATGGTGGTGTGGAACATGCTGACAGCACTGGAATTGGCTGAAAATTCCCTCGAACCTTTTGTGAAATCCCGACTGCTCGATGAAGCTCTCTATGGCGCAGACTTTCTGGTTCGTATGCAAGACTCGTCGGGTTTTTTCTATCTGACAGTGTTCGACAAGTGGAGTAAAGACACCGCACAGCGCGAAATATGTGCCTACGAGACACAGGAAGGTCATAAAACAGATGCCTTCGAGGCTGGTTTCCGACAAGGCGCTGGAGTCAGTATTGCCGCTTTGGCGGTCGCTGCACGACAAAACACACAAGGCGAGTACCCAAGCCAGCAATACCTTATTACCGCCGAGCGCGGTTACTGGCATCTGGTGGAAAATAACCGGGCGTATCTTGATGATGGTCAAGAAAACCTGATTGATGCCTACTGTGCCCTGCTGGCAGCGGTAGAGCTATTCCGCACCACAAAATCAGATGAATACCTGACTGAAGCCCGCAGATGGACCGAGCAACTGGCTCATTACCAGCAAAGCGATGAGCATGTTCAGCACTTCTGGTCAGCGACACACGATGGCAGCAGGCCTTATTTCCACGCAGCAGAAGCTGGACTGCCAGCCATTGCGCTGATGCAATATCTGGCTGTTGAACATGATGGTGCCTTAACAGAAAAATATCAGCAGGTACTGGAACAGGCTCTGCGCTTTGAACTATCTATTACCTCTGAAGTCAGTAATCCATTTGGCTATCCACGACAGTATGTGAAACCCGTCTCTGGCGAAAAGCGGAGCAGCTTTTTTGTCGCTCAGGACAATGAGACTGGCTACTGGTGGCAAGGAGAAAATGCCCGTCTTGGATCATTGGCATCTATGGCCTTTATGGCAGGCTCTACGCATCTTGATCCGGCGCTAAAGCGCCAGCTTAAAAAGTATGGTCAGGATGCACTGGACTGGGTTCTGGGACTAAACCCCTACGACATGTGCATGTTAGACGGTTATGGTCGCAACAACCCTGATTACTTGCCTGAACTGGGCTTTTTCAATGCCTATGGCGGGATCTGCAACGGGATCACAGCAGGCTTTAAAGATCCTAGCGGTATTGCCTTCAATCCAGAACCACAAAAAGACGACATGCTGCAGAACTGGCGCTGGGGTGAACAATGGATCCCTCATGCCGCATGGTTTCTGCTCGCAATAGCTGCACAGAGCAGGAGACTTGAAAGTGAGTAAGTTTTACTGCGGTGTTGATGGTGGCGGTACTTCCTGTCGGGCAAGAATCACTGACGCATCAGGTAATATACTGGGTGAGGCAAAAACAGGCAGCGCCAACATTTTACTTGGCGTTGAACTGGCGATGGAGTCTTTACATACCGCGATTGGTGAAGCTGCCGAACAGGCTGGTATTCACGACCTCGCCGATATTTCTGTAGGTCTGGCACTCGCTGGCGCTGAACAACGTTCGGCCTGGCTACAATTCATGGCTCTCCCACACCCCTATGCACATATCACCCTAAATACTGATGGCTATGGTGCCTGTATGGGGGCCTTTTCCGGTCAGGATGGTGCGATTGTGATCGCGGGTACTGGCTCAGTGGGTGTGATGATCAATCACGGACAACAAACCGTTATTGGTGGTCGTGAGTTCCCTATTTCTGACCAGGGTGGCGGCGCTGTAATGGGGTTACGACTGGTGCAGCAAACCCTGCTGGCTAACGATGGTTTACGCCCTGTCAGCGCGTTGGTCGGTCATGTTCTTGACCATTTCAATAACGACATTGACGCGATTGTAGACTGGTCAAAAACGGCCAAACCAAAGGATTATGGTCAGTTCAGCCCCGCCATCTTTGCCTATGCCGAACAACGTGATCCGCTGGCGATTGAAATGCTGAGAGCAACAGCAGAAGACATTGAACGTCTGATTCTCGGTCTCCATGCAAAGGGAGCGCAGCGTATTGCTCTTATGGGCAGCATCGGAGAGCGAATCCTCCCATGGTTGACGCCACCTGCGGCTTCCCTGCTGGTTGCTCCATGCAGTGATGCCATCGACGGTGCGCTACTGATGGCAAGAGGACAGCATAACCTTTACTGAATTTTATGGGCTTACCTTGTGTAAGCCCGGTTTTAATGAGCGTTTACCAGCAATCACTGGTGATTTATATCCATGACAATCAGCGCAACTGGCGGTCATGAAAAAAGAACAATGGACGGCAGGATCGAGTGATGACGTCTCGATCTTGTACAGTAGGATAGCGAATAAGGATTCACCCATGAAATACGGTTATTTTGACAATGAAAACAGGGAATATGTCATCACACGCCCTGACGTTCCCGCGCCTTGGACAAACTACCTAGGCACAGAAAAATTCTGTACCGTTATCTCTCACAATGCTGGTGGCTACAGCTTTTACAATAGTCCTGAATATAACCGCGTGACGAAATTCCGTCCGAACGCAACATTCGACCGTCCGGGTCACTATGTGTACCTTCGCGATGACGAAACAGGCGACTACTGGTCAATCTCATGGCAGCCTGTTGCCAAAAGCCTTGAAGAAGCCAGCTATGAAGTCCGTCATGGTCTGTCTTATTCAAAGTTCAAGTGTGAATACAACGGTATTACCGCGTCTAAAACCCTGTTCGTACCGAAGGGTGAAGACGCACAGGTCTGGGATGTAAAAATCAAAAACGACGGCGACAAGCCGCGTACTATCAGTGCTTTCTCGTTTGTTGAGTTCTCGTTCAGCCATATTCAGTCTGACAACCAGAACCATCAGATGAGTCTCTACTCTGCTGGTACCTCATATAAAAATGGTGTCATTGAGTACGACCTGTATTACAACACTAACGATTACGAAGGCTTCTACTATCTGGCATCAAGCTTTGACCCGGATAGCTACGACGGCCAGCGAGACAGCTTCCTTGGCTTGTACCGTGATGAAGCAAACCCAATCGCGGTCGAGAAGGGTCGTTGTTCAAACCACGTACAGACGTGCTACAACCACTGCGGTTCTCTGCACAAGCAATTCGTTATTCAGCCAGGTGAAGAAGTACGCTGTGTCTTCGTACTCGGCATGGGTAAAGGCGAAGGTGAACGTCTTCGTGAGAAGTATCAGGATTTCGCTAATGTTGACGCAGCCTTTGCTGGCATCCGCGAGCATTGGGACAGCCGTTGTGCCAAGTTTAGCGTGAAATCGCCAAACGAAGGTCTGGACACCATGATCAATGCATGGACCCTGTATCAGGCTGAAACCTGTGTGGTTTGGTCGCGCTTCGCATCATTTATCGAAGTGGGCGGACGTACCGGTCTTGGTTACCGTGACACCGCTCAGGACGCGATTTCTGTTCCACACTCCAATCCAGAGATGACAAGAAAACGCCTCGTTGACCTACTTCGTGGTCAGGTTAAAGCGGGTTACGGTCTACACCTGTTCGATCCTGACTGGTTCGATCCTGAAAAAGCAGACGTTGAGCCATCTAAGTCACCGACGGTCGTCCCGACGCCAAGCGACGAAGATAAGATCCACGGCATCGAAGATACCTGCTCAGACGATCACCTGTGGCTAATCCCAACCATCTGTAAATACGTGACTGAAACAGGCGAAGAAGGCTTCTTTGATGAAGTGATTCCTTATGCTGACGGCGGCGACGCAACCGTATACGAGCACATGAAAGCGGCGCTAGACTTCTCTGCAGAATATGTTGGTCAGACAGGTATCTGTAAAGGTCTGCGCGCAGACTGGAATGACTGTCTCAACCTCGGTGGCGGTGAGTCATCAATGGTGTCTTTCCTGCACTTCTGGGCGCTGCAAGAGTTCATCTCACTGGCGAAGCACCGAGGTAAAACTGACGATGTTGAGAAATACACCATCATGGCAGCTAACGTTCGTGAAGCCTGTGAAGCGCATCTGTGGGACGGTGAAGGCGAGTGGTATATTCGCGGACTGACCAAAAACGGTGACAAGATCGGTACAGCACAACAAACTGAAGGCCGTATTCACCTTGAGTCAAACACGCTGGCAGTACTGTCAGGTCTTGCGTCACAAGAACGTGGCGAGAAAGCAATGGATGCCGTTGACGAGAACCTGTTCTCTGAATTCGGTCTCCATCTGAATGCACCGTCTTTTGCTACACCAAACGATGATATCGGTTTTGTAACCCGTGTTTATCAGGGCGTGAAAGAAAATGGCGCTATTTTCTCTCACCCGAACCCTTGGGCATGGGTGGCTGAAGCCAAACTGGGCCGTGGTGACCGTGCGATGAAGTTTTACGACGCACTGAACCCATACAACCAAAACGACATGATTGATACCCGTATTGCTGAACCGTATAGCTATGTGCAGTTCATCATGGGCCGTGATCACGAAAACCATGGCCGCGCAAATCACCCTTGGCTGACAGGTACATCAGGCTGGGCATACTTCGCGGTCACCAACTTCATTCTGGGTGTCCAGACAGGTTTCGATGGCCTGACTGTTGACCCATGTATTCCTACAGACTGGCCGGGCTTTGAGGTCAATCGAGAGTGGCGCGGTGCCACCTACCAGATCAAGGTTGAAAACCCGGATGGCGTCAGCAAAGGCGTGAAATCACTCTTACTCAATGGCGAGGCAATCGAAGGCGCAATTCCAGCGCAAGCCGAAGGCACCGTCAACCAGGTCACAGTGGTACTGGGCTAACACATTTTACGGGAGCCAAGGCTCCCGTTTTTACTTTGAAAGGGATTCAAAATGATTAAGTTTGGTACTGGTGGTTGCGCGCCCTGATTGGTGAAGAGTTTACCCGCGATAATGTTCGTCTGGCAGCACAAGGGCTGGCAAACATTATGATCAACGAAAATGCGGTGGAGCCGGGTTTTGTTATCGGCTATGACAGACGTTTTCTGTCTGACAAAGCGGCAAAATGGTTTTCCGAAGTACTGGCAGCCAATGGGATCACGGTCAGCTTTATTGATAAGTTTGTTCCGACGCCGATCGTGATGTTCAAAGCCCGCGAGATGAATACCCATTATTCTGCGTGTATTACGGCTTCCCATAACCCAGCTGACTACAATGGCATTAAAGTGTTCATCAAAGGTGGCCGCGATGCTGACGAAGTGATCACCGCGAAAATCGAGCAGCAGGTGACGACGCTTCAGCAAAGCGACATAAAATCTGTCGATTTCGAAGAGGCAGTGGCGAATGGCAGCGTACACATCATCAACCCGATGAATGAGTTTGTTGATGCAGTTATCGATTTCATCGACATTGATGCGATAAAAGCGGCGAATCTGCGTGTACTGATTGACCCAATGTTCGGTGTAGCGAAAAACGCCCTGCAAACCGTGTTAATCAATGGACGCTGTGACGTTGATGTGATTAACGATGGTCAAAACCCTGCGTTTGGCGGTTTGATGCCGTCACCAAGCGCCGCAACGCTCTATCGCCTGAAACATCTGGTTGCTCACGAAGGTTACGACATCGGTATCGGCACCGATGGCGATGCTGACCGTCTTGGTATCATCGATGAAAAAGGTAACTTCATTCATCCAAATGAAGTCTTGCTATTGCTTTACTACTATCTGTTGGAATACAAAGGCTGGAAAGGCTCGGTTGTCCGTAACATTGCAACAACGCATCTGCTGGACAAAGTCGCTGCTGACCATGACGAGAAGTGTTTTGAAGTTCCTGTTGGCTTCAAACACATCAGTTCGCAAATGGAAGCCGATGACTCGCTGATTGGCGGTGAAAGCTCTGGTGGCCTGACAATTCGCGGGCATATCAAAGGAAAAGATGGCGTATTTGCATCAAGCCTGTTGGTTGAAATGATCAGTGTCACGGGCAAAAAGTTGTCAGAACTGCTTGATGAGATTTACAGCAAGTATGGCTACGCCTATACCGCAGAAGGTGACTGCACCTTTAAACCCGCCCAACGGGAAGAGTTGTACAACAAGATTTATGTTGAGAAAGCACTGCCTGACTTCAAATATGAAGTGGAAAAAGTCAGCTATGCCGACGGCCTGAAAGTGTATTTCAAAAATGGTGGCTGGGCACTGCTGCGATTCTCAGGAACCGAGCCGTTATTGCGTATCTTTGTCGAGTGGGAAGACAAAGACACCGCCGAGTCTATGGTTGAAGACTTAAAAACGTTTCTAGCCCTTTAATACAAGAGCGCCTTGCCGAAGCGAGGCGCTTTCACTCCTTTGTCCGCTCCGATCAGAATACCCGCCTGAACGACTTCAGAAGGGGCTCGAAGAGCCATTCAAATAAGGTGGTATTGGTTCCCAGAATATCCGCCGTGATCAACATCCCTGGCTTGAATGAGTCGATTTTGTTCTTGTCTCCCTGCCTGTCCGGGTAAATCTCAATGTCCGCCTTGTAGTAAAGAGAACCACGAGACAACTCGACCACAAAATCAGTATGTTTAAAGGTAGAGCTGGATAACTTAATAATTTTCCCCTTGAAGCTGCCGTATTCAGAAACAGGAAAAGCGTCCACCACTACCCTAAGAGGCTTACCAATATCAATGTTGGCCAACATACCCGTCGGAATGAACACTACTGCACTACTGATACTTTCTGTTGCTGCAGGGGTTATTTCCATAATCTCCCGACCATCAACAATTAAGGTATCTCCAGCCGTTACCCTAAGGTTATTCACGAATCCCGCTTTACTCGCGTAAATGCTCACGACTCGCTCTTCACTGAGCTCAAGTAACTGCTTCTCTACTGTCGAAATACTCATGGCTTCGTTTTCAACATTCAACCTGAGGCTTACCTCACGTCGGTTGATTTCATTTCTCAGCCCCTGAATTTCATTTAATAAGCCCTTGCGACGGAACTCAAAATTTGAAAGCTCCTTCTCTGCATTAAGAAGATTTAGCCTCTCTTTTTCAACTTGGCTTCTGGAGGTCAAATCCTTTCGGTAAAGCGACTGAATACGTCTGTTGTAATTTCGGAGAATTTCCAGTGTCACCTGTTGCTGGTCAATCAATCCATCAATACTGACCAACTGCTCTTTCTTGTTGGTGATTTCATTTTTGAGCGTGCGAGAGGTGATTCGGTATTCCTCTTTCAGCGTGTCAATTCGCTTTTTCAGAGCCTGAATATCTTTTTTCAATCGGGATGCCAGACTGTCTCCCAATGTCGATGAACCGGTGGACTGATTATTAATTTGCAGAGTGTATAAGAGCTCAGACTCCTCGACAAAGTCTCCCTCATTAATGTTCACTGACAAAATCTGTCCCGTGTACTCAGATTTTACCTTTATAGTCTCATCTGTTGCCAATAAGTAACCGGGAACCGCCTCGCTGGGGGAATACTGAACCGTATTCATGAATATAAGCGCTGTGACAAGAAACGAGAGCATACAATAGGAAAGCAGCCTCAGCCCTGCGGGTATTTCGACTCTACCCGTTACAAAGTTTCCAAAGTTCTCTTTCATTTCTTCCCCCATCTGTAGCGAGTTTGGCTGACCATAAAACTTTTCTACCATCACCCATTCAAGCCACTTATCCGGTTGCTGGATCACCTGAGTCTGAAGGTCATGAATCAGGCTACCGAGCCAACGTTTTGCCAGTTGCTGATGTTCGTTACTGTCTCTGAGCACGAGCGCTGTCATCGCAAGCTCTTGCTCTCTGTGTTTAAACACCGTTATCGTTGATGTCAGCGTATATACCGAACAACTTTGTTGGGTATTGACCAATGAGGAAAAACAACCTGACACTTGAATGTCTTTCCCCATAAACTTCACAGACACAAAATCTTTCATTACCGCTGACAGTGTCGATGGCATGATAACCCTGCTACGCTGAGCAATAATTTTCTGCCGAAGCTCTTTCTCTGAAGAGACTTCGGTTGCTTTGATCACTTCCACTTTATTGGCGTCAAAAAGGGCGTCGCATATGCTCTGAAGCCTTTTACTGGTGATATATCCCCGGTCTCTGTCGTCAATGAGGATAAACGTTTTTATCGAGGCGTCGGCAGTAAAGTGCCGAGCAAGTGCAATCGCAATGGTATGGAAACAACCAAATCGATGTACCAGAAAAATCTGAAGTGCTGTCTGGTCTCGTTGAATTTTCTCTGCCTGAGAATCTGAGAGAACCGCATGGTCGAAAATACGTTTAAGGCGATTGTTAAAAGCGATAGAAAGCAGGTATTGACTGAGCAAAGACAGAAGAAACGCTCTTTTGACTCCCTTGACCAGACCTCTTTTCTTAGCGCGCATATCCGACAAAAAAGACAGGATATTGTCACCGATAAGCTGATCGTCTATCGACTTGAACTGCCTTATGGCAAAAGGAGTAAGGCAGAGGCCTATGAGGCCATATGGCAAGAAGGAAAATAATCTGACAAAAAAACGCACCTTTAGACTGATGCGGTTATTCTGAGGATCAATGATTGCCATTTTCTGTCCCCTCCATTTTTTTCAGCTTTCTTACCCGTCCATTACTGACTAAGTACGCAGTATCAAAGCGGGAAATGACTGAGGTATCATGGGAGATCACAACCAATGTGCAATTCACATACTTGATTATGTTGTCGACAAGCTTTTTTGCTGTTCGGCTATCAAGATTTGACGTGAACTCATCAAGAATTAATAGGCGGGGTTTTTGGTACAATGCACGCGCAACAAGTAGTCGTTGTTTCTGTCCTGCAGATAAAAAACCAGAGTTCTCAGACAGCAGCGTTTTATACCCCACAGTCATTCTCTCTATATCTTTATCAATGAGACTCAGCTTACAAACATAGTCGAGATAATCATAATCAATATCGTAAGTAGTAAGCGTGATATTTTCTTCGATGGTGCCAGCGAATACTTCGTCATCTTGAGAGAGAGTTGCTGTCAACGAGCGGTGAGCCACAGGATTCAACTCAGAAGTGTCTACTTTGTCGATTTCAACCGTGCCGCCAGTCTGCTGAAATAACCCTGAGATGATGCTGGTCAGCGTTGTTTTGCCTGAACCTGTTTTACCAATTAGACAAATGCGCTCGCCTTTGCGAACTGTCATATTGACCTTTTTAAGGATCTTCCGTTCCGCACCTTTGGGTTGGTAGTCAATCTCTTTTAATACCAAGCTGACACCTTCAGCGACATTTATTTCACGTTGTGCAGGAAATGCCAGCTGTCGCTCCATAGTTTTCTCATTCCGGGTCAAATCTTCAATCTCTGACTCTTCGTCAATGATTTCACTTACCCGTTCGAGGTGGACTTCGATGGATTGTTTGAGAACCAGTACTTCTACCAATGTAATGACTTTTTCGGTGAAGATATTTTTATACATAATAAAGGCGAATAGTGTACCGACAGTCATATCACCAGAAATGACCATATACCCACCTAGTGTCACAATCAGTATCAACTCGGAATAGAGAAAGAGCTTACCTAAAACCAAGAGGTTAACGTCGATCTTAGACTTCTTTATGTTTTGAGATACATAGGAAGAGAAAAAGCTGGACCACGCATTATTTTTTCTGAATTCAGCAGAATAAGACTTAACGGTCTTAATAGACTTCACGATATCAATGGTCAGTGAATCCACTTTAACCCGATCGGATATCAACTGCTTCTCAACGTGAATAACCCGCTTTTTAAATAAATATTTGCACAAAGCAAAGAATATCATCACCAAAACAGACAGAACTGTAAGTAAGGTATTGAAATAGAACATAATAGAAATAGAGAGTATTATCATCACTGATGACGTCATGAGTGCTAAGACACCATCTACCATGTAATGAGCAATAACCTCTGATGAATTAATTCTCGATAGCGAGTCACCCGTCACGCGCCGCTTGAAATAGTCAATTGGCAAATAAATCAACTTCGAAAATAGACTGGTTGTCAGTTTCTCTTTAAGTCGGTTACGTAAACTTATTTTTGTTATTTCAGATACATAACTAAATAAAATCTCATGAACAAAAACTGCACCAAACACCATCGACAGTACAAACAGCAGATCAACATTACCTTTCGAGATAGCCTCATCAACTACCTTCTGCACATACAGTGGTGAAAGCATTGAGATGAAGACGACACAAAGTGAAATCAGAAGAACGATAAAGAGACTGTTACGAAAGCCCGGCATCACTCTGCGGATACCCGAAAATGAAATAATGTTTCTAGCATTCTCAGTGAGTAGTGTTGAGAGATCGGGTTTTTTCTCGAATGTTGGCGTTAACTCTAATGCATAACCAGTTACCATTTCTTCGAAATAATCACGTTTGTATTCTCTCCGTCCCAGCGCCGGATCAACGACATACAGTTTATCTTTACTCACCTTCTCTAAGACGACGAAATGATTGCCCCCCCAGTGAACAATGCAGGGTAACTCAAGCTCTTCAGGCTCATTCGGCTCAAACTTAACGGGTACGCAATTAAACCCAGCCATTGTGGCAACGTCAGCAATATCTTTTAAATTTACTCCCGCGCCGATTTCAGCAGGGTTAAGCTTACGAAGCTGAGAGAGAGTCAGCTCTATACCGAAGCTATTGGCAACCATCGCTAAACAAGCATTTCCGCACTCAGTCACTTCGCTTTGTAGGACAACTTTCAACCGCTTATCGCCCATTAAAAACTCCATTTAACAAGGCTATGAATTTAATTTCGTAAAATTTATAACTAATAGGTAAGGTTAAGTGCGTATTTTTAATACATGGTTCCCTAAAAAAAGACATTCATTATCATATGTAAAACAACAACCAAAAAAGCGCACCACAGGATATTCCGGCAGTGCGCTGTGTTTAAGCTAAATGATATGAAAAAGTGTGGTATCAGCCTTTTTAGTTGTTACCGCCAAAGAGATTGAATACAGCAGTAAAGACGCCAACGATTGCTTCTACAAATGAGGTGAGTTTCTGTGTACCAATGCCTGAGATGATATCAGCAGAGATTACCAAGAGCCCAACCAAAGCAGTTGCTACATCAGCCAGACCTGCACCTTGCACTTCTTTAGCTTCTTGCATAGTAATTACTTGCTTCATAATTTTACTCCATTAATTATTGAGATTTTCTGTTCTTAAAAATCTTGGCAAAAAACTTAATTTGCTACGTCCCATAATTTACAGCGCGATTCAATACAGCCACTCGCAGTAAAATAATAGGTGATAAATTAGAAAATTGGATAAACAAAATATATATAAATTACTATTGCCAATATATAAGACAATAATTTCAATTATGAAACAATTAGCATTATCTGATACTATAATTTGTCTAGTTTGCAATGCGTTACGATAATATTTAGATAATCTTAATATAATTAAGATTGATAACATAAATAAGAAGCATAAACAAAAAATAAAGTTAAAGTTAATAACAACATTATTTTTGCATATTTAATATCTATTAATTAATCGACGTAAAAATTACACTAAATTAAATAATATATATCTATTAA
>NZ_LYBM01000021.1 GCF_001707825.1 Veronia pacifica | reverse complement strand
GATAAATCTTATTTCTATCATTCACGAGTGCCCACACAGATTGCATAGGTCAAATTGTTAAAGAACATGATGAAGGTTTGCTTTCGCGGGCTTCATCAGAGGGGGTCAGATTTTACTGAACTCCTCTTTTGAGTCAAGCACTTTTGCTTGCTCAGTGTTAGGCAGGAAGTTCTCCGTGCCAACGAGGAGCGCATTATAGGGACAGTTTTTTTTATCGCAATAGTTTATTTGCGAAAAATTCATTTTTATTAGAAAAAAACGTTCAAGCGCTCAAAATGGAACCATATAAAACAAAAAACGACCAAATAAGGCCGTTTTTAAATATTCTAAATATCTTTTATTTTTATTTAACCTGTTGTTTTAGCCATGCAGGTACATCAGCAACACTGTCTAATACACAGTCAGCAAGTGATTCAGCTTGCTCTGTTACATTTTTACCAGTTCTAACCAAGATCTTTGTCCCGACTTCAGCAGCGCCAGCTGCTCTCATATCATCCGCTTTATCACCAATCATTACAGAATTGGCCATATCGATCTTCAAAAAGTCACGGGCTGACGTAAACATACCCGGTTTTGGTTTCCGGCATTCACAATCCTGACCGTATTTTTCACTGTCTGATTCTGGGTGATGAGGGCAGTAATAAATGCCATCAAAATCTACACCTTTATCGGCAAAGTTCCAGTCCATCCATTCTGTCAGCGTCAGGAAATCATCCTCTGAATAGTAACCACGAGCAATACCGGACTGGTTAGTCACCAGAACCAACAGATAGCCCATTTCCTTCATTGCCCTGCAGGCATCAAAAACACCTTCTATGTATTCAAAGTCATCGACATTGATCACGTAACCATGGTCAACATTAATCACGCCATCACGATCGATAAAAACAGCTGGTTTGGCCAAAATATTGCCCTCTATAAATCTAATGTCGCGATTATGACACGGCTTGTCCTGAGGTTCACCTCTTACCACAGTCACTCTCAGCCCGGATAAACTGTGATAAGGTGCAGGCATTAATCTTACAGATAGCAATACGATGACCTACGAGATCACACCTGTTGGCTATATTCTCTCTCCATATAAGGAGAAATTTGCCGTTCCCCGTCAGCCCGGGCTGGCACCCAGTGCTATTGCCTCTATTCAATTAACGGGAGATGCCAATAACGAGGACACGGTTCGAGGCCTTTCCCAGTTTAGTCATCTCTGGTTGTTGTTCTTATTTGATCAGAATTTAGAAAAAGGATGGACACCTACAGTCAGACCACCACGCCTTGGTGGTAATGATAGAGTGGGCGTCTTCGCCAGCCGGGCCACTTTCCGTCCAAACGGTATCGGTATGTCTGCCGTTCCTTTTTTGGGCATAAGAAAAGAGGGTAGCCAAGTATATATTGATGTATCGAGCTGCGACCTTGTTGACGGTACACCAATAGTCGACATTAAGCCTTATATTCCCTATTCCGATGCCTTACCCAATGCCGAAGGGGGCTATGCCTCTTCAGTACCGTCGACAATGCATGTTCAGTTTTCATCTGCCGCTTCCCAACAACTGGCATCATCTGACACGGGTAACTACCAGAGAAAAGTGATCACTGAGGTGCTGGCACAAGATCCGAGACCCGCTTATAAAAAATCTAAACAGGACGATAAGGAATATGGCGTTCACTTGTTTGACTGGAATGTAAGATTTAAAGTGTCAGGTCAGGATATTCAGGTAACAAGCCTAGAAGACTTTGGCGAATAGCATTGTCACTGTTAATATGGCTCATTCATTCCAACACTCCTTTTTTAAATAACGGATAAGCGTAAATGCGTACCAGTAAATACCTTCTTTCGACTCTGAAAGAGACGCCAAACGATGCAGAAGTGACCAGCCACAAGCTGATGCTGCGTGCCGGTATGATCCGCAAGCAAGCATCAGGTCTATATACCTGGCTGCCAACCGGTCTGCGCGTACTGCAAAAAATCGAAAACATTGTTCGTGAAGAAATCAATGAAGCCGGTGCTATTGAAACACTGATGCCTGTGGTTCAGCCGTTAGAACTATGGGAAGAAACTGGCCGTGCAGAAAAAATGGGGCCTGAGTTGCTGCGCTTCACTGACCGCCATGATCGTCCTTTTGCGTTGAGCCCAACAGCAGAGGAAATGATCACCAATCTGGTACGTAATGAAGTAAATTCCTACAAGCAGCTACCACTGAACCTGTATCAGATTCAAACGAAATTCCGTGACGAAGTTCGTCCACGCTTTGGTGTAATGCGCTCACGTGAATTTTGCATGATGGACGCGTACAGCTTTGACCTGAATAAAGAAGGTCTGGATGCATCTTACGATGCTATGCACAAAGCATACTGCAATATCTTTGATCGAATGGGTCTGGACTACCGTCCTGTGCTGGCAGATACCGGTGCGATCGGTGGTTCTGCATCTCATGAGTTTCAGGTTCTGGCAAACAGTGGTGAAGACGTGATTGCCTTCTCTTCAGAATCTGATTACGCGGCCAATGTGGAGATGGCTGAAGCGCTGGCCCCGGCAGAGTCGCGTCAGGCTCCGACTAAGGAATTATCGCTGGTTGATACGCCAAATGCGAAAACCATCGCTGATTTGGTCGAACAGTTTGATACCCCTATTGAGAAAACCATCAAGACTCTGTTTGTGAGAGCGGCTGAGGACGCTGACGGTGAGCTGATTGCACTTTTGATTCGCGGTGACCATGAACTGAACGAAGTCAAAGCTGAAAAGCTTCCTCAGGTTGCTGCGCCTCTGGAGTTCGCAACAGAGGAAGAAATTCGCGCTGCCGTTGGTGCTGGCCCGGGTTCACTCGGTCCGGTTAATCTGAATATCACTTTCATTGCAGACCGAAGCGTCGCCACCATGAGTGACTTCGGCGCGGGTGCCAACGTCGATGGAAAACACTACTTCGGCATTAACTGGGATCGTGATGTTCCGCTGGGCGAAGTTGCAGATCTTCGAAGTGTGGTTGAAGGTGACCCAAGTCCATGCGGTAAAGGTACCATCCAGTTGAAGCGTGGTATTGAAGTTGGCCACATTTTCCAACTGGGCACCAACTACTCAGAAAAAATGAATGCGGGAGTTCTTGGTCCTGACGGTAAAAATACCATTCTTGAAATGGGCTGTTACGGTATTGGTGTCTCCCGAGTTGTTGCCGCTGCTATTGAGCAAAGACACGATGAGAACGGCATCATCTGGCCAGACGCCATTGCCCCGTTCACTGTGGCTATTGTTCCAATGAATATGCACAAATCTGAGCGGGTTCAACAGGCCGCTGAAAAACTCTACGCCGATCTGAAAGCAGCGGGTATTGAAGTGCTGTTTGATGACCGTAAAGAGCGTCCGGGCGTGATGTTCTCTGATATGGAACTGGTAGGGATTCCTCACACCGTTGTCATTGGTGAGCGCAGTATGGACAAGGGTATTTTCGAATACAAACACGCCGCGACGGTGAGAAAATTGCCGTTGAGATGGAAAACATGGTCGATTATCTGAAAGAACAACTTGCCGGATAACGAAAAGATATACTGCTAGGCCCTCCCGATGGAGGGCTTTTTTGTCACTTTTCTTTCTACACTCGGTCTAATGGATAGTTAACATGTTTCTAAGAGACATTTCCCTTTAAATAAAAAATCGTGGGAGTTCTCACTCATCGATCACCAGAAGTCATATTTGGTTCATACTAATAGGTAGGAAACCTAACCTAAGGTTCTCATTTAAAAGCGTAAACTAATGGGAGAATAGCCTCGCGTGCCGACTCAGCCTAAGCAACCAAAAAAACGGATTGCCCTGATGTTGAGTGGTGGTGGTGCCCGTGCAGCGTATCAAGTGGGTGTCATTCAGGCGATCTCAGAGTGGTTTCCCCGAGCGGAAGCCAGTCCTTTTAGTATCTATTGCGGTGCGTCAGCGGGTGCTCTCAATGTTACTGCTCTCGCCTGCCATGCTTCCTGTTTTACTTTGGGAGCCAAAAAGCTGACCCGTTTGTGGCGTAACCTGAAAACGCAGGATGTTTTCAGCAGCTCTGTCGGCGGAATGCTGGCTCATATAGGCCGACAAACCTTCTCCCGTATGCAGGCTGATTATCATGTTGCCCCCTCCTTCGCACTGCTAAACAACCGTCCCCTTCGTCATTTACTTTACAGGGTCATTCACTACCACAGATTAGAGCAACAAATTTTGTCAGGGCACTTACATGGTATCGCAGTGACAGCTGCCAATTACCAGTCAGGTAAATCAGTGACCTTTTTTCAAGGTTGCAGTTCTATCAAGCCCTGGCAGCGAGCCAGATCACAGGGTGTCCATTGTCAATTAAATACCGAACATCTGCTCGCATCATCAGCGATTCCCATCGTGTTTCCTGCTTCAAGAATCGGCCATAGTTTTTATGGCGATGGCTCTATCCACCTTATCTCACCGTTACGCCCTGCTTTAAAACTCGGTGCAGACAAAGTGCTTTGCATCGATCTAGGGGTCAATATTAGCGCAGAAACACCCGGTCTATCGGCAGCACCGGGACTCGCAGCACTGGGCGGTCATCTCATGGATGCCATTTTTGCGGATACACTCTCTGCAGATATTGAACATTTGGAGAGAATGAACAGTATCACCGCTGCCATGCCACCTGAAACCGCCAAAAAATTAGAATTACGACAGGTGGACGCTTTGTATATGTCCCCCTCGAAAAGCTTCGATCCCTTGGTAAAGTCAAGTTACACAAAGATGCCGATTGCCACACGTGGGCTTATGAGGATACTGGGGTTAAGTCCCCAGAATGATGCGACACTCACCAGCTATTTACTATTTGAACAACAATATATTAGTGAGTTGATTGACATGGGGTATCAGGATGCTCAGAATCGTCGGTCTGAATTGATGAGTTTTCTTTTTGACTGACGAAAAACGGAGCTGTGATAGGGAATTTAGATTTCTGCGTCCTGAGCCTGCCCAACCTTTACCCCTCGCTTTTTTCGGCTCTCGGGTAAAGATTAATGCGATCGACCCAGAGTATAAAAGAAGCTAAAGCATCCTCACTACGCACACGTCGGGTACCTTTTAGTGCCGATCAGAGGCTGTTAGTATTGCAGAAACTGCAAGGTCGCACTGATCTCGCAGCACTACTCAGTGCCTTCGTCTCAGAGCTACACAAACATATCGATATTAACGAACTCACCTGGTCTCATGAAGGTACCACGCATACCGTTTCAATACGGCAGCGAGCAGGCACTAATCAGACATTTTCTATTCGCTTTGGCGATACCAGCCTTGGAACACTCAGATACCAAACGGCCTACCCTCTTGATCAGGAGGAGATTAGCGTCATCCATACCTTCCATCGGATGCTGGCAGGTCCGTTGAATACCATTGCGGAGATCACGCGTTTACAACGAATGGCCTACTATGATTCGCTGACAGGGCTAAAAAATCGTTTTAGTTTCAACATACAATTAGAAAAGTCGATTGCCAGTAATTACATAACAGAAGACGGACTCATCTTGGTTGTTTTCGACATGGACAACTTTAAGGGAGTCAATGACAGGTACGGTCATCTTGAAGGAGATAAAGTACTTAAACGCTATGCCAGACAACTTGAACTGGCAGTGAACGGAGTGGCTGATTGTTTCCGTCTGGGTGGCGATGAATTTGCGACTCTCATTAACGGCCGGGATCCAAAACCCGCGTCGGTTATTTACCATCGACTGAAAACCTTAATCGCAAATGACAGAATGCTGGGCGAGCATCATATTAACTGCTCTGCAGGATATGCTATTTATCAAAAGGGAGATACACCGCTATCGCTCTTTGAACGTGCCGACCAGAGCATGTATCGGAGTAAGAAAACCAAACGCTAATCACTCCCCAACATTCTTCCTCTCGATATTCTCCCGGAATCTACACGAGTTATTCTCAATATTTATAAACATGACAAACACCGAAAACGAGTTCGAAAACAGAAGACGTAACGGCGCAAAGAATTTTAAAAAATATCCAGCTACTGCGTTTATAAGAAGGGGTATACTTGCCGTTTCCAAGACGGTCATATCGCACGGCCAACAGTTATAGGAGGATAATTATGGATTTAAAGAACTTTGCCAGTATGGATCCCATCATGCTAATGAGTATTGTCAATATGAAGTTACGCGACGATTTCAGCTCATTGGAAGATCTGGCCAGCTATTTTGAGATAGACATGATTGCCCTTTGCACCAAACTGGCGGAAGCAGGGTTTGAATACCAGAAAGAGCAGCGCCAGTTTCGCTGAGTCAAAAGGCATTAGCCTTCTCTGGTAAATAGCCGCGAGTCTGCTTCATGGCTGTAACAACTCGCGGCCAGTGTACTTATATCATCTCGAGCTAAGAGCTAGTTAGGCGAAAACCGATACCCAGAGCACAGCAGCAACCAGTAACGGGCAAATATATCTGACATAGAAAGGCCATACTTTCCAGAATAGACCTGACTCAAAACCGTCAATTCCGTCCCCGATATGCTCCAGTTTTTTTGCTCGCTGCCACACCCAGCCACCGAATAGACAAAACATAAAGGCTGCGAAAGGCTGGATATACTGAGTAGCAACCTTGGCTACCAGCCCAAACAGCGCATCAAAATTGAAGATGATAATGATACTGGCTATCCCTATAACGACTGTCAGTAACCAGCTCGCTGCCTGACGGTTCACTCCAGACTTCTCACTGATCAGTGACACTGGGCATTCCAACATAGAGATAGAAGAGGTCAGTGCTGCTATAGTCATCAATCCAAAGAAGAACAACGCGGCAAAAGGTCCCATCGCACCGAGATTATCAAACAAGGTAGGTAAAACATCGAATACCAACGTTGAAGCACTCTTTAACTCACCTTGCGCACCGTAGATCTGCACCCCTTTCGCCATTGCTGCATACATGGCAGGGAGGATCACCAGTCCAGCTAATACCGCGACCAAGGTATCCACCAGAGCGACATTTAAAGCTATTTTCGGCAGGTTTTCATCTTTTCGCAGATATGAGCCATAAATGAGCATCGAGCAACCACCTATGGTAAGAGAGAAGAATCCCTGCCCCATGGCGGCAAGCAATAGGTCTTTGTTCATGACTTTACTCACGTCGGGGATCAGAAACTGTTTTAGTCCATCTACCGCCCCCTGAAGCGTCATGACATAGACAAACATCACGACAAACATCACCAGTAACGCGGGCATGAGACGTCTTGACCACTTTTCAATCCCTGCTTTCACACCCGCTTGCACAATCACTGCAGTCAGCAGGTAGAAGATCACCGCACCCAACATATTGCGTTGAGGCGTAAAAGCAGTAAGCCATTGAGCTGCTTCTTCTAACCCGGCAATCTGGCAACCCGCCGCAAGAAAGAAGCAAATGATCCAGCCACCCACGATGGCGTAAAATGACAACACAAGACAGGGAACCATCAGGCCAAGGACACCGACACCCGCACCAAGTTGTTTAAGCAACGGCTTTTCGGTCAAAACCTTCATGCTATCGATAGGATTGGCCCGACCATGTCGGCCGATTGCCAGCTCAACCACCAGCATGGGATAAGCGACCACCAAAATCATCACAAGATACACAATAAGAAATGCACCGCCGCCATTACTGGCAGCTTGGGTTGGAAAGCCCCAGATATTGCCCAAACCGACCGCGGCGCCTGCCGCAGCCAAAATAAATCCCATTTTTGAGCTGAACTGCTCACGCCCTGTTGCCATGTACATTACCTCTTCATATGTATCAGCAAGCTAGTACGATAGTGTAAGCGCTAGAAAGATACAATAGGCCGGAGATTGAACGCCTATTTTTCAACCAGATCAACTGTACAAATTACAGAAAAGAAAAAGCCAGCATAGAAAGCTGGCCAGAGAGTAAGATACTCTGTGATATTTTACGTTTTTCACTTCGTAAATGCTGGATGAGCAGCCATATCCGCTAACTCAGCATTTGATAACCTTATCGATTTAACCTGCATAGTCACCGCCGTCTCACTACTTACTTTATTTGTATTTTTAGCGTTTATTACGGTAGCAAAAAGTGGCTTGTGTTGTTTGTCTCGATCTGGGCTTTTAATTGCGGCTTTTGCAATAACACTCGCACCATGACAGCCTGCGCAAGCTTGACCAGCAGAGTTACCTGCTGCTATTGCGGATACCGGAAGCGAAAGACCCAGACAAATAGCAGGTACTGTAATTTTCACCTTATACTCCTCTCGTGGTTTGCATTTTTTATCGATATATTTTTTATTCAATGCAAAAGCCGGGCTCAGCAATGGATTAGCGAGGCAGGTTGTTTAGCCTATAGACGATTATTTTCGGCCTCTGCCAAGATTCCTGATTGAGTAAAAAAGAACTGCATCATTTGAATTCGTGCCACTTTTGTTCAAAGGGCAAATTTAAGAACATTATCCGGTTTTTCAGTAGTAAGAAACGTTTCGATCAGCGGTAAAACTTCGTCAAAGTGACTATGTAAAAACCAGTGATCACCGGGGATAGCCTTCGACACTCCACCTGATTTTTCGATATTTTCAATCCATTCATTAGTGAAAAACGCGATGGGGCTTTCGCTACCGTACATAAAGCATACCGGGCAGTCAGGCACACCACTTGCCAACGCGTATTTTTTATTGAACAAAGAGAGAGTGTTATCCCGTAAATAAAAGTAATAGAGATAACTCATGTCCCATGTCACTCTTTTGATATTTCCACGAATACCACAGCCAAATGCAGTAAGACGGGCAAGCCAGTTACCTGCAATGGGAAGCACTTTACCGATCCACCATGAGAAAACGAGCGGGGTCTGATAAGACGTAATCAACACTATGTTCTTAATAGACTTTTCAAAAGTAGGGCCAATATCAAGCGCAACTATTTTTCTTACGCCTCGATACTTCCTTTCGTAACAATATCCAATTACTGCACCCCAGTCATGTATGACCAAATCGAACTCGCTTTCAGTCAATCCGATTGAATCTAATGTGTTGTGCAACATGTCTGCCAGTTGAATAACACTGTGTCCACGTCGAGTGTCTAACGATGAGCCGAAATTAGGTAACCGAACCACAACGCAGTACCAGCGGTGCGACATAGCGTCAATATATTTGTCCCAGAGACCATCATCATCAGGCCAGCCGTGAATAAACACGACAGACCGATTTTTGTCTGAACCGAACGTTTTAATACTGATCGCGCCGTCATCATCCTGATAAGTGGGCATTTTCTGGCTACTATTTATCACAGCCATTTCCTCTTTCATCTAATCGCTAAGGGAGGCTCAACGGCGTGACTGACAGACAGATTGATACAAAGATTTACTACCCATGCATAAAGAGCGCTTAATATTGCCGTCAGATGAAACTCCACCTACTGCCTACCCGCAGTGTTTCTACATAACAATTACATTACTGTAATCGTTAAACCACGCTAGCAAAGATGAATACACATCAAAAGGCATACTGGTCTGATGAGTTATTTATTCTCATATCGTTGACAAAAAATACAGATTAAAAACACTTTTTAAGTTCATTCATCATCATATCTTTGGGCATTCTTCAACAACGACACCTCCAGATCGTTGCCCTGAAAACCATGACAGACAAAAAGCTCTGATACCGCGGCCAGTCTCTCGCCATAAAAAAGAAGTGGTGTGCGTCGTCGGTTCCAGCTTGGGACACCATATTCCTGAAACAGTTTTTTCAGTTTCCTTTTCCCTTGCCTGCCAACCGGATGGGCGTATAAACCTTCAGGGTTAAAACTAACTGACACACGTTCATTAGTCGTAGGCGCTCGAATTGGCATACCACTGCCCGAAAAGGGGGATAAACAGAGTTTACCGACGCTATCTGGTAACTCGAGACAACTACCCGGCACTACGAAGCCTTCCCATTGAGATATATCTTGTAAACGCCCCAGGAGATAAAGCTTGTTATCGTATCGACGAACCTGCCACCCAGATACCGTCACTTCCGGGTTGGCATCCCTCGCGGCATTAATCACGTTTTCCCTGATTTGGCCGAGCTGCGCTTGTGATACGGAGAGAGATGCAGACTGTTTTAGCCAACGTCTGAGCAAAGCGTTTTTCATTTGTCCCGATTTACCACTCAAAACGGACAGTGAAAAAGCACCGTCATGAGCATGTATTTGATCATCGAACTGTGACAACAATTCATCAAGCAGGCTTTCCTGTTCAGCACACAACCTTGCAGTTCGCTCTACCGCTTTATCAAATCCCGGCCATCGCTCACGAGCAACAGGCAACCATTGATGGCGAAGGAAGTTTCGGTCAAAACGCTGATCCAAATTACTTTCATCTTCGACCCAGTAAAGCCCCTGCTCCTGTCCCCATATCTCAATATCGTTGCGGCTGACACTCAGGAGTGGCCTGAGCAATGAACCGTGGTGAAAACAGCGCCTTTCCGGCATAGATGATAGGCCTGCAGGCCCACTGCCGCGCTTTAGGGCTAACATAAAGGTTTCAACCTGATCATCACGGTGCTGGCCTGTCAATACCACAGCGCCTGGCTCCATAAGGCTGGCAATCGCTTTGTATCTCGCCTCCCTCGCCTCTCGCTCCAGACTGTTACCTTGAAGTTGTAGCTGCACTTTTTTACACACAAAGGAAAAGCCAGCATCGTTAGCCCAACCCTCACAGGCTTTTTGCCAGTCATCTGCATACTGACTCAATCCGTGATGAACATGAACAACCAGATAGTGATGCTGAGGATGAAGATCCCGGTAGGTGGCGAGCAGGTCAAGAAGGACACGGGAGTCAAGACCACCACTGAATGCCAGAATCACCTGCTTGGGTTCGGGTAGATAAGTATCAAGGACGTTTTGGAAACGGGAAAACAACATAGTAGTTACTGATCATGCTGAGACATTGTGCCAATGATAGCAAACAGAAATGAAAAAGGGCCCTGAGGCCCTTTCTAATCAACAGTATCCATAATTCAGTAAGCGATTGTAACGTCTGTCCAACAAGCTTTCTGTGTCCATAGTGTCCAAATCGGCAAGCTGACTGATCAGTCTTTGCTTAATATTTTCAGCTGTATGAGAAACATCTCTGTGGGCACCGCCCATCGGCTCTTCAATCACTGAATCGATCAATCCCTGTTCTTTCAATCGTGGCGCAGTCATACCCATGGCCTCAGCAGCTTGCTGAGCTTTATCGGAATCACGCCACAGGATAGATGCACAACCTTCCGGCGAAATCGTAGAGTAAGTGGAGTACTGCAGCATGTTGACATAGTCACCTACACCAATCGCCAGTGCACCGCCAGAGCCGCCCTCACCAACAACATTGACAATCACCGGCACTTTCAGGCCAGCCATTTCTTTCAGGTTACGGGCAATAGCCTCACTCTGTCCGCGCTCTTCAGCTCCGCGCCCCGGGAATGCACCAGCTGTATCGATGAAAGTGATCACTGGCATGTTAAAGCGCTCTGCCGTCTTCATCAGACGTAATGCCTTGCGATAACCTTCTGGTTTTGGCATACCGAAGTTACGTTTAACCTTATCTTTGGTTTCACGACCTTTCTGATGACCAATGATCATCACCGGGCGACCATCCAAACGAGCAAGTCCTCCTACCATGGCCTTGTCATCGGCATAGGCGCGGTCACCCGCCAGCTCCTCAAATTCTGTAAAAATCAGCTCGGCATAATCCAGCGTATAAGGACGCTGTGGGTGCCTTGCCAATTGCGCTATTTGCCATGCACCCAGATCGTTGAAGATTTTCTTGGTCAGTTCTTCGCTTTTTTGCTCGAGCTGCTCTATTTGTTCATCGAGGTTCACAGCCTCTGGGCTTTCACCACGTTTTGAAACATTACGTAAAGCTTCAATTTTTGCTTCCAGCTCTGCTATCGGCTGTTCAAATTCAAGGAAGTTGAGACTCATAGATTAAGAATCCTGTCAAAATAATAAATCGCCCTCCCCCCGGGATGGCAATATGATCAGTCAAATTCCAACTCGACCTGTTTTTCGCCGAGCAGTTCTTTTAATTCGTCAATTAGCTTATCGGTTGGTGTCACGCGCCACTCTGTACCGAGAACCAGCTTCGCTCTGGCGTCTGCGCGCTGATAATAGAGATTCACTGGCACCGTGCCCGCTCTAAACGGTTCAAGGATGTCACTGAATCTCTCGAAAAATTGGTTATCAATTTGCCTATCTGTCACCGAGATAGCAAGGCCTCGTAGGTATTTTTCCCTAGCCTGAGAGATATCCATTACTTCACGGGCAGACATTTTAAGCCCACCGTTGAAGTCATCAAAGCTGACCTGTCCGGAAACCACCAAAATTCGATCTGTCTCAATCAAATCGAGGTATCTGTCAAGTGCGTCGGAGAACAGCATAACCTCCATACGCCCTGACCTGTCATCAAGTGTCAGAATGCCAATCCGAGAGCCTCGTTTGGTCGTCATTACCCGCGCGGCAATAACTAAACCGGCAACAGTCGACACCACATCGCGTTTCGTCGCATGAGCATCCTCCAGCTTCCACGTTGTGTAGTGTTTCAACTCACGGATATAACTGTTTATCGGGTGACCTGTCAGGTAAAGCCCCAACGTTTCTCGTTCACCGTCAAGCCGCACTTTTTCCGGCCATGGGTTAACCTGAGCGTACTTGTGCTCAACTTCCTCATGGGTTTCCGTCAATACACCAAACATGTCTGCCTGACCAAATGCCTCAGCCTGATGATGTTGGCTCGCCGCTTTGATGGCGCCATCCAGAGAAGCGCTCATTGCCGCACGATGCGGTCCCAAACGGTCCATTGCACCTGACATGATCAGCTTTTCAATAACCCGCTTATTCACTTTTTTGGTGTCTATACGGGCACAGAAATCGAATAGGTCTTTGAAATAGCCGCCACTCTCTCGGGCTGCGATGATATTTTCAATTGGGGCTTCACCGACCCCTTTAATCGCGCCGATACCGTAAACAATTTCGCCACGTTCATTGACGTTAAACCGATAAAGCCCTGAATTAACATCTGGTGGCAGCATGGTCAGGCGCATACGACGGCACTCTTCCACCAGACCAACAATTTTGTCGGTGTTATCCATATCCGCCGTCATTACCGCCGCCATAAACTCGGCAGGGAAATGGGTTTTCAGCCAAAGTGTCTGATAAGAAACCAGTGCATAGGCAGCCGAGTGAGATTTGTTAAAGCCATAACCCGCGAACTTCTCCACCAGGTCAAAGATCTTCATCGCCAGCTCGCCATCAACGCCGTTGTCGATCGCGCCGCTCTCGAAGGTCGCCCGCTGCTTCGCCATTTCCTCTGGTTTTTTCTTACCCATTGCACGACGGAGCAAGTCAGCACCACCGAGCGAGTAACCGGCAAGTACCTGAGCAATTTGCATTACCTGTTCTTGATACAGGATGATGCCATACGTCGGATCGAGGATTTCTTTCAGCGACTCATGTTGCCACTTTTCATCCGGGTACGATACGGCTTCACGGCCGTGCTTACGGTCGATGAAGTTATCTACCATGCCTGATTGCAGCGGGCCCGGACGGAAAAGAGCAACCAGTGCGATCATGTCTTCAAAACAGTCCGGCTGGAGTCGCTTGATGAGGTCTTTCATGCCTCTTGATTCGAGCTGGAAGACTGCCGTGGTTTCGGAATTTTGAAGCAGTTTAAAACACGCCGGATCGGCCATTGGAATAGCTTCTATTCGGACGGGATCTCTGCCTTCTTTCGCCAGACGCGGGTTAATCATCCCAAGCGCCCAGTCGATGATGGTCAGTGTGCGGAGGCCCAAGAAGTCGAATTTAACCAGACCTGCGGTTTCAACATCCGTCATGTTAAATTGGGTAACTGGGAACAGGCCCTCGCTGTCGCAGTAAAGCGGAGCGAAATCAGTGATGGTCGTGGGTGAGATAACGACTCCCCCGGCATGTTTACCCGCATTACGGGTTACACCTTCGAGGATACGGGCCATGTCGATAAGGGCTTTCACCTCTTCATCACCCTCATACACTTCAGTGAGCTGTGGCTCCGCTTTGAACGCTTTCTCTAGCGTCATACCCGGGTCTGGCGGAACGAGCTTTGAAATACGATCGACAAACCCATACGGGTGACCCAATACACGGCCAACATCGCGAATAACCGCTTTGGCCGCCATGGTACCGAAGGTAATGATCTGGGATACCGCATCACGACCATACATTTCCGCAACGTGATCAATCACCTGATCGCGCTTATCCATACAGAAATCGACGTCGAAGTCGGGCATGGAGACACGTTCAGGATTGAGGAAACGCTCGAACAGTAAATCAAACTCCAGCGGATCGAGGTCGGTGATCGACAGTGCATAGGCGACCAGGGAGCCAGCACCGGATCCACGACCCGGCCCAACAGGAATGTCATTGGCCTTAGACCACTGGATAAACTCCATCACAATCAGGAAGTAACCCGGGAAGCCCATCTGGTTGATCACGCCAAGCTCAACTTTTAGGCGTTCATCGTACTCAGGACGGCGCTTGAGACGCTCTTCGGGGTCTGGAAACAGAAATTCGAGGCGTTGTTCCAACCCTTCCAGCGACTTTTTGACAAGGAAGTCACCAATTTCCATACCCTCTGTCGGAAAGTTCGGCAGGAAGTATTCACCAAGACGAACACTGACATTACACCGCTTGGCTATCTCAACCGAGTTTGCCAATGCCTCTGGGATGTCCTCGAAGAGCGCGCACATTTCATCTTCTGTGCGCAAATATTGCTGTTCGCTGTATTTCTTCGGGCGGCGAGGATCTTCGAGCGTATAACCGTCATGAATAGCGACCCGTATTTCATGAGCCTCGAATTGATCAGCATTGAGAAAGCAGACATCATTGGTCGCAACCACTGGTAGGTCATTTTTCTCTGCAAATTCTAACGCAAAGTGAAGATAGGCTTCTTCATCAGGTCGGCCTGTTCTGACCAACTCCAAATAATAGGCATCAGGGAAATGGGTCTGATAGAAGTCGGCACAGGCTTTTGCCAGATTCAAGTTACCTTTTAATAAGGCTTTTCCGACATCACCACTTCGACCACCTGAGAGCAGGATAAGACCCTCACTCAACTCTTCCAGCCACTCTCTGTCTATCACAGGCTGATGCTGGACATGCCCTCTCAGATAAGCCTTAGAAATCAACAACGTCAGATTTTTGTAACCCGCATTATTGGCCGCTAACACGGTGATCTTGCAAAGCTCATCACCAAAGGCTTCGGTCTGCATGTGGAAATCAGCACCGATGATCGGTTTAACGCCTGTACTCTGGGCCGTGTTATAAAACTTCACCAGACCACAAAGGTTGGTGAAGTCGGTCAGCGCCATGGCTGGCATATCCATCTCGGCCACTTTTTTCACCAAAGGTGGCACTTTCGACAATCCATCAATCATCGAAAAGTCACTGTGTACTCGGAGGTGTATAAATCGTGGGTCAGCCATAGATCTCTTGTATTTCTGGTTAATTTTCAGACTGGAAGGGAGCGATACCGCTCCCTGAAATTGTATTACTTAAGCATTATGCAATGCCAAGCGCCTTCTTTACAGGCTTAAAACTTTTTCTGTGCTGTTCGATAGCACCAAATTCTGACAGGGCTTCAAAATGGGCTTTGGTAGGATAGCCTTTGTGCTTGGCAAACCCGTATTGCGGATACTCGGCGTCCAGTTTTTCCATTTCCCTGTCCCGGGTGACTTTTGCAAGAATAGACGCAGCACTGATCTCTGCCACCCGAAGATCGCCTTTAACTACCGCCTGTGATGGCACTGACAACTCGGGAACACGGTTACCGTCAACCAAAACAAAACCCGGTGTCATATCAAGCCCATTCACCGCACGTTGCATAGCAACCATCGTCGCCTGAAGGATATTGAGTTGATCAATCTCTTCAGGTTCTGCGCGGCCTAGCGACCAACACAACGCTTTCTCTTTGATCTCAACAAATAGCTTTTCACGCTTTTTGTCCGTCAGTTTCTTTGAGTCCGTCAGGCCTTCAATAGGATTTTCAGGATCGAGGATCACAGCTGCAGTAATCACTGCCCCCACCAATGGCCCTCGACCAACTTCGTCAACACCTGCAATAAGAGAGGCATCTGGGTATTCAAACGGTTCAAAGTCCATAAGATTATTTACCTATCAAAGAGAGAACAGCTCTGGCTGCAGACGCATCGGCATCGCAACGAATCAACTGATGAAGCCGGGTAAATTCAGACATCAAAGGCTGAGTGTCACCTTCCAGGCTTTCTGCCACCTGTTCAGTGAGCTTGCTTGGCTCGCAATCTTCCTGCAACATTTCCGGCACCAACTCCTTGTCTGCCAGAATATTTGGCAAGGACACATAGTCAGTTTTCAGCATTTTTCTCACCAGCCAAGCAGTAAAAGCATTGACTTTGTAAGCGACCACCATAGGTCTTTTCACCAGCATACATTCCAGTGCCACTGTGCCTGAAGCCAACAATACGGTATCCGCTGCAGCAATCACGTTTCTTGCAGTATCATCCACCAAGGTAAACGTCAGATCGGGGGCGAGCTCTTGCCAAATAGTTTCGAACTGTTGACGTCTTGCATCATTGACCAGCGCGACGACAAAGCCAAGTTCTGGATAACGGGCATGAAGCTTTTTGCAGGTCTCGATAAAGACAGGTGCCATTCTTTTCATCTCGCCACCACGACTGCCTGGCAGCACAGCGAGGTACTTTCCTTCAGCATTTAGGCCAAGGAGCTGTCTTGCCTCTTGCTTGTCACTGACGAGTGGAATGGTGTCGGCCATGGTATGACCAATGAACTCACAAGCGACATTAAACTTGTCATAGAAGGCTTTTTCGAAAGGCAGAAAGGCCAGAACCAGATCCGTGGCTGCATCAATTTTAAAGATACGTTTCTGACGCCACGCCCAGACACTGGGACTCACATAGTGAACAGTTTTTATCCCTTTATCCTTGAGATCTTTTTCCAGCCGCAGGTTGAAGTCGGGTGCATCAATGCCAATGAATACATCTGGTGGATCAGCCGTAAAATGTTCGACAAGCTGGTGTTTGACGGCAAACAGACGACGCAATCGACCGAGCACTTCGACAATGCCCATCACTGCTAACTCCTCCATATCAAAGAGCGTATGACAGCCTTCCGCTTGCATTTTAGGGCCCGCAATACCGACAAATTCTGCATCGGGATGCGTTTCCCGTATCGCTTTTATAAAGCCAGCACCTAAAATATCGCCGGAGACTTCCCCGGCGACAATTCCTATTCTGAGTGGCCTATTGCCCGATTCAGCGACCGTCATCAGCGAATGATGCCTCGTGTTGAGCGTGCGAAGAAATCAACAAAGTGACTGATTGCAGTTTCATCCTGTGCCATCTCAGCAATGCGTTTCTTGGCTTCTTCCAGCGTCATGCCTGAGCGGTAGATTTCTTTGTAAGCAGCTCGAATCGCACGAATGCTCGGCTTTTCAAAGCCGCGGCGCTGCAAGCCAACGACATTAATGCCATACGGCTGGCAGTGGTTGCCTTGCGCCGTCACAAACGGCGGAACATCTTGAACGACAATAGAACCGCCGCCAACCATACAGTGCTCACCCACCACGCAAAACTGATGTATCGCTGACATGCCACCAATGATTGCGAAATCACCGACAGTAACATGTCCGGCGAGTGTTGCATTATTGGCAAAGACACACTTATTGCCAATCACACAGTCATGGGCAATGTGGACATTAACCATAAACAGGTTGTCACTACCGACAATCGTCTGGCCTTTATCCTGAGTCGTACCGCGGTGCATGGTAACGCTTTCACGGATAATATTTCGGTCACCAATTTCTAGCGTTGTCGGCTCGTCAGCATATTTGAGGTCCTGACAGGCCTCACCAACTGTGGCAAATTGATAGATAACATTATCTTTGCCTATTTTTGTCGGGCCTTTGACTACCACATGGGTTTTGATTTCGGTGCCATCACCAATTTCAACATCTTTACCGATAAAAGAAAACGCACCAACTTTTACGTTGGCACCAAGAGTGACACCTTCCTCAACAATCGCTGTTGGGTGTACTTGTGCGGTTTCATGAATCACAATTAAAACTCTCTTCTTGCGCACTTAAGCTCAGCATCACAGACAACTTTGCCATCAACTTTCGCCAGACAAGTAAATGCTGCAATACCACGGCGCTCTTTCACGAACACCACTTCAATATCCAGTCGATCACCCGGAGTGACAGGAGCGCGGAACTTAGCGCTATCAACACTGGCGAAGTAGTAAAGTTCATTCTCTGCTGGAGTACCAAAGGTTTTAAATGCTAGAAGACCTGTCGCTTGTGCCATGGCTTCAAGGATCAGCACGCCCGGAAAGACAGGCAACTGGGGAAAGTGGCCAGTAAACTGTGGTTCGTTGACTGTCACATTTTTGAACGCGTGCAAGTACTTACCTTCTTCATAATCCGTCACTCTGTCAATTAGCAGAAACGGATATCTGTGTGGTAGTAACTCTTTAATTTCATTGATATGAAGAACTTTGTTTTCGCCGCTCAAGGTCTTGATCCCATTAAAATATGTTAATTCTTTTTCTGGATGAATAACGAAAAAGGCCCGCACGTGGGCGGGCCACTTTACAAATTACTGGCTACTTGTCTGAGTCGCGCTGTTTTTCAACTGACCTCAGTCGCTTATGCATCTCATCAATCTTCATCACCCGAGCAGCCATTTTACGCCACTCGCGGTTTGACTGAGCAGGGATACCTGACGAATATACTCCCGGCTCGGAAATAGGTTTCATGACCATAGACATACCTGTAACGGTAACGCCATCAGTAACTTCCATATGGCCCTGGAATACACTTGCGCCGCCAATGTAGCAATGTTTCCCAACTTTCAGGCTTCCCGCCATTACTGTCGCCCCAGCAATCGCGGTATTTTCGCCGATTGAGACATTATGTGCAATCTGGCATTGATTATCGATAATCACTCCGTCGGCGATAACAGTATCGTCTATTGCGCCACGGTCAATGGTTGTGCAGGCTCCAATTTCAACACGATCGCCGATAATAACGCTGCCAACTTGCGGAATTTTAATCCATTTTCCTTTGTTGTTGGCATAGCCAAACCCGTCGGATCCGATCACTGCGCCAGACTGAATCAGGCACTGTTCACCAAGCTGTACACTATGGTAAATAGTTACATTTGCCCACAGACGAGAGCCAGCGCCAATTTTTGCATTTTTACCTACAAAACAGCCAGCGCCAATCTCCACGTTATCGCCAAGCACCACACCCGACTCAACCACTGCGTTATGGCCAACACTAACACCTCCACCAAGTTGAACATCAGGTGCAATGTAGGCAGAAGGCGCAATGTCCACCGCGCAGCGAGGCGTTGAATCTAAAATTTGAGCTGTCAGTGCATAGGCCAGATAAGGGTCGCTAACGACTAAAGCATTTGAGCGACAATGCGCAAGGTCGGCTTCCTTGACCATAACAGCGCTCGCCTGACAGTGTTCCAAGTGCTCTCGATATTTGCTGTTTGACAAAAAGGTGATGTCGCCATCACCTGCTTTGTCCATACCTGCGATTGCAGAGATTGTCACTGAGCCATCTCCATGAAGCTCTGCATTCAGTTTTTCCGCTAAATCAGCGAGTGTAATAGAAGCCATTATTTACCTTACTTACGTACTGCTCTGATCACTTTTTCCGACAGGTTGTCAGCCGGACTAGCAAACAGGATCGCTTTTGCGTCCACCACCACATCATAACCTTCACGCTTGGCAACTTTATCGATGGCAGCTTTTACTTTTTTGATGAGTTTATTTTCTTCTTCCAGACCACGCTTTCGCTGATCTTCCTGAATCGCTTTAACCTTCAGCTTGTAATCGGCATCCATTGATTGCAGATCGCGTTGTAGCTTGACTCTATCCTTCTCAGACATCAGCTCGCCATCACGTTTAAGCTTCTGAACACCTTTCTCAAGTTTTGTCTTTAGCCTGGTCAGTTCAGCCACACGTCCTTTAAATTCCGATTGCAGCTTTTCAGAAACTTTATTTTTCTGCGCAATCTGATCCAGCACCTGTTCGACCATGACATAACCCACTTTCTGGGCGGCATAGGCTGTTTGGGTAAAAACCATTCCCAACAAAAGAAGCGAACTGAGACCAGCCGCTTTAAATATTTTTTTCAAGTTAAACTCCCGGGCAATAATTAGAATGAACGTCCAAGGGTGAAGTTGAAGAACTCTTCTTCATCTTCATCAAATTTTCTGATCGGTTTAGAGATCGAGAATACCAAGGGCACAAATGTCTGCCATGTCAATGATACGCCATAAGATGCGCGATAATTGGCAGGGTCGCTGTAGTCAAGCAGATTTGGGTTGCCAGAGAATTTTTTCGCGGCCTCAAAATCAAACTCAGTATCCCACACTGATGCAGCATCAACGAAAACACTGGTCCGTACCTGACGTCTAGCGTTATCGGACAGGAATGGCATCGGGAAGATTAACTCTGCACTGGCCGCAGCAAGAGCGTTACCACCAATAGACTCAGCTACCTCATTCGAGCCTTTTTGGTAAACAGCGCGAGGGCCTGCAGTGTTGCTGCGGAAACCACGCAATGTAGAGAAGCCGCCTGCAGTGTAATTTTCATAAAACGGCAGCAGATAGTCTTGGCCGTTTTTCTCGCCATAACCGTTACCGTAATTAAGTCGGCCGCGAGTAAGCAATGTGAAACCATGATCCTCACTTAGAGGAAGGTAGTTACGTACATTGTACTGAAGCTTATAAAACTGAACATCAGAGCCAGGTACAGTCATCCGGAAAGATGCCCGCTGATAGCTACCCTCTGTTGGGAAGAAACCTCGGTTTAATGCGTTTCTTGACCAGGACACAGACCAGTCAAAGTCATCAACGTCCAATCCTTTAGCTTTTGTGTAATTCTCATCCTGAACTTTCAAAAACTCATTCAACTGAAAATATTTGCTTAAATTGCCAATCGTGCTGTGCTGATAACCCAGTGAGAAATCGAAGTAGTTGATTTCATCAAAAGGAAAACCCCAGGATACTTCAGTACCGTAACTGGTATTGGTGTATTCAGCGATATTGGCTTTTTTGGATGTAAACTCGTTGTAGAAAACATTCCCCCCCAGCGAGACACCGTCTAGAGTCCAATAGGGGTCACGGTAGTCAAGGTTTACTGATTTCTCGGCGTCAGTAAACATTGTTCTGATACCGACCTGATTACCTGTACCGGCAAAGTTATTTTGCGTCACACCCAGTTGGAAGCTGACTCCCTGAGAAGTCCCATAACCAATGCCACCGCTGAAGCTACCTACACTGGCCTCTTTCACCGAGTATAAGACGTCAACTTGATCTTCTGTACCGGGAACACGCACTGTCTGTGCGTTAACAGTCTCAAAGAAGCCCAAACGATTCAGCCGCTGTTTGCCTTCCTCAACTGATTTGGCGTTGAGCCAGCTGCTTTCCATCTGGCGCATCTCACGACGTAACACCTCGTCTTTAGTGATCTGGTTACCTGAGAAACGGATATTGCGAACATAAACGCGTTTACCGGGGTCAACCTTGACAGACAGCGACACAGTTTTTGATTTGTCATCGAACTCAGGGATAGTTGTAACCTGAGGATAAGCAAATCCGGACTCACCCAGCTGGCGTTTGATTGCTTCTTCGAGTGCAGTGATTTTCGAACCGTTAAAGACGTCACCAGACTGAATGTCTAATAACTCATGGAATTTTTCGGTGTCTTTTTTACCGATAAAACGAACGCGTTTCACCTTATACACATCACCCTCATCAATGTTGAGAGTGATATAAACACCTTTTCTGTCGGGTGAAATGGAAACCTGCGTCGACTTTACTTGAAATTTGGGGTAGCCACGGCTGAGATAGAAGGTACGGAGGTTCTCCAGATCGCCTGCCAATGCTTGCTTTTGGTATTTTTCATTAGCAATGAAGTTCCACCATGGCACGTCAGATCTGAGTTTAAATGTCGACTTCAGTTCGTCATCGCTGAATTTTTCGTTACCAATGAAATTAATTTGTTGGATCTTTGCCGACACCCCTTCAGTGAAAACAAATTTCACATCTGCGCGGTTTCGGGGCAATGGCGTGATCACCGTGCTTACACGGGCATTGTATTTACCCACGCTGTAGTAGAAATCTTCAAGGCCCTGCTCAATAACAGACAACCGTGATCGGTCTAAACCTTCACCGACGGATAATCCTGAAGACGTAAGGTTACCCTTTAATTGTTCGTCTTTTATCGCTTTGTTACCAGAAAACGAGATACTGGCAATGGTGGGACGCTCGATAACTTTGATAAGAAGGTCATTGCCATCTCTGAATACCCTCACATCCTCGAAGTTACCGCTGGCAAACAAAGACTTAATCACACCAGAAATCTGGTTATCGTCAATTTTATCGCCAACACGCACCGGTATGGCCAGCAAGGCAGCACCCACGCTGACACGCTGTAGCCCTTCAAACCGAATATCACTGATCTCAAAATCCGCAGCAACCACGCTGCTTGAGAACAGAAGAGACGCCAGTAAAAGTTTTTTCATCGCCATCGCTGTTCTGACTATTCCTTGCTAAATGCTATCCAGACATCTTCGTCTGGGCAGTAAAAAATTAAAGTCGGGCAAAATCATTGAATAATGCAACTGCCATCAACATTACCAGTAATGCTGAACCAACCCGATATCCCATTTCCTGTACCTTTTCAGATACCGGACGCCGAGTTACTGCTTCGATTCCGAAAAACAGTAGGTGACCACCATCCAACACAGGCAAAGGAAGCAGATTAATGATCCCTAAGTTCACGCTGATGAAAGCAAGGAAACCAAGGAAATAGACCAGACCAATCTGGGCTGTCATTCCTGCCCCTTTCGCAATCGAAATAGGGCCACTGAGGTTTTTAACTGCGACATCGCCTGTCAGCAATTTCTTCACCATTTCTGTTGTCAGTGCCACTATCTGCCACGTTTTTGTTAATGCTGCTGGAACAGCTTCAAGTGGGCCATATTGCATCAGGAAACGATATGATTCAGGCCAAGGTTCCAACTTTGGTGACACCCCTGCAAAACCTATCTCTTCGCCATCGTGCTCACGAACACCGGGCACCAGTGAAAGGCTGACATCACGACCATCACGCTCGACACCCAGAGTAACTGTTTTATTCGGACTCTGACGAATCACATCAACAACCTGCTGCCATTGTGTGACGGCTGAGCCATTGACCGAGACCAATCTGTCTCCTGCCTGCAAGCCTGACACCTCTGCAGGCGACCCTCCAGATATCTGAGCGACTTCTGTTAACACAGCTGGTCTAAAAGGTATGACACCTAAGGTCCTGAGTGGTGACTCCTTTTCGGGATCGAACGACCAATTATCCAGATTCAGTGTCTTGGTCACCTCAATCCCCTGACTGTCAGCAGGTTTCGCCGTCAATGTCAGAGATGAGTCACCTATATGACCAATTAACTGAAGATTAACTGAATCCCAGTCTGCGGTTTTGATACCTGAAACGCGCGTAAGTTCCATTCCGGGTGTGATTCCGGCATTAGCAGCGATAGATTCTGAAGTTACCTCACCAACAATGGGCTTGATGGCGGGGGTTCCTATCATCATAACCAGCCAATAGAGGAAAAAGGCAAAGATGAAGTTGGCGGCAGGTCCAGCGGCAACAATGGCACTTCGTTGCCACAATGGTTTATTGTTGAATGCCTGGCTTTTCATGTGCTCAGGTACATCTTCAACCCGCTCATCCAGCATCTTGACGTATCCGCCAAGAGGAATCATAGCAATGGTGTATTCCGTGCCGTCTTTACCCATTTTTCGCCAGAGTGCTTTGCCAAATCCCAGCGAAAAACGTTCAACGTGAACACCGCAGCGTCTGGCGACCCAGAAATGTCCATACTCGTGGACGGCAATCAGTAACCCCAGCGCCACAAGAAATGCGGCAAGATTCCATAAAATTCCTATCATCAGGATATCCTTTTCACCCATTGAGATGCAGTCAGACGAGCAGCCTTATCCAGTGCCATTAGGCACTCGAAACCTTCAGGCTGCCACAGATCGGCACCTTGCAGCACAGCGTCATTTACCTGTGCTATCTGTGTAAATCCAATTTCACGATTAAGGAACGCAGCCACCGCAACTTCATTGGCTGCATTCAATGTTGTCGTCGCAGCCTGACCGCTATAACACGCATCAATGGCCAGTTTCAGGCACGGATAACGCGAAAAGTCAGGTTGCATAAACGTAAACTCCCCTACCTTACTAAAGTCGAGCGGCGCGACGCCTGCATCGACTCGGTCGGGATATGCCATCGCAGCGGCGATTGGCGTGCACATGTCTGGTTGTCCCATCTGTGCCAACACGGACCCATCCTGATACTGCACCATAGAATGGATAACAGACTGGGGATGGATGATAACCTCAAGTTGTTCACGTGAGGCATTAAACAACCAGCGAGCCTCAATATACTCCAGCCCTTTGTTCATCATGGTGGCTGAGTCGACAGAAATTTTTGGACCCATTGACCAGTTTGGATGAGCAATAGCTTGCTCTGGAGTGACTTGTCTCAGGCTTTCAATATCAGCATATCTAAAAGGTCCCCCGGAGCCAGTAAGTAGGATCTTACTGATACCCGCTTTCGTTAAATCACAGTTACCGGGGTTTAACTGAACCTCAGTGGGCAAGCATTGAAAGATCGCATTGTGCTCACTGTCGACAGGCAACAGCTCGGCGCCATACTTGTGGACAGCATCAATAAATAGCTGTCCAGACATCACGAGTGCTTCTTTATTGGCAAGCAGCACCCGCTTGCCCGCCTTAACCGCTGCCATGGTAGGTTCTAAACCAGCCGCTCCCACAACCGCCGCCATCACCATATCAACGTCTGGCAGCGCCGCCAGAGTAGATAGCCCCTCAACACCACTGAGTACCTCGGTATGAATGCCGTTCTCTTTCAGCAGCCGTTGCAGGCGTTGCGCTGCTTCGACATCAGCCATAGCCGCATATGCAGGCTTCCACTTAGCACAGAGAGCCAGCATTTTTTCAACATTGGCATTCGCTGCCAATGCAGTGACCTCAAAGGCTTCCTGATTGTTCTCGATCACAGACAAAGTACTGGTTCCAATCGAACCTGTTGCACCGAGAATCGTTATTTTTTGCATTGGATATTCTGCCTCAGCTTCTTATCCGACTGCTGGCTCACGGCCAGCAGATATGTTTACGACATATAGATGTACATCACCGCAAATACCGGAAATGCGGCGGTCAAACTATCAATACGATCAAGAATTCCGCCGTGGCCTGGAAGTATACTGCCACTGTCTTTCACTCCGGCAACACGCTTGAACATGCTCTCAGCAAGATCACCTAATACGGATGCAAATGCAGTAACCAGAGCAACCGCTATTAAAGCAGGCACTGAGGAAAATGGGATCTGAAGCCAGTGTGCAAACGCACCCGTGACTGCCATTGCCGCCACCATGCCGCCAATCAAGCCTTCTACCGTTTTGTTAGGGCTAACGTTAGGTGCCATTTTACGCTTACCAAAGCGCTTACCCGCAAAATAAGCGCCGGAATCTGCTGACCACACCAGTAAACATACCAATAGAACCAGTTTTGCCCCCAGCAAAGGGTCATTATTGTACCCCTGTGCGCGGAGCAAAATGACACTCCACATGAATGGGAGTAATGTCAGCACACCAAACCCCTGCCGCATGATCCCGCTGTCTTTCCACCACGCTATTTTTTTGGGGTAGCTAAGGACCATCACTGTTGCCAAAAGCCACCACAAAGCCCCTGCCGCAGCCATTGAGATTGCACCTGATACAGATAAATTCAGGTTTGTCACGTCAATAGGGAGAAGGGTAAGGGAAAGTGCTAGCAGAATGGCTGGGGAGATGAAGTGCTTTATGCGATCCAGTGGAGTGACAAATTGGGTCCATTCCCAATGGCCCAAAAGGGTGACCACCGCAATAGCACCGACAAAGATCTCAAATGGCAGATAAAATATGCCTGCAACCACAAGGGGAGCAAGAATTGCTGCCGTTAAAATTCGTTGTTTAAGCAAACGAAACCTCTAATTTTCTGTTTCCAGCATCGCCTGAATCTGCTCGCCAGTGCAACCAAAACGTCGCTCGCGATTGATGTACCAGGCAATAGCATTAGACAGGCTTTTTTCATTAAAATCTGGCCAGAACTCTTCGGTGAAATACAGTTCTGCGTAGGCTGCCTGCCAAAGAATAAAATTACTGATTCGGCATTCACCACTGGTGCGAATCATTAAATCAACATCCGGTAATCCGGCGGTGCTCAGGTGTACGGCGATATCCCCTTCAGTGAGGGTACTGGGATCCAACTCGCCACAGGCAACCTGCTCGGCTAGTTTTTTTACCGATTGCGTGATATCCCATTGACCGCCATAGTTGGCAGCGACATTTAGGACAAGGCGGGTATTGTTTTTAGTCAAATCTTCTGCACGGGCTATTTTTTCTTGCAGAGAACGACTAAATCGCGACGTATCGCCAATCACCCTGAGTCTGACACCATTTTTATGCAGTCGTTTCACTTCACGGCCAAGAACCGTGACAAACAACTCCATCAATAGGTTGACTTCTTCCTGTGGCCTGCGCCAGTTCTCGCTGCTAAATGCAAACAGAGTAAGCACCTGTATACCCAGTCTATTTGCAGCTGATACCGTTTTTCTTACCGATTCCACACCTGCTTTGTGACCAAACATTCGGGCTTTACCACGCGCTTTAGCCCAGCGCCCATTCCCATCCATAATGATGGCGATATGTTTAGGCAATGCCCCACGGGACAATTCATTGTCAGGTATTGGCGAACTCATTGTGTTCCTTCGAAAATAAAAAGCGCTGTCCTGTCAGCACAGCGCTTTGCAAATGAATCAGAGTGTAGACAGAATTAGACTTCCATCAACTCTTTTTCTTTTGCTTCAAGTACTAGATCGATATCTTTTACCGCTGAGTCAGTCAACTTCTGAATGTCGTCCTGGCCACGACGCTCCTCGTCTTCAGAAATTTCTTTGTCTTTCAGCAGTGCTTTCAGGTCGCTGTTGGCATCACGACGGATGTTACGAACAGCAACACGGCCTTGCTCAGCTTCGGCACGAACAATCTTAACCAGATCTTTCCGACGCTCTTCAGTCAATGGAGGCAGAGGAACACGAATCACAGTACCAGCAGACATTGGGTTCAGACCAAGGTCAGAAGACATGATTGCTTTTTCTACTTTTGGTGCCAGTTCACGGTCGAACACCGTGATAGCCAGTGTACGAGCGTCTTCTGCAACGACGTTAGCCACCTGATTAAGCGGCGTATTAGCACCGTAATACTCAACATAAATAGTGTCGAGCAGGCTCGGGTGTGCACGGCCTGTACGGATTTTTGCCAGCTGGTTTTTTAGTGCTTCAACACTTTTTTCCATGCGCGTCTGCGCATCTAGTTTAGTTTCGTTGATCACGAGAATATCCTTGAAGATTCTTGTTCTATCGAATGGAATTATGCCACTAAATTTGATTAACCGTTATTAATTAGTGTGCCTTCCTGCTCACCCATCACTACCTTTCTCAATGCGCCCGGTTTGTTCATATTGAACACACGAATAGGCATCTTGTGATCGCGAGCTAATGTAAAGGCAGCCAAGTCCATAACTTTTAACTCTTTTTCCAACACATCTTGGTAGTTAAGATGGCTATACAATTCAGCATCAGGGTTCTTTGCAGGATCGTCAGTATATACACCATCGACCTTAGTTGCTTTGATCACTACGTCAGATTCGATCTCAATACCACGTAAACACGCCGCAGAGTCTGTTGTGAAGAACGGGTTACCTGTACCGGCGGAGAAAATAACCACACGCCCGTTACGTAGCTGGCTGATAGCTTCAGCCCAGTTGTAGCTATCACATACACCATTAAGTGGGATAGCTGACATAACCCGAGCGTTCACATAGGCACGGTGCAAAGCATCTCGCATCGCCAGACCGTTCATCACGGTAGCAAGCATACCCATGTGGTCGCCCACAACCCGGTTCATTCCAGCTTCTGCCAGACCTGCGCCACGGAATAGGTTACCACCACCGATAACCAGACCAACCTGAACACCCAGTTCGATCAGTTCTTTAATTTCTTGCGCCATGCGATCGAGAACCGCAGGATCGATACCGAAACCTTCGTCACCTTGGAGTGCTTCACCACTGAGTTTTAACAGAATTCTTTGATAAGCTGGTTTTGGATTTGTCGTCATTATCAGTACCTTTGGCACGTACTTTTGGGGGAATGGGGTTGTAAAAAGACCGCAGGGAACTGCGGCCTTTTGGGTTCAAAAGGGTGATTAACCTTTCTGAACTGCAGCAACTTCAGCAGCGAAGTCAACTTCTTCTTTCTCGATACCTTCACCCACTTCGAAACGGATGAAGTTAGAAACAGTTGCGCCTTTCTCTTTCAGCATCTGACCAACAGTCTGAGATGGGTCCATGATGAACGCCTGACCAGTCAGTGATACTTCACCGGTGAATTTCTTCATACGGCCAACAACCATTTTCTCAGCGATTTCTGCTGGCTTGCCAGACTGCATCGCGATGTCGATTTGGATTTGTTTTTCTTTCTCAACAACGTCTGCTGGTACATCTTCTGGAGTAACGTACTCAGGCTTAGAAGCAGCTACGTGCATTGCAACGTGCTTGATAACTTCAGCGTCAGCGTCTGCAGCAACAACTACACCGATACGGTCGCCGTGACGGTAAGAACCTACTTTTGCGCCTTCGATGTATTCAACACGGCGGATGCTCATGTTCTCACCGATTTTAGCAACCAGAGTAGAACGCTGTTCTTCGAACTTCGCTTGCAGCTCTTCAGTTGTCAGACTTCCTTCCAGTGCAGCTTCAGCAACTTCGTTAGCAAATGCAACGAAAGAAGCATCTTTAGCAACAAAGTCAGTTTCGCAGTTAACTTCAACGATCGCCGCTTTCGCGCCGTCTTCTTTAACCAGGATCAGACCTTCAGCAGCAACACGGCCAGCTTTCTTAGCAGCTTTAGCAGCACCGCTCTTGCGCATGTTTTCAATCGCAAGCTCGATATCAGCGTTAGCTTCAACCAGTGCTTTTTTACATTCCATCATGCCTGCGCCAGTGCGCTCACGCAGTTCTTTTACCAGGGCAGCGGTAACAGCCATTGTTCATTCCTCGATTCGAAACTATTTGGGTAAAAATCAGGGGCCCATATTCGGCCCCTGTTAACCTACTTAGCTTACAGTGCCGTATATGACAGACTGATGGCTAAGAACGCTCACAAAGAGCAGTGTCTTATTCAGCGACTTCAACCAGCTCGTCTTCAGCTTGAGCAACGATGTCTTGGCTACGACCTTCGCTGTATGCTTGAGCTGCTGCGTTCAGGTAAAGTTGAACGGCACGGATCGCATCGTCGTTACCAGGGATAACGAAATCAACGCCATCTGGGTCAGAGTTAGTATCAACAACTGCGTATACTGGGATACCCAGGTTGTTTGCTTCTTTAACTGCGATGTGCTCGTGATCTGCATCGATTACGAACAGTGCGTCAGGCAGACCGCCCATGTTTTTGATACCGCCCAGAGACTTTTCAAGTTTCTCCATTTCACGGGTGCGCATCAGGGCTTCTTTTTTGGTCAGCTTATCGAAAGTACCGTCAGTAGACTGAGTTTCCAGATCTTTCAGACGTTTGATTGACTGACGAACAGTTTTCCAGTTAGTCAGCATACCGCCCAACCAGCGGTTGTTCACATAGTACTGGTCACAGCTTTGAGCAGCAGCTTTAACAGATTCGCTAGCGGCACGCTTTGTACCAACGAACAGTACTTTACCTTTGCGCTCACCTACTTTGGTCAGCTCAGCCAGTACGTCGTTGAACATTGGAACAGTTTTTTCCAGGTTGATGATGTGCACTTTGTTACGAGCACCGAAGATGAAAGGCTTCATCTTTGGATTCCAGTAACGGGTTTGGTGACCGAAGTGAACACCAGCTTTAAGCATGTCGCGCATTGAAACAGTAGCCATTTTACATCCTCTTGGGGTTAGGCCTCCACATATCCCATACCGCCGACCCTTAAGGGCACCCCGGCGCATGTGACGATATGTGTGTGAGTTTAAAAATCAAAAATAATAAACACACCTGTTCGAAACCCTCATTATGAGGATTGATCAATCAGGCGTATTCGGCGCGCTTTATACCATAAAATGGACGCTTTAATCCAGTATAGTTTTTTGTTAGCTACCGTATATGGTTCCCTACTCGCCGCTCCATTGTTAATATGTAAAAGATATCGATTAACTTTTGCCTGTCGTTCAACAGGCTATTTTTGAGAGAATTCCATGAGCGCCAAAATAAAATCGGCCGACGAAATTGAAAAAATGCGAGTTGCCGGACGTCTGGCAGCTGAGGTTCTGGAAATGATCGGACCTTATGTTAAGCCGGGTGTCACGACCAAAGAGCTGGACGATATTTGCCACAAACATATCACTGAAGTTCAGGGAGCAGTTCCAGCACCGTTGAACTATCACGGTTTCCCCAAGTCCATTTGTACATCGATCAACCACGTTGTATGCCATGGCATCCCGAATGAAGACGATGTTTTGAAAGATGGTGACGTCGTTAATATTGATATTACCGTGATAAAAGATGGCTACCACGGCGATACATCTAAGATGTTCATGGTGGGAGAAGTGTCCCTTGAGGACAAACGTCTATGCCGTGTTGCTCAGGAAAGTCTTTATCATGCGATGAAGAAAGTGAAGCCAGGCGCGCGCATTGGTGACATTGGCACCGCGATACAGAAATTTATTAAAGGCGGTACGGGTCGCTACTCAATAGTCAAAGATTATTGTGGTCATGGTATTGGCGCTGAATTTCATGAAGAGCCTCAAATTGTTCATTATAAAAATAATGACCGAACTCTGCTTAAACCGGGTATGTGTTTCACAATCGAGCCTATGATCAATGCAGGTAAGTTTGGCACCCTGCTTGATGAGGAAGATGGCTGGACGGTTTATACTATTGATGGTAAGAAATCAGCTCAGTGGGAACACACACTGCTGGTAACCGATAACGGTTGTGAAGTCCTGACATTGCGCGGTGAGGAAGACCTGCCACGTATTTTGGTCAACGCATAACTGATTATTAGCCGGCAGATTTGCCGGCTTTTTTATTTCCCGCCCCGGTTTAGTTGCTAAGGACAGTTATGACTAACATGCTGCTGCAACCCGATTCACTGACAGATGCTCAGATGGACGCAGCATTTATAAGAGAACAGTTAGAGGCGCATGCGGAAGAGCAGCGACTCGCTTTTACTTCCAACGTACCAGTCGATGAATTGGTATCAGCACGC
This sequence comes from Veronia pacifica, assembly GCF_001707825.1. GTDB lineage: Bacteria > Pseudomonadota > Gammaproteobacteria > Enterobacterales > Vibrionaceae > Veronia > Veronia pacifica. The sequence continues at coordinate 52,958 of NZ_LYBM01000021.1, read as the reverse complement.
TCCCTCTTTATGGATCAGTTACTCTCAAGGCTATGGTCCTTCTACGGCTTTGAAAGACACCCCAACTTATCTCTTGTCGCCGTCGGCGGTTACGGTCGCGGTGAGTTGCATCCGCTGTCTGATATCGACCTACTCTTACTGAGTGAGGCCCCGCTAGAAAAGACGTATTGCGATAAGATCAGTGAGTTCATTACCTTGCTCTGGGATCTCAGACTGGAGATAGGCCACAGTGTGAGAACACTGGATGAATGCATTGACGTTGGCATGAATGATCTGACTGTGGCGACCAATTTGCAGGAAGCGCGTTTACTTTGCGGTAGTGAGAGACTGTTTGACACTCTAATCAGTAAGATCCGTAGCGAAAACTTTTGGCCCAGTGAAACGTTTTTTACTGCCAAGGTGAATGAGCAAAAGCAGCGGCATGGCCACTATCACGATACCGCTTATAAGCTTGAACCAGACATTAAATCCAGCCCGGGTGGTTTACGTGATATTCATACCTTGAGCTGGGTTGCCTTACGCCATTTCGGTGCCACCAGCTTGAGGGAAATGAGTAAGTTCGGCTTTTTGACTGATGCCGAATTCAGAGAATTAACGGAGTGTCAGGAACTGCTCTGGCGGATTCGGTTCGCCCTGCACCTTGAAATTAAACGTTACGACAACCGACTGACCTTTGCCCACCAACCCGCTGTTGCGGAGAGAATGGGGTACAGTGGAGAAGGAAACCAAGCGGTTGAGATGATGATGCGGGATTTTTTCCGCACTACCCGAAGAATCATTGAGCTCAATAAGATGCTGTTACAGCTTTTTGATCAAGCGATTCACGCGGACGATATCAAGAAACAGAAAGTCGAAATCCTCAGCGAAGACTTTCAACGCAGGGACAACAAGATTGAAGCCCGCAAGCCTGCTCTTTTTCAGGCACGGCCCGATACCATCCTTGATATGTTCATCCATATTGCCGATGACAAATCCATTGATGCTATCTCTGCCCCTACCCTGCGACAATTGAGAACAGCCCGCCGTAGGCTGAACATGTTCCTTTGCGAATCCCCCACAGCGAAAGAAAAATTCGTTTCTTTAACCCGTCACCCTAACGCGTTATACAAAGCATTCACCTTGATGCACAGACATGGCGTGATGGCAGCCTACTTCCCGCAGTGGAGTCGTATCGTTGGTCAGATGCAGTTCGATTTATTCCACACCTACACGGTAGACGAGCACACACTCCGCCTGTTACGGCAAATAGAAAGCTTCAGTTATGAAGAAAATAAAGATAAACACCCGATTTGTTGTGATGTTTTCCCGCGGATAAAAAAACATGAGCTACTGATTCTTGCCGCTATCTTCCATGATATTGGTAAGGGTCGTGGTGGCGATCACTCCAAGATAGGTGCTGAGGAAGCATACAGTTTTTGTATCGAACACGGCTTTTCACGACCAGAATCTAAGCTGGTGAGCTGGCTGGTAGAAAACCATTTATTAATGTCGATAACCGCTCAGCGTCGAGATATCTATGACCCTGATGTGATCACTGAATTTGCGAAAACAGTTCGAGATGAAGAACGTCTGGAGTTTTTGGTGTGTCTTACCGTGGCGGATATCTGCGCCACTAACCCAGAACTATGGAATAGCTGGAAAAGAACCTTATTGTCCGAGCTTTTTTATGCGACCCAGAAAGCACTGCGCCGAGGTCTGGAAAACCCGCCTGATATCCGCGAAAGGATCAGGCACAACCAACACCTCGCCGCTGCGATCCTAAGAAAAAAAGACCACAGCCAAAATGCAATAAACTCGTTATGGCAAGGATTTAAGGCGGATTACTTCCTTCGCAGTACGCACAAGCAAATAGCATGGCACAGCCACCATTTACTCCATCACAATGATGGCCCACTGGTGCTGGTCAGTAAGAAGGCAACACGGGGCGGCACTGAAATTTTTGTGTATACCAAAGATAAGCCGAGTCTGCTCGCCAGAGTTGTGTCTACACTGGATAAACATAATCTCAGCATTCACGATGCACAAATCATGACCAGTAAAAGCGGCCATGCGATGGATACCTTTATGGTTTTAGACCCAAATGGTAAAGCTATTGCATTGGACAGACATGACCATATTCGTCGTGGCGTGGTAAAAGCACTAAAAGAGGAAAAACCTGCCTCATTGCCGCGCCGACGTGCTTCCCGAAAGCTGATGGCGTTTACAGTGGAAACCAAGGTTCACTTTCTTCCTGCTCAGTCAGGCAAGAGAACACTTTTGGAGTTAGTTGCCTTGGATGCACCGGGACTACTGGCGCGGGTCGGAACAGTATTTGCGAGACTTGGTATTTCTGTTCAGTCAGCGAAGGTCACCACAATAGGTGAACGAGCTGAGGATTTCTTCATTATTGCTGATCAGGAAAATCGGGCGCTGGATGAATCTTTACAACAACAGCTTCGGGATGCACTGATAAAAGCCTTACACATCCCTCAGTAAAAGTGGTGACGGCACCTGCCACAGACAGGTGTCACCCCTCCACTATCAGTCAGGAGGTAACACAATGTATGAACATCTGAGCCAGTTGGGTATTAAAAAGCCGGAAGAAATAGAGCGCTATTCTCTCCGTCAGGAAGCACACTCTGACACCTTAAAAATCTATTTTTCCCGTCAAAAAGGTGAGCTTTTTGCCAAAAGCATTAAGTTCAAATATCCGAGACAACGCAAAAATGTTGTTGTCGATAGCGGTAGTGGTCTGTTTCGGGAGGTGACGGAAATTAATCGCAGTTTATCTCTTGTGATTGATGAACTCGACAAGATAGTGAAGCCAGTGTACTCAGAACCAGATGTGAAGAAGAAAATCCTCTCTGACCTGAGGCACCTTGAAAAAGTTGTAGCAATGAAAATTGCTGAAATTGAGGCAGATTTAGAGAAATTATAACGCCGCTGGGACGTTATCTGTCGTTCCCAGTAAATGTCCCCGGGAATAAGGCCTGCAAACCAGCAGGCCTTATTGTCACATCGAATAATTAGACCACCCTAAACCGCTCATCACTCTCTGCCAGACCTCATCAACACCAGCAGTGACGGTAATATTTTCTTTTGTCACAGGATGGGTGAAGGTCAACTGCTGAGCGTGCAGCAGTAATCGATGGCAATCAAACTCCTGCCTGAAAAGACGGTTGTGCCTGCCATCTCCATGATTGACATCACCAATAATATGATGACTGAGATGGTGCATATGTCGGCGCAGTTGATGCTTTCTGCCAGTTTGAGGTTTCATTTCCACCAGCGAATATCGGCAGCTCTGATAGCGACCGAGAGGAATGGGTAATTCTGCTGTTAACACTGGCCGATATTCAGTAATAGCCTCCTTTGCCTCTGGTTCGGCAGTCGCAAACTTATCAGCAACTTTGTCTAACTCTTCCTTCAACGGATAGTCCAGTATTGCCGACTCTTTTACCCAGCCTCTGACCACTGCGTAGTAAGTTTTTTTGACGTCGCGACCTGCAAAAATGGGCATCATCTGTGAGGCTATCTCTGATGAGAGCGCAAAAAGTAGTACGCCAGACGTGGGTCTGTCCAAACGGTGCAAAGGGAAAACATGCTGTCCAATCTGGTCACGCAGGGTTTGCATCACAAAGCGGGTTTCACCTTTGTCTAACCAAGACCGGTGCACCAACATTCCCGACGGCTTATTGACTGCAACCAACCACTCGTCTCGATAAATGATTTCCAGCTCAGGTGCTGATTCCTCAACTGTCACTTTGCACCTGCCTGAAAAAGACTATCGAACTGAGCCAAAATCGCTGCAATATCGTCACGTCCCATATTATGTTTCATGGCCTCTTCAACATAAGGCGCAATTGATATATTCGATGGGATCGGTGCGTCCTGTTCGAGCATCACGCGCATTTTCGGGAGAAAGATCCACTGCAGCCACTCCCCGCAGGTTAGCGTATCAACGGCGAAGGGCTCAGTGCTGGCTAAGGCACTGTCAGCTGGCAGTGTGTGCTGCCAATGTTGATGAGTTTTTAGTGCCTGTTCCAACTGCTCAAGGAGCTGTAAGGCATGTTGTTGAGTGTCCATAGTAAAGTCCTGCGAACGTTATCACGCATGCTGCGGGCAACGGCGGTAAAAATAGAAGAGAGAATAGCACGTGCCACAGCCGCCTCCTACAGTGTCGCAGAAAAGACAGCAAAGCCTCTAATGACAGTAATAATTAGACCTTTTTGGGAGCCAGTATGTATCTTAATGTGCTGACATCCAGTAGCAAAGGAAGCGATAACACAGGCAACTTTGATATACTGGCTTATCTAATTTGGAAATATGTGTAAAACGACAATGGAAAATGCGCTGACCCTGAGTGCCATTCTGAATAAAGCTGGCTGTAATTACCTCGTGTACGACCTCAGCCGACGAGTCACAGAAATCCCCAATGCACAATTTGAAGCAGTGGAAAATAACCACCAGCCATACCCTTTCCCTATTCAGCAGCAAGCACAACTGGGGATCGCCTTTTGGCAAGCAGGACAGGAGCCTTGGATTTGGTTTCTGAAAATGCCGCTTGATGAGCGAGGTTTACTGAATCAGGCTGCACTGGGTGATTTTATTCAGTTTGTAGCTCAGGCAATGGGTGCGACACTCGATAAAACGCCGTCTGAAGCAGAAAGGGAAAAACTGGCAAACAATCCTTATACTTTCTCGCCATCGGACGACAAGAAGGCCATGTTTCATGCCCGATTAACCGTATGCCTTCAACAACCTGCAAGTCAGTACTATGACCATGCTCAACACTACACAGGCGGTGAATTGGGGTGGGAGCAATGGCAAGGTGTTGGCCTGCAAGGGCTCGCGGATTTGTGCGCCCGAATGGGTAAACACGATAACCTGCCAAGGCTAAAGAAAGCCCTTTCAAATATGCCAGACACACCAAAATATGCTCTCTTAGGGTGTCTGGAGCACTGCGAGTTACCCGATAGTCTGGCAAGTCGACTCGATGAGCAGATTGATACATTACTTGCGGATACAGAAATTGATCTGTTTCTCCTTACTGCACACGTCCGTGCATTATCCGGTGCAGACCGCAACAGGCTCTCAGTACGTATACAAAACTTGCTGAGCAAAGTGGAACTGGGCCATAAGGAGCTGCTTATTGCTATTGCTGGGCGGTGTTGGCATGTTCTCGATGAACCTGAACTTCTCGACCGCTTCCTGGTTTCTGTTGCCGCTTGTGACGACGCAAAGTTCTTCAGGCAAATCGTTGCAGATTTAGTGATGATCCCTGAACTTCGTCCACAATTACTGGGCTTACTTCATGGCAACGCCAGTCCGACCCTGCTGAATGCAGTGAATGAATTACAAAAAACGGTGAAATCGAATAATGACTGATTTGCTTGCTATTCTGGCGGTGTCTCTCTTCTGTTTTCTTTTTTGGCAGCAGCGGCGTCAGAGTGAGAATGCACAGCGATTTATTCGTCAGCGTTGTCAGCAGCTGGATTTACAGCTGCTGTCTATCGCCCGTGGCGAGCACTCTTTTGGCTGGCCAAAGGGTCCCGTTAACTTTCAGACCCGATACTTTTTTGAGTTTTCCGTCAATGGTGCCGATAGCTATCAAGGGTATGCGCTTATGGTCGGTCTGAGGTTAAAGAGTGTTTATATCCCACCACACCCAATGCCCGAATAGAGACAGAACTGTTCGTTCAGATTCGGTATATCATCGCTTTGAGGAAACCGATACGACTATCGCGATAGAACGTCTAATTTTATTGGTAAATCAGTGAGGTGATGAACTTTAACGGGGTATGTTGTGCGGAATATTGAACTGGACTATTAAGAAATTAGTGCCACACTAAGATAGAGCGGGCGCGACATACGTCGCGCCCTGAGGTCTTACTTGCAGCTATCCTGCTACTGAATGTGCTCCCTGCACCATCCTTGATTAGTCGCCGTATCCTTCGGCACTGTCCTTAACTCTCCGTCCTGGAGGTGTCCGTTTGATCTTCCTGATCCATCGAGCCGTCCTGCCTCGATTCTCATCCTCATCCTGAGGGTGTCCATGCTACCCTTCCCGGGCGTTTCCATTTGTCATCCTGACCAGTAAATATCCTATCTACTGCAACGGTTCCATCCAATCCATGTTTCCGATACCAATCTTTGTTTCATCCTGAATCAAATTTTGTTTCGGATAACCAATATACTTGGTGAGGTCCCTGTGCCTGTCATGCCTGACCGACAACGCACACTCTACGCGAACAGCATAAATAAACAACCAGCCTACAATGAATCTAGATCACAGTTTAACGTCGCTATTTTGCGAAAATTCGTAAAGCCATGTTTTTAATAAAAAAATAATTAAGAAAAATCATTTTCTCAACATTGAATCATGCTTATCCCACACATTTGTAAGAGATCTCTCACAAGCCCGATAGACGAATAAAGATCTCAAGATCATGGTGTTTCAAGCAACATATTGAAAATAATATAAAAAAAAGGCGCACCCACTATGAGGTACGCCTATATGGCTCTATTCAGCTTCACTGCCAAGTCGATGCTCCTTGCTTCATCCATGATATTTTCACTCATTCCTCAATGGCACATCCTTGCACCAGTCATCCTGACAACGACAATTCCTATACGAATCCCGTCCTCTTCCTGAGGGTGTCCACTACGCTTCCTACTTGGGCTATCGTCCTGATGGCCAACAAATGCGATTCTATTATCTCTCTGTCAATACCAGCAGCAGCCTTCCTCGCCGCCTCTCCTTTTGACACTGTCTACTCTACCTAAAGAAACTTTTCAGACAATCCAGCCTACCGCTTATTTTTCCCCAAAACGCAGCACTAAAAGGCAACTAAGGGTCATGTCGTTGATAAATATATTAAGAAACTGACAGGACCAGACCGTTTCTCAAACCAATCACTGACTTTTCCTACGATGTTGTCAGCTTTGTCTTACAACATATGCAGCCGTAAAAAGGAAGCTCATGAATTTCAGAGTTACTGAAAGTCCCACGATAGGTTGGAAACGATGCGGCAACGGTCGCATTTGAAGTCAAAAATATCATGCAGAGATTGTGGGAGACGCCACTCTGAACCGCACTTGGGGCAGCAACGACTTTCCTCTGAATCACGATCTTTACCGCCAACCCGATAGAGGTAATAGTAAGTTGGAATACCTGTAAGGTATTCTATTCTGCCTCGTATATCCCAACCTTTAATTGATAATAAACTGTCAATCTCAGTGATCTCGGCAAGCGCTGCATGCTCTGCTTTAAAGGCACCAGCCATCTGAATTTCATCACATGCTTGCCATTCAGTCTGCCACCTCACCACTGCTTTATGATCGCCATTGAAAGTGGCTGGCAAATGATAGAGAGGAATGGGTAAGAGTGAATCACCACATCGCAGCGGTGAACAGGTATGAACATAAGTCGTGTAGAGCACCTGCCAGCTTCGCTCCGAGTTATCCGCACTAGCCTCAGAATTCAAATCTCTGCCAAGAACACGTACTTTAGGCGACAACAAACATGCCTCAGACAGTTTTTTCATCGCCCCCATCACCTGCCCACTGTGGTGAACCGGGTTCAGGCTATCCTGTTCCGGGCAAACTGCACGAACCTGAAAAAGGCCATCGCCCATTACCATTGGAAATTCGCGGCCCAATACCTGGCCGTTATACCTCAGCGCATCCATCAGGCCGTTAACCGCGCGGTCTACGGCAGAGATGGTGGTATTATCGAAGCATTCGAACGTCAGCTCCACGACAAACATATCTTGCTACCCTGTCAATCCCGGCTTACGTACTTGCCGGACTCTTCAAAACGGGCAGTTTACCGAATTTGTCGCCAAAGCTCAGTGGCAATTTCGGTCATCATTTTCAGCAATGAATCAAAAGTGATAATTCCATTGATAATGATGCTTGCTGTTATTAAGCCGTTCAACGTATGCTTAAATCAAATCTTAAAGCACCTGATAAAGGTAATGACATCAGGCGCCTATATTTGGGACAGGGGAAGGTATCGATATGGAAGTTTTTAAACATAATTTGGAAAATCTCTTCAGCCAATTGGGTCTGGCATCAGACAGTGAGTCAATAGAGCATTTTCTTTCAGAACATTCTTTATCCGCCTCAACGCCTCTTCAGGAAGCAGCATTCTGGTCACTATCGCAGAAACAGTTTTTATCAGAAGCCCTGTTACAAGATGCTGACTGGAGTGAGCAGATCGACTTGCTGGATGCGCGTCTTCGTCAGGAATAGAAGTAATAACAATGACAACTAATTATACTCAGGCACTGGAAGACGCGATTTCGCAACTGGTCAACGATGGGAAACAGCCCAGTGTTGCTCTAATAAAAAGCAGGCTGGGCGTGACAGTACCCATGCCATTGGTCATCACAGCATTACAACGATGGAAGAAAAATGGTGTTGTCCCAAAAGTGGAAAAAGTGCCAGCCGAGCAAAGTGACAAAGAGCGCATTCGAGCCCTTGAGGAACAGGTAAGCAAACTTGAGGCACGTATTGCGCTATTAGAGTCTAAGTGATCAGAAAACGGTTAATAGGCTTTCTGACCGAAAATGACCCAAAACATTGGCTTTTTTTCACTCGAATCAGTCATACGTTCTTTATTGATACGGTTTCAAATAGCATGCGCTGATAAATTTAAGTACACTCAGCGCAACAAGTATCCAAATTCGGCAACATCGTAATGAGCAACTATGACAATGCCAGTGAGCTGGCAAACCTGACGCTTGGTCAACAGACTGAATATAAGGAACAATACGCGCCGGAACTGCTTCAGCCAGTTCCCCGTAGCCTTAACCGTGAAGAGCTAGAACTGAAAGACGTTCTGCCTTTCACTGGTTACGATATCTGGAGTTTATATGAACTGTCGTGGCTGAATGATAAAGGCCTGCCTCAGGTCGCCCTGGGCGAAGTCAGGTTGCCAGCCTCGAGTCCGAATCTTATTGAGTCAAAATCATTCAAGTTGTACCTGAACAGCTTTAACCAGACCCGTTTTTCATCATGGCAGGATGTGGTTGAAGCTCTGGCTAAGGATCTGTCGGCCTGCGCAGGCGCAGAGGTGGATGTCACTGTACTACCACTCGACGAATTTGACGATCAGCCTATTGTTAGCATCGGTGGTGAAAACATTGATAATCAGGATATCAGCATCGACAGCTACGAGCTTGATCCTTCTTTGCTTGAGGGAGCAACGGGCGATGATGTTGTGACTGAGACACTGAGCAGTAATCTTCTGAAGTCAAATTGTCTGATCACCAATCAACCAGACTGGGGTTCAGTTCGTATTGCCTACACAGGGAAGCAAATCAACAGGGAAAAACTGCTCCGCTATATTGTGTCATTCAGGCGTCACAATGAATTTCACGAGCAATGTGTGGAACGCATGTTCTGCGACCTAATGAAATATTGCCAACCGGAGTTCCTGACTGTGTACGCCCGCTACACCCGACGTGGCGGCTTGGACATTAATCCATACAGAACCAACATGGGCAAGACACCCAGCGAAAACAACCGCCTGGCAAGACAGTAACAGCTTCTGGCACCGTGCTCTTTCGGTGCCATAATCATCTTCAAGCATTAGGGCTCAAAGACAACCAGTATGCGTTTACGGACAGTTATTCTTCTACTCTCGCTGGTATTTAGTACCGACACGTTAGCAAAACTCTATTCTGCTCCCGTATTGACGGAAGCGGAAGGCATGCTTGCAACGGCGCCGGACAAGTCATTAAAAATGACACAGAACTTTCTCGACCAACGCAGATTGTCCCTCAATCCCAAACGCCCCCATACGACCAATGAAACAGACCGTACAGTCAGAACGCCCCTCAATACTACCTATGCGTACCTGATTATCGCCAAAGCGAACAGTTTACTCAGTAACCCGACAGAGGCGTGGAAGGCTCTGGAGCAGGCCAAAGAAATGTCAGATGCCAACAAACTGACAATGACAAAGATGGATATTCTCTACACAGAGGCCCTTCTTCATTACCAGCTCAACCGGAATCACACTGAAGCACTGCGTCTGCTGAAGGAGCTTGCTCAACAATTTCCAGAAAAAGTGTCGCGAACCCCGAGTCAGTCTGAGCTTGCATTCGAAGCGGCATTACTCAAAGCCGATATCCTGTCTAAGAAAGAACCGGAAGAAGAGATACTGGCTCAATTTGATGCCGCTCGACAAGAACTTGGCACCGATCCTAATCTTCAGCTAAAAGTTCGTCTTCAGATCATGCTGGGTAACTATTTCCTCTCACAACAGCAATATGAGAAAGCACTGTCCGAGCTGCTTAGTGCTTTCTGGATCGCCAGTGAAAATGAATTTGTTGCCGATATTGCAACCACAAATATCAGTCTGGCAGAACTGTATAAACAGCGCGGCGCTCTACATAAAGCACTGCTTCATGCCAATCAGGCAGCAGAATTTTACGAACACTTCAAACTAATGCGTGGCCTGTCACGAGCTCAAACCTTACTAGCCAATATTTATGAGCTTCAGCGTCGTTATAATTTTGCTCTCGTCCATTATTTCAATGCTCTGGATATTGAACGTGATTTAGGTAGGCTGAGTCAGCAAGCCGAGATAAAAGTTGCTATCGCCAATACTTATCTGGAGCTGCTGCATTACCCGCTGGCAGAACAGTATGTCTCTGACGCTATTGCAGCGGCTATTGCTGCTGACGAGCCTTCCAAGCTCGCTCAGGCCTATATCCTTCAGGGTGAGCTGTCGATGGAGCTTCAGAAAGTCGATCAGGCTATAAAGGTACTCAATCAGGCGGTGAACATTGTTGAACAGAACAATGACAGAGCATTACTGTCCCGGGCCTTGAAAAAACTATCATTCTGCTACGAGGTCAAGGGCGACTTTTATCAGGCATTACTGATTCAGCGCCGTTATGACCAGCTGGCAGAGAGAGATCAGGACAGAAAGCAGTTACAGGAAGCAAAATCATTTAAGCAGCGGGAAAGAGTTATAGAACGCCAGTTGCAATTCGATGATCTTGAGCGCCGGCAGGAAGAAAGCGAGCATACGTTGCTTGAACAAAAGAAAATCAACTATTTCCTGTTCGGCAGCCTTTGCGTTCTTTTGCTGCTGCTTATTCTCAGGCACCGTTCGGCGAACTTCCGCCGCGAGCAGCTTAATGAACTGCGTAAAGATTATTACACTCAGCCTCATAGCGGGCTGAAAAACCTCCGGATGCTCAATGATCGTCTGCCAAATTCAATAGAAAAGAGTAACGCCCATTTTGAGCAGTGGTATCTGGGAGAAATGATCCACGAGCCGCTGAGCGATCGCTTACGTTTTGCCATGTTTGAGGTGCCCTTCCTTAAAACCATTCACATGCAATACGGTTATCAGCAAGGGGTAAAACTTGAAAAAAGTCTGGGAGATTTCTTCAAAAAGAAAATTGTTGAGCCTTCAAGAATGTATCACTTCTCCGATAACATGTTTGTATTGATTGAGCCTCAGGCCTATAGCAATCAGGAACCTTCTTTACTGGCCGATAAAGTGCAAGCCTTGGTTGACGAGTTTCTTCGTACCTTGGGTGACAACAATATTAATAGCAATATACGGATTGGTATGGCGGAGTATCCATTCGTACCCAGAGCATATACGACGATCAATGATCAGGATTTGCTGGATATACTGTTGATGGCGACCAGTGCGGCCCGACAACTCAGCCGTGAAACAAACAAAAGCGAGTGGGTACATCTCAGCGCTATTGAATCAGCGCCAGCAGCCAGTTTTGTTAATACGGACATTCGTAAAGCCTGTCTGGAATGTATCAGCTCTGGCTTAGTTAAGGTAAGAACGTCATCACACCTCAGTATTAACTGGCAGTCGGTTCACGGTTCTGAGAAAATATTTCCTTGATTAATTGATAAAAGCACCAGTACACCTTTATCACAGGTGAGAATTTGGTTAATGTTCTGAAAGCAACATTATGTCCGCTCAGAACGGGTAAATTCCCTTGGTTATGTTATGCATTCAGCAAAATTTCCTTCAATTCATCCCATTGATGATAAGCAGCCTCCAGAAAGGCAGCTGGAACACGCACAACTTGCCTTCAGGGATTTATCGCTGAAGTGCCGACGGGAAACGACAATATTAAAACGTCTCTTATCACGTCTTATCGCATCCCACAGTAAAGAAAACTCCTCTCAGGCGCATATTCTCAAGGAAATAAAACACCGAATAGACACACAGGCAGATGTCAGCTCGCTTATTCCGCAGTTGGCGGTAGCAGAAAGAGCAGTTATTAAATACAACAACGACTGTGACATGCACAAAAAAGCACTTGCGGAGCAGATATCTGCCAGTGCAGAACAATTGAAAGCACTTTTCAGCTTACCCCCCCAACTTAAACGCGATGTCCGCCAACTTGAAGAGCAGGCAAAAAGTACTGGCTACTCGCATCATCGGGTTATTACCGAAATGCTCAAGCTCTACGACAGAGCCGTTAAACTTCTTTCGGTCCCCGGACACCCTCTGGGCGGATCGGAACAGCAAGATCTTGACCGATTTCACCAATTATCGACTGAACTGCAAACTCTGATAAGCGGTCTCGATTTTGAAGGAGAGACTGGCGAAGCATTGCTGGATATTCGAAAACAACTGATGCTGAGCCCTGAGCCAAAAGCCTTGATGGAGCTCACCCTCAGTGCAATGCAATTCATTCTGTCTGGCACCAAGCAGGAAAGAGATGCATCAAAAGTTATGCTAAACCGCTTCAGTGATGAGCTGTCAGATATTTCCAGTCATACCGATATTGCACTTGAAGAGGCGGGTACCCTGATTGCACAGCGGGAAGTAATGCAAAGAGAGCTGAGAAGTGCCGCTGATTCCATTAACAATGGCTTAGATAGATTCAGAACCATGGATGAGGCAAGACCTGAGCTGTTTAGGCTGACAGAGAAGCTGGAAGCCTTATCAGAACTCAACCACCAGCTGAATAACCGCGAAGATCGCCTCATTAATCAGCTGAAAAATGCTGAGAGAAAGCTTGAAGAGCTAGCGAAAGACACAACAGAGCATCGCCGTCGTCTCGGAGAACAGGAACGTAAACTCCTACTCGATCCACTGACTAAAGTGTACAACCGTCACGCACTCGATGGGCGTCTCGACCACGAATATCGAAATTGGCTTCGTTACCAGACTCCGTTAACAACTGCCATGATTGATATCGATCACTTCAGTAAAATCAATGAGAGCTATGGTCATACTGTCGGGGACAAAATCTTACAGGTTGTAGCCCGAACCATTCATCAGTGCCTACAAAAAACCGACTTTATTGCTCGATTTGGCGGAGAGGAGTTTGTTCTGGTGATCCCTGATACTGATAAAAATGATATTCAGGAAACCCTGCAGAACTTATGCAAAACCGTATCCAGGCTACCACTCAAGTGCAATAACGAAAGAATAAAAGTCACGGTTTCAGTGGGTGTCAGCCATTTTCGGGAAAAAGATAATCCAGAGATTGTCATGGAGAGAGTCAGCACAGCCCTATCTACAGCAAAATCTTACGGTCGTGATCAGGTCATCTGGTTATAATCTCTCAGCATCTACTCCATACAATCTGCTTATCATCTCAAGTCTTATTAAGTTCGTCTGGCAACGTTAATCACACGCCATTAATGGCGCGATACTCAACAGACACACAAAGCCGACCTGTACTGTATTTAAAACGGTAATTCGTCTACACCAGCGATGCCTATTTCCTTCATCAAAGGATATTGTGATTGGTCTAACACCTCGCACATTAAGCTGGTCAAAGCGTTTCTCACTGTGTATGTTTAATTAACACACTGATTTTTAATAAAGTCTGTTTTTGAACTTTAATGTGTGTTTGACCTTCACAGGAGGTGACTATGATCACTCACATCAGCCCAGTCGGGGCAATGGATCTACTGTCTCAGCTGGAAGTGGATCGACTAAAAAATACCGCAAAAAGTGATCTCTACCGTTTATATCGGAACTGTTCACTGGCGGTACTCAACTCAGGCAGTCATACAGACAGCTCCAAAGAGTTACTCGAACAGTACAATACCTTTGATATCCGCGTCATGAGACGTGAGCGTGGTGTAAAACTCGAACTGACTAACGCACCAGAACACGCTTTTGTCGATGGCAAAATAATACGCGGCATACAGGAACATATGTTTTCTGTTTTACGGGATATCGTTCACGTAAATGTTCAGCTTGAACACGCCAGTGTGTTTAACCTGACCAACTCTAACCATATTACTAACCTTATTTTTGACATACTGCGAAATGCCAACACCCTCCTGCCTGGCAGAGACCCCGATTTAGTGGTTTGCTGGGGTGGACACTCAATCAACGAAATCGAATATCAGTACACCCGGGAAGTGGGACATGAGATGGGACTCCGTGAACTCTGTATCTGCACAGGCTGTGGACCAGGAGCGATGGAAGGCCCAATGAAAGGCGCTGCCATAGGCCATGCAAAACAACGTATTACACAATCGCGTTTTCTTGGACTCACAGAACCATCAATCATCGCTGCCGAGCCACCTAACCCGATAGTCAATGAATTGGTGATCCTGCCTGATATAGAAAAACGCCTTGAAGCTTTTGTTCGTATGGCACATGGCATAGTGATTTTCCCCGGCGGTGCCGGCACTGCGGAGGAGCTGCTCTATCTATTGGGTATACTGATGCACCCAGAGAACGCCAGCCAACCGATGCCTGTAGTTTTGACGGGGCCAGAGGAAAGTGCCAATTACTTCCGTGTTATTGACGAATTTATTCGTGACGTATTGGGTGAAGAAGCAACCAAGTACTATGAAATTGTTATTGGCGACCCGGTGAAAGCAGCCAGATTGGTCAAAGAAGCAATGCCTGCGGTAAAAGAACACCGCAAAGCAACAGGCGACTCTTACTCTTATAACTGGTCATTGAAAATCGCACCAGAGTTCCAACTTCCCTTCGAGCCTAACCATGAGAACATGGCGAATCTCGACCTACACATGAACCAAAGACCGGAATTGCTGGCGTCAGCCTTACGTCAGGCGTTTTCAGGAATTGTCGCGGGTAATGTCAAGGAAGAGGGGATTCGTGAAATAGAACGTAACGGACCGTTTAAGATAAATGGTGATACCGTGTTAATGAAGAAAATGGACAAACTGCTACGCGGATTTGTCGAGCAACAGAGAATGAAACTACCGGGCACTGCCTATGTTCCCTGTTATGAGATCGTGCAGGACAGCAATAAACGCTAAGCCTTTCATTTCCCAATGATCCTATTAGAATGGCCTTAATCGGCCATTCTTTTTACTGCATAGAGTCTTATGACGATAAATCTCGTGATCATCGATGCCATGAACCTCATTCGCAGGGTACATGCCGCTCAACCTAATCCTGACGATATTTCTGCTGTGGCACAGGTTTGTGGCAAGGCACTTAACAAGATTATTTCATCCACCCAGCCCACCCATATGGTTGCTGTATTTGATCACGTTGGTCAGGACAGAGGCTGGCGCGCCGAACTCATTCCTGAGTATAAACAGGGTCGTAAACCCATGCCTGAATCTCTGGAAAAAGGATTAGATACCATTCAAGACGCCCTCTGGTCACTGGGGATAGATTCTTTGCTATCAAGCGGCGATGAAGCGGACGATATGATTGCAACACTCGCCGACAAAGTCGCCAGCCGTCAAGGTCAGGTGACCATAGTGTCGACGGATAAAGGTTACTGCCAGCTACTTCACCCCAGCATCAGGATCCGGGATTATTTTCAACAACGCTGGCTGGATGCGCCTTTCATCGAAAAGGAATTTTCTGTCCGTCCCGAGCAGCTGACAGATTACTGGGGACTGACTGGAATCAGTTCAAGCAGCGTGTCCGGTGTGCCGGGAGTGGGGCCCAAAACGGCCGCTTCACTGCTAGATACCTACCCCTCACTCAGCGAGATTTTTTCAGCCACTGACTTACCGGCGAAATGGCAAAAGAAACTCGATGGCCATCAAGAAATAGCTGAAAAGTGTAAACAGATAGCCACATTAAAAACCGACATTGCACTTGGTTTTAATCTTCAAGACATTAGATTCACGAGAAATTAGAGTGATATAACTCGCAAAGTATATTCATGTCCTATATTTAAGACATGAATATAAAAAACATCATTAAATACAAGGTTATATCACTTTTCTTCAGCCTGCTGATAAGTACCAGTCTTCAGGCAAATGAAGTAGAACTGGTGCTGGATGCCGTGTCGCACCATGTTAATGCTACAGCTCAGTTCACTGAACATCACAATGCGTTTGGTGCTGGTTACAAAAATATAGAAGTGATGACCTTCATCAATAGCTTCGGTGTACGGAGCTATGCTGGTGATCTAAATATCCAACACAGCCTGGTCAATGACCACCTCTGGGTAGGCCTAAAAGTGGGGGCTGTTTATGGCTATGGGGGGATAGAGCGTTATCCCGATGTCATGCCCTATGTCGCACCCTATGTTAAAGGATATATGGGCGGACTCGGTGTCAGTATGATGGCATTACCCTCTTACGGGCAAAAAGCAGACGCCGTTGTCATTTTTATGGCGAGACTCAGGCTGAACTTGCAATAACCCGCCCCAACGTCGAGGCGGGTGACATACCTGAATAAATAACCTTCGATCAGTTCAGGCGTCTGAGATGAACCGTTACTTCTTCCCTGTCGTGATAAAGATGCTTCGCCTGAAGCTCAAACTTAACCCCATTTTCTATCAGAAAACGTCTCAGGTTATCGATATCTTCTTTCACCTCTTCATAGCGTCGATTCATCGGTAACTTTAGGTTAAACATGGCCTCTTTCGCCCATCGTTGAATGATCCACTCTCCCATCAACTGCGCAACACGGGCGGGTTTTTCCACCATGTCGCAGACCAACCAGGTCACATTTTTACGTGGGGGCTCAAACTTGAATCCATCAACTGCATGGTGTTTGACCTGTCCTGTCTCCATTAGGCTGTCAGCCATCAAGCCATTATCAATGGCATGGACAAACATAGAACGCTTCACCAGTTGATAGGTCCATCCACCAGGGCAGGCACCAAGGTCAACCGCCCACATTCCGGATGCCAAACGCTCATCCCACTCAGATTTGGGAATAAACGCATGAAAGGCCTCTTCCAGCTTCAGGGTAGATCGACTGGGTGCATCGGCAGGAAACTTAAGGCGGTGGATCCCCATGTAATGTGGCGAATTGTTCGTTGTTAACGAGTAACCGACGAAACAACAGCCCGGTGCAATAAAACAGACATGCAAAACAGGTTTTCTTGGATTGTCTTTTGCCAGCATGACACCGCGCTTACGCATCGCCTGTCGCAGTGGAACCGTAAATTTCCTGCAGAATTTCAACAGCTCTTTAGCACTGTCGTTATCCGGTGTTTCAACGCGAATATCACCACACTTTGGCACTTCATCTGCCACTGTCAGGAGCGGTGAGATCCTGTCTCCCGGATCAAGGTCGCTAAACTGACTCACTACAGCAATCATCTGACGTGCAAACAGCAGTGAGTCCAGAGGAAGATCGCTGAGCAACTTCTCTGTATCTCCATTCTGATAACACTCAAAAAGTACGTAACCAGAGTTCCTTTCTGTACGTGGGAAGCCATAGACTTCAATTCCTGTGGCTTTATCCTGAATCTCGGCTGCACATTCTTTTTCAAAGCCGGGACGACAATACAATAAGATCTGGTTCACTACTCACGCCTTTTTGCAGAGGAAAAATCGACGCGCCATTATCCTTGAGCAGAACGATAAGCTCAAGCCTTAACCGAGTCTGTATCCGGTCGCCAAAAAGACCACGCAGCAGTAAACCAACCAAGGATTAACAACACCCCACCAATTGGCGTTACAGGTCCAAGCCATTTCATACCGGTAATTGCGAGACCGTAAAGGCTGCCGCTGAAGAAAATGGTCCCAATAATCATCAGGAGTGACGCTCTACCAAGTCGTCGGGAGGGAAATCTCAACATTGCTGAGCCAAGGCCAACAAGCGCAAGTGCATGCCAAAATTGATACTGAACGCCTGTATGAATAATGGATAGGGCATAGGATGAAAGGTGCGCTTTCAGACCATGTGAGGCAAAGGCTCCGGTCATTACTGCCAACGCGCCTAATATACAGCCTATTGCCAGCGTCTTATTCGCATTCATAACATTGCCTTTTTTATAAACTCGGCCAGCTTTTCAGCAGCCTGCTGACGATTATCCGAATCACTGAAGCCTGACGCTTTTCGGGGTTTGAAACTGTGGTCGCCATCTGGCAGGAAATGAAGAAAGACTGATGGAGATAAAGGATAGTCAGTCAGTTCCTGACGATTACCGAACGTGTCCCTCTCTCCCTGAAGAATCAGCAGCGGTTTGTTAATACTACTCAGATGTTCGCCCTTATCTTTTTCGGGCTTACCCGGCGGATGCAGGGGAAAGCCAAGGCAGGCAACAGCAGCTACATCCTGACGCTCAGTAAGGTGACTGGCCATTCTTCCCCCCATTGATTTTCCGCCAATCACAACATTGCCATCAGCATATTGGTCAAGAACAGCGTTAAATGCGTCAAGCAGTTTGGGGGCCCTGTCGGGTGGACGGCGCTTACCATCAATCTTACGCTTTTCCATATAAGGGAAATTAAAACGGAGCACGCGTATTCCAAGCGTACTGAGACGAGACGCCATATCCTCCATGAACTCATGATCCATACCAGCACCCGCACCATGGGCAAAAATGAACGTCATACCCTGATCATTATCAGGACCATTGATTAATACATCTGTCATTAGGTGTAACTCTCTTGTTCTGAGATAGCTTTGGCGAGTATCCAATCGCGAAAAGCAGTAATACGGCCGGATTCAGCATCTTTATCATGGCTGACCAGATAAAAGGCGTTATTACTCATCAACACATCATCGAAAGCTCTTACCAGCCTACCTGACTCAAGCTCTGGCTGAGCAAGTACATTGTTGCCCAATGCAATACCATGTCCGAGAGCAGCGGCCTGCAAAACCATTGCTGAGTGACTGAATATCGGCCCTTGGTTCACATTGACCTGATTTAGCTTGTGGTAACGGGCAAATGCTTTCCAATCCTTACGCGTACCGTCATGCAACAGAACATGCTTTTTCAGATCATCCAACGTGTGAATCGCCTTATCTCCTGTCATCAGTGACGGACTACAAACCGGCAAGAGGCATTCCTGATAGAGCATGTCGCAGCGCAGACCCGGCCAGTTGCTCGGCCGTAGTAAATCGCAACGTCAACGTCCTCGGTCAAGGATCCTTCCTCAAGATCTACCGCTTTGATCCTGACATCAATTTCCGGGTGCTGATGATTGAAGTCAGCCAGTCTTGGTACCAGCCACTGAATAGCGAAGCTTGGCGGCAAACTGATGGTAAGTGCACCTTTACTGCCGCGCTCAAGTACTTTACTGGTCGCATCTGAAATAGAGGTGAAAATATCGCGGATATCCTGAAAGTAACTTTGTCCCTCTTCTGTCAGTAACAGTGAGCGATTTCGACGGCGGAATAATTTCAGGCCAAGAAAATCTTCAAGGGCTTTAATCTGATGACTTACTGCAGCTTGTGTGACAAACAACTCTTCTGCCGCTCTGGTAAAACTCAAGTGTCTCGCTGCAGCCTCGAAAACTCGTAGGGAGTTGAGAGGTGGTAAACGTCTGGCCATACCGCTCCTTTGGATTAGATATTCTTATGTGAAACATTATTTATTGTCCGTTGTTACAGCGTGCGTTACAACCTATAGTTGCACCGCACCACAGAGATAGCGGTCCCTGCCGTAAATTCTGACTGGTAGCGATGTTGTGTTTGCAATTTTTCCGGCTTGCCGGACGATAGTACCTTTCTACTATCACACTTCCTGATTTTTTGGCGTGATATGCCATAGATTATTTTTGGCACTGGGCAGCTTTGCTCAGTGCTTTTTTCTTTTTCAACACCCGCTGAATTCCTATCTGCTCTTACAATTTACTTGAGTTACTTTTATATAAAAGCGATCATCGCCTACCCTTTTATTGTGCACCGAATAGCGTTATCATCATGAGCCAACTGTTTAATATTGATTTGATCCGTTCTCAATTTCCCTCGCTGGATCTTGTCGTCAATGATAAACCACTGATCTACTTTGACAGTGCCGCCACAACACAAAAACCACAATGTGTCATTGACTCACTCAACCAATATTATTCGGGAGGGAATGCCAATGTTCATCGCGGTAGCCATTCACTGACTGGCTCCTCTACCCGTCGTTTCGAAGCCGCACGGAGAACAGTGGCTGACTTTCTTTGCGTGAATCATGACGCTATTGTCTGGACCAAAGGAGCAACCGAAGCGCTCAACCTCATTGCACAAAGCTATGCCAGAACCAATTTATCGCCAGGGGACGAAATTCTGGTAAGTGAAATGGAGCATCATGCCAATATCGTTCCATGGCAATTGGTCGCTGAACAAACCGGAGCCAAGATAGTCAAACTTCCGGTGGATCCAGAGACGTGTACACTGGACATGGATGCCTTTTATCAACGTCTTACAGAAAGAACCAAGATTGTTGCCGTCTGCCATATCAATAATGTTACTGGTACCCGAAATCCCATTGAGGAAATCATTGAGGCGAGCCATCGCATTTGCGCAGTGACAGTAATCGATGGCGCACAGGGGATTGTGCACGAGCGGCTAGACCTAACCCGACTGGGTGCAGATTTCTACACGTTTTCGGGTCACAAACTTTTTGCACCTGCTGGTATAGGCGTGCTTTATGGTAAACCGCAGTTGTTGGACGCTATGCCTCCTTGGCACGGGGGCGGAAAGATGGTTGAAAAGGTCTCGTTCGAAGGAACACAATTCTCACAATCACCAACAAAATTTGAAGCAGGTACACCAAATGTAGCGGGAGTGATCGCGCTGGCAGACGCGATCCATTGGTTTAATAATATTGACCTTATTGGTGCAGAGCAACATATCGCCTCATTGCAAAAATCACTCTACCAAGGGCTCAGCCAGATTCCGGATCTTAGGGTTGTTGGCTATCAACCTGGAAGCAGCATAGTGTCTTTTGTCATAGACGGTGTTCATCCATCTGATATTGCTACCTTGCTCGACCAACAGGGTATTGCAGCCCGATCAGGCCACCATTGCGCGCACCCAATGATGGACGCACTCAACGTTCCGGGGACACTGCGGGTTTCTCTGGCTATTTATAACACTCAGCAGGAAATCTCACAGTTTATTGAAGCAATGGAGATCGCCTGCGACATACTATGAATGATTTTGAAAACGTAAGAGGTTCAACCATGACAACTCTGCCATCACACCCTTTTGGCACAAAGATAACGGCTACAGATGTTCAGGACACACTAGCGTCCTGCGAGGGATGGGAGAACAGATACAGAGCCCTCATAAAGTGGGGAAAACTACTCCCATCACTTTCTGATGCCGAAAAAACGGCGAGTGTGCCTATCCCCGGTTGTGAGAGCCAAGTCTGGCTTTTATGTAAAAAGAACAATGAAACATTTCATTTCAGTGCAGACTCAGATGCAAGGATTGTTAAAGGGTTACTGGCAGTTGTGCTCGCAGTCAGTGAAGGGAAAAAAAAGTCTCAACTTCAGGACTTTGACTATGAGAAATATTTCGAACAACTAGAACTACTCAGTCATCTCAGTGAATCACGTGGCAACGGTTTGCGAGCCATCGTCAATTTTATTAAATGCCTTTAAATCCGGCATTCCTGAGCGTTCTACAGATAAATAACAAACTTTAGGATGACTAATAATAGATACATTATTAATGTAGTATTTATATTTTTCATCCTATTTTTAAAGTCACTAAAACATCGTAAAATAAGAACTTAAACATAAAAAAACAATTTAAGCCTTAAAAGAATAAGCCACTCCCCTGAAACCCCCTTTAAACGCCACTTCATTAAGTGAAAAACATCAAATACCTAATCTTAGAACTCACCAAAAAACCTTAAAGATCTTATATTTAACAAACAGTTAACAGCGTAAGGCTATAAAACGATCTAGATCTTGTTAACGACAATTAATCTCTATTCCTTTTGCCATGAAAAGAAATTTCATTATCTTTATGCATCAGTCACACAACCATAACAGAAAAGAATTAAGTTATCCCTAAACCGATAACGACAGTGACTAACATCAAGTTATCTTAATTTTTTTATTTCTTAATGCCTTATTTTCTGGATAAGAAAGGTTTGTTGGCTAATTACGCTTGTTGTCTACGAATGGAGTCAAAAATGAAAAAACTCGCGCTTATCACTGGTTCTAAAGGTGGAATCGGTTCAGCAATTACTGAAAAACTGGTCAAAGACGGCTATCGAGTCATTGCTACCTATTTCACTGGTAACCTAGTTTGCGCTGAGCAATGGTTCGATGAGAAAAACTTCAACCATAATCAGGTCAGATTGTTTGAACTCGATGTGACGAATACTGAAGAGTGCATTGAGAAACTGCCTAAGCTGCTTGAAGAAGAAGGAACCATCGACGTATTGGTTAACAATGCTGGAATTACCCGCGATGGCCAGTTCAAGAAAATGGCGCCGGAAAACTGGCGCGCGGTTATCGATACCAACCTAAACAGCCTTTTCAACGTAACTCAGCCACTTTTTGCAGCAATGTGCGAGAAGGGCAACTGTCGTGTGATCAACATCTCCTCAGTGAATGGACTTAAAGGTCAATTCGGGCAAACTAACTACTCAGCTGCCAAAGCAGGCATGATTGGCTTCACCAAAGCCCTCGCATTTGAAGGCGCGCGCTCTGGCGTTACCTGTAATGTTGTTGCGCCAGGCTACACTGCAACGCCTATGGTCGAAGCAATGCGTCCTGAAGTGCTAGAGTCAATCAAAAGCGAAATCCCAATGAAGCGACTGGCGCGTCCAGATGAAATCGCTTCAGCGGTGTCTTACCTGGCAAGTGACGCTGGCGCGTACATTTCAGGCGAGACGCTTTCTGTCAACGGCGGCTTGTACATGAACTAAGGAGTATTGAAATGGAAAAGGTTTATATCGTTGCCGCTAAGCGTACCCCAATTGGCGCATTCACAGGTTCTTTAAAAGACGTGCCAGCAGGCAAATTGGCTGCTGTTGCAATCAAAGGCGCACTTGAAGCTGCCAATGTTTCTGGTAATGACGTAGAAGAAGTCATTCTGGGTAATGTTGTTAGTGCTGGTCAAGGTATGGGCATAGGTCGTCAAGCTGCTATTTTCGCTGACCTGCCAGAAACTGTTCCTGCCTACAGCATCAACATGGTCTGCGGTAGTGGTATGAAAGCGGTAATGGATGCCGTTTCACACATTCGTAGCGGTGACGCAGAAGTGATTGTTGCAGCTGGCGTTGAAAATATGTCACAGATTCCATTCGCTGTTTCAGGTGCAATGCGCCAGGGCCAGAAAATGGGTGATATCGCCATGAAGGACCTGCTGATTGCTGACGGTCTTACTGACGTTTACAACGAGTACCACATGGGTGTTACTGCGGAAAACGTTGCAGAGTTGGTCGGCTTAAGCCGAGAACAACAAGACGAATACGCACGCACCAGCCAGCAAAAAGCGGTTTCAGCGGTTGAGGCAGGTCGTTTCAACGATGAAATTATCCCAGTAGAAGTAAAGCAGCGTCGTAAGTCTTTTGTCTTCGATACTGACGAATACCCAAAAGCAGATTGCACAGTTGAAGGTCTGGCAAAACTGCGTCCTGCATTCGACCGTGAAGGTACAGTCACCGCAGGTAATGCGTCTGGTCTGAATGACGGTGCGAGCGCTGTTGTTGTTGCCTCTGAATCTGCAGTTAAACGTCTTGGTCTTACTCCTGTAGCTGAAATCTCAAGCTATGCACAAGTTGGCTTGGATCCAAAAATCATGGGTCTGGGACCTGTTGGTGCCGTAACAAAAGCGCTTGAAAAAGCAGAGCTGTCTATCCAAGACATGGATCTGTTCGAGCTTAATGAAGCATTTGCAGCGCAAGCACTTGGTGTTGTTCACCAACTTGCTGATAACCATGGCGTGTCAAAAGACAGCATTCTGGAAAAAGCAAACGTAAACGGTGGTGCAATTGCACTGGGTCACCCTCTGGGTGCTTCAGGCAACCGTATTCTTGTTTCCCTCGTTCACGAACTGGAAAAACGTCAGGACACTTACGGTGTTGCGTCTCTCTGTATCGGTGGTGGTATGGGTACGGCCGTCGTTATAAAACGCGTTACTGAACAGTAATAAATTGATTTATTAATATCCCTTGCACGCAATACAAATACTCAGGAGAAACACCATGTACACAGAAATGTTTAAGACCGTTTCAGAGCAAACAGAAAAAAGCATGGCACCGTTTGTTAAGTTCAACAAACTGGTTACCAAAAATGTTGAAACTCTGACTGAGCTGCAACTGAATGCAATCCGCACTTACAGCGAAATGGGTCTTGCTCAAATGAAAGCAGCGAGCGATGTAAAAGATGTGACTTCTTTTACCGCTTTTGCTGGCCAGCAAATGAATGCTCTGACTCACCTGTCACAGCAGCTGATCGACGACAGCAACAAACTTCAGAACGTTGCTAAAGAGTTTAAAGACGAGCTTGATCATCTGGCTACCGAAAACCTGAAAGCCGCTACTCCAGCATAATTCAGGTACACTGCCCTGTTTTTTACGGGGCAGTGTAGTTTCCGATCAAGAGGGATAACTCATGTTACAAAACTTCTTCTCGGACTACCTTGTAAAACTCCAAGAGAGTAACCAGCAATGGTGGCAAGATCTTGAGCAGGGCAAGGCAGCCGTAAATTCACCTTTGAATAAAGCAATGCAAGAGATCAGTATCGACGATACTGCCCAACTGCTGGAAAATGCTGCCAAGCAACCTGCGGCAATGCTTGAAGTTCAAATGCAGTGGTGGCAGAAACAACTCGAAATCTGGCAAAACGTGGCACTGCAAGCCAACCAACAATCGGTTGTGACGCCTGAGAGAGACGACAAGCGTTTTCAGGATAAAAGCTGGCAGGATGACGCATTCTATAATTTCATCAAGCAATCCTATCTACTGTTTGGTCGTAGCCTCCTAGACACAATCAATTCCGTTGAAGGGATGGATGACAAAGCCAAAGAACGCCTTGTGTTTTTCTCCCGCCAGGCAATCAATGCGATGTCGCCAAGTAACTTTATCGCGACAAACCCAGAACTGCTTAAGCTGACTCTGGAGAAAAACGGCGAAAACTTGCTGACAGGCTTGGAACAGCTTCAGGAAGACTTAGAGTCCAGTGCGGATATTCTCAAAGTTCGCATGACCAATAATAATGCATTCCGAGTTGGTGAAGATGTTGCGAACTCAGCGGGTGATGTGGTTTACAAGAATGAGCTGTTTGAGCTGATTCAATATCGTCCATTGACGAAAAAGGTAAACGCAACACCACTGTTGATCGTTCCGCCATTCATCAACAAATATTACATCCTCGACCTGAGAGAAAAGAACTCCATGGTGCGTTGGCTTGTTGAACAAGGCCATACCGTATTTATGATGTCATGGAGAAACCCGTCTGTTGAACAACGTCATGTAGACTTTGAAAATTACGTGACCGAAGGTGTTGTTAAAGCGGTCAACGCGATTGAAGATATCACTGGTCAGCAGCAGATAAACGCAGCGGGTTATTGTATTGGCGGCACCTTGCTGGCAACAACAATTGCATACTACGCAGCGAAAAGAATGAAAGCACGGATCAAGTCTGCCTCTTTCTTCACGACGCTGCTCGATTTCAGTCAACCGGGTGAGGTAGGCGCTTACATCAACGAAAGTGTTGTTGATGCTATGACGCTACAAAACGAAGCCCGTGGGTATATGGATGGCCGCTCTCTCAGCGTGACATTCAGCCTGCTGCGTGAAAACAGCTTGTACTGGAACTACTACATCGATAACTACCTGAAAGGAAACAGCCCGGTAGACTTCGATCTTCTCTATTGGAATAGCGACAGTACAAACGTTACTGCAAGCTGCCACAACTTCCTGCTCCGTGAACTGTACCTGCAAAACAAACTGGTACAGGACAAAGGGGTCAAGGTTGGCGGTGTATGGATTGATCTGAACAAGATTAAAGTACCGAGCTACTTTATCTCTACCAAAGAAGACCATATCGCACTTTGGCAAGGCACTTACCGAGGCGCACAGAACTTAGGTGGTAACAAAACTTTCGTTCTGGGTGAATCAGGCCATATCGCGGGTATCGTTAATCACCCCGCCAAGAATAAGTATGGCTTCTGGGTCAACGATGCACTTGCTGAAACGGCTGAAGAGTGGTTTGAGGGAGCATCGCATAATCTTGGTTCATGGTGGACTCACTGGAACACATGGTTATCCACGTTCAACACAGAAGAAAAAGTTGCTCCTTATCAACAAGGTTCAGCTAACTTCCCAGTGCTGGGCGTTGCTCCGGGCGATTATGTCAAACAAGTACTGCCTGTTACGCAAAAGGTAGAGGAAAAGACAGAATCTGCTGCCTAACTCTGTGACAAACAGTTATAAACTGAAAGAGCCGCTACTCGCGGCTCTTTTTTATTCCTTCAGCCAGATGGCTTGTTGAATATTGTCCTTTGATCGTATTCTGACGACACTCCGCAATTCTCTCATTACCCCTCTGAAAAAGTTAAAGAGATGAGGGATGACAATTATTTTTTCACCGTCAACTTTTGAATGATCCTAGATACAGCTACAAACCCAAAAGTCGCTGTCACCATGGTTGCTGCACCAAATCCACTGGCACAATCCATTCTTTTCGGCCCTTCAGCATTGGACTTCGACTCGCAGACAGAGCCATCTGGTTGTGGATACTTGAGCTGCTCAGTTGAGTACACACATTCAATACCAAATTTTCGACCTTTGGTTTTGGTGAAGTTGTGGAAGCGGCGTAGGTTATTTCTTAGCTTGGCGGCCAAAGGATCCTGAATAGTTTTGGTCAGATCAGCAACTTGGATCTGAGTAGGATCAACCTGCCCTCCCGCACCGCCCACGGTAATGATTTTGATCTTATTGCGCTTACAATAAGCCAACAAAGCGGTTTTGGGTTTTATACTGTCGATGGCATCCAGGACATAATCGAAGTCAGAGGTAATATACTCTGGAATGTTTTTCTCATCGATAAAGTCATCGACCAAATTCACCTGACAGTCAGGGTTAATCGCTTTTACTCTTTCTGCCATAACATCGATTTTGCTCTGCCCCACTGTTCCTGACATAGCGTGTATCTGGCGGTTTATATTAGTGACACAGATATCGTCCATATCAATCAGTGTCAGTGAGCCGACACCGCTGCGAGCCAGTGCCTCAACAGCCCATGAGCCAACACCACCAATACCGATAACACAGATATGTGCCTGACGTAATATCTCCAGCTCACTCATTCCATATAGTCGCCGGGTTCCACCAAAACGTTGTTGGTAACTTTCAGATGCAGGTGAAGTTGAACTGGACATAATCTTGACTCTGTGACTCCGTGATAAACGCGAAAGCGGTTTATACTCGCTTGCTCATAAAATGTCTATCTGCTTGTGATTTGCCAATGTCGACCTGAACCAAAAAATTAATCGCTCAACGGTTGCTGTTCGTCTTTTATAACTGGGGCAAAACATAAAATAGCCATAGCCACTGACCAGGTTAAGTCCCGGGATATGTGTGATGTCACCGCGCTGAAGGCTGTCTGCCGCCATAAAGTCCGGGATTAGCGCGACCCCACCTCCCTGCTTTACCGCCTCAAGTGCCATAAAAAAATGCTCAAAGCCAGTGCCCACCTCAGCAAAAGCTTCGGTGACTGAGTGACGATGCCAGAACTGTTGCCAAAGCTGTGGCCGAGTGGCGTGAAGTAACGCCTTATTTTTCGCGAATATATCGTCGATATTTTTACAGTTATCGATATGATCTTGCGGTGCCACCAGCAACAGATTTTCTTCAATCAAACATTCCAATTGCTCATCGTTCGTAGACATCGGTAAACAGTGAATGGCAATATCACAATCAAGCACGTTGACGGCTGCTCCCGTCGATGTTGACCGCAACACGAGGTGTAAATCAGGAAATGCTTCAGACAATGCATTTAACCTCGGGATTAACCATAAGCTGGCCATTGAGGGCGGCAGTGATATCTCAAGCCTCACATGTTCCTGTGCCATCTGGACTACATCTGCCGTTGCGTGTTGTAGCGTTTCCATTGCTTTGATCACCCACGGCAGATAGCGTCTGCCTGCATTAGTGATTTCAATGCCGCCGCCTATCCGTTCAAACAATGGACAGCCCAGAAAAGTTTCAAGCTGTAAGATCTGCTTGCTGACGGCACTCTGACTGATATTTAGTTGTAATGCAGCGTGAGAAAAGCTATCGGACTGGGCAGCAACCATGAAGGTTTTCAATGTCTTAAGTGGAGGGTACGGTATGCTCATGATCATCCCCTTACTATGGGCCCAGCTCGCCATGAAAAAATGGAATACTCTTTGAATTTTTATCGTTTGTTGTTTAATTTTCAACCGAGACATACTTGAGAGAGGGAACGACTTATCTCAGGGATCAAAGATGACGCATATTTTGCACAGACATTGCCGGGAATCATTACCAACCGTCGACACTGGTGAGGGTGTTTATCTTATCGACACCAAGGGTAAACGCTATCTTGATGCGTGTGGGGGAGCGGCAGTATCCTGTCTGGGGCACAATCATCCTGATGTTATCTCTGCAATTCAGCGACAGGCCGAACGTATTCCATTTGCTCATACTGGCTTTTTTACTTCACAACCCGCTGAACAGTTGGCGGATAAGTTGATTGAGTTAAGCCCTGCATCACTGAGCCATGCCTATTTTGTCAGTGGTGGCTCAGAAGCTGTCGAATCAGCACTAAAACTGGCAAGGCAGTACTGGATTGAGCGTGAACAACCCAAGCGGACTCATTTTATTGGCCGCCGACAAAGTTACCATGGCAACACACTTGGGGCATTAGGTGTCGGCGGAAATCAGTGGCGACGCGCCACTTTTGCCCCCTTACTCGCGCCATCCTCGTTTATCGATCCCTGTTATTTTTATCGAAACGCAATGCCGGAAGAGACTCGCATTGAGTATGGCGAACGGGCAGCACAAGCACTGGAAGAGGAAATCCTCCGCCTTGGGCCGGAGTCGGTCGTCGGTTTCGTTGCCGAAACTTTTGTCGGTGCAACAGCCGGTGTCTTGCCACCAGAAAATGGCTATTTCCGCAGGGTCCGTGAGATATGTGATCATTACGATATTTTGTTGATACTCGACGAAGTGATGTGTGGCACAGGTCGCACTGGGACATTTTTTGCTTTTGAACAAGAGGGGATCGTGCCTGATATTGTTGCGTTGGCAAAGGGACTGGCCGCTGGGTATCAACCGATCGGGGCCGTGCTGCTTAACAAGCACATTTATCATGCTATCAATGATGGCAGCGGATTCTTTCAGCACGGTCATACCTTCCTCGCTCACCCCATTGCCTGTGCGGCCGCAAATGCCACATTAGACGTACTTGCATCCGGTCTTCTTGATGAGGTCAGTGATAAAGGTAAATCGTTTTATCAGCGTCTGGTTGAAGCATTCGGAGATCATCAGCATGTTGGGGATATCCGTGGCCGAGGTCTGTTCTGGGGCCTTGAGTTGGTTGCAGACAAGGCATCGAAAATGCCGTTCAAACCTGCAACGCAGTTACACAAACGGATTAAGCATATTGCTATGCAGCAGGGGTTGATGTGCTATCCGATGGCAGGGACGATAGATGGTCAACAAGGCCACCATATTTTGTTGGCTCCCCCCTTTATCATCAATGAGGAAGAAATACAGCATCTGGCTGAAAGGCTTACTCGATCCGTTAATGAAGCAATAGCATCAGTCAGTCTTTAAGACCAATTAATGCGGTCGAAACAAAGTAGTAAGACCACAGTAGGCGAACATCATACATTTTGATTTGTCAGGCCAATGTTAAGTTTTTTTTGGCCTGAAAACTTGGATAGATTTACCTCTATTCTTGTATGAGGTATCAAACTGCGTTCACGCATTTTTACTTTTTCCAAGGTGAGGCTACAGTGGAGACTGCGTGAAAGAGATAACATCAATGACAAGGAACAGCCATAATGAAAACACTTAAACCTTTACTCGTCGCATCTAGTATTTTCGCCGCCGTGGGTACGGTATCAACTACGGCTCAGGCCGGGCAGTTCATTACTATTGGCACAGGTGGTGTCACCGGGGTTTATTACCCAACAGGTGGTGCAATTTGTCGCCTTGTCAATAAGTCGAAAAAGGAACATGGCATCCGTTGCTCCGTCGAAAGTACCGGAGGCTCGATTTATAATATTAACACCATACGTGCGGGTGAGTTGGACATGGGGATTGCCCAGTCTGACTGGCAATATCACGCTTACAATGGCTCAAGCAAATTTGAAAAACAGGGCCCTTTCAAAAAGCTACGCGCTGTCTTCTCTGTTCACCCTGAACCCTTTACTGTCGTTGCGCGTGCCGACTCTGGTATCAAAACGTTCGAAGACCTGAAAGGCAAACGCGTTAACGTGGGCAACCCAGGTTCTGGTCAGCGCGGTACTATCGAAGTGCTGATGAATGAGATGGGCTGGTCAATGAGTGACTATAAGCAAGTCTCTGAACTGAAAGCTGCTGAGCAGTCAAAAGCATTGTGCGACAACAAAATTGATGCAATGGTTTACACCGTTGGTCACCCAAGTGGTGCGATTCAGGAAGCCACCACTGCCTGTGACAGCAAAATTGTCACCGTTGACAACGCATCTGTTTCTAAACTGGTCTCGAGCAATGATTACTACCGCACAGCGACCATTCCAGGCGGCATGTACCGTGGTAATAATGGCGATGTAAACACCTTTGGTGTTGGTGCCACTTTCGTATCATCAACAGAAGTACCAGAAGAAGTGATTTACAACGTAGTAAAAGCAGTATTTGAAAACTTTGATGACTTCCGCCGTTTACACCCTGCTTTCGCGAACCTGAAAAAAGAAGAGATGGTCAAAGATGGTCTGTCTGCGCCACTTCACCCGGGTGCTGAAAAATACTACCGTGAAGTCGGCCTGATCAAGTAACTATTCTCAGTCTGACACAGTAAAGGCGAGCATCCAGCTCGCCTTTTTCGTTTTTCGCCTCTACACATCGCGGTCAATTCAGGGTTGCAAGCTTCCAGACCCGGCCAAAATATTTGTAATGCCCGGCAGTGATACCTGCCTCTTCACCCATGCCGTGATAAAGGTCTAAATGGTTTCCTTTCACCACTCCGCCTGTATCAAGCGCCATGAGCAGTCGAAGAGTATGCTTTCCGTTCCAGTTACCCTGCTCATTAAGTTCAGGAACTTCAGCCAGAATCACTGATCCCATTGGCAGATAATCACGATCAGCCGCTACTGACGCTCCCGCTAATAAAGGAACCCCAGCAGTGCCGGTGACAGGGTGAGCATCTTTCGGTTGAAAGAAAACGAAAGAGGTATTGTGATTGAGTAGCTCCAGCACTTCATCTTTATCGTGAGCAGCAACCCACTCCTGAATCGCTTTAAGCGACATTTTCTCTCGCGGTACTTCGCCACGTTCAATCAACACCTTGCCAATACTGACATAAGGGTGACCATTTTTTCCGGCATAGGCAAAATACTCAAGATCGTCAGTGTCACCATAATGGACAAAACCACTGCCCTGTACTTCCATGATAAAATTATCAATTAGTGAGGCACTATAACCCAGCTCCAGTCCTTTTCCATCGAGTGCGCCTTGATATATTTGCTCTCGTGTCGGGCACGTATCATCACAGCTTGGCAAGCCGTAAACCGGATATCGATATTCAGCGTCTGGCTTATGTCGCATTTCAATCACGGGGGAAAAATATCCGGTAAATAAGACATTACCGTAACCATCCCCACCGCCCATCTGCTGAGGCTCTATACCGTAATTGATCAATTCGTCAGGTTGACCGCTGTCAGTAAGCCAGCGCTGAAGACGGGAGTATAACGCCTTATGCTTTTCAGTAAGGCTTGGAGATACCTCCTCTACCTTTTCAAGCTGAGGCCGAAAGCCTGAGTAGTCCCTTGGTTTGTCACTGTTCACCACCACAATAGGGTTGAGAACTTCGTCGAATGAGCCATCCAGATATTGCTGACCACGGTCCACAGGTCGGGCACATGCAGTCATCAGGAGACTGATGCTTAAAACGCCCACTAATCGGTACAAAATTTAGCCTTCTTGCATGCTGAGTTATACAAGAAGCGTGTCAGAAAACCTATTTAACTGCAACGGGCGAGGATAAACAGGATGACTCTCATCAATTGAAGACATGGCATTTGTGCTGCAACATGCTGTGATTTGCCGACCAGTGAACACTGCGCGCTCTCTTTCAGTACAATGTCTATCATTCAACACTCTGGTTTTATTGTTTTTTTATGAAAGCAGCTCACTCTCCCAAAGGGCTTCCTCATGGTATCGCATACAAAGACCTTTGCCATTCTCAGACCCAACTCAACGAACGCTTGGACATAAAGCGTAGGTATTCTCAACCTGACACTTGCGAAAAATGGAATAAAAAGTCAGAATACTTACATAAAAAATCAAAAGGAATGGAATTTGAAACTGCGTAGCACGGCACTGGTCAAAGGGTTTCGACAGTCTGCACCATATGTGAATGCCCATCACAACAAGACCATGGTCTTTCTTCTGAGTGGTGAAACGCTGGCCGATGGTAACTTTACCAACATCGTCAATGATATTGCCCTGTTAAACAGCCTCGGGATCAGGCTGGTTCTGGTGTACGGTGCCCGCCCTCAAATTACAGACCTGATGCTACGCCAGCATCAGGAGCCGCAATATCACAAGGGAGTGAGAATCACAGGTTCAGATGCACTGGAGACAATCAAGCAGGCTGCTGGTCAGTTACAGCTCGATATCACAGCCCGTTTATCAATGAGTCTTAACAACACACCAATGGCTGGCGCTCAAATCAACGTTGTTAGTGGCAACTTCATTATTGCCCAGCCGCTTGGTGTTGATGACGGTGTTGACTATTGCCATAGCGGACGGATTCGTCGGATTGATGTTGAGGGAATAAGCTCGCAGCTCGATCAAGGTTCGATCGTCCTACTCGGGCCAGTTGCCAGCTCAGTGACCGGAGAGTGCTTCAATCTGAGTTCAGAGGAAGTCGCTACCCAGCTGGCTATCCGCCTTCACGCTGACAAGCTGATCGGCTTTAGTGCTGAGCAGGGTGTGACAGATCATAATGGGCGCGTTGTTTCCGAGCTGTTCCCTCAGCAAGCTGAAGAGCTACTTGCCACAGAGCATGGGGGCTGTGGAGCGGCAGCTGCTGGTTTCTTACGCTGTGCCGTCGCAGCCTCATATGCAGGTGTGCCCCGCTGCCACCTATTGAGCTACAAAGTGGATGGTTCTTTGATTCAGGAACTGTTTTCTATGGAGGGTATCGGGACACAGATTGTCACCGAAAGCGCAGAGAAAATTCGTCAGGCGGATATTGATGATATTGGCGGTATCCTTGACCTTATCAGGCCCCTTGAACAACAAGGAAGTTTGGTCAGGCGCTCAAGGGAGCAGCTTGAACAGGAAATTGCCCGTTTCAGCGTCGTCGAGCGTGACGGCAGGATCATTGGATGTGCAGCACTCTACCCTTTCCCGGACGAAGCCATTGGTGAAATGGCCTGTGTCGCTGTCCATCCTGAATATCGGGACGGACAGCGTGGGCGTCAGCTGTTATCTCACATCAGCCATTTGGCTCGAAAAACAGGCCTTAAAAAGATCTTTGTACTCACCACTCGTAGTGTTCACTGGTTCCGGGAGCAGGGATTCACTGAATCTGATGTCAATTCCCTGCCCGATTCCAAGCAGATGCTTTACAACTTGCAGCGTCGCTCCAAAGTTCTCACTCTCAATCTGGCTAACCGGCCAGCAACTCAGATAGCCCGCTAAATCGCTGCGTTTTGCTGTTCACTGCCCGCTCAAGACTGAAGCGGGTAGTGAAGATATCCAAACGCTCTTTTGCCCGGGTCACACCGGTGTAAACCAGCTCACGACTCATCACTGGTGAGGGCGTTGGCGGCATGATCAACAAGGTGTGAGCAAATTCAGACCCCTGCGATTTGTGCACTGTCATTGCAAATGCCGTCTGGTGTTCTGGTAAACGACTTGGCAGCAGATAGCGAACCGTGCCATCAGCCATTTCGAATACAACCCTTAACGCATCTTCATGTTCGATAACAATTCCGATATCGCCGTTATAAAGCCCCAAGCCATGGTCATTTTGGGTGATCATGACGGGACGTCCGGGATAAAACAGCTCGTCACCGGGTGAGAGTAGACCTTTTCCGGCTAATGAATCTTCGATGGCCTGATTGAGACCGCTAACACCAAAGGGTCCCTCTTTCAGTGCACATAACACCCTGATATCTGCAAACGCACTGAGCATTGCCTTTGCATCACAGCTATCTGATGTCATCAGTGACAGATAGTTCTGATAACCACTGGTTGCCAGCGAGACAGCCCGAAGATAGGTATCGTTGTTCAATTCATGCAGCTCAATATCCTGATATCCCTTTGCCAGTGCTTTGCGTACCAAGGGAATACTCCCTTTGTTTATCGCGCCAGCAAGCTGACCAACTCCCGAATCTGCATGAAAACGGTAACTTTTGGTCAGTAGACAGACCGCATCGCTCACTGCAGTCGCGGTTTCCGTTTCCTCCAACTGATAACCAGTCATTGTTGATAACAGCCCTGCTCTCACAGGGCTGTACCGTCCATCCGCAGCATGACATATATCACCCAGCACGGCTCCAGCCTCTACTGATGCCAGCTGGTCTCTGTCACCCAGCAATAGCACTCTGGCGTGATCAGGCAAGGCAGCTAACAGGCGGGCCATCAAGGGTAAATCCACCATAGATGCTTCATCCACTACCAATATATCTAGGTGAAGACGATTACCCTTGTGATGCCTGAATTCAACGCGGTTGGGAATTGCCCCCAGCAAACGGTGTATGGTCGACGCCTGTACCGGAATATTATTTTTCACTTCGTTACTGACAGGTAATGCTTCGACAGCACGACCAATAGACTCTGTCAGACGATTGGCCGCTTTACCCGTCGGGGCCACCAGCTTGATTTCGGGGTAACTCGCAGGGTCACTGCTGGCAACCAGAGCAGCAAGCAATTTCGCAACTGTGGTGG
Organism: Veronia pacifica; assembly: GCF_001707825.1. GTDB lineage: Bacteria > Pseudomonadota > Gammaproteobacteria > Enterobacterales > Vibrionaceae > Veronia > Veronia pacifica. Next base: position 17,747 of record NZ_LYBM01000021.1, on the reverse strand, counting down.
TTTTGCCCGTTCCCGGCCCACCTGAAATCACTGAGAAGCGATAACTGAGCGCTGTAGCTGCTGCGACCTTCTGCCAGTTAAGACAGTCTGACTGATTAACCAACGCCAGCACAGTCTCCGCATTCTGATCTGTCTCCACCGCTTCGATAAGTTGGTCGATATTCGTATGCGCATCTGGACTGATATCGAAAAAGTCTCTGATTTTGACTGCTCTCTGATCGGGTGACCAGTTGGTAAACAACTTTTTCAGCAACCGTATGTCCGGAGTAAACAATTCATCCAGTAAGGGTTTACAGGCGTTTGATACCTCTACAGGTTGGCACCGACGGCGTATCTGGTCAGCAACTGTCTGTTCGGCCTGCCAGTAACGGTTAAGGTACAGTCTGGTCCCTTGAAGGACCAGAGGGGTTGGCAAAGATCCATCACTGACCGTATCCGCTTTATGAAGCATGGCAGTGGCTGACTCAGGTTTCATCACACTGGAGAACAACGCAGATTGAGCGGAAGGCAAATCAAATACTGACTGCGTATCAAGGCTGGCAATATCGACACAGACATGGCCTTTGCCGAGCTCGTAACTGACCAATGCCGCCCAGCCAGCAATAAAATCACCGCATGCGCTCTGCTCCTGTACCGAGATAAACTGACAAAACTGATAATCGATGGCCCTCAGAACGTTTTCCTGATAGAGGCTTTTTAACATCTCACGCATACTGCCCCCCATGACTCATTGCCATATCCAGCCCTTCAATCAATGCCTGTTCCGGCAAGCAATGGAAGATACCATGTCTGTTACCTCCGTCACTCTCTGCTTCGATACCTCGAACAAACAAGTAATACACCCCACCAAAATGGGTGTGATAATCATAATCAGGCACACGCTGTTTCAGAAAACGGTGTAGTGCAAGGCTGTAAATCTGGTACTGAAAATCATATCTGTGATCAATCATCGCCGCTTCGATTGCCTGCTGGGTGTAGTCCGCTGCACTGTCGCCAAGATAATTCGATTTCCAGTCGAGAACATAGTATTTGCCTTGCCAGCAAAAAACTAAGTCGATGAAACCTTTCAACATGCCAGATGCTGTTTCAAAGCCAAGGTCTCCCGCCTGCGCAGACAGTGGATCATGTTCCTTGATCAGCTTATTCACCACCGTCGACTGAAACTGTTCCACTGGCATCACGAATTCCATTTCTGTCAATCTGTCATTGTCTGTCACTTGCGTCAGTGCCATTCCCTCCGCTGACAAAGACTGTGAAACCACATCACTCAACAGCTTCTGCAGAACAGGCAACCACTCAATATCGTAATTTTCAACAGCCAACGCCTGACGGATCATCTCTGCCACCTCATTGCTGTACATGTCCTCATCAAAGGCGACATTCTCGAACAAGGTGTGAAGAAACGTTCCCGGACGGGCTCCACGGGGAAAAGTGAAAATAGTACGGATATCCGACAACGGAGGTGCATCGTCTGGCGATGCCTGTTCGTTACTCGCGTCATGGTCAAAAGCCGCAATTTCGGGCAACGCTGAATGACTGCTGCTGCCCTGCTTTACCAAACCTGTGTAACTGGTCAAGCGCCAGTTCCGACGGATTTTACCGTTAAACTGGCTGGCTAGAAGTGTCTCTTCATGTGACACGATAGGTTGATACACCCCTTCATTTAGTGCTGGAGGCGTAGTCATCACCATTGAAGGCTGCTCAGCAATAAGCTTTTCGACGGCACTTCGAAGAGCCGCTCCGTCACCAGCTTCTGCCTGCTGAATCAAATACCCCATCGCCGATTTATGTATGCCACTGTCTCCACTGGACTTTCGGCCATCTTTAAGTGGTGACAAACCAATAAAGCAGCCATACACGGCGCGGGTTAAGGCGACGTAAACGAGCCTCAAATCCTCAGCAAGCCGTTCCCTGTCCGCCAGCTCAATAGCAGCCTCTGGATCATCCAGAGCAAGTATGGCCTGGTTATTTTCATCATGGTACAAGGGCTGGTCGGATTCCCGGTGTTGACAGACAAAGGGCAGAAACACCAGATCATATTCCAGACCTTTGGACTTATGGATGGTAACAATCTGCACCAGATCGCGTTCAGACTCGAGTCGTACCTGCTGCTCCTCACTATTTCCATTAGGTTCGTCGATATGTTCCGACAGCCAACGGATCAGGGCATGATGACTGTCCAGCGTCTGACTGGCCTGCTGAAGCAACTCCCCCAAATGCATCAGGTCAGTCAACTGGCGTTCACCATCGTTTTCAACAAGTAAACGTTCAGCAACTTGCCGCTTTTGCATTACTTTACGTAACATCGGCAGAACACCTCGGGCAAACCAGGTGTCCCGATAACCTGAAAACTCAGCAACAGCCTGTTCCCAGACTCGTTCGTCACGGTTAAGTTCGTCAATTTGTGTCGCCGATAGCGCAAAGAGCCCGCTGGCAAGGCTGGCTCTCAAGTGACGCTCATTATCCGGTGCTAATACAGCCAACAACAACCGCTCAACATCAACGGCTAACTGACTGCTGAAGACGCTGCTACGGTTGGAGAGGTAAACAGACGCAACTCCCTGAAGACTGAGTGCCTGTCGCACCTTGGCGGCCTCGCTGCCAGTGCGCACCAGTACAGCAATGTTACCCGCCTCAATACTCTTTCGTTCATCACCTTTACAAAAATGAGCAGTTCCAGCGTCTGACGATTCGAGTACGCCACGAATAGTGGCGGCCGTTGCATTAGCCATCTGAGATTCATAATCAGCCTTCGTGCGCAGTTCATCATTGGCGTCAAGCCAGAAAGTCACTGCGGGCTGTTTTTTCTCACCAAGTTGCCAAAATCGGGTATCAGCACCCGGGGCGGATGCGACCGGATGGAATGGAATATCGGTGTCGTAAATAAAGGGGGTGCTGGCATGCTGAAAAATCCGGTTAACCGCCTGCACCATATCACTGGTTGAACGCCAGTTGGTACCCAGATTGTAATGATCCTCTACCTGACGGCGGGCATAAATATAGGTAAATATGTCTGCACCACGGAAAGCATAAATGGCCTGTTTAGGGTCGCCAATCATAAATAAACCAGCTTGTGGATCTGGCTGGTAAACCTTCTCAAATATCCGATACTGCTGAGGGTCGGTGTCCTGAAACTCATCGATCATTGCCACGGGATATAATTCACGTATTCGGCTCGCTAATATGCCATCAGGGTCCGCGTCCAGTGCCGCTGCCAACTGGGAGAGTAAATCATCAAATGACAGCCAGCCATGACGCTGCTTTTCAGTGGCCAGCAAACTGCGTACTCGCCGAATTGCCTCAGCCAGCAAAGCGTCTTTGAGTATTGGCGGCTTGGATAGCAAACGTTCCACTTCATCAAACAGGGAATGTGTCGGCACCTCGCCTTTTTTGGTCTTCTCCGCCAATATCGAGGAAGAGAATTTTTCCAGGTTTTTCGGCAGGCGATAGTTTTCGGTCCCACTGATCGCCCAATCAGAAACTTCAGCAATCCACTTCGGAAGATTCCTTTTACTGTAACTGCGCTTATCCACTCCTGATCCCGAGATGAGGGATTCCAGATCGGCAGTCGCCTCTGACCATTTCTGTTTGAGTGTCTTTATTTTCTCTATATTTTGCTCGTGTAAATCAGCCAGAGAACCTGAAATAGACTGCGCCTGAATATTCGCCAAAGGCCCGGAGAGAAAAGGACTGATTGCTTTCAGCAAGACTTCAGGACAGGCCCAGTAACTTTTCACCACCCCAGCCAGGGTTTTATCCAATGGATAAAACTCTTTTCGCCAAAAGTCCGATACTGCGTGTTGTCGGAGCCGGGTTTCGTCAGTGACAAACTCATTACTGAACAGACTGCCCGACTCAAACGCGTTCTGCGTCAGCATCCGCTGACAAAAGCCATGTATGGTATAGACCGCCGCTTCATCCATTTGTCTTTCAGCCTGTAACAGGCGTGAAGCAGCAAGTTTATGGTCACTGATTTGCTTGAGTAGCGGTTGAATGATGGGATCGTCGCTCTCCCCGCGACTAAAAGCCAATCTGGCATTGTGAATACGAGACCGGATCCTGTCTCTCAATTCCTGTGTTGCCGCCTCTGTAAACGTCACTACCAGAATCTTGTCAACAGTCAGCGGCGTTTGGTGAGCAGTGGTTGTGTCACCGTGTCCGAGCAGAAGACGCAGATAAAGGCCTGCAATCGTGAAGGTTTTTCCCGTACCTGCTGAGGCTTCTATCAATCGCTGGCCGTGCAGAGGGAATGTGATGGGTTCGAGTTTCTGGACACTCATAGGATAAATCAGTTGCTTGGCAATGCTAACATACTACCAACACTGATAAAGTTTGTAATGAGTACTTCGCTGTTAAAACAGTATTCATCTTATCAAGATGCACAGCACGACAATAAAAGCATAAAGCAAAGGTAACTTGCTAGAAATATTGTCCATTTATACGGGCAAATAATAAAAATAGTCGCAATGAGTTTTTTGATTTACATCAGATGAGGGTTAGGTATGAAATGGATTGCAAACTTAGCGGTAAAGAGGAAACTATTACTGTTAGTTTTTCTATCGGTGGCGGGCTTGGTGGTGCTCGCTGCTGACTATAGCAATAAAATGCACAGAGATTTGCTCAACGAGCGCAAGCAGAAACTGACGGATATTCTTGATCTGGCGGTGGATACCTTAGATCAGGAGTACAAGGTATCCAGCTCAGCTGAACAACGCTCTGTAGCTCTGGCAAAACTGGAGCAATTGACGTTTGGCGATAACGGTTATTTCTTTGCGATTGGCGACGACAATATCGTGATATTTGGTGCCAAGTCGTGGATAAACAGGGATTTCTCTGCGTTCCGAGATAATAATAACGAACCCGTGCTTTACAACATGCGTGATGCAGTAAGAAATACGGGGCGGGGATTTACGAGTTATGAGTTCCTGAATCCCGCGTCGAATCGGATTGCTGAAAAAATTGCTGCTGTCGAATATTACGAGCCATGGAATGTGTTAATTGGTACGGGTATTTACGTAGACGATATTGACGATAAAGTCATGGAGAATAATCAACAATCCTTCTTTGTTGCTGGGATCGTTACGTTACTTTTAGTGGCTTTTGCTCTGATACTGACTCGATCATTGCTTGAGTCAATTCGTTCCATGCAGCTAGCTCTGGGTGAGGTTGCAAAAGGAAATCTCGCCGTTGAAGCACAAAAAACGGGCAACGATGAACTGGGAATGATGGCGGTAGACCTTAATCAAACGACCCGGAAGTTAAGGGAACTTATCACCTCTATCAATACCACCTTGACCGAACTGGATAACGACAGTGACAGTATGGCGAGTCTTGCCAGTCGATCGAATGAGGGGATTCAGCATCAGAGTATTGAGTTAGATGCAGTTGCCAGTGCGATGGAGGAAATGTCTTGCGCTGTTGGTCTGGTTGAAACCAACACTCAGACGACGTCAGAAAATACCCTTCGTTCAACATCTCTGGTGAGAGAAGCGGAGAAATCCTTACAAGCAACGGTGCTTCAATTCGAAGAGCTTAATCAGGATGTGCATCATGCTGAGGAAAACATCAGGGTTCTGGCGACATCGAGTGACAAAATCAGCGATGTGGTAACCGTTATTAACGATATCTCAGAACAAACTAACCTATTGGCTTTGAATGCTGCGATTGAAGCTGCGCGAGCCGGCGATGCTGGCCGTGGATTTGCTGTCGTTGCTGCGGAGGTGAGAAAGCTTGCTCACTCTACCAAAGAGTCCACTACTCAAATCAATGCCATTATTGACACTCTTCAGGAACGAGCGCAGACAGCAGCAAAAATCATGACCCGCGGGGCAGATAAAACCACCAGCAGTCTCTATCAGGTAAGAGAAACACAAGATTTGCTGGGTTCGGTGACCGCGTTGATTGATGAATTGGAGAAAATGAATGTTGAGGTAGCCACATCAGCCTCTCAACAGGCAACGGCAGCGAAAGATGCAGCAAAAAATGTCGTTATCGTTCACGATGTGTCGAAAGACAATCTTGACGCATGCGAAAAAACGTTAGCGTTAAGCGATAAAATCAAGGTGCTAAGTTCAAGGAGCCGGGAAGAGCTTGGCCGTTTTACCGTATAAATCCGGTTAAACCTCGCGGGCTGGTCCAGTTGATATTGCAGCAGCCCGCTTATCCAAAACAGATTGTGATTCAATTTATCTACGCTCTCTGCACATCCCCCGGCTTCAAGATCTCAAGATCTCAAGGTTTCAATCCAACCCCATTCGCACAGTTACCTAACCAACACTTCATTTTTGTTATCGGTGCATTGTTAGCTTTCTCAGACACTTTAGAAATCGAAGAAATGAATCAAACTTAATCCAATGAGTAAACACTCAAAAGAGTCCAAACAATGAGACATTTTTGAGGTTAGTCGCAATAACTTTCTTTTTGACCATTAAAAACACTATCCAAAACAGAGATCAACCTGTTTTGACAACAGTAATGGAATTGGCGTCACAAACATAGAGTCGTACCGCCGTAGAGGAACAAAGATAATAAAAGATGTATTTGTAAGGCTGGTTTCAAGGCAAAAAGCTGATTAAACACCTTGCGTATTTTATCTGAGATATACAAAGAAAGTGTGAGAAGTTAGACATGCAATACATCAACAATCTTGCAGTAAAGAAAAAATTACTATTGCTGGTTCTACTTTCAGTGTTGAGTATGGTGACACTGACGAGCTATAACAGCATGACCATGTATCACGACCTCGTTGCCGAGCGTAAAGCACAGCTAAAAGATAAGCTAGATGTTGCGGTAGGTATGCTGGAACAGGAATACAGAGAATCATCGTCAGAGGAGCAGAGAGAAAAAGCACTGGCGAAACTGCACAAAATCCGCTTTTCCGACAACGGTTACTTCTTTGCGGTAGACGACAAGAACATTATGCTGGCAGGCTCCCAAAAGTGGCTTAACCGTGATTTTTCAACGTTTAGAGATGCAGCCAACAAGCCAGTTCTTGCCGATTTTCGAGAGGCAGTTCGTGCAACGGGAGAAGGGTTTTCTAGTTACACCTTCTTCAATCCAGCCACCCAGACCGATAGCGAAAAAATCAGCGCCCTAAAATACTTCAGTCCATGGAGCATTATGCTCGGCACTGGTATCTATGTTGACGACATCGTCTCGACGGTATGGGCTAATACGGCAGAGTTGGCACTTTTCACCTTTTTAGTTACCGCACTCTTGGTTGCAATTGCTCTTTGGCTGACTCAACGGTTACTCAACTCTATCGGTGCTATTCAAGTGGCTATAGCTGGCGTTGCGCGGGGCGATCTTACTGTACAGGCGCAAGTGATGAGTAAAGATGAATTGGGGATGATGGCGAACGATTTAAACGATGCGACCGCAGAGCTTAAAAACCTCGTTCTTTCTATCAACCGCACCCTCACTCAGCTTGATTCTGAAAGCGACAGCATGACTGAACTGGCAAACTACTCGACAAACGGCATTCAGAGTCAGAGTCAGGAGTTGGACTCAGTTGCCAGTGCAATGGAAGAGATGTCCTCTGCGATCACCGTGGTAGAGGCCAGTACCCAAACGACCTCTGAAAACACTCAGCGCTCAACGACATTAGTTCGAGATGCTGAACGCTCGCTGATGAAATCCGTTACCAAGTTTGAAGAAATAAACACAGATGTGAATGATGCTGAGGAAAATATCAGACAACTCGCTGCTTCGAGCGATCAGATCAGTGATGTAGTAACAGTCATCAACGATATTTCAGAGCAAACTAACTTGCTGGCACTGAACGCCGCCATCGAAGCTGCACGCGCAGGCGATGCCGGACGTGGCTTCGCGGTAGTCGCTGCAGAGGTGAGAAAGCTGGCGCATTCAACCAAAGAATCGACCACACAAATCAATGCAATCATAGAAACGCTTCAGGAACGTGCACAGTCAGCGGCTCGTATCATGATGCGCGGTACTGAAAAGACGGCACAGAGTCTTGATCAGGTGCGCGATACCCAAAATCAACTGGCCTCGCTCGCCAGTTTGATCGCGGAGCTTGAGCAAATGAACAGCGAAGTTGCTGCGTCGACGTCTCAGCAGGTGATTGCTGCGCAGGATGTCGCCAGAAATGTGGTAAATGTCAACGACGTATCACACGATAATCTCGGTGCCTGTGAGAACACGTTGGCATTGAGTGACAGAATCAAATCACTGAGTGCCAAGAGTAAAACTAAGCTGGAACGATTTACGGTTTAGTGTTTTCAGGTCAGCGGAGTAATCCTTGTATTACTCCGCTGACTCGTTTTACTGATCGGCCTCTGCGGCTGTACTGGCAAGAAGAGCGGGTAACAAAATAGTTTTTCCGTAGGAAAATAAATCACTGAGCGCGTCGACAGTCAGCTCAGGCCACACCCTTGCAACATATTCATTTTGTCCTTCACCGATAGTCAGATAGCCTCCCACATAAGCCTGCTGCATTTTGATAAACGCCTTTTCTCTGCCTCCCTCTTCATCATGGAAATTCCCTTTTTTATCCATGCAGCTACTCAGCCCGGCAAAGATAGTAGACGGCAAGTACAGCAATGGCTTCTGCTGACCGTCATAATAAGCCTCCAGATAAATCTGAAGTGATTGATAAGCTTCCTGCTGTTCAACGGGTGCGTACACCAACTCCTCACCGATACCAAAGAAACGGGTATGAATACTCAACCCTCCAGCACAAAGACACAAGTGCTCGATCCAGCTGGCGAGACGGTCCTGACCACGAATTTTTCCACTGCGGTGGAGAATTCTGCCATCCCGGTAACACTGCCCCAACCAACCCTGAAGGTGCAGAGTTCCCCTCGACGTTGGAATACTCAGATTCACTTCCAGCGCCGGGCGCGGGTCAGTGAGAAAGGGAACAATGGCATGATACTGACTGGTAACGGCTTCCTGCTCTTCGTCCAACGTCAACTCACCAAAAAAACTCAGCGGTAAATCACCAGCAGCACGCTGGCGGGCATAGAAAGCTTCAAGCGAAGCCTCACTGTCACCGTTTTCCATTAGATGATGCATCAGGCTATCGCGCATTTGATAGCGGGACAGGTTGTCGAATGAAAAAGGCTCCTGCTCTTCCATTGCGCCGCTTGGCGCTTCATAGAACACTTTCAATCTACGGTTGAAAAAGTATTGAACAGGCATTCGCCAGAAACGCTGAAGTTCAGCTAATTCGACCACATCGGACTGTTCTTCCGCCTCTGACAACCCGGTTTCAGTAATGAATTCAGCACACTTCTCGCCCTCACCCAACGCCGCAGGCAGCCATTCACTGGCATAGCTGGCCCGGCTATCACGGAAACTGTCACGGCTGAAAGGCACAAGAGGGTTTTCATGACATAGGTGCTTGAGGAGTTGCTTCGATGATTCGAGATCACTTAACGACTGGTCACCCGCCATGCAATAGCCTTGAGTGCAGTAGTCAAGCAGCTCACTGATCAGCACAGAGGGAACTTGCTCAGTATTATCCTGCACAGAACGGCCCACATAGCTGATGTAAAGCTGCTGCTGTGCCGACTGAAGGGCTTCGAGGAACAGATATCTGTCATCATCACGACGTGAACGGTCACCCGGCTTTGCCCTGCCAGCCATCAAATCAAAACCAACAGGCGCGATTGTTCTTGGGTAATCACCATCATTCATGCCGAGCAGACAAACCACATTAAACGGAATAGAACGCATTGGCATCAGGGTACAGAAATTAACCTGTCCCGCCAGAAACCGTTGACTGACCCTTTCATTACTCAACTTGCCTTTAAAGTAGTCTTTGATGATAGGCAGCGACAATTCGCCAGTAAATTCAGCTTCAGACAACTGTTCTGATAACTGTTCAAGCTGACCGCGTATGTGACGCTCCGCCAGCTCTTCATCACCTTCCAGCAAAAAGAGCTCATCCAGCATAGATGACAGAGTTACCACCCAATCCGCACAAGATTTAGGTGATTTCAATGCTGACTGCAGGGACAGTAAGCTGCTGACAAACAGACTCAGCTTACCCGCCAAATCAGCTTCCAGCCCCTGAACCTCGTCATACGCCAGCATATGATTAAACAGTCCCGCTTCTCCTGGCATCGCATAGCCCAGTAACATGCGATTCAAACCGAAAAGCCACGTATTTTGGTGTTGCTGCGGCAGGGAAAAGTGAGCAGACGTAGAGTCATCTAACCCCAACGGATACCCGACTCTTCCACCCAGAATTTCACTTTTTCGAACTGACGGTTATCGAGGCCGAATCGCCTCATCACAGCTGGCACTTCAAGTAGCTCCAGTAACTCTCCCGCCCCACAACGACTGTCAGGTAAACCCAATAGTTGCAGGAAGGTGGTCAGTACAGGGCTTTCCTGATCAACACTTCGGTCAGAGATAGAAAAGGGAATATAACGTTCACCCGGTGCGTTACCAAACACCGCCTGAATCGCCGGACTGTAGGCATTGATATCTGCCACCATGACAATCACATCTCTGGGAGTCAGCTGGCTATCTTTCTCAAACATCGACAGCAACCTATCGTGTAACACCTCAACTTCCCGCATCGGGCTGTGGCAGATCTCAATCATCACAGATTGGTCTTCATCGGTGATCTCTTTTTTACTGCCAGAGCTGTCTGTTTCCAGAATGTCGCCCGGCTCTTCAAGATCGAGAATATCCGCCTGAATCTGGTGAAGGAGGGAGTCACGGGTGATATCAACAAAGCCTTGATCAACTTCGTGACAGGCCAAATCAGAGAACAGCAACAAATTATCGCGGCCCAGCTTACCCATAGAAGCCAGCAGACTGTTACCCACTTGCTCATTGGTGTCTTCCAAGAATAACCCTAACTGCTCAGGTTGAGCATCATCGGTAACACGGCTGACTTTACCTTCCTGAGATGCAGAAAGACGCGCCAGATATCGCTTATCACGAATATCTCCCCAGTAATATCGACATGGGTTGGTAAACATATAATGCACATCAATATGCTCACCGAGTGCTTTCAGGGCATGAAGATAACGCGGTGGCAAGGCCGATATACCAAACACAAATACCCGCTCAATATGCGCCAACCCTTTTGGCTTAGTCGCTTGAGAGGCCAGAGTTTCAATAAATTCTTCGTAAAGGTTGGCCCGGTGAAAAGGCGATTGCCCAAGCTCAAGGGTGTAGTCGTAGAGTGCGCGCCAAAGTTTGGGCTGCCAGGTTTTTTCGTCAAGCAGCTCATTCACTGGCTGCTCTTCCTCCCAGCACTTCACCCATTCCGGACGATACACAAGATATTGGTCAAAGATATCAGCAATTTTCTCTGCCAACTGGTAACAGCGTTGTTGATCATCATCTCCCTCAAGGTACCGTGAAAGTTCAATAAAGTCGGGATCGCCGAGCTTCTCGGGCAATACCTTCATCAACTTCCATGTCATTGCCTCTTTGTTGAAATAACTGCGCTTTGGCACATCGTTCAGCACTTTAACAAACATCTGCCAGATAAAGGTGGCAGGCAGAGGAAACTCGACATTGGCCACTATGCCCTGCTCTTTCGCCATCGAGAGTTTTAGCCACTGCGCCATCCCCGGGCTTTGCACCAGGATCAGTTCTTTTTGTAACGGATTCGATAAAGGTTTTTGTTGGATAAGCGCAACAAGAAGGCTCTTCAGCAGATCAAGCTGGTTGGAGTGATAAATGGTAAACACTGGAAAACGCACCGGAAAATGATGATGGAACGATTGTCTACCATTCCGGGTATCGGTGCAATTTTAGTGAAGGAATATGTGGGTGTTTCAAGTGAGGTTCGTTGGTGTAGGTTCCATTTGCGACGTTGGCGTAAGGCCCTCCTCCGAGAGCCTTAACATCATCATTATTAGCCGTGAGTTGCTTTCATCCTGTCCTGCGCGAACTGACCAGTAATAAAACAGCTATAACGAACGGCCACGTACACCACCACGATTGTCGCAACCACCAACTCAAAATCCGCCAGTCTACGTAATTGATCGATATACAACTGATCCAAACCACGCTCTGCCGCCCATCCTGATACCTTGTACAAGGCTGTAGAACCAATCACCATTGGAAAGGTAAAAGCCGCATAACCGGGTGAAAATGGAAGGCGCAACAGACGAATAAATGACATGTAGACAAGGGATGTCATTAACACTGCGATACCCAATAAAACAGAGACCAAAACGGGTGAAGGCTGATCTGTCACCGTCAAATACCCCGCCAGTGACAAGCTGGCTGGAGCCGCAAGGATAGCGATGGTAGGTTTTGCAGCATCGGGTATACCTGTGCAGAAAATCAAGCGATACATCATCAGTGGAAGCAGCACAGTGTAAGAGAGCAAACCGAATGTAAGCACAGCATCAGCAACAGGCTCTAACGCTGGATTACCTGAAAACGCTACGTCTGCCACAATGAGACCGACAGGAGGTACAAACCAGCTTGGTACCATGTCACTAAGCACAAAGTTTTTGCCCGATGCGAAACAAATAGGCAAAGAAATACGATATGCATAGCGATAGCCAGCAGCCACAATGTATCGCCGATCAGAGGGCTATATTGACCAATCCCGTGTGAGACAACCATCAAACCCATAGCAAAAGTTGGTACCACACTGCCCACAACAGGATGCGATAAATCCTGCACCAGTGATTTGGGTGCACTGATAAATTTCAACGCAAGTAGAACCAGTAAAATCCCCCCGACGGCCGCTCCGGCAAGCTTTGCGGCTCCTCCAAGGTCAACCATGTTTTCCCAGCTCCAGCCCAGACTTGCAATGGCTAATGCTAAACCAGCTAAGGGGGTGGGTAACAACGACAGTTTATTTTTCATTATTTGAGACACTGCAAACAAAAATTCTGAAAACAATATTAGCTATATTGTGTCATTTAATATATCTGAATATTCTTAATGTAAGGTTCAATTTTTCTTAACCAGCATGATGATCTCACTGCGACAGCTCAAAGTCTTTGTCACCGTGGCACAGGAGAAAACGATAACGGCTGCCGCTGAGCAACTATATCTGTCTAAACCAGCAGTCAGTATGGCTTTGTCAGATATGGAAAAGCTGCTTGATAAAAAGCTGTTTGAGCGGTTGAATAATCGATTAATCATTAATGAAAATGGTAAGCGGCTATTGCCGTTAGCAGATGAGATGCTGGCACGTAGCCAGCAGATCCAGCATGTTTTCGAGCAATCAGATCAACTCAGTGGCTCGTTGCGGGTGGGAGCCAGCGACACTATTGGCAACCAGTTGGTTCCTTTCTTGTTGAGTGATTTTCGTTGTCAGTCAGGCCACTATGACCAGCGCCTTTTTGTCAGCAACAGCCAAACTATCGCTGAAAAATTACTGGCCTTTGAGCTGGATATTGGACTGGTTGAGGGACGCTTTGACGCTCATCAGTCCAATGACTACTCCCAGCTTACCGTGATCCCGTGGTTATCTGATGAGATGTGTATTGCCTGTTCCCCCAATCACCCCTTGGTAAAACAGCAGAGCCTGTCTCTATTCGATCTTGAGCAATTGGAATGGATTGTCAGGGAGCCGGGATCTGGTACCCGGGAGCATTTCATGTCACGAATTGCTCCACGACTCAGTAACTGGACAATATCCTTCGAACTCAGTAATACAGAGGCCATTATCAATTGTGCAGCTGCTGGGCTGGGCTTCGCTTATCTTTCACGCTTATCTGCTCGTCATGCTGCTATGGCCGGCCGAATTGCGCTTCTGCCACTTCCGTTGGATCTTCAACGCCAGTATTGGCTGGCGATGCATCAGGAAAAACATCAGACTCCCTTACTCTCTTTATTTGTTGAATTCTGTCGTCGCTGGCATGTAGAGGATTAAACGCGGTTGTCCCCCATACTCAATGCAATGATTTGGCTGATTTGACAAAGAGGACGCCCACTTTGCTGATGCCAGGTGTTAAATACACTTTGTGCCGCTTTGAGGCTTTTCTGCGTATCGGCACTGCCATCAATGATCTTGTAGGCTCTGAGGTAGCTATCAATATCGTTGGTGATAACAAATGTGTCTTTACCCAATAAACGCAACGTATACGGAGCTGTCCGTCCGCCCAGCCTTTTTCCTCTTGCTTTAAGAAAACGCCATAGCCCCACAATATCATCGACTGGCCATTCAGCTATCAGGTTGGAAAAACTACCATGCTCTCTGGCGATCCGCTGAATCATAAGCGCATTCTCCGGAATGGTCATCACCCGGCCAAGGTGACGGATAATCGCTGGGTTTTTGGCTTTTTTCTCCCACATCTCTGGCGGTATCAGCCCCATTTTTTCAATATCAAACTCCCAGAAAACCTCCTCAAAAGCCGGCCATTTGTTCCTGACTATTTGCCAGTTCATCCCAGACTGAAAGACCTTCAGTGTTAATGCAGATAACCACCTGTGATCAGGTATGCTTTTTAATTCTTCTACCGATTTAGGCTGTACTAATCTTTGTTCAAGGGCGCGTACACTCCCCTTTCTTTCTGCTGCACGATGAAAAATTTTATCGAAATCTTCAAATATCATCACACTAATCCCTGTTGAGGTAGACGAAAAAACAAACCTACTGTATAAAAAGACAGTAAATTAATCTAGAGAGGGTGACCATGGCCGTTATCGTCAAATATGTGGTTGAACGCAATGGAGAAGAGAAAATGACTTTCACCTCTAAAGCGGAAGCTGACGCCTATGACAAAATGCTCGACATGGCTGATGAGCTGTTTACATTACTCGGAAACAGTGAAGCTGTCAGTGATGAAAGTCAGCGAGAAGAACTTTCTTTGTTCCTCGCACAACATCGTGAAGAAGTTTTGTATGCCTTAGGTGCCAAGCGTAAGCCAACCCCAAAGGCAGCCAAAAAAGCTGAATCAAAGGCGGAACCAAGCAAAGACAGCGATGAAGAAGCTGCCTAGCCGAACCATTTTTTAGCTGTAAAAGGCGCTTCTCATGAGGCGCTTTTTTGTTTTTATCTTTCTGAAATCATCAATTTTGTTCGATGGTTTCTATTTCGCAATCAGAAACACTTTTTATCTTTTCCGGACTCTTCAATCTCAGTCATGTTCACTTTATGATGTCTCTCAAACGATATTTTTCGACTCTGCAACAGTGATACACTGAAGAGTCATCAAAACAAGGAGAACACCATACCATGGCCAGTTTTGCAGTAGCACTTGGCACAGCCACAAAGAACAAAGACGGCAAGATCATCGAAGCCTTCTTCCCGACACCATTGCTGAACCCAACGGATGAACTGGTTGCAGCACTGAGTGCACATCTTGATTATCAAGGTGGTAATGAGGTGATCGAAGTCACTGCAAACCAATGCGATGCTCTCGCTTCTGCATTTCAGGCAGCCAATGAAGAGGCAGCTGCAACGTTCGCATCAAAAGCAACCTCGTCAAGCCAGCCATTGGTGCTTGTTATTCTTGCAACGGACGAAAAACCAGCGTCTGTTGCAGAAGGTTTCCTTAAGCTGCAACTGATTTCAAACCGTCTTGTAAAACCACATGGTACCGTGCTGGATGGTATTTTTGGCCTTCTTCACAACATCGCATGGACCAACCAAGGCCCTATCGACTTACCTGAATTGGCTGAGCGCCAGATGGAAGCTCGTCTGAATGGTGAAGTACTTTCCGTTGATTGTGTCGACAAGTTTCCGAAAATGGTTGATTACGTTGTCCCTGCTGGTGTGCGTATTGCTGATACATCACGTGTCCGCCTTGGTGCACACGTTGGCGAAGGTACAACCGTCATGCATGAAGGCTTCATAAACTTCAATGCTGGCACAACAGGTGTAAGCATGGTCGAAGGCCGTATCTCAGCAGGTGTTGTTGTTGGAAATGGCTCAGATGTTGGCGGCGGTGCTTCTATTATGGGTACATTGAGCGGCGGCGGCCAACTGGTTATCTCAATCGGCGAAAACTGTCTGCTCGGCGCTAACGCGGGCTTAGGCTTCCCTATGGGTGATCGCTGTACTATCGAATCTGGCCTGTATGTCACTGCTGGCACCAAGGTAACTATGCTTGATGCAGATGGTAACGAAGTAGAAACCATTAAGGCACGTGATTTGGCAGGTAAAGCCGATTTGCTGTTCCGCCGTAATTCAGTCACAGGTAAGATTGAGTGCCTGACTAACAAAACAGCTGTCGAACTAAACAGCGAGCTTCACAGCAATAACTAATGCTACGGCTGTTTAAAAAAATAGAGAGGGGCTACATGAGTAGCCCCTTTTTTATTATTCTTTTTCTGTTTTATCAATGATGTAAGTAAGAGGGTTAGCAAAAGAGAACTTACTACCTCGAGTGACTAAGGTCTTTTTGCTCATCGCTACCAACACCTCTTTTTGTACTTTCCACAAGGCAATGAACCTAACCACGACAAAAGCAGCGATGAGAGGAAGGACAGTTGCACCAATTTCAGAGGAGTCAGAGACAAAACTGAGTCCAACCCAACCCGCAATCAAAACGATTAACAGGTAGAAAGCTCCTGTCTTAATTTCAATCTCAACCGTATTTTCCTGTTCTTTACGCTCATAAAAGTACTTCACTTCATCTCTCACTAGTCAGTTATCACCCGCTAATCATACGTACCTGCTATCGACACTCAATAAATATGCGAGCCCCAGATCGAAAAATTTGATGCCCAAACCAGATTTACGTAATGTTACTATTAAAGTGCAAGGACAGCGTATTTATAGGGAAAAGCGGTGCAGTTCAGTCATCTTTTTATTGATGCCAGAGATAAAGAGAGAGTCTTTGTCGTAGGTGACATCCACGGTAAGCTGTCGCTTCTAAAAAATACTCTTCAACAGGTTTTATTTAATCATGAGCGGGACCTCCTAATTGCTGTTGGCGATCTTGTCGATCGTGGTCCAGAGTCTGCCGACACTCTCCGCTATTTCTCGCAACACCCCTCGCTTTTCTCTGTTATCGGAAATCACGAACTCATGCTTAGCAAAGCCTTCAATGTCTGGGAAAAAGAGAGACTGAGTGACGAGGAGCGTAGATATAAAACGCACTGGCTGAATAATGGTGGTGCTTGGGCTGAAAACTATTCCTACGAACAGCTTAAAGAAATGGCGGATATTGTTCTGGATATGCCCAGCGTGATAACTTGCCGATTAAAAAATGGAAAAAATATTGGTATCAGTCACGCTCAACCCCACAGCCTAAACTGGAGAGAAATGGAGAGCTGGCAGGGGGATTTAATGAGTAACCCTAGATGGATTTGGGGTAGAACACGTTTTAAGGGCGAACCTGACTCACCCGTTGACCACATAGACATGACGTTTCACGGCCACACCCGAAGCAAAGACGTGCAGCAGGTATCAAATAGCTATTTCATCGACACAGCCTCTGTTGATAATTATCAGGGCGCATTTGTTCTACTGGAAGCAAACACAATGCAGATCCATAGAGGCCCAACTCTCAGAAACTTAGCCTCTTCTATCACTCAGTAGAGGATGGAAAGCAGTCGGTATTCCATATCCCCTCTCATGCCCTAATCAAGCCTCAAGAACGCTAATATCGCTGAAGAATGCATACGCCAAACTGACTCTCCTCCGTTCAGGTAACTTTTCTCAAGACGACACCATATAAGTAGGTAAGCCGAATGGAGTTATCTTTGTAAAAGGCGGAACAATAAGAACACTCAGTTTGAATGACGTTCTAGACAAGGACTCGATCACAAGGCTCGGAAGAGTCCTTTACACATTACACAAACGAAAAAAAGCCCCGCTATTTCTAGCGAGGCTTATTTATAAG
>NZ_LYBM01000020.1 GCF_001707825.1 Veronia pacifica | reverse complement strand
GGTACTCATAGCTGGCTTTCATCACGTGAAATGTACCCAAGAGATCGATCTCGACGACTGAGCGAATGGCATTTGTCGACATATCGTTCACTTGTGCCGGAAAGTTACCTGCTGCACCAGACACCAGTACATCAATACTTCCACCAAAGAATCCAGATACTTGCTTAAAACCCTCAACAACGGCTTCTGAGTCTCTCACGTCAAACGTGACACCATAAGCCTCTGCACCAAGCTCTTTCAGCTCAGCGACCGCAGCATCGACTTTTTCCTGTTTACGGGATGCAACAGCAACTTTTGCGCCCCAGCGAGCGAAACCACGGGCAATACCAAGGTTAATACCACTGGTACCTCCAACGATAAATACGCTTTTCCCTTTAAAATTAAATGTTGCACTCATTACTTATCCTTATTAATTGATTTGTGGCTAACAATTAAAAATCTGACCGGTTACATGACGCCAGCGGCGCTCGCTATTTCGAAAACATTTTTAACGGCGAGGAGAACCACTCTTTTGCCTTCAGTATTGACGTCATAAAGCCCATTGCATAGGAGGCTCCCGCCTGACTCCATCCGCCATCCACGGGTAGGATTGCGCCGCTTATATACGATGATTGCTCAGCAGACAGCAGTGCCGCAGCTTGAGCTATGTCATCTACCGAGCCCTGTCTACCGAGTGGCACTGATTTAGCAACCCATTTCTTCATGAAGCCAAGAGGGGCTAACCTGTCCATCCCCTCTGTGCCCGCAATAGGGCCCGGGACAATAGAGTTTACTCTGATACCATCAGGTCCCCACTCCATAGCAAGAGTGCGGGTAGCCATGTCTACACCAGCTTTTGCCGAACATACGTGAGATTGATGGCTCATGGGCAAAAATGCCTGAGGTGCAGAGATATTGATCACGCTGGCGCCCGGCTTCGCTAAATACTCGTATCCAGCTTTCATCACATGATAAGTACCAAGCAAATCAATATCGACGACTGAACGAATGGCATTGGCTGACATATTGTTGACCAGTGCCGGGAAATTTCCTGCAGCACCTGAGACCAAAATATCGATGTCAGCATCGAAGAACTCGTGCACTGCCTTAAAACCTGCATTAACGTCATCAGGCTTTCTTACATCAAATGCCACGCCAAACGCATCGGGACCGAGTCGCTTTAACTCTTTTACGGCAGCATCGACCTTATCTTGCTTACGAGAAGCAACAGCCACGCGTGCGCCCCATCTTGCAAATCCACATGCAATGCCAAAGTTGATGCCGCTCGTGCCACCAACAACGAATACATTTTTACCTTTAAAATCAAAATCCGTGTTCATGAGCCATTCCTTTATGAATTACTACACAGTGAGTTGCATAGAGTTGATCAGTGGATGATTCTCTGTATCAATTATTTCGATGATGTCTTTATGCAGGCGTTTTTTATGTTCTGCGAAAATAGCCCTTTTTTTATCAAAACTCATGGCAAATTCCATCGCGCCAGCTTCCAGGGCCGCAGTGTCAGCAAAAGCTCGCTCAATAATGTGGTCAGTTGCCAGTTCATCAGCCGTGACGCGTCTACCTGTCAGTTTTAGTTCGTTAAACCTGTAGTAAGGCACAGATTTTTTTACGAACGCTATCATGCCGGGTAAGAAAGGAATCGAAAGATCAACCTCCGGAAAACAGAAGTATCCACGGTCAGCGCGCATCAGTCTGAAATCACAAGCACAAGCGAGAATAGCGCCGTTACCAAATGCATGACCGTTAATTGCTGCAATCACAGGAATAGGAGCAAGTAAGAGTGTTTTAAAGACTTTGTCCATATCGTGCATGAAGCCTTTGATCTCATCAAATTTCTGTTGCTTCATCGCTGGTACAAGCCATTCGAGATCGATGCCCTGACTAAAGTTCTTGTCATCATTTGATGTCAAAATCAATGCTTTGTGATTTTCATCCGCAATAGCTGTGTCTAGGGCTTGTTGCAGGCTTTCTGCAAACTGAGGGTTTTGTCTGTTTTCACCATTGGTCATGGTAACTACGGCCACATGGCCCACTGTTTTTACTTCGCAAACACTCATATATCGCTCTTTAAATGTCAGTCAAAAAAACTATACGCAAAATATCGTTAAAACTTCGCGCACTTCACTGTCACCGCCGTGTTTTAGCTATTCGCTACTGCGGTCTTCAACGCTATGCCATCAGGACTAAAAACGTCGATTTGGGCTAAAATTTCAAAATTCGGATTGATGGATTTATGCGTTAGCCCTGTATAAATTATATGCTCACTTAAACCATATCAACGCGACTTAAAGTCAGATTTTTACCGAAGAAACTGGCAGAAGAACTCTGGTGTCTGATACGCCATCGTTCTGCGCCTACCGAGATTAATTCGATCTGAATTTGAATAGTAAAGCGGTTGTAGTTGTAAATGATTAATCGCTTTTTACACCATCGAACAAACCTAAAATTATGAACATGGTCACTATCATTCTAAAAAAAGTGTATTACCCCTCACTGTGTTGATTTACCAATAAAACTTAACCTTAAATATATGAGTGTCACATTTTAAGTAAATCTGTCCGGTTACCCCGGGTAAAAGCAACAACGTCTAACACATCCAGTACAAGGGACGAGAACGTAATAACCGTGCTGGCGACTAACCATAAAAAGAGCGTACCGCTTATGTTCTCGCCACCGCTCCATAAGCTATAGCATTGAAGAATAAACAAAGGTATCCACGGACCGTGCATAATCCCGAGCAGCTTTGTGAATCCATGAACCTCTGCCAAAACAAAGCCAATAAATAAACCAGAAATCATTGCTGTCAGAGTGATCACTGCTAAATGGTGAGGCAGAAAAAATATTGGTATTATCCCGTTAACAGTGAGCAGAACGAGCATCCATGCTTGCCAAATAAGTGGCATTTTGAAGATACCACGTAAGAAATTCACTCCAAATAGTGTACGCATCTCATTACCTATATTTATCTATTTTTGATGAGTCATTTACTACCAGAAATATTTATTATTCCATTAACTATTGCGCATATACGATATACACCTTACCGGATTTGACGATCAGTCATGCGAATTAAAAGTAAGACATTAGAAGAGCAATGATAAGGATTAAATATTGTTTAAAACAGAATATATAGATGGCTGACCACAAATTTCAGCGTGTGAGCGGAGTGAATAAAACAAAACTAAAACTATCACAATAAAGAGGTATATTTGTGAAATATTTTTCTGATATCGATAACGTTTATTAGCCTGATAGGAGTGAACCTAATAAAAAGGGAAATGCATTGTGTCCAGACCACTATTTACTTTATATCTTAATTTAGGGTGGGACGTTTTAGGCCTTTGATTCTATCTTACAATCAGAAGGGTGTTTTTGATGTTGCTCGGCGATGGGCTGCAGATTTTCTTTTCATCGGCAATATCGGGATACTCACATGCCAATTTTTCTCTTGCTCCAATAGGAAAGCCGCCGTGCACTCTACATTCAGGTTTTTAGAGAAGCCGCATTGAGCGAGTACAACCTGATGCTATCAATGTAAAGTCAATTAACTCACACTGAATGCTTAACAATCTAGGATAAGTACCCACTCTAAAAATCTTTTGAAGTATATTGAGCAAAAGTGAGATAGAAAAAGCAGGCTTATGGTGAACAGCACTTACTGGCGCTAGACACTGTCCTCATTTGCAGCACCCGATTTGCCACGTCTTGCCCATATCCTCGAACTAAATTTATCAATGCTTCTTTGTCGCGGGGAATACCTGTCGCAATCCGCAAAGCTTCCTCAATGACAGGCTTTTCTTTCGGTTTATACCTAATGAGGGTTTCTACCATGTCCTCTAAACCGGAATAGAAACTATTATCTCGTTCACTGTAAAGACTGTAATCAGTACGAATTATCTTCTTGGCAATCGACTTTCCCGTATCGTCGAGCACACCAGCTTCGACTAGCTCAACCGCCGAATCCAGTCTCTGCTGTATATCCTGATTCATCTCAAGACCAATATTGACTGATGGCCTGTATGGCTGGATATGTTTGCTCAAGTCACAGCCCCAGATGCAAACACAAAAATGCTTCAGCCAACATTGCCATTCATACTCGTTATCAACCATCACTTCTTGATAATGACCAATATCAAACTCAAGTTTACTTACAATACTAAATTCAGCATCAAGGCGGGTTGCAACTGAATCTAACTGCTTGCGAACCTCAAAGGTCACCGGTTGATATGTTACCAGACCAATATCTAGATCTGAGCGATATGGCACCGCATCTCCCCTACCGACACTGCCATAAAGGTAAATGGAGTGGATCAATTCACCGAATTTATTCGAGAGCTCCTCGATAACTTTGTTCACCACAGGCAGAAATTTCTCATCAATATTATCAGTTGAGATTTCATTTCCAATATAGCCAGATTTAGTCAATCCACGATCTGCCATCATCACCCCTTTATTCTTGCTTTATTCCCTGCACAATGACAACAAGCCAAAAGTCTAAAAAACTGATGAGTAAAGTAGAGAGACTCTGGTAATTACCACATCAGCTATTATTGTGACTTCCCTGACCGTTCCACTCCATATAAACAAATTGCTTATCTTCTCCATAGACATTAAAGCCAAATTTGCGATACAGACGCTCTACTTTGTTGCCCTGCAAAAAGCAAAGCCTGACGGGTTTATTCTTCAATCCTGCCAGTGTCAGACACTCACTTAAGATTTTACTTCCTATACCCCTCCCCTGAAATTCTGGTAACAGAAAAAAACGACAGAAATAGAAGTACTCCCCTTTATCCAACAAGAGATAACTGCCGACCTTTTGACCGTCTATTGAAATAATATTGGGCTTACCCTGCTCCCAGTCATCTAAATGAATAGTACGTTGTAATTCCTCATCCCAGCCAAATACCTGATTGATCGCATCGTATTCAGCCGCCACTTTTACTTGGTACAGAAACTCAAAGTCCGTGTTGTTTCCCAAGCGGGCTTTATATATTTCCATTGATTTAACACTCAAAAATACAGACGTCATATACCAAAAAAAGCCTCCCAAAAAGGAGGCTTCGTTGTGCTTGTTTGCCCCTTCTCAAAGAGGGGCACTTTATTGAGAAGTAGCCTCAATCGAATGTAAGGGTTACTCGTCAACACCCTTTGACTTCAGGAACTCATCGTAGGTCCCTTTGAAGTCGGTGATCTTACCGTCTCTGATCTCCAGAATCCGGTTCGCCAGTGACGAAACAAACTGACGGTCGTGGCTGACGAAGAACAACGTACCTTTATACTCTTCCAGAGCCATATTCAACGACTCTATCGATTCCATATCCATATGGTTAGTTGGCTCATCAAGCAGTAGCATATTTGGCTTGTGCATCATAAGCTTGCCAAGCAACATTCTTCCCTGCTCACCACCTGAAATGACTTTCACTGACTTTTTGATGTCGTCCTGAGAGAAAAGCATACGGCCAAGGAAACCGCGAACCACTTGCTCATCGTCACCTTCCTGTTTCCACTGCGACATCCATTCAAATAAATTGATGTCATCGGCAAAGTCGTCTGCATGATCCTGCGCGTAGTAGCCGATATTCGAGTTTTCAGACCACTTATATTCACCCACTTTCGGTGATATGCGACCAGCTAAAGTATGCAGCAGAGTTGTTTTACCAACACCGTTCTGACCAATGATTGCGATACGCTCGCCCACCTCAAAAATACCATTAAAACTATCGAAGAGAGTTTCATCATAGCCTTGCGCAATATTCTCTACCTCGAGGGCATTTCTGAATAACTCTTTAGACTGCTCAAAACGAATGAATGGGTTTTGACGACTTGACGCTTTCACATCGTCAAGTTTGATTTTTTCAATCTGCTTAGCACGCGATGTTGCCTGCTTAGCTTTAGATGCGTTGGCTGAGAATCTCGCGACGAACTGCTGTAACTCAGAGATTTGTGCCTTTTTCTTGGCATTGTCGGCCAGCAGACGTTCACGAGCCTGAGTCGCTGCCAACATATACTCATCGTAATTGCCCGGATATACGCGCAGTTCACCATAATCCAAGTCTGCCATATGGGTACAAACAGAGTTAAGAAAGTGGCGGTCGTGCGAAATGATGATCATGGTGCAGTTACGGGCATTCAGCGTTTCTTCCAGCCAGCGAATTGTGTCTATATCCAGGTTGTTCGTTGGTTCGTCGAGCAGCATGATGTCTGGGTCAGCAAACAACACCTGCGCAAGAAGAACACGGAGTTTCCACCCCGGCGCAACTTCGCACATCAGGCCAAAGTGTTGCTCTAATGGAATACCCACTGACAGCAGTAATTCACCAGCGCGAGACTCTGCTGAATAGCCATCCATTTCCGCGAACTGTACTTCCAGATCCGCAACTCGCATACCGTCCTCTTCACTCATCTCTGGTAAAGAGTAAATGCGATCACGCTCTTGCTTTACTTTCCATAGCTCTTCGTGACCCATGATCACTGTATCAACAACGCTATATTCTTCGTAAGCAAATTGGTCCTGACTCAGTTTGGCAACACGTTCGTTGGGGTCAACACTGACGTTACCCGCAGAGGGTTCCAGCTCACCACTCAGGATCTTCATAAAGGTTGATTTGCCACAGCCATTTGCCCCGATAAGACCATATCGGTTGCCCTCGCCAAATTTAACCGAGATGTTTTCAAATAACGGCTTGGCGCCAAACTGTTGGGTAATATTAGCTGTACTAATCAAAGCAAAAATCCTGATGGTTAAAAAACCGATGAAGCCTACAGGTTATCAATCACCAGTTCAAGGCATTACGCGCCCAGTAGCCTATTCATCTGCCTGTAAACAATTGCCAAATGTAAAGATAGGTTTAAAACGGGCAAAATGCGTATCACACTACGTTTTTAGTAACTAAATGATATTTAGTGCTGCCTATCAATAAGTTGTAATAAATTCTTAACGTTAAATTTCTAGCCTATGCGCGATTTGTGTAATTTGTCAGGAAATACCTATGACCGTTCGGCAACGTTTGTTAATCGCCTATTTATTCTTCACGCTCAGTGTCCTTGGACTTGGTATTTCAGCAGTATGGGTCTCGTCTCGTTCTGCCGACGCCACTACCGAATATATTGAAACCCAGTTACCTGAACTTTGGATGCTCACAGCCCTGGAAAAAGATTACCGTGCCATCGCTGACTTATCCCAAAAAATAAAAGCTCAACTTCTCTTCTGGAACGAAGTAAATACTCAATATGAAACATTAAAACTGGACTACGATGAGCAATGGTTACAACTTGCTCAAAACGAAAATATGTCCCAATGGCTACTCAGTATTAATGACCAAAGAAACGCCTTTGATGCTTACCTAGAAGAATTGGAAAAAGCGATAGCAGAGAAGAGTTATTATGATGCTGGACGAGTTGTAGACTTTAAACTTTATGCTGCACTTGATCCCATATTACTGGCCGTCAACGATAAGCTGACTCAAAGCGACCTACAGGCTAAAAATAACGCTTACGGGCTTATCAACTTCCTCAATTTTCAATCTAAGCTCATCATTGGTGGAACATTAGTAGCCCTGCTGATTGTGACCTTTTTAATGCTCTGGCTACGTAGCTCTGTGGTTCTGCGAATCGATAAAATCGCGAAAGCACTGACGGAACTGGAAGCTGATTCAGACCTGACAATACGCTTAACTGACAGCCAAAAAGATGAAGTTTCCGCCGTGGCTGTCGCCTCCAATAGCTTACTTGATAAATTCGGTCATTTTGTTAGTCGTATTCAGTACAAAACTGACCAGCTGGAATCGCACAGTGACATTTTGAGCAGCCAAAGCCAACTGGTCGAAAAAGTCACACAAACTACCCGAGAGCAAATAGAAGAAGTCGCACAGTCTATTTCAGTCATGGAGTATACGGTTAACGACATTAACAGCTCCGTTCAAAATACCCGCGAATTCATTGTTGAGGCTGTGGCAGGTAATCAGACGATTCAAGGGAAAATGACTGAAACGACGGATTCGATACACGATAGCATGGACTATATCGGCCAAGTATCTAAGACCATAAAAGCGCTGACCGATACCAGTGAAAACATTACAGGTGTGATGGATGTGATTGAAGGCATCGCACAACAAACCAACCTTTTGGCCCTTAACGCTGCTATTGAAGCAGCAAGAGCAGGTGAACAAGGCAGAGGCTTTGCCGTCGTTGCTGACGAAGTGCGAAATTTAAGCTTACGAACGGCGGAATCCACTGGCCAGATTCGTCGTTGGATTGACGATTTATCAGAGCAGGTTTCTTCAGCAGATACGCTGCTAGAAAGCTGTCTTGATGCCAGTAACCGTAATCAGGCCTCCACGCATGAACTGCACAAGCACCTGCAAGGTATGGACTCCATTTTCAGCCAATTAGATGAAATAAGCGAAAAGGTTGAAACAACGCTTACTTCTCAGTTAAGAGAGCTCACTAATATCAGTTCGCGCCGTGATGCTCTCAATCATGGTAGCCACGACCTTAATGACACAGTAAGCGCTACAGCTAAAATCAGTGAAACGCTGACCGTGGAGGCAGGAGAATTAAAAGGACTGATTGCACAATTCAGAACCTCACCAACTTTGGTTGAAGGGTAAACGATCACTACTCTCTAATGATGAGAAAGCTGGACTCTGCGAACTTGTCGGGTTTGGCTTTCATCAAACTGTTTAATCTGATTCAAAAAACGGACTCCCTGCAAACGTGCATTTGTCCTCTTTTGGCAAAGAAAGATAGAAACACCACCTGCCTACTCTCTTCAAATTAATACTCTATCCGTCCGAAGAAACGAGATTTTGGTGATGTTGGCAGAAGAGCGCAAAACGACAGAAATCAACAGCTGAATAAATGGTCACTGCAAATATGTGATACCAGCAAAAGGTCAGTCGACGCTCCCCTTCGTCTCAAGTTTACTCTGGCAACTGATGCATAAATTTGCTTCAGGTTTTATCCTGAGTCGGTCTTCAGAAATATCCTCACCACAGCTTTCACAATAGCCATAGTCATCTTCTTCAAGGCGAAGAAGAGCGTGGGCAATTTCTTTCAATCGCTGTTCAACATGCACCATATTGGATTTCGCCATTTCCTGCTGTTGGATCGCATCCATACGAGATAGACGGCCGAAGCTCTGCTGATCCAGGGTAACTTCTTGTGCGGCGTCTGCGAGTTGATGAAGTTCATCCTCTAATTCAACTCTTAATGTTTCAAGCATCGATTTATAATCGGTCATTTCATTCCCTTAATCTACCGCATAGAAAAACGACTGCCCAAAAATTGCCAGCGTTATCATTCTCTTATGATGGGAAAAATGGTTGGAGAAACGTTTAAAAAAACGAAACCTTATTTAAAGTGTAGGACAAACACAAAAAAAGACATTTGACTGGCTGGCGATAAACGCGACATCAAAACCTGTTTATTCCAGAAAGAACAGCCTGTGATATTACAATGTCGCAAACTAAAAATAGCGCAACCAATGGCTGAACATTGACGTTAGATGAGGTGTGTCATAGGGCAACACAAAAGAGTGACAGTGCCTCTATTTCTCTCCCCTTTGGTCATGAATTCTCTCCAGCGCTTCTATCCTCCGTAGCTCAACCGGCAAGAAAGACTGTTGACGCAACTCTGATATTGCTTGCTCAGTGTCACCGCTTCCATCGGCAATCATTGCATCTCTTTTGGCAAGGTATGACGCTAACTTTTTCTCAAATGCGGCCTCTTCTTGGTCCAGTTTCTCCAACCTGACCGCCGCGTCGTAACCAACTAACGCTTCACGTGCCAGAAATTTCTCTTGTCCAGTCTTCTCAGAGGCGGCAGATAATTCGTTGAGCACGTCAGCATTTTTATAGGCTTTGACAAGGTAAGGAGGCAGCTGTGAAAGCTCGTCTTGCAAGAGTTGTTGACGGATTTCTTCTGACAAACCGTCCTCCGCCCAACGGCGTTGTTTTAAAAACAAATCTCTGACCGAATTTTCTCCACCAAACAGCATGGCTATCTCCTGCTCAGTAAAGTGTTCAGCCTGCAAAGCTTTTAGTCTTTCGAACAAGTCTTCAAGATAAGTCAACGACATTTGATTCTGATCTTCTATCGTCAAAAGGGATAGGCTCTGCCGATATGCAATGTATTTATCAAACAATGCCTCCTGTCCGGGCAGCGGATAACCTCCCTCAAGAATAAACTTCTCAAACTGTGCCTTAATGTCGCCCACGTCTCTCTCTCCAGAGGTAGAAAGAAAGTACTCAAATAAATCACGACTTGACCCAATATCCACTTTAGTACCCTGCTGAGAAGACGTTGCGTACTTACTCTTGTTCGGATCATCGTTTAATAAGAGAGAGAGGGTCACTGTCACTATGATCAACGATGAAACAACGAATAGTATTTTTTTCACTGAGTCTCCCGTATTGCCATGGTTGGCGTCTCGAATCACCTAAAAAAGCATAACTTGAAATGTATACTTAATTTTCAAAATGACTAAATCACCGCTCAGTTTTTACTATTTTGGTCATAATAATGTGATCTTAGGTGTTGAATGCGGTTCTCCTGTTGTCGGTTATCGTCAAATTCCTCAGAAGCACTGCCATCCAGTGCCGCTATCTTTGTCAAAGGAGAGGCTCATCTTTCAAAATGAAAGCGCCTTTGTATATCGACACAAAATACATAGGCGCTGGGATCAGAGCAAAGCCTGTGATTAATCGCAGGCTTCTGAGTGAAGTCACTTGAAGCGAGATATTGATGCGGTATAAGTCACAGAGTGACGCGTCAAAGTGGAGAATACATGTGAAGGGAAAAGGATTTTCTATTGTGCGGAAGCGGCTCTCAGGTCTGTTATTGCTTTGCACATCGTTCATGCTCTCCGGCTGTTTTCTCAGTATTCGATTTGGCGATGAGACTGCTCCAAATTCGGCAGTATACAAAGTGACGTTTTCAAGTCAGTGGAATGCCTCATCCTTCCCGACAAACTACCCCTTCAATTCAGAACTCGAACCCATTTTTACCGTTAATCACAATGCATCACTGTCATTGTTTTCTTTGGGAAGCACTGCAACTACGGGAATCAGGCAATTTGCTGAAACAGGCAATACCAATGCACTTCGGACAGAAGTCAGGCGCTATCAGAATCAAAATTTGGCAGGAAATATTACCGAGCTGTCACCTGTGGGCCGAGAAGTCAGTTTTTTTCTGCGCGTCACACAATCACAACCGAGTGTGACAATTTTAGCCAGCCTTTTTCCAAGCCCAGACTGGTTTGCTGCCGTCAGCGGACAGCGACTTTTTCAGGATGAAAAATGGTTAGACTCTGCCACCATCCAGCTTGCCGTTTTTGATGCAGGGACGGATAGCGGTGAAACATTCACGTCACCTAACGCACCTGAAATTCCTGCCAGGGGAGTCTCGCTATTATCAACGAACAGAAGTGACAGTGACTTTCGTGTCGGCAAACATTACGCAAATGGAAACGCCGTTGCCACTGTCACCTTCTCACTCCAATAATATCTTGGTGGCTACATGAGTTTACAAAAACGTCATTCCATCGGCTCCAAGTTCAATCCCTTCAGGAATGGGATGATGCATCAACCAATGATCTAATCGATGACCAACGTGGGTGAGCACAAACCTTTTGGGTTGAATACGCTGGCTGATCGCCACAGCAGTGACTAAGTTATTATGATTATTGCCCTTATCATTTGGGGCAAAACTGCAGTCAATGACCAGAACATCTATCTGATCAATCGATTCAAGTAGTGTCGTGGTCTGCTCAGGCAGGCCGTCCGTGTCAGTAAGATAGGCAAACGTTTTGCAAGCACAATGAAACAGATAGCCAAACGTTGGTTTGGAGTGGTTGAGAGCAACGGGAGTGATGGTCAAGCCATCTAAGACGAACGGCTTGCCATCGCTTAAGGGCGGGTTGAACGACAAGCAACCGGGATGCTTCAGCAAATCGGCACAACCATCAGGATCATCGGGTCCCCAAACAGGGATCGGGGCTGTGTTTCCCCAACGGAGATGAAACAGCCCCTGAACATGATCGACATGATAATGGGTCAGCAAAAAACCATCGTAACTGCCTGCGGGAAATCGATGATGAAGATCCATCAGTCCGGCATCAATTAATAAGCAATGTCGGGCATCCCCCTCCCACTCCACCATTGCCGAACAGGGCTCGCGCCGCCAGCTATCGTCTGAATAAGCACGAAGACAAGCCTCACACTCACAGCCATATAACGGGACTCCGCCAACCGCGCCAGTCCCCAACAAAGTCAGTTTAAACAATACCGATATGCTCCATGACTACAAGAACTGATCACTAAAGACTTTCAATGGCCGCAAGGAACGACTCTGCATCTTTCTGAAACTCGGGTAAGAGTTCGCGGATTTTTTCGTCTGGCCAATCCCACCATTGCAGCGCCGCCAAACGCTCAGTAATTCTCGGATCTTCAAAACGTGGACGCAGCAGTTTTGCCGGATTACCAACAACCACTGTATAAGGCGCAACATCTTTGGTTACTATGCTTCCTGCGCCGATAATCGCCCCATCACCAATGGTCACCCCGGCGGTGATCACGACGCCATGGCCGATCCAGACGTCATGACCAATCGCGACCGCATTCTCTTTGCGCCAGTTAAAAATCTCCGGATCTTTCTCAACCTCATCGTCTCCCAACATGCCATATTGACCGGGACGATAGGTAAAATGATGCAGAGTCGGCCGCCACCACGGGTGGTTGCCGGGGTTGATCCTCACTTTCGCTGCAATCGAGGTAAATTTGCCGATGGTACAGTTCGCAACTTCAGCATCGTCAACAATATAGCTGTAGTCACCAATCTCAACGTTTTGAAGTACCGTTCGCTGACCAATTTCGACCCAGCGACCAAAGGTTACAAGTTCAATTACGGCAGACTCCGCCACTGATGGGCTTTCTGTTAAACGACTCGGTTTTTGCTCCACGCTACGCACTCCCTTTATGCCATTTCGTGCTTTCTCCGCCAACCGATGAGGGTGAGCGTTGGATTATGGACGGCACACCATCACCTCAAGCTGACCCACTAACTGAGTGACCGCCTTTGACAAGCTGCCACTGTTATCAACACGCAATGCACCCTCTGGACACACTTCGTTATACTGCTCTGCCCTGAGCAGCCGCTGTTCAACCTCTTCTTCACTTTCTCTGCCCCGTGCCAGCAAACGTTGGCGAAGCACATCTTTTGCTACTGACACCCAAACCACCTGCAGTTTGTTACCATATTTTTTTTGTGCCTCCTCAAGATACGCACGAGAGCCGTTTACCATTACGTGCATGCCATCGCTTATCCAATGGTCGATTTCTATCCCCAATCCATAGCAATGACCGTTGGCTTGCCAATGCATTGCAAAAAGCTCATGTTCGACCCGACAAGCGAATTCGGCCTCTGATAGCGCAACATGGTTTTCACTGCCTGCTTCTGCAGGCCGTGTAATGTATCGATGCGCCACCATAATGGATTCACTGAATCCCTCTCTAATCGCTTTTATCAGGCTATCTTTACCGGCACCTGACGCGCCGAGGACGTAAAAAAGTTTCCCTGCCATAATGTCATCCGCTGTCAGAAAACCCGGTTGCCTTGGGTCCAAGCTTGCTGCACATAAGGCTGATTGTTGGCTTGGCTAACGAGGATCAAGTCAGCCCGTCGGCCTTCCTCAATTTTTCCCCTGTCCTGCATGCCAAGCGCATCTGCTGCATTCAAGGTTGCCAGCCGCGTCGCTGTAACCAGATCAAAATGGTTTCTCTCGTCTTCGGCTACTTTGAACACGGCATCGAGTAAACTTGCCGGAAAATAATCCGAAGACAGCACATCCAGCACGCCCAAACTGGCGAGTTCATGGGCTGCCACATTGCCGGAGTGCGAACCACCACGAACGATATTTGGTGCGCCCATCAAGACTTTCATCCCCAGCTCGTGTGAGCGAACGGCGGCATCGACTGTGGTTGGGAATTCAGCCAAAACCAAGCCCAGGCTATGAGACTCCTCAACATGCTCCCGAGTAGCGTCGTCATGACTGGCAGCAGAAATCTGCTTTTGATGACACAAATCAGCAATCTTTTGACGATTTATCGCTGACCATTTCTCCGATTGCTTACGTTGTTCAAGCTCGAACGCCTGCATGTCCGAGTCGCTCATCCCGTACTTGCCCTGATAGTATTCATAGTACTTTTCAAGGTTGACGAACTGACGCTGGCCCGGCGAATGGTCCATCAGCGACACCATGCGGGTCTGCTCAAGGTCGAGGAAATGGCTGACCAGATCGACTGTGGATTCATGAGGTAATTCACAACGAATATGAAGAAGGTGATCAGCACGGTTAACGCCTCGTTTCCCACTTTGAACAATCGTATTGATCATTCGATCCAGATTGTCCTGTCGGTGGCCACCATCTCGCACATCACCCACCGCGACAGCATCCAGTACTGTGGTAATACCTGCACCAATCAACTGGGTATCATGAGCTGCCATGGCTGAAAACTCTGGCCAATTGACCTTCGGGCGCGGTGTGAAATATTTTTCGAGGTTATCAGTATGAAGCTCAATCAGCCCCGGCATTAGCCAAGCACCATTGCCATCAACCGCACCAGCTACCTGACTCGTACTGTCAGACATGGTGCGAATGACACCGTTTTCTACTTCCAACGAGCCTCGTACTACCTCGTCTTCGAGAACCAGCTTTACATTGGTAATGATCATTCGATGTCCTTATTGCATATCTTCGTAAGCATCTCGGTCTGAGCTGTAAAGCTCTGACGTCGAGACATCATAAAAGGTGTCAGCCACTTGCTGGCGGACGTATTCATCGTGAAAAATACCGACAATTGCCGCGCCCCGGGCTTTGGCTTCCAAAATGAGTTGAATCACCACATCTCGGTTAGCTTCGTCCAACGAGGCTGTCGGCTCATCAAGCAAAAGCACAGGCGCATTGACAATAAATCCACGAGCAATATTGACCCTTTGCTGTTCACCGCCTGAAAATGTTGCGGGCGCAAGGCCCCACAAACTGTCTGGCACATTGAGACGTTTCAGCATTCTGGCCGCTTTTTCTGCTGCTTCAGCTTTGTCCATGCCTTGCTCCAGCAGGGGTTGACTGACCACTTCCAGCGCGCTAATTCTTGGAATAACACGGAGAAACTGGCTGACCCAGCCCAGAGTGGTATGGCGAATCTGATGAATCTCTCGTGGTGAGGCGGCCGCTAAGTCAACCCATGTATCCGGTGCTGCGTCTGACGAACAGTCGCGAACTTTAATACAGCCGTTGTCGGTAAGATAGTTGGCATAAAGCGCGCGCAACAGCGTACTTTTGCCAGAACCCGAGCGCCCCAGCAAGACCAGGCATTCGCCACGGGATACGGTGAAATCGCTATTTTCTAATACCGAGAGCTGAGTACCGCCCTGATTGTGGAGGGTGAAGGTTTTACTTACCCCACGAACATCTAGCATGGTTGTCATGTCAAATTCCTATCCCTGTAATACTGACGAAACGAGTAACTGGGTATACGGGTGTTGAGGGTCGTCTAACACCTGATCAGTCAGTCCAGTCTCCACAATATGGCTGTCCTTCATGACAATCAGACGGTGCGCCAAGAGGCGGGCGACCGCTAAATCGTGAGTCACGATCACCATAGATAATCCCAACTCGGTGACCAGATTCCGGATGAGGTCAAGCAATCTGGCCTGTACCGATACATCCAGACCGCCCGTGGGTTCATCCATAAACACTAAACGTGGGTGAGTGACCAGATTTCGGGCAATCTGTAGCCGCTGCTGCATACCGCCAGAGAAGTTAATAGGGAGATCGTCAATGCGATCTACCGGAATCTCGACCTGTGTCAGCCAGTCTTCTGCTTTCGCACGGATATCTCCGAAGTGGCGGTCACCGACCGCCATGAGTCGTTCACCGATATTCCCGCCCGCAGAAACACGCCCCCGCAAGCCATCAAGAGGATGCTGATGAACCACACCCCACTCAGTGCGGAGTAAACGACGCCGCTCACTCTCATTCAGCGCGTACAGATTGGCATGAACACCATGTTCACTGACATAATTCACGGCACCGCTATCCGGCACTTCGCGGCCTGACAATACGCGTAATAAGGTGCTTTTTCCTGAGCCGGACTCACCGACGACACCCAACACTTCCCCTGGCCACAGGTCAAAGGAGATGTCATCGCAACCTTTGCCCGGCTGATACAGTTTGCTCAGGCGATCGACTGATAGCAGCGGAAAATCCTGACTCAGGTTGTTGCTCGTGCTTATCTGTTGGTCCTGTTTTTCTGCAACACTCACTTCGCCATCTCCTGTTGTCGCTTGTGACAGTAATCAGTATCTGAACATACGAATACACGATTGCCCTTGTCGTCTGTGACAACCTCATCAAGGAAGCTGTCCGTCGCTCCACAAATTGAACAAGGCTCCTCCCACTCTTGGATTTCAAAGGGATAATCTTCAAAATCCAAGCTTTTCACATCGGTGTAAGGCGGTATGGCGTAAATACGCTTCTCCCGTCCCGCGCCAAACAGCTGCAGCGCTGGCATTTGATGCATTTTGGGGTTGTCAAACTTAGGGATGGGAGACGGATCCATGATGTAACGTCCGTTGACATCCACCGGATACGCATACGAGGTAGAGATATGGCCGAACCGGGCAATATCCTCATAGAGTTTTACGTGCATAATCCCGTATTCTTCCAGTCCATGCATTTTTCTGGTTTCTGTTTCACGGGGTTCAATGAAACGCAGCGGCTCAGGAATTGGTACCTGATACACCAGCGTCTGACCTTCTTTTAACGGAATTTCAGGGATGCGGTGACGGGTCTGGATAATGGAGGCTGCTTCCGTCTCCTCTGTAGTTTCAACACCAGCGACTTTTTTAAAGAAAGAACGAATCGAGACTGCATTGGTAGTGTCATCTGCCCCTTGGTCGATAACCTTCAATACATCAGGTAAGCCGATGATCGCCGCCGTCACCTGAATACCGCCCGTTCCCCAGCCATAGGGCATGGGCATTTCACGGCCACCAAACGGCACTTGATAGCCCGGAATAGCGACTGCCTTCAGGATGGCGCGGCGGATCATTCGCTTGGTTTGTTCGTCGAGATAAGCGAAGTTATAGCCACTTATCTGCTGAATTGCTGCGTTCATTCTTTCCTCCCTGCGGCTTCCCGCTCGTCAAACTCTTTTTGGAGTTTCCGTATTAATTCGAGTTCCGACTGGAAATCAACGTAGTGAGGTAACTTGAGGTGGGAAACAAAGCCGGACGCCTCTACATTGTCGCCATGCGATAACACGAACTCCTGATCCTGTGCGGGACCCTGCTCAACCTCGTCATACTCCGCGCATTGCAGTGCGCGATCGACCAAAGCCATTGATAGGGTTTTTCTCTCGGAGAAACCAAACGCCAGTCCATAGCCTCGGGTAAATTGTGCTTTCTGAGTTTTACTGCCAGTAAAACCATTGATCATCTGGCACTCGGTAACCTCGATATCACCGATATCAATCGCAAAGCCGAGTTCTTCTGGCACAATTTCCAGCGTGACGTTTCCTGAACGAATTTCACTGGCAAAGGGGTGGTTTCGACCATATCCGCGCTGTGTGGAGTATCCGAGTGACAGCAAGAAACCCTCGTCGCTTCGCGCCAGTTGCTGGAGGCGAGCGTCACGATCAGTGGGATAAGTAGGCGGATCGACGGTGATGTCAGCTGGCTCTGATCCGTCATCGCATTCTTTAAACGTCAGGCCCTGATGCTCCAATATTGACATGACGCTCGGGCATTCTTCCGGCGTAAACGTCGGTTGCTCACCCTGTTCAGCGTCCGCTTTTTTCTCGGCTTCAGAGGCGGGGTCATGGCCTTCAGCGAGTAGGGCAAAATCCATCAGTCTATGGGTGTAATCATAAGTCGGCCCAAGAATCTGTCCGCCTGGTAAATCTTTATAGGTGGCAGAGATACGGCGCTCAAGCTGCATGGTGGCCGTTTCAAGTGGCAAGGTCTTGGCAAGACGCGGCAATGTTGTGCGATAGGCTCTAAGCAAGAAGATGGCCTCGACCAAATCGCCACCCGCCTGCTTAATCGCCAATGCCGCCAGTTCTTTGTCGTATATACCACCTTCTGTCATTACCCGGTCGGTCGAGCCAGCCAGCTGAGAAGCGATCTGGTCGACGGACAATGGATCTTGTTGCAATGGACCACGACGTTTTTTTGCCTGCAGATCATGCGCTGCGGCGATGGCTTTTTCACCACCTTTTACTGCGACGTACATACACCCTCCGAAGACTGAGATAACTTCACTGAACGCGGTATCGCCATTGCCTGGCTTCCAGCGGTAAGAATGAGATCAAGACCGAGAGGGAAGTTGCCACGCTGGTTGACGAGAGCCGAAGCGACACTCTCGCTCAACCCGCCAATAACCACTTCATTGCGGGTTTTGATGCCCGGTCCTTCCATATTGAAAACCCGGCCCGACGTAAAATCACTGACTTCAATCAGCAGTGTGGTGCTTCTGTCAGGATAACTCTCGTCGCCGAACATGAAACCTTCAAACGTCTCGTCGGCACTGCCGCTAACAACACCAAAATCGGCTTCATTTCGCTGCGTTGTCACTGAGCAACCCGCGTGAAACTTGAGGTTTTGGACAATGATATCGTTCGACGCATGCTGCTGAGGCAAGTAAATTCGGGTAGCCTGATCAGCCAAGGTCAACAGTATTTGAGTTGCCGCCGAGCTTAGCGCACCAAATGCCGGAGGAAACGGTAAGTGCTTTACTGTGCCGGGTCGTGACAGAGCATCCAAAACCAGTCTGAAACATTGCTGCGAGTCATGAATCGGTGTGTCAAAAGCGTCTAGGATGGTGCTCATTTAATCTTCTCCCCTCACCATGGTGAAAAAGTCGACTTTACTGGCCAATACTTCTTTTGCTCTCGCCTCTTCCTGCGCTCGCTTTTCAGCAGCAAGCGGAATAATGAGTTGCTCATTAAGTTGCGCTCTCGCATCCGTTTGCATCAGGGCGTCTACTACAGCAATCAACTCTGCGTGGGACTTATTTCTACCCGTGACATAACTGAACCCCATTTCTCCGGTTTTCAGCCTGATAACAGCGCGGGTAACCGTGACATCTCCCACGTTGAAAGCACGACCTGCCCCACCCATTCGTCCCCTCACCTGTGCCAACCCTATTTCCGGAGCCCGCACCATGGTGTACTCAGGTAACATGCTTAAAGCATCCCACCTTTTCTCAAGGTTCATATACTCAGCTCTTGCCAGAACGGAGAGCCAATGTTGCCTTTCTTCCCGTTGGTATGTGTCCATCTAATGCTCCAAAACGATCTCAACAAAGTCAGAACGAGTGTGAGAAGAGGAAAACTCGACAATCTCTGATGTTCCCTCTCTCACATTGGTCGTTTTAAAAATTAACAGGGGTGTTTTGCTCGAAAGCTGCAACAGGCGACAATCCGTCTTCGAGGGCAACGCGGCCCTCACTCGGGTCGAATGTCGTGATAAGTGCACACCGACATTTTCTTTTAGAAAGTGATGCAGTGAACCGTATTCAAAGTACTTGACCACCGGCCACCAGCTTGAATCGGCGAGATAGTGGTCAATAACACTGCATGGCATGCCGTCCACCTTTCTCAGGGTGCGTAACTTGATCACTTTTTTGCCGGATGCCAGCGCAAACAGCCTGGCGATGTTCTCGCTGGGTTCTACCAGCGCGCGACTTACCACAACTGAACTTGGCATAGAGCCTTGTTCGACGAGGTTATCGGTAAAACGCGCCCCAGCGTGCAAGGGGTAATCGTAGGGCTGGCTGACCACCATATTGCCTCTACCTTGTTGCCGCTCTATGATGCCGGAGAACACCAATTCATCCACTGCGCGCCGAACTGTATGTCTGTTGACAGAGAAGCGGCTGGCCAGTTTTGATTCTGATGGCAGGTAATCGCCTGCTTTATATTGGCCTCTCACTTCTTCTTCAAGCTCACGGGCGATGTCGAGGTATACCCTTGTCATTTCTCCAACTCCAATAAACTTGTCTAGACAACTACTCGAAAAAAATTTAGATAAATTTCTTGCGGATAAACTGCGATGCAAAGTCAATTAAGCTGACAGTGACGATGATGATTGCCATGATGGCCGCTGTTTGCTCAAACTGAAATCCACGAATCGCTTCCCACAGCAGTACGCCTATGCCGCCCGCGCCAACCATACCGACAACCGTCGCCGAGCGAACGTTTGACTCGAAACGGTAGAGTGCAAAAGACACCCAAAGTGGCATGACTTGAGGGAGTACACCGTACATAATCTCTTCAATTTTGTTCGCGCCAGTTGCTCTTACACCCTCAACTGGTCCCTCGTCTATGGCCTCGACCGCTTCAGAGAACAGCTTCGCCAGAACGCCCGTGGTGTGCACGAAAAGCGCCAAAACCCCTGCAAAAGGTCCGAGCCCCACCGCAACAACAAACAACATGGCAAACACCATTTCGTTGATTGCGCGCGCTGCATCCATCAACCGACGCATGGGCTGATAAATCCAAATCGGCGCAATATTTTCAGCGCACAGCAAACCGAGTGGCACTGACAGCAATATGGATAACAGCGTGCCCCAAACGGCGATTTGTAAAGTGATCAGCGTTTCTTCAACGTAAAGTTGCCAGTGAGTAAAATCGGGTGGAAAGAAGTCACTGGCGAGCTCCGCCATGTTGCCTGAGTCTTCAATGAGCTGCATTGGACGCATCTCAGCGCCTTGCCACGCCCATGCCAGTACCACAGCCGTCATCACTAAAATCAGAGTGCGCTTCCAACCAGACAGTTGATCGGGAGTTTGAAGTGCCGTTGCGTTACTCATAAAACAAAATTTCCTTTTACTGCCTCAATGAGGCGAAAATGGGAGAGCAATTCGCTCTCCCAGTATCATTTTTACTTGTCCATGGCTTCGATTGCTGACATCTGACGGTTCAGTGCAGACAGTTTGCCTTGAATACCGGAGAGCTCTTCAGCTTGTTTATTCGATAGTTTCTCTTCACCTTTCAGCTGGCGCATTTTCTTGAACAGCGACAGTTGACGGATAGGAAGGAGTTGCAGGTCGCTTGAGGGTTTGAACGGTGCCCAGTCCAATTCTTTAAGGATAGCCAGCTCTTGTTTGTCGCCTGATTTACCGTAGCTCATGAAGAAGTCATAGACTTTGGTCTTCATGTTCTCTGGCAAGTTTTTACGCCATACGATTGGGTCTGAAGGAATAAGTGGAGATTTCCAAATAATTTTGATGTTCTTCGCTTTCTCTGGGTTTTTCTTCGCAAAGCGGCTCAGACTTTCTGTATTGTTAGTAGCAACATCAATCTGACCGTTCGCAACCGCGAACAGGTTAACCTCATGGCTTGAGTTCAAAGAACGTTTGAAGTCAGTTGGTTGAATATCGTTCTGGGCGAAAACGTAGTAAGAAGGGACAAGGAAGCCAGACGTTGAATTTGGATCGCCATTACCGAACGCCAGATTACCGCGTTGCTTGATCATGTCTTCAACAGTGTTAATTGGGCTGTCTTTCTGTGTGATCAACAAGCTCCAGTAACCTGGGTTACCCGTGAAATCGACGGTTTGTGCAAAAATTTCACCACCAGCACGGTCGACGGCTTCCATCGCTGACTTGTTTCCGTACCAAGCGATATCGACTTTATCAAAACGCATACCTTGGATGATGCCTGCATAGTCAGGGGCAAAATAGGCTTTCACTTCTACGCCAAGTTTTTTACCCATGTCTTCGAGGAAGGGGTTCCAAGATGACTTTAAGTTCTGCTGAGATTCGGTAGAAATGATCCCGAAGTTCAGCGTTTTCATTGCCTTTTCTGCAGCCATGACCGGCGCAGAAACCGCCGCTGCCAGTAGGGTGACACCGCAAGTGATCGTCCTAATTGCACGTAACATGTTCAGTTCCTTTTTATGGTTTAGCATTAACTGGTGGTGTACAGGTTTGTTTGATAAGCAGGTGCTGGCACAGGCTGAAGAATGTCAATTTCTTCAATGACTTTGTCGGCACCACGGTATAGAGATTCAATCGCTTTTCTATCTAGCTCACGGCTTTCGCCCTGATAAAAAATTTCGCCCTCTTTCAGCGCGACCACATGCTGGCAATAGTTCAACGCATGCTCGACTTGGTGCAGGGTGACAATGACGGGGATACCTTCTTTCTGGTTAATGTCGCGAAGGAGTTCCATCACGATTCTTGATGATTCGGGGTCAAGGGAGGCTATTGGCTCATCAGCAAAAATGATTTTGGCCTTTTGCATCAGTGCCCGGGCAATGGCGACGCGTTGCTGCTGGCCACCTGATAGAGTTGACACACGTTGATGGGCAAACTCGGCCATGCCAACACGCTC
This sequence comes from Veronia pacifica, assembly GCF_001707825.1. Lineage (GTDB taxonomy): Bacteria > Pseudomonadota > Gammaproteobacteria > Enterobacterales > Vibrionaceae > Veronia > Veronia pacifica. The sequence continues at coordinate 64,076 of NZ_LYBM01000020.1, read as the reverse complement.
TAGTGCGGCCATTGCCTGCTGTTTTTGTTCAGTAGTGAATTGGCCTGTCAGCGTGCGCCATGTCGGGGTATAACTGAGCGCACCAATCAGTACGTTTGTCATTACCGTCAAGCGGTTCACTAAATTGAACTGCTGAAAAATATAGCCGGCTTGAGAGCGGCAATGCCTGACATCTTTACTGGCACGTCCATGGCTTTGTACTACTTTGCCCAAGACCTTAATCTCACCGCCGCCCGCTTTGTCGGAGAACATTAGCCCGCTCAGGTGTCTGAGCAATGTTGATTTCCCCGAGCCAGATGGACCAAGTAAAGCCGTCATGTGTTTGTGCTCAATGACGAGGTTTATTGCTTTCAATGCTTTCTTGCCATCAAAAGACTTGGTCAAATTTTTCACGTCGACAATGCTATTCATAAAAACCTCTCCTTTCAGGTGGGCATATCCTGCAAGCAAAATATTTCGCTTTTATAACGGAGAATTTTCAAAATGATTGCATTTGAGCCTTTCATCAAAAAGGTTGCGATCAACCAAGTGCTTTGAGCCACTGATAATAAGCTTATTTATCTAGATAAGTTGCCAAACTTGTCTAGATAGGCTTGTCATGAAAAGTTCAAGTAAAAAGTCTAATCAAGATTGTGATACACACTCTTCATGCTCGCTGAGGATGTATTTCTGGGGAATTGAGGGATATAAGGCAAGACAAAGCGAGTGGCACTATCCGACATGACTTTGACAAGTTAAGTGGTCAGTAAATAGACCAGTGTTCAACAAAAAATCATGATAATCACCCTTGTTGTCAAGACTTGATCTTTTTAAATGACAGAAAGAGAATAACCACTATAATCAATAGCTTAATTGGCTATTTTTTAACACGGCCGGAAGGTAATAGGAATGGGCATCAACACAGATACGGATGAAATGCGCCGTATTTTAGAGAGACTAAAAAAGAAAGTAACAAGTGGTATTGATCATGAGGTAGAAACCAATATCAATATTAACGACCTAAGTGCACTTATTGCCGCATACACGATAGAGCTCAACAAAAATAAGCGAAACGACAGAAAAAACGAACGGAGTCTGCAAGTTAACAGCTAGGTACTTTTCTAATTAAGCGCTGATATCCCTTTGAACCATTGACGAATGGCAATCAAAGGGATCGCCAAACATTTCGTATTCAAATAGTCACATACAATCCAACACCAAGCCACTAATACCTATACAAGGCATTACTACCTATCTGATGTGTATCATTCAGTGAACCTGTCCGCAGGGTGATTCACCCCGTCATTAGTGACGACGCCTTCGATTTTCAGAGGGTTTATACCCTCGAGACAAGCGACGTTTACCCCATATTGATTAGGATTGGAACGTCTTTGATGATGAGTGTAAATACCACAGCGTGAGCAGAAAAAGTGTTTAGCTGTATGAGTATTAAACTGATAAAGGCTTAATAAATCTTGTCCTTTGGTGATTTTTATCGCGTCGAGTGTTATTGAAGACACAATCGCACCGCGCCTTCTACACATTGAGCAGTCACAGCGTCGAATGTCAACTAAGCCGTCAGGCAAGGACAACAACATTTCTACCGAACCACAATGACAGGTCGCTTTGTGTTCGCGATTAATTTGTACACCATCAACTGTTTTCAGATTCAAAGACATAAATACTCCTCTTGGCAATCCTTGAGTAGTATTTCACAACGCTGACAGTATTTAACACTATTGTCGTTCTCGCAGACTTTTAACCAAAGAGTGAGCCGCAAAAACATTCCATGTGTAAGCAGCTTAGAGATTTAATCGACTACTATCAGCATCAGGTGTAATGCCGATGTTTGATCTGTAATGATTCACGGTATTCCATGGGAGACATATTTTCCCATCGTCTGAATGCGCGGCGAAAGCTTGCTGGATCACTGTATCCAAGGTTATAAGCGACTTCCTGAATACTCAAATGCTCACTACGAAGCATTTCAGTCGCCTTTTGGTGACGAACACTTTCAACGATGGTTTTGTATGTCATACCTTCATCTTGCAGACGACGGTGAAAGCTTCTTGGCGACATGTTAAAAACTGACGCCATTTCATTTAATCCAAAGTCATTGAGATTGGCATTTTCTAGCTTTTGTTCGACCTTATTAGCCAATGAGTGAGGATCAGTGAAACATTCGAGCTCTCTCTCACACATTTTATTCGCCTCACGGAAACTGCCCGGATATGAGGTCTTGATTTTCTGTTCCATTGAGGCTTTAGTGGTCATCAGTCCACAATATGCGCTGCCATAAATTACGCTGCAATCAAATACGCTATTTTCTATCCCGTTTGTCACCCCGGGAAAGTCGAAGTGAACAGAAATATCAGGCAATGAATCTGTAAACGTTTCGCTCATCACGTTGTACAGAGCGACAACAAACGCTTCTAGCAGCGAATTTCTCACCATTGGATCTATGATGTCTGTGTTTACATGAATGACGATTTCTACTTTTTCCCCTCTTTCACGATGTGTCATTGAGTAGATGTGCCCTGTTCTGGCAGACACAAATTTTTCTGCCAGCTCTAGGATCTGCCAAAAGTTCTCGCAATTAAGAGCAGCAAACCCGAGTGCACCATGAGCATTCAGTCTCATCTGTTGGCCTATCAGCAGCCCCATCTGAGGGTGCTCTGCAACGTGAACTGCCTCATCCATTAATTTAAAAAATGTTTCCGTCGTAAATTCTTCATCGTGCTTTTCGAGTTCATTGGGATTTAACCCATAGCGCCTCAAGGCTGAATCAATATTCAGCCCCATACTTTTCAATTGTTTATCGACGAAACATAAATACGTCACTGGAAACTGCGTCAATTTATCTATCATAGTCGCTGTCAATTACTGTCCCTTATCTGTCTATTGATGCCCTATTCAGGATCAGGCACCACTGCTAGCTTCATAAGAGAACGTTTACACTCAACGTAAGTATGGATAGCAAATCAAAACACCAACAACTTGAAGCGGGATATTAATTTACAAATTAAAAATTAATATCATTTTTGAGAAAAAAGACTCGTAAATAGATCAGGCATTAATCGTGGAATACTGGATTTCTGTGAGTAACCATCAAAAGCATTAATAATCAACAGGACAGAGAAGTTGATATGATTATTTTTCATTACCTTAAGTTTTATTCATTTCATATTACTAGTCTCATGGCTTTAACATGCCTTCTTCTCGGAGAGGAATTTATTATTGGAGGAGCAGTAAGCATAATACTTATTTATTCTGTTGGAGATATGTTGTCCGGAGATGACCTTTCAGTACCAAAATATCAGAAGCCACAACTTCTTACCTTTAATTTATGGCTGTCTCTTCCTCTTATATATTTATTAATTTTTTCGTCTGCGTGGATGTTTAGCGACAGAGACATATTGGGTTTTGGGCAATTCATATTGAATGTGTTCGGACTCGACTTATTTGAGAGACGCGAGCTAATGGGGTTAGCAGAACAGTCAGCTATCATACTTGTTGCTATATTGATGGTTGGCATGGTCGCAACAATTCCAGCTCATGAACTGGTTCACCGAACTCGCGATAAAACATCTTTGCTGATAGGAAGGTGGTTACTGGCATTGAGCTTTGACACCATCTTCTCAATTGAGCATGTTTATGGACACCATAGATACGCTGCAACAGTTAATGACCCAGCAACAGCGCCGAGAGGGAGAAGTGTTTATTCACACATTCTTATCTCGTCGTGGGAAGGAAATGTAAGCGCCTGGGAAATTGAGAAAAAAAGGCTGAGTCGCAAGAAACTTCCACTCTTTTCACACCACAACATCTTTTTACGTGGTCAGCTCATGAGCTTCTCTGTTCTGGCATTTTTCTATATTTTCGGCGGTTTGGAGTGCGCGTTGTACTTCATCACGATTGGTCTGGGCGGTAAAGCACTGCTCGAAATTGTCAATTATATGGAGCACTACGGATTAGTGAGAGATCCCAAAACACCAGTAAGACCACATCACTCATGGAACACGAATAAACGCATCAGCTCGTGGGCAATGTTTAATCTTACTCGCCACTCACATCACCATGCGCAGGGAGAAGTCCCTTATCAGGATCTGAAACCGATGAGCGATGCCCCTATGATGGTGGGCGGCTACCTATCTACCATCTTAATTACACTCATACCTCCACTCTGGCACAAACTCATGACACCAAAAGTATTGGATTGGGACAGACGTTATGCATCTGACAGAGAGAAGGAACTTGCCAGTGAAGCTAACGCAGCGAGTGGAATTCCAGAGCTGGTCGCCGAAAGTCACAAATTGCAACCCATTGCGACACCCTGACTGATAAGCCCCGCAAAGTAATAAAGCATATTTGACCAAAAGTAACATCAACTCAGACAGCCAATAAGGTTGTCTGAGTAAGACATATCAGGGCGCATGGTCGAAATCACCGATCGTCATATCGTTGTTTGTTGAATCAAAGATACCAACGCACGCGTGGCCGTAGGGCATGAGTGCTACGTTTCGTCCATCCGGTGCGACCACTTTGCTACCTCCCAGCCCGGTACTATCTGGTTCATTTAAGGACTGGGGCCAGTTACATTGCAATACATAGCAGCCAAGTTGTTGTGCGATCCATTTGACACCAGACTCGAATGCAGAACTATCCGCATCAGGCTGCGTGCTCCACTGCCCTATGTAACAGGGCCATAAAATAATATCGGGCTTATCCTGCTTAAACTCGTTGACGAACCAAGAGACGTCACTTGCCTCGCGGCAAATCAGTGCGGAAAAAGATATCGACTCATGTCGGTAAATATCACGACGATAAGCAGGCTCGAACACTGTTGCCTCGCTATTTGTAAGACCCACTTTATGCCATTGATGACGAACACAGCCTCTGTCAAAGACCAGATAACTGTTACGTAGTAGGCCGCTTTCTATTAATGGTGCGCCAGCAAAAACCAATATCTGATTCTGAGCACTCGCTTCTGCAATTTCATCGCATGACTTACGAATTTTGTCAGGCTTTGATTCTCTGACTATTTTGCGATGAAAGCCGCTGATACTTAACTCTGGGAAGATAAGCCCATCAAGGTGGGCGTGTTGTTGAATCGTCTTGCAAATAAACTGAGTATTTTCTTCGACAGTCCATGCCATCGGCATTTGAACAATCCCTAGTTTCATTTTTCATCCTTCAGAGTGTCAAAGGGCTCTACCGTCTGAACACAAATTATTCACTTCAGTTTATTATCAAACGTTAATTCTTCATCACACCAAAGGCGTTTATAAGCACCACTTCTATCGAAGAGAGTTATCTCTGGCTTCATCTACCTCAGCGCCAAGTGCGTCGTAAAATTTTTGTGCCCGATGATTATTCGCGTTAGCAAACCAACCGATATGGCTGGCATCTTTGCTGCATGCCTCTTCTTTGATGGTTTGCATTAACGCTGCGCCCGCCCCTTTTGAACGCTGGTTGCCCGAAATAAACAAGTCATCGAGCCACACAGAAGGTTGGCCTTTGAATGAGGAATACTGAAAATGGTAGAGCGCAAAACCGACCACCTTATTCTTCTCCTCAACAAGGAACACGTGGGCAAATGGCGATTCGTTAAAAAGTGTGTTCTTTATCTTCTCTAATGAGGTCGTAAGTTCACCCATCGATCTTTTCATTTCCCAATCAAAATTGGCCTTGGCTTTAATTAACTCAAGGATAATGTCGGCGTCACTCGGTATTGCTTTTCTAATCTGTATTTGAATCATCCAACACTCTTTATTAGCTCGTAATTATCGGAATAAAATCTTCGCATTAAATTTTTATTAGCAAAATATATTCTCAAGCCCATTTGACTGATTTAGGCACATCTTTCTCAAGAGCAAAGATATGACGAATCAGTTGCCCCTCATGCATTGACTCATGCTCAAGTAAGTGAACAAGTAAGTTATCTCTCTCTTCAGTCCAATCAGAAACGGAATCCACCGCATCTTTGAATACTTGCCCGGATGTTTTCAACTTCTCAATTATCTGATTTAGATCCTTGCTGTTTTCCAATGAACATGAAAATCCATCCCAATGTCCAACGATAATAGCGCGCGCATAGCTTTCTCGCGCACCAACAAGACACCACATATGCTCACCGACCGATTTACTTTTAGATACATCTAGTTGCTTGGTGAGAATTTGGGGGTCTAATGTCTCCATGACATCGATAAAAGAGCTAAACCTCAGGTAAATATTGTTCAATACTGTCATTCTCATCAAGAAAACGCTCTGAAGTATGCTTTGTTGTTCGGCAATAATTGATTTGATATGGCCCGCAATACGGAGCCATATCCTTCATATTTTCAAAGCATAACAGACTGTTTTAATGAACAACGCTCGTTATCTGACGAGTAGATCCAAGAGTTAAATAGAAGATGTAAAAATTAAGCTATTTTTATATCCTCAACGTTTTCTAAACCTCCCCATTGTTGGTATTTACCAAGGTATTTCTTTTCCTTGCCAGGATAGAAACGTACCATTTTGTTCTTTGGTAAGGTTTTTAATAACGTCTGCAATACCTGATGCGCTCTGTTCAGCTGTGATATCTGCATCTTCACCCCCCATATCTGTTTTTACCCATCCCGGGTGAACAGAGCATACTGTTAGAGCTGTGTGCTCTTGCTCCAAAGACAACAACTGCATGACTTTGTTAACCGCTGTTTTTGAACTTCGATACGCGTACATGGCCGGGCCATCATCTTCGAGGGAGCCCATCTGGCTAGAAATAGTAATGATTCGCGGATTTTCAGAACGTGCCATTGAAGCTACAAGTGCACGGCTGACCATAAGTGGCGCAATAGTATTTGTTGCAAAGGTATTCAGCCAGTCATTGACTTCAACTGTATTCAACGCCTGCTCTGTTGATCCCAGTACCCCTGCGTTATTGATGAGAATATCTATTTTTGACGAGCCTAAACGAGCGACTAATTCATTGATTGAACTATCATCGGTGACTTCCAGCTCATAGAGCGTCAGTGCATCATGAGAGAGTAAACTGTTGAGTTGCTCCGAAGGTTGGCCACGATATGTGGATATAACCCGATAATCCAATCTGAGAAACTGTCGAGTGAGTTCCAAGCCAATACCTCTGGAGGCTCCTGTAATAAGTACTGTTTCCATTTTCATTTTCCTAATTATAAAAATTATTAATTGATATTTTTATTACATCCTGAGAAAAGTAAAACATTCATTTTACTTTGATAAGAATGATTAATATATTATGCCTAAGTATATTAATTAATAAAGTCATGATGATAAAATAAATAATAATCAGGTATAGTTAAAAACAATATGTCAATAAATCATCATTTAATTTGTGGTAATTAACAATATTAAAATTCACAAAGAAATAAAACGAATATTTCATTTTAAGTGATATATAAATTTAGGTCGGTTATATGTTTAGACGATTAATTAAGAGCATAAGCTAGGGCGTATGAGTTTTATCCTTTAAACCCACTGAAAATGAATACCTCAAAAATCCACGAACACCCTAGCGTGATTTCTATCGCAATTATTCATTGGTATCATCATGATGATTAAAAATAGTAGGTATGAAAAAAGTGAAGTGGCTCGTCAAAGTTTCTTCGTCAACTAGCACAGATTACCGCTATTGATATGATTGCAGCCACGAAACCACAACCCTGTGGTCCAGCATCAAAAAATTAAAGTGGGGCTTTATTTTGTGTTATCAAAGAGACACTTTTTCGTTTTGCCATATCAAAGGCTTGTTCTTCCGTTCCCTCATATGGGTCTTTGCCTACATCAAACGTGACACAACCCTTAGAGAATGGCAGGCAATTAAAGTTGCAGATCATCTTCGAGTAATTGGTCTGCCTAAACCAGCGCTTAAGATCGCTAAATCTGTTTTTTATTCTTCAGAGAACCGCCGCAATAAATTCTGGTCCTGTCATCTCACAGCGACTTCGTTACAGTATCTCAGCAGATATTGCGAGTCGGATGATTTTTTTGAGCAGGCTTTAGAAATAGCGGATGAACTCGAGAGAAGTTTTGCACTTCAACATCACGGCAAATCTCTTGTTGAGCAGGGTAAAAAGAATTTAGCTAAACGCAAACTAAAGGAAGCCCTTGAAATAAGAACCCGCCTAAGGCACGCAGAGCTTGTTCATTCAACGCAGCTCGCACTCATACATTTATAAACCCACCTATACAGCGACAGGATGCCTTTTCACTGTCGCTCTGACTCACATGTCACTTCAGGATAGGAGACACTATGTTTACCGGGATCGTCCAAACAATCGCAGTCATAGAAAAAGTATCTGACATTCAGCAGGTAAGAACCTTCGTCATCGCTTTTCCAGAGGGCTTTTGTGAACAGCTTGAATTGGCGCGAGCATATCAATTGATGGCGTGTGCCTTACAGTAACCGAGATCCTACACAATAACAGAGTAAAGTTTGACGTTATCTTACAAAGCATCAGGATCACTACACTGGGTAATTATACCGTTGGTACAAGAGTGAATGCTGAGCGTGCAGCAAAAGACGGGGCAGAAATTGGTGGCCACCCGCTGTCTGGTCATATTGATTTTCATACCAGCATCGAGTCTATTGAAAATGTAGGTAACAATTATTGCCTGACGCTTGCTTTGGAAGAACAGTGGCAGCCTTATATATTTCCCAAAGGCTATATCGCCCTCAATGGTGCAAGCCTGACAATTTCAGACGTGGATAAAAAACAAGGATGGTTTCAAGTTTGGCTAATTCCTGAAACACGTAATGTGACTGTCTTTGGGCATAAAGAGAAGGGGGATAAAATCAATGTGGAGATTGAGCGTGGTACTCAGGTTGTTGTTGACACAGTCAAAGCAACATTAGAAGAGCAGTTCAAAGATCTACTGCCTGCTTTCAAAAAATTAATGGACCAGCACGATATTGATATTCAATCGCTCGGCTCAACATCAGCGAAGAAAATTCTCGGTCTTAACAGCACGTCCAAATATTGACCGCTCTTCATTCCAGATAAATACACTCTCAGCGATTACTCATCTAAAGACAACATGAGGCTATACCTTGCAACCAATCACTCAAGTGCTTACCTTTCTCACCGAAATTGAAAAACTAAAGAATGTCCTCCGTAAATCACGACCGGTCGGACTAAAGCGTTATGAAAATTCAGCCGAACACAGCTGGCATGTTGCCATTTCTGCCTTAATGTTGAAGGACTTCGCCAATGATGAAGTTAACATTGAGCGAGTAGTGAAAATGTTATTGATTCACGATTTGGGTGAGATTGATGCAGATGACATTATTATCTATGACAGTGAAACCTCAGCGAACAAAAACAAAGAAAGAAATGGCATGATACGCTTGCTGGCATTGCTTCCAGACAATATGGGAGAGGAGTGGCTAATGCTGTGGGATGAATTTGAGACCGGTGATTCTGCAGATGCGAAATTTGCTAAAGCAATAGACAGGGTGCCACCGCTGATCCATAACCTACATGATGAAGGCCATAGTTGGAAAAAACATAATATTTCCAAAGAACAGGTTTTTAATCTTAATAAAAAGCGAATCGGTAACGGTAGTCAGACACTCTGGTTGGCTTTAGAAGAACAACTAAACGAGGCTGTGGAAGCAGGGATACTGAAATAACTATATTAGGGCGTTTTTTCTCATCAACTTTGTTGCCATAGATGTGATTTGCTTATCTATTTGTCATACGACCTGTGTCTTGGCTTCACGATCATGAAGTAGACTCATCGTTCAGGTTATTACATAGGCGAATAGCAAATGAAACCAGGCGCCACAGGGCTAAAGCGTATTATTGACGCTACAGGGTACTCAATGAAAGGTCTGAAGGCTGCGTGGAAAAACGAGGCCGCCTTTCGTCAGGAGTTAGCTCTTCTTGTTTGTCTTACCGGTGTGACTTTTTTTCTTCCAGTGAGCCATATTGAACAACTGCTGATGGTGAGCAGCTTATTTATTGTAGTCATTGTTGAACTGCTCAACTCGGCGATTGAAGCTGCCATCGATAGAATTGGACCTGAGCACCACGAACTTAGCGGCAGAGCCAAGGACATTGGCTCTGCCGCTGTTTTCATGTCGTTGCTACTGGTCGTTATAGTCTGGGTCGGTATTATCTTTTTCTAACATGCTGGTGACCATGGACAAGTGTTTTATGGTCACCACTAAGCAATAAACGACAACAGAATGTCTTCCAGCTCATCCCAAGGGAGCGCATCCTTATCAATAACCTCGATTTTAGACTCGATACCATCAAGACTCAGTGCGTTAACTGAGACGACCTGATTAACAATGTTGAATGCAAAAACACCGTTATCCGTTTTCACAACCGCTTTAACTCGCTCTGCATTGAGGTTTCCGAAAAGCCCATAGAGAGCGTCGAAAGGAAACGTTACACTGGGCGAAAACACCCAGCCGCAGCTTTTGTACCCCTGCCCTTCATTTTCGCGTCTCGCGAAGCGTTCGCCAGGTTCCAGTTCAAAAGCAGGCATCTCATCATTGTGTGCATGGTGATGACCAAATGCTGCATCACGATTTTTTCTCGGTAAATCAAGCCAAAGCGGGTCTAGTGTACCCTGCTCAACGTAACCTTTAGCCAGCTTGGGTATTTCTGAATCAAACACACATTTGTCAAACGCCGCAACATCACTGTCACTACACAAATCTACTTTGTTCGCAATCAGCACGTCAGCCAAATTAATCTGATCTATAAAGTTTTGATTATCTGTATATTTCTGATTTGAGAAGTTTCGTGGGTCAACGAGAGTCAAGGTTGCTCTAAGGTCGATATATTTCTCATAATGCTCTGAGAGTAATTTACCAATGATATCCTTAGGGTGACCAAGTCCTGTTGGTTCAATAAGTAACCTATCTGGCTTTTGAGCCAATAAAGCATTGATTCCAACAGCCATAGGTAAGCCGGCAACGCAACACATGCATCCGCCTGGCACTTCTCTTACTATCGCCCCTTGCTCACTGAGGAAAGCGCCATCGACTCCAACCTCACCAAATTCATTTACCAGTACTGCCCAGTTCTCCCCCTCAGGCTTTGATTTAAGTAATGAGAGTATTGATGTCGTTTTTCCCACTCCGAGAAAGCCCGTTATGATGTTAGTGGGCACTTTAGTCTCGAGCTTATTTGTCATTTTATATCCTTGATCATTCATTTCGGCACCAAGATCTGAATCAGGTGGATTATATACCCAAACAACCTCGAGATGCAGGATTCAGCAGGCTTGACTTACGTTGTGTTCGCGCCACATCTTTACAGATGAACTGACCTCCATCCAAAAGAGACATCAAAGAATATAGCGGCAGTAAAATCATCCTAGAAAAGCCATTCAATGCTATACATATTCGTTGTCTTTTTTAATGAGATAGAGGCTGAAATACATTTTTCGCTAACTCAGCGTACCGAATTACGCGCATTTTTGAATCACAGATTTTGAGTGTTTTTTGAACGTTTGGGTAAAGCCTTTTATATGGACCAAGGCGTTTATCTTTCTTTTTACCTTTTAATGATACAGGGTGCATATATCTATTGTTGCCGTATAAATCTTTATCGTATTTGTGTCATAAGATGACTCTTATTTGTCACTTTATGACCTCACTGATATTCAATCCGGTTGTTAATTTAGAGCTTGTTAAACAACAAGGAAGTCGCGTACAGCCCTGTAAAATTGCCGTTTTTAATCACCAATAGGGTTGTAGAGGGCACTTAAAAATGTGCCATTAATTTATGTGAAACAGAAATAATGATATTGAATGCTTATTTAGGTACTTGAATAATTGATTTTGTCATTACCTCAATAGAGGTAAGACTCAACCGAGTTGTGATGTGACAGTGTTTATCTCACTACACTGTGACTGACCAACAGCGATGTCTTGTATATTCCCGATAAATAGCCGTTGCGGTTGTTATTTTGGCTGGGTTTCTCTGTCTCAGCATATTAAGAAATACGCCTCAGCTATTTTTTACCTCAATAAAGGTAAGTAAGTGTTTGTTTATATTTATATAAGCTAACACTTACTGTTTTTTTATTCATCGATCTCTTAAGCTACGCTTAAACGTTATCACCTTTTCTTTTTCTACCTCACTTGTCACATTTTGATAGCAATTCAGCTCGGATATATATTTATGTCTCTGCGGCAGTAAATGTGAAAAATGTGGCCAGCAAATATTAAATGCTCACTTTAAGATGTATTCCCTCAGATTAAATACGAATCTAACACTTGCACGATGAACCATCGCTTTACAAAACTACTGATTTCAAGTTGTTCTGACATATCACTGAACAAAAATACACAATTAAGCGATATGCATCTCAATGATGATTAGCTTGCATGACTGCGATAGAATTTGTTCGAAAAGCACTCTAGGTTAAGATGTCTAATGGATAAAAACGAGTAATGAAGGAGCATATATGTATTATGTTGCTGTCATCCCTGAATCAATTCCCGAAATTGAGTCAATACGGGCAGATATCGATCCACTTGTTGAACTATCAAAAGCGCACATCACCCTCGTTTTCCCTCATCAGTGGGAATCGCTTAATGACGCGATAAAACACATTGAAAATATAGCAGCCAACGTCTCCCCTTTTTCAGTCGTTGCCAGAGACTTTACCGGTCAAGACGGGGATCTGATTTTTCTAAATATAAAAAAAGGAAACGACGAACTGATAGAGCTGCATGACATGCTTTATTCAGGTCCATTCCAGAGTCAGCTCGATCGAAAACAAACCTACATCCCTCATATAACAGTGGGGCGAGTGACAAACCCTTTTGCATGGCAGGAAAATATTGAAGCATTGACTGAGTTGAACAACTCAATCTCTTTCGATGTAACATCAATGAGCGTTTTAGAAATAACGCAAAGTGGCGATGAACTCATCCGAGACATTGAACTTTCGGGCTAAAAATTTTGCTCGCAAACTAAACATAGACACATATATAACACGTCTACATTCCTCGCCCCTCTAGTTAAAGGGGCAAGGTGTGTATTTTTACTTTCTGCTGCTTGGATGCACAGCTATGAACTCCGGCATTTTTCTCGCGTTAATTAATCTTTCGAAACAATACGCTAATTCAAGAAGCGTTTGTTCCTGATAAGCCCCACTGAAGAACGATAAACCAAGGGGTAGCCCTTGAGTGTCCCCCATAGGAACTGTAATGATGGGGTATCCAGTAATGGCTGACGGTGAAGACGAGCCACCTTCAAAATTATCGCCATTTTCATGATCAATCAGCCATGACGGCGTATTGGTCGGAGCGATAAGTGCATCAAGTTGATAGTCAGTAGACAAAGCATCTATTCCTTGCTTACGACCATATTTTTCAACCAGCTGACGTGATGCCTGGTAGGCAGGCTCCTCTACGCTTCCCTTTTTCGCGGCCATCTCAATTAACTCTTGATTAAAGAGCGCTAGCGTTGACGGGTTTGCCAAGTTGAATGCCACCAACTCATCGATATTTTTTACCTCAACGCTGGAGGATGTTCCACTGAGATATTCACTCAGGTCATGCTTGAAGTCGTAAAGCAAAATCTCAAATTCAGCTTCACCAAGGCTATCCTCCTGAGGTAACTCAAGTCCTCTAATTATTTCTGCACCAGCCTGCTCCATCTTACCGACTGCGGCTTCAAATACAGCGCGAACACTTTCAGGGAATCGGTCCGCATGTTGAGGAATCCCAATACGTTTTCCTTCCAGAGATGCAAACTGCAGGGAAGCGGCGTAGTCTTTTCTTGCCTTGGAGTGACTAGGGTCAACGAGTGCATTCAACAGCAGTGCAGTATCCATAACCGTTCTTGCCATCGGTCCCGCTGAATCCTGATTGTGACTGATGGGAATAATGCCCTTTGACGGCACTAAACCGACAGTTGGTTTCATTCCAACAATGCCGCAGTGTGAAGCTGGCGCGACAATTGAACCATCGGTTTCTGTTCCCACTGCGACCGTTGTGAGATTTGCAGATACCGAGACTGCTGAGCCGGAGCTTGAACCACATGGATTTCTATCGAGGAAATATGGGTTTTTAGTCTGCCCGCCTAATTCGCTGAACCCGCTTGAGCTTTTTAAAGATTTAAAATTTGCCCACTCGCTCAGGTTTGCCTTACCCAGTATCACTGCACCGGCTTTACGTAGCTGAGCTACCAAAGGAGAATCTTGCAAACAGACATTATTTTTAAGAGCCAGTGCCCCCGCCGTTGTTGGCATTGGACCTGCTGTTTCAATATTATCTTTTATTAATACAGGGACACCGTGGAGTGGACCCAGGGGTTTTTCGGAGTTCCAGAGAACGTCTAGTGCTCTGGCTTCATCAATAGCATGCGGATTGACAACCAAAACCGAATGAAGTGAGGGCCCCGTTTTATCGATTTGATGGATGCGCTCAATATATTGAGTGACTAACGACTCTGATGATATCTTCCCTTCCCTCATTAATGCCGCCATCATATCCAGCGTCATCTCTTCGACATTAACAGGAGAGTGAGAAAGGTCGGATGATTCAGTACTTCTATCCATAGCTCGTCCTTTACCAATATATCTTTGATTTACGTGAAGACGACAGTGCAGCAATTATTGCATTCAGGTCGTCATTGCCCTCATCCTACATTTAAACCGTACTGACAAGCTGTGAGAGTAAAGCAATTGATTTATATTTTTTACGTTCTGCGGAGCATCACAAAAAAATATCGGAAAATACCCTAATAACAAGATGATATTGGTAACGTTTAGGTAGAAACGATAATAAAATACTGTTGAATACGCGTGTTAAGAAATATGTGTCCCAAGCTTTTTAACATGTCTTTACGTGTTACTCAGCGACAAGGGGTAGATAAGTACAGGGCTGCCGACACTGCCCGAACCACGCACAGCATTGGTTTGTTTTAACCCGTCGAACAAGCCTGCTGCTTTATAAATAAAACAATACGGGTTCAACAAAAGGAGGAAGGCATGTTAAATCCTGCCATTGCCAAGTCAGTGATCGATCATGCACTGTTTTTGGGCGCAGACTTTGCGGAGCTATTCGTGGAACATCATCATTCTGGCACGGTTGAGTTGCTGAGTGGTGAAGTAGATAAAGTAAATTCAGGAATCGATTTTGGTATCGGCATCCGACTTTTTTTTGGTCATAAAGTTCTCTATGGCTATACCAACAGCAAAGAAGAAGAAAAGCTGAAACAAGTCACTAGCTTACTATGCGCAAAGGATAAACGTGACCAAATTGCCAATGCAGGCCCTATTAACCTCGCGCAGGGTAATGACCGACACCCGGTTGAGTTCCACTTATCCAGTGACCCAAGCGTTGAAGAAAAAATAGCCTTCCTCAGAAAAATCGATGCAAGTGCGAGAAGCGAGAGCAGTAAAATCTCTCAAGCCATCAGTGTTGTAGGCCAACGTGAGCAACAAGTAGAAATTTTCAATTCAACGGGTCTTCACATTCAGGACACCCGAAACTACATCCGCGTAGTGTCATCGGTCGTCGCCGCAGATGGCAGCGAACAGTCAAGCGGCTTTGAGGGCCCGGGCGCATTGAGGGGCTGGGAATTCCATAAGGATATTGATCCCGTTGCCCTAGGCCAGCGCACGGCAAAACAGGCGCTAGTCAAGTTAGGTGCAGA
Organism: Veronia pacifica; assembly: GCF_001707825.1. Lineage (GTDB taxonomy): Bacteria > Pseudomonadota > Gammaproteobacteria > Enterobacterales > Vibrionaceae > Veronia > Veronia pacifica. The sequence goes on along the minus strand of NZ_LYBM01000020.1, from coordinate 48,447 downwards.
TGCATGTCCATCTGGCGAGCTGCCTGTCGTTATTGGTAATGGCTTTGGAGGTGTGATCTTCCATGAAGCCTGTGGACACCTACTCGAAACGACAGCAGTAGCGAAAGGCGCATCTGTATTCCATGACCAGATGGGCGAGTTGATTGCCAACCCGGTGGTTAATGCAGTCGATAATGGTCTTCTCCCCAACGCTTGGGGCTCTATCAATATTGATGATGAAGGGATGGAAACACAAAACACGCAGTTGATTAAAGACGGTAAATTAACTGGCTTTCTGGTTGACCACATGGGCAGCCTCAAAACGGGTTTTGAAAGAACAGGCTCTGGACGCCGTCAGAACTATAAGTTTGCTCCTGCATCAAGAATGCGTAATACCTACATTGAAGCAGGCAATAGTGATTTAGAAGACATGATCGCGAGTGTAGATAAAGGCATTTTTGCCGCCAAGATGGGCGGTGGTTCGGTACAGCCGGGTACTGGCGAGTTCAACTTCTCAGTACAAGAAGCTTATCTGATTGAAGACGGTCAAATAACCAAACCGCTTAAATCAGCCACACTGATTAGCACAGGGCCAAAAGTGCTGAAAGAAATCAGTATGGTCGGTAAAGATCTTGAGCTAGCAGCAGGTATGTGCGGCTCTGTCAGTGGCTCCGTACCAACGACAGTTGGCCAGCCTGCAATAAAAGTCGATAACATCCTGGTAGGAGGTGGCCGCTAATGAGTCAGTCAAATCAACTCGAACACGCCGTTGATCACGTTATCGAACTGGCAAAAAAGCACGGTGTTGAAGCCGATGTTATTGCAGAATCTGGCGAAAAATTTTCATTAAAAGCGGAGAGTGGCGAGCTATCTGAATATCAAGTTTCCGGTAGTCAGGTAATAGGTATCAGGGTAGTTAAAGATGACAGTATTTCTATTAGCTATTCCGAGTCACTTGAAACACAAAGCCTAGAGCAAATGGTCACGCAAGCGGTGAAAAACGCTGCATTTACAAAATCGGATCCTTCTCAGAAAATTCGCGCAGAGGGGGAGCCAATATCCACGTTAAACCCAGAGATTTTTCAAACTGACCCTGCAACAGCAGAAGAGAAAGTTGCGCTCGCTCTGCAACTTGAACAAGGTGTGCTCGATAAGCCTTTGGCAAAGGCAGCACCTTACAACAGTTTTTCAGAATCGAGCCATAAGACTCTACTGGCTAATACACTTGGAATGCGCTGCGATCATTCCAGCCGTCACTTGATGTGCTTCACGAGCACCTTGATTGATCAGGGTGGAAAACAATCTATGCATTACACCGGCACGATAGCCCGTACCTTTGCTGAGCTTGAGCCACAAAGAGTAATTGATGAAAGCTATCAGGTTGCGAGTGATTTACTTGAAGGTGGTCCGGTTTCAAGCGGTGTTTACTCTGTCATCTTTGATACCGATTCACTGAGTGAATTGTTTGGTGCATTTGGCTCGTGTATTTCTGGCCTCTCTGCACAGAGGGGAACCAACCCATGGCGTGAGAAAGTGGGAGAGATAGTAGCTAGTCCCCTCTTGACCGTGACAGATAAAGCTTATGTAGAAGGAGGGATGGCGATCACCGCCTTTGATGGCGAGGGATTTGCCACTCAGGATACATCGCTTATTGCCGATGGTAAGCTGGTAGGGTTACTGCATAACTCAGCAACTGCGGCACACTTTGGTGTTACTCATACTGCCAATGCCAGTCGCTCTGCGAAGAGTCCGCTAAGTGTTTCCGGTTTACATAAAGTGCTCAGTCCAGGAAGAAGCAGCGAAGCTGAGGTGACAGGTGGCGAATATCTTGAGCTGATAGCGCTACAGGGAACACATTCCGGTGCTGATGCAATCAGCGGAGATTTCTCATTCGGTGCCAGCGGTTTCCTTTGTCGGGATGGCAAGAGAGAGAGAGCCGTCCGTGGTATTACTGTGGCAGGTAACTTCTACCAGATGTTGAAGGATATTGAAGCCGTCAGTGACGTGGTATTACCAAATAGTTATAAGAGCTTTTTCTCTCCGACAATCAGGTTCAGTGGCCTTAATATTGCTGGTGAATAAAATCTGTGAATGAGCCTGCGTAACGCGGGCTCCTTTCTTACTCATCTTCACATATCACTTCGCCTCACTCATTATTGACCACCCAATCAATAGCATTTACTTTAGATGCCTTTAGTAATGCGGTGCACTTGTCTTTTGGTGTTAGTAAAGACAAGCCTTATCAGCAATAATATTGAAGACACGGGTGACCAAATGAAGCACATCCTAACTATCATTGCTCTTCTTCTCGTCTTAACTGCGTGTGCATACAATAAAAAGCCAGTTGTTGACCTTGAGGGTGTTGACGAAGCCCAATATCAACGTGATTTCGAATACTGCCAAACACTGGCTGAACAGGTTGATAAAGGTGAGGCTGCCAAAGTTGGTGCAGCGAACTCGTCGGTATCAGGTGCTGTTATTGGCGCAATATCCGGTGTATTGGAGGATGGTATTGGTGGCGCTGTTACAGGAGCCGCTGTAGGCGGGGCAATTGGCGGCGGTGCGGGAGCAGTTAAAGGCGCTAATGATTCAACAAAAGATCAGGCAAAAGTGCTTCGTCGTTGTCTTAAAGAACGCGGTTATAAAGTCTATGATCTCTAGCCCGCCCGAATTGTAAAATCAGGCGGAAGAGTATCTTTGTTTTGCGGAACAGCATCAGGCTATTTCCTGCTCTTGGTCACGGGTCGCTAATAATGTGAAAGCTCGTTCAACCTCTTCACTTTTGAGGATCCTGCCATGGCCGAGATTTTCAGTCTCAACTAACTCAATATGGTCGCAGTCTGATGCCTTTCGGGAAGCCTCGAATGGGGTAAATCTGTCTTCTTTGTCATGAACAATAGTGACAGGAGACGACAACTCAAACAGTTTTTGATCAGGGTCGAAGTCTTCTGGGGCAAACTCAAACTCACTAGATACTTGTTCAATGACTGCGTTGTAAAGTTGCAGATCCACTCCCGAGCGCTGAACTGTTTTTATCGCATTTTCCCAGTAAAACAAGGCGGGAGCGATAAACAAACATGGCTTACCTTTCAGAGATTGCTCAATGATATGCAAAGATATGGAAACTCCCATAGAGTGAGCAATGATTCCTTCAATTTCATCATATTGCGTAATTACCGACTCGAGAGCACTGATCATATTAGGAATATGTGCTTCCTGCCCCTCGCTTTGTCCATGCGCAGGTTGGTCGAAAGCGACAGCGGTATATCCCATTGCGGTCACTTTTTGCATTAACGGGAAGAACTGACTTGCTGACCCTGACCATCCATGAACCATTAGCCAAACTGGTCCTTCTCCAGACTGATAAACCCGGATTTTTCCTGTATCACCCTGTATGTCTTTTACTTTTAGATCCGTAGGCTCTTCATTCTTACTTTGGTTACGCGCAGGCGTTAAGAATAGCTTCCGGGCATATTTAACTGTTATTTTTGGTACGATAGCAAAACAAGTTCGACTGACGAGATTGATCACTAACTTCGAGAAATCAAAGCGCTGCTTGTTATTTTTAAAATAAATTTTACTGCTCATTACTGAGTCCTTAAACACATTGCAAATTGATAAGTCAGGGATTTCACTTTTCGGATTTAACGGTCAGCTCGGCAAGATTCAAACAAGGCATCAATACCCTGCCAAAACCGATCTCGGCTACTGCCAGCTAATGTGAGGTTATTGAACAAATGACTGCTGAGATAAAGACCATAAAGCTCATAAACTTTTTGCCAGCCATCGAGCTCATTCACGAACTCTCCCTGAGAGGCACCTTTGTTAAATTGGTAGTGAAGGTATTCCAACCAGCGAGAAGTCACTCCTTTTAATGCCGCCTGCACAACGTCATCTGGTTGACTGTTCTCTCGCCAGGCATCGAGAAATAAACAACTACCCTGAAATGAACCATTCCAATCCAACCAGTTTTTGATCAAATCGCGAAGCTTTTGCTCAACCGATAGATAAGTTAATTTTTGGCAAGGCACCACAATCCGTTCTTCAAACTTTTCTGCAGCAAAGTTAACGACAGCAGCTTGTAGATTCGCTCTGGAGTTGAAGTGGGAAAACAGGCCGCTCTTGGACATTTCTACCTGTTTAGCCAACTCGCCAATGGTCAGGCTCTCTAAACCGTTGTTACTCGCAATATCGAAGCCAGCCTCAAGAATCCTATTTCTCGTTTCTTGTTGTTTGCTCAAGATTTGATTCCATCATCTCTTAATTGAGATAAAAATAGCACGAACGTTCGATTTCAGTCGAGAATAATTTTTTATATCTCAACAGAAATCAAAATTGCTTGTGTATGGATTACTTTCTAAAGGCTATCGGAGGAGATTGATGCAGGTTATTTCTCGCGCAGAATTTATTCGCAGCTACTAGACTGAAAAATATCAATAAAAGGAGCGACTATTGTGCTGAGGATTACCCTGAATATATTTATTTCTTGTCTGATAGTCTTTGCACATTTTGCTTCGGCTGGTATCCGCTACTTACCCGCGAACGGTGAAAGCTACCCTATCCTCACCATTACTATGTCAGAGCCAATCGTTACTGACCTGTCGATTTCTCGACCAGATTTTAGTTTACCCGTCGATAATTCGACGCGGGATACTTGGCTATTAGAGGGAGAGCAAACCGCTGAATGCGTCGTTGATACACTGGCACCGCTGTTTGGCAGGGTTGTATATTTATCTTTAGTTATGCCTTCAAAACTAATCGATACCAGCCAGACATCTCGTAAGCCATTAGACCATGACGTCCCTCTTCTCTTGTCGTTCCGACAACACAATATCAATATGCCTTGCCACAAAAATATCGTGTATATTTCACTACCCCCGGTAAGCGAGCTGGGTAACCAGTGGGGAACAGTACTGGAAAAGCGGGTGGGATGTTGCGAGGGATATGTTAGGGTAAATCAGTTTGTTGTGCTCCATCCTAACGAGGTTTCATATCCATTTACAATTATTAGCCCAGATCCTGAAAGAGCCGAGCAAACGCTGATGAACCTTTATCAAGAGGTTCCGATGGCAAATAGGTAACATTCAAACTAACAACAGTCAGGCTGATAATTAATATAGGTTTTACCCACAAGATTTTTTGTTAAAAAGACTGGTTTATCAAGTGAAAATAGTTGAGGCGTTTCTATTGCAACTATGTTATCTAAACTATTTTTACAAATATGACCTTTATAATTCATAGAAGGTACTCCAGCACAAAAATCTATACACATATTGTTATCATGACAGCTTGCTGTAGCATTAAAGCACCGTTCCTCGCTATATCGAAATGATAATGAAATAGGATGAAGCTAAGCAGATTCAGAGTCATCTGAATATTAATAGAGCTCATCTTCAGTCATCTTATTTTTTTAAATCTCTGTTATTAAGTACGTTGTAAATACTGAACTGATAAATATTTATATTTAGGTTGAATTGATAGTCCTACTGGGTAAAATTCGCCTCCCGATGCTGCTAATTTACTCATTTATGCCACGTATACTCTCTTTGCTTCTTTGCTCTTTACTCTTCCACAGCGCCCAAAGCTTTGGACAACTGACAGCTGATCGAATTCTTATTAATGGTCACGTCATCCCCATGACTGGCGAAAAAAAAGAAGAGCAAGCTGTGGCAATAAAAGATGGCCGTATACTCGCCGTCGGTGACAATGCATCCGTGCTACAATTGGCAGGAAAATCCACAGAAGTAACATTGCTTGATGGAAAAACAGTACTGCCCGGATTTGTCGATGCACACTCACACATCAGTCAAGTCGTAAACCTGATAGACATTCCATTTCTCTTCCCCAGCCCCAATGGCAAGTTTGATGAAATATCAGAGATTCTCTCGACAATGAGTACCCACCTTGACAATCTTGAAGACAAAGAATCTTTGGGTTTTGCATGGGGATATGACGAGTTGGAGTTACTGGAACGCAGACACCCCACGTTAGCGGAATTGGATACCGTCAGCCGCACTCAGCCCTTTTGCATCATGCAAATTAAAGGTGACCAAGCAGTTTGTAATAGTAAAGGATTGTCTTTACTCGGTGTTCACAAAGGTACTCCTTGCCCAGAAGAAGGACTGATTGAGCACAATAAAAATGGCGAACTGACTGGCCTTTTGCAGGGCTCCGCCGTCCTTGCGATCTATCCACATCTCAATGTGTATGACACTGAGGTCGTCGATAAGGCATTGTCTGAGGCACAAATGATGTACGCGCGAAATGGCATTACCACAGCACAGGAAGCATCAGGAAACCTTAACGCATTTCGTCTTCTCAAGTCACAGGCAGACAGAGAAAAGCTAATGATAGATATTAATGTCTATCCAAACTCGAATGAGTTTGATGTGATCACTGAACTGCAACAGCCTGGACCAAATATAAATAGACTGAGAATAGCGGGTGTAAAACTTACTGGTGACGGCAGTTCGGATTCGGGTATGAATTCGCCAATTGACAGACTACTTAAATTGAAAAACAACAAGTTTCTCAATCACCAGTCCAGCGTGCGAATATTGGATCAATTTTCATTTAATGAATTTGTCGAGAAGTACTATTCCAAGCATATTCAAATCATCTCGCACAGCAATGCTGATAGGGCAACCCTGATGGCAATCTCTGCCATAGAAGGTGCGATTGACAAATATGGTCTTCACGACCACCGTACCTCTCTTATTCATATGAAAGGAACTGAATTTAGTCAGCTAAAGTTGATGAAAAAATTGGGGATCATTCCCTCGTTTCTTGCGCTCAATATTTACTACTGGGGCGATGAATATCATGACCGCGTAATTGGGCCGTGGAAAACATCTAATTTTTCTCCATTGGGATGGGCAAATGAACTTGAATTGCCTTTCACACTTCACACTGACGCACCCATTCTCGACCCGAACATCATTGAGCTAATAGCGAGTTCCGTGGACAGAATGAGTAAAAATGGCGTGGAATTGGGTAAGTGGCACGCTATTTCAACTTACAAAGCGATAGAGGCAGTAACGGTGAATGCGGCAATACAATCTTTCGAAGAGACCACAAAAGGAACGATTGAGGATGGAAAATATGCTGATATGGTTATCTTGGATCAAAATCCACTCACCACCTCAAAAAACCAGCTACGCAGCATTAAAGTGCTAGAAACGATAAAGGAAGGGAAGACAATTTTCTCGGCATAACAATAGTCACAACAGCAGACATCAAACGTTTCAAGCTAGCTGATGTCTGCCGGCTGGGTGGGGGTGAAAGCCCCTCAACAGGCGCCCACTTCACCGTAACGAAAGCAATCCGTTTGGTGATCATTCACCATACCTATGCCTTGCATATATGCGTAACAAATGGTGCTACCTACAAATTTAAAACCTCTTTTTTTCAGGTCTTTACTTACTGAATCAGATAATGGAGTGGTTGCAGGTACCTCAGAAGCAGACGCCCAGTGGTTAACAATTGGTTGGTTATCAACAAAAGACCATATGTAGGCATCGAAACTGCCAAACTCCTTTTGAATACCAAGAAACGCCTTTGCATTACTGACAACAGAGAGGATTTTTAGTCGGTGCCTGACAATCGCTGGGTTGGCTATCAGTTCATCAATTTTCTCTGGGCTGTACTTGGCTACTATCTCAGGGTCAAAGTTATCGAAAGCTTTGAGGTACCCTGCCCTTTTTTTCAATATCGTTGTCCAGCTAAGACCAGCTTGAGCGCCTTCTAGACATAACATTTCAAAAAGCTTCCTGTCGTCGTGGACAGGAACTCCCCATTCACTATCGTGATATCGGCTATCAATTTCAGAGCTATCTGCCCAGTAGCAACGTTTCATATTCATTTATTAATTAATTAATCAAATTCACATAAAAATACCTTGACCTGCATTTAAAGTCTATATTTCGCATCCGCTGATAAAATATTTTAAATAATACAGATGTAATATTAATAATTTTGCATTTGATTATGATATGTACTTCATTATTTGCTTAAGCAATTTCTAAACTGAGTTCAACTTTTTTAAAGGAATCTTGGCTTCAGCGACCATGTAATTTACGTTTAAGATCACATTTACAAATAAAAGTAAAATCTATTTTTTATTTTGGATGGGTTTAAAGATACTTTAAAATAGCAGAAATTTTAAATTAACCTATAATATTCAATGACTTACACTAAAAGGAAATATGAATTTACTAATAAATCTTAATATTGCTCAAAAACCAACACCAATCTTGAAACATTATTACTCCGTATCTATTGTTGTGAGTAGTAGTAATAAGTGACAAGTTGCTGTTTCTTCATGACAAATAAAATGATGACAGGATGTTAGAGTTGAGTTTGTTAAAAGAACAGAGTTGTAGCACGCACCGGTGAAGTCACATTGTGTTTCAAAAGAAGCTGGCCTTGCGGCCTATGCATTTTTTTTATTTTGCAAACTAAAGGTGACTGAAAAATGAAAGAGCTAATGCTAGATCCAAACGATCTGGTCGGCATGTCCTTCTGGATAATTTCTGCTGCCATGGTCGCTTCCACTTTCTTCTTCTGGGTTGAACGCGACCGAGCAGTAGGTAAGTGGAAAACATCGTTAACTGTAGCGGCGATGGTGACGGGTATTGCAGCGATCCACTATTTCTACATGCGTGGGGTGTGGGTTGGTACTGGCGAGAGCCCAACGTCCTTCCGTTATGTAGATTGGTTGTTGACTGTTCCTCTTCAAATCATTGAGTTCTATCTGATCTTAACTGCCATTGCGGTAGTGAGATCTGGCTTGTTCTGGAAATTACTTATTGCTTCTGTAGTTATGCTTGTTGGTGGCTACTTGGGCGAGATTGGCACATTGGGTGTCTGGGTCGGATTTATTATCGGCATGATTGGCTGGCTATACATTATTTATGAAATCTTTGCTGGCGAAGCAAGCCAGATAAGCGCTGAGAGCGGCACGGAGGCGAGTCAGAAAGCATTCAACGCACTCAGACTTATTGTTACCGTCGGTTGGGCGATTTATCCAATCGGATATGTGATGGGTTACACCACTGAAGGTCAGACAGATACCCTCAATCTGGTGTACAACCTTGCTGACTTTGTCAACAAGATTGCATTTGGTGTTGTTATCTGGTCTGCAGCCACTAGCAGTTCTACGAGCGAGGCATAGCACCCAGCCTTGGTCAGTGTTCAACATCTTTCTCCCTAGGAGGGTAGATGACGAAGAAAACGTATTTTTCTCACATAGATACGCTACTGGCCAGTGTCGAAAAAAGCATGCGCAACTTAGTACAGGGCTCATCGGGCCCTGTTTCCCGAGTCTGCGATGCATGTTTGTATCATTTGGACACAGGTGGTAAGCGGAACAGAGCAAGGCTGGCTCTTCACACAGCCCACGGATTAGGTATAGACGATAGCGACGCAGTGGCTACTGCCTGCGTATCAGAGCTCCTCCACAACGCCTCACTGATACACGACGACCTGCAGGATCACGATGAATATAGACGCGATCAGAAGACGGTCTGGAAAGTATTTGGCCCAGAAGTCGCACTGTGCGCAGGTGACCTGATGATTTCAGCTGCCTACGGTGCACTGGCAACAATAAACAGAAAAGACACCATTGGTGATTGTCTAAATCTTATCCATCAGAGGATTAAAACAGTTATTCACGGGCAGTGTCTTGACTTGGATTCATGCCATGATATCTCAACCAGCATGGCTGAATATGAAGTGATCGCAATAGGTAAATCTGCACCACTACTCAGCCTACCAGTAGAACTGGTGTATTGCCTCTCAGGCCACGAGAGCTGGCGCAGCAAAGCCAGACAAACGATCAACAAATTCGCACTCGCCTACCAGATCACCGATGACGTTGGCGACGTTGAGGAAGATCTCCAACGGGACCACGGCTCGGGCTTTGCGCCAAACGCCGTTCTGGTCTTAAGGAATTCCGGATACGGTGAGAGCGCAGAATCTGTCGCTATTCAACGCGCACAATCTTTGTTGTCAGAGGTCAACGAAGAAATCAACATTCTGCCGGGAAAACTTGACGAGATTTTCTGTCATTACATCCGGTCTTTGTCAGACAATCTAATGGAGGTAAGGACATGCCTCACGCAGTAGTAATAGGTGCAGGCTTCGGCGGTATCGCTGCCTCACTTCGCCTTCGGGCAAGAGGTTACGACGTCACTATCGTTGATCGATGTTCGTCTCTCGGTGGTCGGGCGCAGGTCTACGATGTTGAAGGCTTCAGGCATGATGCCGGACCTACAGTGGTAACCGCTCCATTTTTACTTGAAGAGCTTTTTTCTTTATTCGGTGAATCACTTCACGAACATGTCGAACTTGTGCCGCTGGAACCCTGGTACAGATTCCACTTTCCTGACGGCGGTCATTTCGACTACGGCGGCTCTTTAGACAAGACACTAAGCGAAATAGCACGAGTATCTGCAGAAGACGTTGATGGTTATCAGTCACTCGTTAATGAATCCCAACAAATTTTTGATGTTGGTTTCACCAAACTTGCCGACAAACCCTTCCATCAGTTCAGCACCATGCTGGCACAGCTTCCTTATTTGGTTAAGCTTGGCAGTCATCGCTCAGTATGGAAATTTGTCTCAAAGCACTTGAAAAGCGACAAACTTCGCCAGGCATTTTCAATTCAGCCTTTACTTGTCGGCGGGAACCCATTCGACACCACCTGTATCTACAGTCTCATTCATTATCTGGAGAGAAAATGGGGAATCTTTTTCCCTACAGGAGGAACAGGTGCGCTGGTAGAGGCGTTAGGCAATTTGATGAAACGACAAGGAATTGCTGTAAAGTTAAATACCACTGTCACTGGCTTCACGTTCGACAATAAAACGATAAAAAACGTCGAAATGGATGATGGTAGCGTGATGGATGCCGATCTCGTTGTGTCCAATGGTGATCCAGCATTCATCTACGAAAATCTTATTCCGAAATCGCAACAGACATTACCATGCCGACTCAAGACAAATGTCAGCGAAAAATCGATGGGTCTTTATGTCCTTTATTTCGGTACGACGAAGCAATATTCCGACGTTGCCCATCACACAATCTGGTTGGGGAAACGTTACAAGGAGTTACTAGAGGATATTTTTCACCATAAAACCCTGACTGAAGATTTTTCTCTGTATGTGCATCGGCCCACAGCTACTGACCCTTCTTTTGCACCCGATGGTTGTGATTCCTTCTATGTACTTGCGCCTGTGCCCAATCAGGAAGGTAATATCGACTGGACTGTCGAAGGCTCAAAACTGAAAGACCGCATAGTGAATGCATTGGAGCAAACATTGCTGCCAGAACTCAGTGAACACATCAAGGGCGACTTTTTCAAAACACCAGATGATTTTGCTCAGTCCTATCTTAGTGCTGAGGGAGCAGGTTTCTCTATCGCCCCCCTGTTCAGACAGTCTGCATGGTTCCGCTATCACAATCAGGGAGAAGGTATTGATAATCTCTACTTAGTAGGCGCAGGCACACATCCCGGAGCGGGACTACCCGGCGTTCTCTCATCTGCCAAGGTGCTGGAGCGATTGATACCTGACGCCACTCTATTCCGGAGGGCATCATGAGTGAAGAACAACTTAACCTGCCGTCCGTAGATAACACGTTATCTGACAGGCAGTCCACAACTGCCAGACCCGCACAGGCTCGGCACACATTAAAACGACACGGAAAGACATTCCATCTGGCTGGTAAATTATTATCTACCAAACGATTGGATGCTGCCGCCAGACTCTACACATTTTGCCGCGTGGTAGATGACATTGTTGATGAATCAACAGATAAGCAAAATGCGCGTTTGGCGTTGGCAAAAATCCGTCAGTCACTGTTGCTAAACGCACCTCTGTACCCTGATACCGACGATATATTAGGCCTGATTTCAGAGTGGGACATACCTGTTGATGCGCTCCAATCCTTGGTCTGCGGTGTTGCCATGGACTTAGACAAAGTCGAAATCGCTGATGAAAGAGCTCTAATCCGCTATAGCTATTACGTTGCTGGTACAGTGGGCGAAATGATGTGCCCGATACTTGGCAGCAAACAAGGCGGTGAGAAGTTTGCGATTGATTTAGGTATCGCTATGCAAATGACCAACATCGCCCGTGACGTACTCGAAGATGCTCAAATGGGCAGACGATATCTACCTGCGACTTGGGTTAACAACTTGTCTGCATCACAAATTGCGGAAGAAACACCAGAGAACAGAGCCATCATTAGCGAAGCAGTGCGTCGATTACTCGCGCTTGCTGACAGCTACTATTCCAGTGCCACGCTTGGCCTTAGATATTTACCTTTCCGTTCAAGAATAGCCATTGCCGTTGCACTCGCGGTATATCGAGAGATTGGCCACCTTATCCAAGAGAAAAATCACAACATCTATGCGGGGAGGGCGATTGTGCCTCGCCTCCGCAAATACCGGACGGCAATAAAAATGCTGTCCGGTTTTTTCACATGGTCATCAGATTGTCCTGCCAACCACGACAGCCGACTGCATGCACCACTCGACTTCAGTGGGGACAATAGGTATGGGAAAAAGCAAGTATGACGCTGATATCATCATCATAGGTGGCGGCGCTGCTGGCCTGTCACTGGCGGTCAGTCTGTCTTACCTGGTTGACCTTCCGCGCATCTTGATATTAGAGGTGAGGCCGAAATATACCAACGACAGAACATGGTGCTTTTGGGGTAAACAATCCCTGAACAGGCACCTTCCCATCTCCCGGTCGTGGTCCTCATGGTCATTTTCAGCAAACGGAAAACACGTTACCCATGAATCCGAACACTGGCACTATCATCACATTGCTGCTGAAGACTTTTATCACTTCAGCCAATCGCTTCTGAGATTGAATCCACACTGCCTGATGCACATGAACACCAAGGTGGATAAGCTTGAGGCGTCGAAAGATGGTGTAAAAGTGATAACTGGTGACCAACACTTTTTTGCGCGGCAGGTTGTTGATACCCGCCCACCTGAACTGACTCAGGTAACAACTGCTCCTCTTTTTCAAATTTTTTATGGCGCAGAGGTCACTACCTCGTCACCTGTGTTTAATCAACAAATCCCAATGTTAATGGATCGCTTGAACGATACGTCACTCGGTCTGACATTTAACTATTTACTCCCGCTGGAAGAGAATCGAGCACTGATCGAGCTGACTGCTTTTTCGCCAAAGCTCTTTGCACCCGAAACACTCAGACCGATTCTCACTAAGCTGTTGCGCTATCGATTTTCACCACACAAAGATTGGAAAATTTCCCGCGAAGAACAAGCCGTTTTACCCATGGGGATGAAACTGAGTGAACCAGACAAAGATTCAAACATTATCCTTGCAGGAATGAATGCTGGCGCCCTGCGTCCTTCGAGCGGATATGCATTCCTTCGTATTCAGGCTTGGGCAAAGAAATGTGCTGAACACTACAGAAAGTGGTCCGTCATTCCGCATCTCGACTCATCATCACCGACACAAAGAACAATGGATAGCTTGTTCCTTGATGTACTCTCATCAAATGAAACATCGGCCTCAAATCTATTTATTGATATGGCTGATAGAGTAAACGCTGACTGCTTCGCCCGTTTTATGTCTGATAATGCCACCCCACTCGACAACCTTAAAGTCATCAATGCAATGCCTGCTGCACCTTTTATTAAAGCAGCCGTTAGCAATCTTCAATCTGCATTTCAGAGGATTAACAGTCGTGACTTCTACACCAACAAAAAGCAATTCTGAACGCACACTCTTTATCTTTCCAGTCATTGCACTGGTCATGCTGCTTGCTATCCGAGACCTGAGTCTGGTTGATCAAACGCTTATTTCGGCGGTATTGATTGTACTGCTGGGATTGCCCCACGGTGCAATGGATCTCCCCCTCTCATATCATCTCAAGCTATGGAAAAATCTCCGGGGATTGTTAATCTGGCTGACAGGCTATGTGGCTCTGACGTTATTGTGTCTTGCCATCTGGTTTTTGAACCCTGTACTGGGTCTGAGCATTTTCTTTGTGATCACTTTCTGGCATTTTGGCGCAGACTGGCCAACCAATGGTAATGTCGAGCGTATGATTTTTGGCATCTGGGTAATTTGTCTGCCCGTGCCATCAAACCCCGGAGCCACCCGAGAGATCTTTCAGGAACTTTATCAATTTACAGCTTACAGCGACTCAGCGTCATTGATGACCACGCAGGTGTTATGTGCAGGTGCATTAATCACATCGCCCTATATCGCTTACCGTGCCCTGAGTCACTTTTACACCGGTAGACCCAACATGTGGCTATTAGACGCAGCAATACTGCTGTTCGCCGCAAACACACTCCCAATCATTTTGTATTTTTTACTTTATTTCTGTTCAGTACATTCACCTCGCCATTTCTTTGAAATCGTCAAAAATACCAAGCTCACTGGCGTTATGCTCTCTGTTGTAGCTTTGACAACCCTAGCCACTGTTCTTTTAGCGGCCATTTTATGGTTTTCTCTCGAACATATCGGTACTTCATCAAGACTTATACATACGGTATTTGCAGGCTTATTTGCTTTAACCGTCCCGCATATGGTCATTGTGCACCTTTTTGAAAAAACAACATTATCCCAGCCCTCTCAGACTTCTGATGACTGAGTCCACGTGACGGAAGGGTTCTAAAATATAAAAAGCACCCTTCCATCATGCCACTAGGCTATACATCAGCCAATTCACAGAGTGACTTTGTTTAAATATGTTGCTCGTGTTCGAGCCCTAAATTATTGCAAAAATAGAGTTTACTCATTACGGATGACACATTAGAAAGTAAACTAAATGCATAAATACTTGATGTAATTGGATCTATATCAGAATAATGGCATTGTTCGCGGTTAATGATTAAGCAAGAATAAAGGTCTCGGATAGCGAGATATCACAGGAAGGATTTGTTTATGGAAATTGATTCTCTCATTACGATTGGCGTATTTATCGTTGTTGCCGTCGTATTTATCGCAGCGGGTATTAAGACAGTTCCACAGGGAAATAACTGGACGGTAGAACGTTTCGGGCGTTACACCCAGACGCTGAAACCCGGCCTTAATCTGATTATTCCGTTTATAGATGGAATCGGCAATAGAATTAATATGATGGAGCGGGTAATGGATATCCCAGCTCAGGAAGTCATATCAAAGGACAACGCTAACGTTGTCATTGATGCAGTATGTTTTGTTCAGGTCATTGATGCTGCCAAAGCAGCGTATGAGGTTAATGATTTGGAGCATGCGATCCGCAATCTGACTCTCACAAACATCCGTACCGTTCTTGGCTCGATGGAGCTTGATGAAATGTTGAGCCAACGAGATATGATCAATACGAAGTTATTGTCTATTGTTGATGAAGCGACCAACCCATGGGGGGTTAAGGTTACCCGTATTGAAATCAAAGACGTTCAGCCGCCGAAAGATTTGACTGAGGCAATGAACGCTCAGATGAAAGCTGAACGAAATAAGCGAGCGGAAATATTAGAGGCCGAAGGTATTCGTCAGGCAGAAATACTCCGAGCTGAAGGTCAGAAACAATCGGAGATCCTGAAAGCTGAAGGTGAAAAACAGGCCGCTATTCTTCAGGCAGAGGCTCGTGAGCGTGCTGCTGAAGCAGAGGCGAAAGCAACGAGCATGGTAAGTGACGCCATCGCTAAAGGTGATGTTCAAGCTGTGAACTATTTTGTTGCTCAGGGTTATACTGAGGCACTGAAAACTATTGGTCAGGCAGAGAATGGAAAAATTGTTATGCTGCCACTTGAAGCTTCAGGCCTGATGGGCTCGATAGCTGGTATCGCTGAGATGTTCAAGCATAGTACTGCTGACAAGAGATAGGAGACAGTTTGATAGAGTTACTGACAGATATTAATTACTTACACTGGCTCGCATTTGGCTTGTTACTGTTAATTGCAGAACTGGCGGGTACAGGGGGATATTTTCTTTGGTTAGGTACATCAGCATTAATCGTTGGTGCACTGATGAACTTTATCCCAATGAGCTGGCAAATACAGTGGATGTCATTTGGTGCCTTGTCTCTCGCCACCACTTGGCTTTGGTGGCGACGTCAGCTTCAAAGTGATACTGAAGATGATGCAGGCCGTAAACTTAACCAGAAAGAAAGCCAGCTAATCGGGCAGGAAATCACGCTGGATAGCGATGTAGTGATTGGTACCAACAGAGTGAAGCTTGGCGACACAACATGGTCTGCCCGTGCCTCACAAGAAATGAGTGCGGGGTCGAGAGTAAAAGTCGTACAGGTGGATGGTATTGTTTTAGTGATAGAACCGTCTGAGTAAACCGAAACGTGACAAGAGGGCGACAATATGTCGCCTTTTCTATTGTCTAATCTCATCGCTCGGATCAACTAACCTCATAGCTCGGATCAGCTATAGAGGGATCCCTCTGTCGAGAAATGCAGCACTGATAAACCCTTGATGATCGTCTAAAAGGAGTGTCGCCTCTTCATAAGTTAGGTCAGCCATGACCATCAAAATCGCCGTTTTACAGTGACCTTGGCTATCAACTAAAGCTTTCTCAGCACTTTCGTAAGTACAACCTGTCACTTCCATAATAATCTTTTTTTGTCTATCAACTAACTTGGCATTAGATGCTTGAACATCGACCATAAGATTTCCAAACACCTTGCCCATTTTAACCATAGCCCCGGTCGTTAGCATATTAAGGATCATCTTCTGAGCAGTGCCAGACTTGAGTCTTGAAGAACCGCTGATGACCTCAGGCCCCACCACTGGTGTAATGGCAATGTCGGCGGAGAGTTCTAACTCACTCCCTGGATTTGACGAAATTCCTATCGTCTTTACACCTTGGTCTTTAGCGAACTCAACGGCTGATAGTACATAGGGTGTTCTTCCACTCGCAGCTACTCCCACTAAAATGTCAGCTGGTGCGAGCCGAATTGCAAGTAAGTCTGATATCGCAGCTTTACGATTATCTTCTGCATTTTCAACTGGGTTTCTTATCGCTTGCTCACCACCAGCAATTAGGCCGACAACCATATCCGGGTCTGTCCCGAACGTTGGGGGACATTCACTGGCATCCAAAATACCCAGACGCCCAGATGTGCCAGCTCCGATATAAATGAGCCTCCCTCCACGTTTAAAGGCGGCTGTTGTCACCTCTATGGCCCTAGCAATCTCAGGTAAAACGAGCTCAACAGCACTGGCTACCTTTTTATCCTCACTGTTGATCACCTTAACTAAATCTAATGTATCCAACTTATCAATATACTTTGTAGCCGGATTTCGGCTCTCGGTGATCATTGCCATATCTACATCCCTATCCAATATTACCCATTATCAGTGCCATTCTTTGGCCTCGACCTGTCAGACAGACCGATCATTTAAATTTTATAATATCCAGCATATACACAAATGCACCAAACACGCTTTTTCCCAATAAGAAAAGATCGCAATATCTGGGTGCAACTTGATTTAACACAAAGATCATCGTTCTTGTGAGAGCCTGTGCTTTCCGGATAGATGAGGAGGCTTGATATCATGTGTTCTGCTGAAAGTTTTACCCCAGGAGTGCTGGCATTGTGCAGGAAGTGTGTTGCTGCTGGTAAACACCCATATATTTGTGTGCAGTGTTACTCGCTTGCTATTCGGTGTGTTTATCGTTGAATATGTTCGTTATCAAGCCCCGCTCACTATAGCGGGGCTCAGAGTCGTTTAGCCGTCTATTGCATCATCATAAGGTCTGACTGCTTTTCCTTCGAGCACGTAACCCGACAGTATTCCGTCAGTATCAACAGCAACAGTACGCAACTTACCCGTAACATAAACAATATCCCACAGTTCACTGGGAGGAACGCCCTTATCAAACTTCACGTAAACAATTTGGTTCGGTGGGGGAGGCGGAACGTGAATGCACGCTCCCATAAACGGGACGAGAAGGAATTCGGTGATACTGTTTACATCCCCCTCTAACGGAATCACAAAACCACTCAGACCAACAAAAGAATTGTTCAGTTCGTTGCGAACTTTGCCAAGACGACTTTGAATGGGTTCGCCTTGGTGACTGATAATCGGCTGATCACTGTAAAGCAGTCTCTCTGATTCCGGAACCAGATCTTCCCAACTAAGAGAGAGCTCTGGCGCGGCACTAACATTCATCGCAATGCCAAGCAAAGCCCAGCTTAAAAACTTTTTCATGACTTAAACCCTTATCGTCATTCCATCGGAAAGCGACTGTCTATAAGCGCTGAGAGCAGGCAGACAACCAATTAAAATCCCTGCGGCTTGAACAATTGCCAACATAGATAATTCATACTCGGTGATATGCCACACATCAACCACCAACCCATATTGAGCATGGAGAATTGGCACCCCAAATAATAGCAGAACAGCAAGCATCAGGATTCCAACGATGATCCCGCAAAAGGTCAATAGTCCGGCTTCACTGACGAGTAACAGAAAGATATGGTGAGGTCTCGCACCTACTGCACGTAAAATTGCCATTTCACGACGCCGCTCATTGAGGCTGGTCAAAAGACTGGAGAGCATGCCCAAAAGGCCCGCAAAAACAACGAAACCAGAGACAACCAAAAGTGTTTTTTCTGCTACTGACATCATCGACCAGAGTTCACGAAGGACCAGACCGGGAATAATTGCTGACAGCGGCTCAAAACGGTATTCGTTGATTTGTCTTTGTAAACTGAACGTCTGCAATCTGGATTTCAAGCCAATAAAGACTGCGGTCACTGCTGTAGGCTCATGATTGGTATAATCTTTTGCAAACGCCGCACCCGTTGCTCGCTTCGTCCCAGTCTCCCATCCTTCGTGTATAGCATCAATCGCAGCAAGGGAAACGAATACTCCCCGATCAATAGGTGTACCTGTCGGATTTAGAATACCTGAGATCTCAAACGGTGAATCATCATGGCGGGTAAATGACTGATCTGACAGTCCATGAGCAATGATAATACTGTCACCCAGCTTATAGTTGAGTTGTCTGGCGACTTCAGCACCGATAACAACATCTGATAAGGCATCGAATTCTCTTCCCTGTTGAAAACTCAGCAGTTGTTTTCGTCCGTAACGGTATTGTTCAAAAAAGGTGGTTGTCGTACCAGTCACACGGAAGCCTCGATGGGAATCACCAAGGGATATCGGTATGTACCACTTAACGGCAGGCTGTCCGACAATATCTTTCACTGTCTTCCAATCGACATTATTTGTCGCATTACCGATATGGAATACAGAATAGAGAAGAAGATTAATATTGCCTGAGCGTGCTCCCATTATCAGGTCAGTACCTGAAATAGTGTTCGCAAAGCTCTCTTTCGCCTGCACTCTTACCCGCTCTACGCCAAGTAGCAACACCACAGACACGGCCACAGTCAATATCGTGAGCAAAGCAGTATTTTTTCTATTGAGAACACTTCTCCACGCAAGATTCGCAACGGCAATCATGATCGAGTCCTCTCTTTACTCTCCGATACACCAGCATCTAGAACGCCAGTCTCATGGGTATCTTCATCATCACTCACAGACTTGGCCCGGTTAATCTCAGACAAGCAGACTTCTCGGTCAAAATGCGACTTTAGTGTTTGGTCATGGCTGACAAACAACAAGCTGCTTCCTGTTGCTTCACACTGGCTCACCAGTAAGGATAAAAACTTATCACGTGCATTTTGATCCAACGCAGAGGTGGGTTCATCTGCAATCACTAACTCTGGTTTACCCATCAACGCCCGAGCAACAGCAACACGCTGCTGCTGACCAATACTCAATGCCGTTACTGGTTTAGTAAACAATGTTGGTGATAAACCCAAGTCAGATAAAAGAAGCGTTGCCGCTCGATTCGCTTCGGTCGTCAAACGCTGTCGTCGGACTGAAGAAAAGTGACAAGGTAACAGAACGTTCTCTAGCACGTTGAGGTAAGGCAGAAGATTAAACTGTTGGAATATCATACCAACATGATCTGCTCGGAAAATGTCTCGCTTTGACGCAGAAAGCGACGACAACTCGGTATCAGCAATCGTAATCGTCCCGGTATCTGGAACAGAAATACCAGCCAACAGACCAAGCAATGTTGACTTACCACTTCCACTCTCACCGCTAATAAACAGCTTTTCGCCTTGTCTGACACTCAGATGCTCAATGTCCAGCTGAGGCTTGTCGGTCCCCGGCCAGCGATATGTCAGATTATTAATCTCTATCATTATTTGCTCCAAAGTTCGGGGAGCCATTGGCTCCCCTACCCTTGTTTAAAGGTTTACTGACGTATTGTCAGGGGTGAGCTCTGCAGTCGTTGACCCCTTATCAGTGATACCTTTCAGCTTAATTTCACGCGTGGATGTAAAGACTGAAAACCACTCGGTCGATAGTGTTTTCAATTTCTCAGGGCTTTGGCACTCGAATGAATAGCTGACGATAAACTCGCTATGTTCGTCACTGTGCTCACCGTCATGATGCGCATCATGGTCGTGCTTATCATGGTCATGTTTGTCATGGTCATGCTTGTCATGGTCATGCTTGTCATGGTCATGCTTGTCATGGTCATGCTTATCATGGTCATGCTTGTCATGGTCGTGCTTGTCATGGTCATGTTTGTCATGGTCATGATGCTCATCGTGACCATCATTAAAGCCATGCTTAATGCTCGCTTCTTTCACCAAACACTGCGCTTCAGGGTTGAAACTTATAATGCGGCTAGCGTCATTCAAAACAGCAACAGCATCATCAATCAATTTTTGCTGCTTTTTGTTTTTAGGCTGATGCTCAAAGCCAACAACGTCATCCGCTGGTGCCTCGATCTCTATCATGACGGATGAGTCCGACTGGATCAGATTCATCAATACTTCGGCATGTTTGTGTGCTTTGTGATGACGATGTTCATTTTCAGCTGCTGAAGCTGTTGTGCTCAATGCCAGACCAATCAAAGAAGGCAGCAGTAAAAGGGTTGATTTCATAACAATTTAAAACCTCAAATGTGAAAAAAATACGAGTAATTTCAGACAACATATTGTAGAGGTGGGCTGCGGGCACAAGCAGTAAGCAGGTCACAAAATGGGATACACGAAAGGTCTTGCCTTACATATTCATATGTTTCTTTGGCAATACCAATGCTGATGCAATCGACATCGTTAAAACCAAGACTATTAAAGTGACAGAGCTGACATTCAACATGGGTATTTGACAGATGGTCGAGCTCAGTGAGGTGATGCGAGCCCATATAAACCTGAACTGCAAAGACAGTGCAAAGAAGGATGTAGAGAAGGGATCGAACTTTGGACGTATTTTTAGATCGCGGTCTTAGCAAGTTCGTTGTTCTCTGTAGGTGCTGATAGGACAAAAATAAATGACATTCTGATGATGGTCGCCAGCTTACGGGCTCAATATTAAGAAAATATTATACTTCGACGCCAAACTACCAGAATTTAAGGGTTTGGGGCGGTAAAAAAGGTGAGAGAGGTCTAAAAAATGTGTTGGCAGGATATGTAATAAAGAAAATAACCGCATCTCCAAATCAAAATCTGGCAGACACACCAGCAGGAAGCAGATTACGGTTACATTGAATATATTGTTAGGGCAATGGTAAGACTATCAGCCGTGTGATAACTGCAACTCAACCGCTTTTACACAGACGGCGGCAATCGCATACTGACCATTATTCTTGACAAGAATATCAAGGTCTTGCTTTGACTTATCATATACCGCCTTGTCTTTTGCGCTCAGCTGATTGATCTGTGATTGTAGCTGTATAAGCGTTGATTTCAGTTCTTGAGTCTGATTCATAATATTTCCTTCCATACTTTCATCGGTTTAACAGCTACTACCCTCACCCCTGAGAGAGTCATGATGGCTATCAAACGCCTAACTAAAGATTTAACCTCTTTTAGGTGCTCTGTCTTCTGATTAGGTTCCATTAATAAACGTATGTTTGTGAGTTACAGATATTTTATTTTTTATTTAAATGAAATTAATTTTTCATAAAGAAACGATTGATGTCATTTTAACCAAACATAACCTGCAAAGATTACTCAATTTCAGTTAAAGTTTGTATGATTATGAATTTTTTTCATCATAATGGGCTATCTGGACGTCTAAATGGCTGTTATAGTGAAAATCAGTAAGAGTTAACAGTTGGACGTTACGATATGGCTTTATCACTTAAAGAAAAAATTGAGGATCCTGCGCAGGGGGTTTACTTAATTGGTACTACGCCGCCTAAAAAGGGCACAGATAAAGCAAAGATTGCTGAAATTGCCCAAAAGCTTCTTAACCGGCTTCATGAAATTGAATACGATGGCGTCGTCGTTTATGACATTCAGGACGAAAGCAGCCGCACAGCCGCACCAAGACCTTTTCCTTTCAAGCACACTGTTGACCCAAGAGAATATAGCCAACTGGTTAAACACATCTCAAAACAGGATGTGATCACGTATAAAAGCGTCGCGCAACGCGGTGAACAAGAGTTCATTGATTGGCTGAGTGAAACGAAGGAAATCTACCAACTAGATAACCTCGTGCTGGTTGGGAGCCCTTCCTCCGAAGGAGATATTAAACTCAGTCTCTCTGATGCCTATAAAGTACTCGAAAAGCACCAACAAGATTTTTTCCTGGGTGGAGTGACTATTGCTGAGCGGCATTCGTCAAAGCGCAATGAGCATCAGCGTCTAATGAAAAAAACAGAACAGGGGTGTGAGTTTTATATTTCGCAGGCAGTTTATGATGCTCAAGCAACAGTGAACCTGATCACCAGTTACGCTCGAACTTGTCGTCAGGAAGGCATTGAGCCGGGTAGGATCATCCTTACGTTCACACCATGTGGCAGTGAAAAGACACTGGAGTTTATGGAGTGGCTCGGTATTTCTGTTCCGGAGGCCACAAAGTGGAGAATATTGGACGCAGAAAATCCACTTAATGAATCGGTGAGAATATGCCGAGAAAACCTCAACCTCATTTTACAGAGCTGTGCATCTCTCAATGTCCCGCTTGGGCTGAACATAGAGAGCCTGACAAATAGAAAAGAAGAAATCGACGCTTCAATCAACCTTTATCGCTTGCTGAAAGCGACAATGGAATTGAGTCTTGCTGAAAAGCTGCTTGCCAGCTAATGATCATCAACTGAAAAGCGGGGCACTCGTCCCCGCTCTCTGTGCGCTCTCGCGACTATTCTCATTTATAGACCCGCTCCTCTGCCCACACATCAAATTGCTTCATCACACTTGGCAACTCTTTACCAAGAATCATCACATGATCAGACTCAGGCAGTTCTATATGAACTGAACCTCTGTATCTTTTTGCAGTTGCCTTGGCTATGTTCGGTGAAACTGTCTTATCTTTACTGCCTGAAAAAATAAGAACGGGCGTTGATATTTTATCAACGTCAACAAACGCCGACTTATTGCGATCAAACATCCAAAAGGCCATTTCAGCGTATGCTCGGCCAGACTCAACAGTCAGAGAGGTAAAAAACTTTTTGGCGTCTTCCTCACTTTTTTCATTCAGCACGCCTGTTCTAAATTCAGGCCAGCTTGGATACATAGGTTTTTTCCAAAAACCCCAGCGTAAGAAATATTTGTAGAACATTTTCACAGTATTGGGGTAAAGGCCATATATACCTGCTGCAGGTGCAGGCGAAAATAAAACAACCGCTTTATGCGCTGTTCTGGCAGCGACAAGTTGTGCAAGCAACCCACCCATCGAAAGACCGACAATAATTGGCGGGCTATCCAGAGATTCCACAAAGTCGACCAAGTCTGAGACGTAGTCATTCAGACTGACAGTTCCCATGACCATAGCTCCCTCGAGTAGAGGCAAATCATGGTATCTCAAACTGGGTGCGTGAACCGTATATCCCCGGATTTCAAGCTCCGGAACCATTTCATCCCAATCAGATCCGTGTCCCCAAGTACCATGAATTAAGACAATGTGCTTCTCTTTTGTCATTTTTTATTCCTTTATAAGACGCTAAGACATACCCGGGTGATCCGCTCAATCACGTTAAGCCAAAAACAATGATTCAAGTTATGACCAACGTTTCGTGACGCGACAGAAACCGCCTATATCGTAAAGGTAACAGCCGACAACTTCTACAGATTCATGTCGAGGGAGGAATTAGATACAGAAAGGAGGTAAATCAGCGAAAGGATGTAAAAGCGTGTCGATTTATCCATTAAGATGGACACTTACATTCATAAAGAAAAAAAGCCCACTTAAAGGTCATCAGTACAACTCTCCTTTTTAATTCCTATATTTGTGACGTTTCTAGACCGTTTGGTTATCTATAATCTGTTTGATTATTCTAACAATCTAAGTATCAGTGACGTATGAAAACACACCGGGTGGAAGCGATTACACCGTGCCGTGATGTTATTAGTTCCTCCGGCCGTTTTTCTATCGACACTTTACCGTCAAGTTGAATACCAGAGCATAGAACCAAGGAGAGGTTTTGATGTTGCGCTTTGTGTTGATTTTATTACCCACTATCTTGATAACGCTAAATGGATGTACCGAGAATTCCACAACAGACCAAACACTCACTCACTTTTCATTACCGTCAGACGCGACTTCATCTGCCAGTTGTCCAACTGTAAGTTCTTACCCCTTACCTTTTCTGACGAGCCAGTTTTTCGAAGGCTGGAAGGTCTTGCGAAGTCATACTCTTCACAATGAAACATGCAAACACGCTACGCCATATTTTACCCGTGGGCTTGAAGACCCGAGTGTATTTAGGCTATCGAGCCTGTACCTTGAATATTGTTCCTCCATTGGCGGCTCGATTAATGCTGAGGACAGTCCTGTAAAACACTCTCCCATCAGTCTTGAGTACGATGAATTGAAATGGATTGTGGAATTGGCTTCATGCGATAGTCAAGTTGAGCAATACGCACTGGGTAGACTCTTTCTCCAGGGACATTTAGTACCTAAAAATACCGAAAAAGCACTGTTTTATCTGACGATGGCTGCCCAAAAAGAGCACCCAACAGCTCAAATTCAGCTTATCGAAACGCTGAAAGATATCGGTGAAAATCAGGTTGCAGAACTTTGGCTAGAACGTGCCAGAAAAAATGGATTCATAGACGACACAGCCAGGCTATCCAGAACAGCCGCCCATCAAACCCCATAATGTGAGCAGTAACGTGCAAATGCCTGTGTACGAGGAAATTTTCACAGGCTAAAGTATAGAAAGAAGTATGTCAGTTGGAAATTAGTGTTGGAAACGAATCAGTTACCGCTTTTTGTTGCGGGCCCTATGTTACGGCGAGTCACCGCAGATACAGTCGTGATATGGGCAGTAGTCACTGAAGCCATTCAGGGTAAAGTGCAAATCTGTCACAAGCTCTCGCCCTCCCCATTGAAACGCAAATCTAACCATAGAGGACACCCAACAGGTCGGTGAACACGCATTTGTTCTGATGAAAACACTGTCCTGCTCGTCGGGTTTCCCTCTCGATACAGAACTTAATTATGATATTGAAACGTCTACGGGGTCAGTGTTCGACAACATCGATGGGGCACTTTATCCCGGGGAGACACGACCCGTTTTCTTTATTCCATCAAAAACACACAAAATAGCGCACGGCTCTTGCCGTCATCCACATCATAATTGTAAAGATGCGCTTGTGACACTCGACCAACATCATCAGGAAGTGGATGCCTCAGAGCGAGCCGAATTGCTGATTATGTCAGGTGACCAAATTTATGCCGATGATGTCAGCGGGCCTTTGATGTGGACCATACGCGAAACGATAAAGTTGCTGGGCCTTTATGACCAACCTTTTGAGGATGCCCCCTTTTCTTCTTGTCGTCAAATTGACTCAGCTCTGCCTCTTTATGGCAGAGAGCCTTTCTTGCCAAAAAAACAGCGTCGCTCTTGGCTACAGAAAGTGCTTAATCAACCTGCAGAGCCCGTTTTCAGCTCCAGAACGTTGGATAATCATCTACTGAGCTTTAACGAATATTTTGCGCATTATTTACTTGTTTGGTCGCCAGCAATATGGGAATTGCTGCCACTGCCCGACGCAGAGGCCCTCTTTAATGGCAAGCCTGAATACATCTCGCGCTGGCAAACCGAGGCGTCATCAATTATGGAGTTTGTGGCTGGTTTGCATCATGTGAGACGACTGTTTATACACACACCCAGCTATATGATTTTTGACGATCATGACATTACAGATGACTTTAATCTCACAGTGGGCTGGGAAAAAGAAGTATATGCGACAGATTACGGTAATAGGATTATCTCAAATGCATTACTCGCCTATTACTTATGTCAGGGATGGGGTAACCACCCGGCATCATTCAATGACGTCTTTTCGCAGTTTGTCTCTGCATACTTCAGTTATCGGACAGAGGAGGCACTACGTCCACTAGAAGAGATGCTCAAGCATTTCGAGCAGTGGCATTACACCATTCCGACAACACCTAAAATTGTGGTAATGGACACGCGAACGCGGCGATGGCGTTCTGAATCGAACGATAATAAACCTTCTGGGCTGATGGACTGGGAGGCACTGATGGACTTCCAGCAAGATGTACTCAACCATGAGGCAGTGATTGTTGTTTCAGCAGCACCAATATTTGGTGTCAAGTTCATCGAAACAATTCAACGAACAGCGACTTTACTTGGTCAACCGTTGGCGACAGATTCGGAAAACTGGATGGCCCACCCCGGCTCTGCAAATGGAATTATGAACATTTTTAAACACCCACGAACCCCTCATAACTTTATTGTGTTATCAGGTGATGTTCATTATTCGTTTGCTTACGATATTATGATTAGATTTAGAAAAAGCAGTCCGAGGATCTGGCAAATAACATGCAGCGGTTTACGTAATCAGTTTCCACAACCTTATCTAGACATATTTGAGTGGTTGGATCGCATGCTATTTGGCACACGTTCCCCACTTAATATATTCACCCGAAGAAAGCGGATGAGAATAGTAAAACGTTTACCGTCAAATAACGACAAACAATATCTGGTTAACAGCAGTGCAGTCGGGTTACTTATGCTCAATGACGATGGTTCACCAAAAGAAATTGCCCTACTGACAGCGGATAATAGCACTATTCATTTTCCAGAGCGTCCGAATCACTGACGAGTTCACTCTCCGAGCAACCCAGACCAGTCGTTGGGTTGCTCGGATCACCCCGATACACGTTTGTTTGACTTCATGGGCTCGGTGTTAAATACTCCGCACTCTTTTTTTATGTTTAGGTTCAAAAATGGCCCGTCAACTTCAATATGTATTCAAAGACGAGACTAAAGTTATCACCTTTTCCTTTCAACGACATCGCACGCCTTATGAAGCTGCAGCAGATGCTGAAGGCATTGATATCACAGATTTCCTGGCGATGGAAAAACAGTTGGAGATGGTGTCTGATGGTAAAGCAGTAAAGAACCACAGGGATAGCTACTTTAATAAGTTAGGCTTTGGAAAAATTACCTTGCTCAAAAAAGAAGCTGAATCAATCAAAAACAATCGCTGATATTACTGGGGCAAGTAGACACTTGCCCGCATCGATGCGCATCGAATTGTCTAACCGCTAAACACAGTTTTTTTACCTAGATGTCTCATATGAGAGATTTTGAGTATTCATTGTGTCTGAAAGTAGTCCCTCTTCAAAATTCAAAGTATGCTTTGAGTATGCGTGTTGGAAAGATGCGACGTTGTAATAGACTTGTTGTTGTGACACATCTCGATGTAAACGCTGAAGTTATTGATAGTCAGTTCTTACCCTCTACGCAATTAGGTTGATATTTTGTGAGTCGAAGGAGGAGTTGAGTTATGCTCGGTGAAAACCACGGTCTCGTTTATGATTTTCCAGAATTCAAAGACAAGATAAGCGAATTGAAATCGTCTGACGCCAATTTTAATGCACAGGCAAAGGAGTATCACAGCCTAGATCATGAAATTCGGGGTCTAGAAAACAATAACGTACCCACTGATGATTTAACCTTTATGCAGCTCAAAACACGTCGAGCTCAATTAAAAGATGAGATATACAAAGTATTAACGAAATAGTTTTTAAACCCCGCCTACCCTTCAAATATACGGTGGCGGGGTTCTCTATAAATAGAAAGATAATACAGTTTAACCAAATGGTATTCAGTAAAATGACATTTACCGGCAACAATAATAACGGACAAGCCGTTTAATTTTATACAGGGATAACATCATCAATATATCTGTTTAAAACAAACATGTATGTTATTTTCTTTCCACAATGACTTTGACCAGAAACCTTGTGAGTTTCATAGCATCTGAGTTTTTTCTTACCAACGTCAAGCTAAAAAAATAAACAATAAAAATTCTCAAATTATATAACGTAGTTGTCAGCCAGCTATTATAAGGTACGGCTCACTGCGACATTCATTTATTGCAATATAGAACGCGACAAAGGGAACGCGTTTTTGCCACATATGATAATAAGGGAGTAATGATTGATGGACGGCTACATGCGTTTTACGCGTTCAACTATCGGCAGCAAGTTGAGCAAAATATTAGGACTACCAGTACCGCCGCGCCTTGACAGAGACTACAACTTCACACCAAGCCAACAAGATGTTGTTCAGTTTGGCGCGCCACAGGGGCAACGTGCAGATAAGGTCATCAGGGATCAGGTAAAATCACTCGGTTTTGCTGTATCAGAATTAAATGTCACAACTGCTTATGGCCTGATATTCGATGCAACATCAATTAGTGACCTAAGCGAGCTCAAATCACTCCACTCATTTTTCAAACCAGCCATCAGAACACTCCGCTCATGCGGAAGAGTGTTAATTATCGGCCGGCCTCCAGAACAATGTACGACCTCAGACCAGAGAATAGCTCAACGCTCACTGAGCGGCTTTGTTCGTTCTCTTGGTAAAGAACTTCGCAAAGGCGGAACAGCACAGCTTGTTCAGGTAGCAGAAGGGGCTGAAAAAGGCTTGTCCTCAACTCTTGCCTTTTTCCTCAGTCCACGCTCGGCGTATGTCAGTGCACAAACGGTTCGAATCATGACCGCAGACAATTCTGAAGATTGGGATAAAGGAAGGTTAGATGGTAAACGGGCACTGATCACTGGCGCATCAAGAGGCATTGGTAAAGCTATCGCTGAACGTTTCGCCTCACGTGGCGCAACAGTGGTTGGGCTCGACATCCCTGCAGCTGAAGCTCAACTGACAAAGCTAATGAAAGGCTTGGGTGGTGAGGCCATCTTGGCAAACCTCGCCAACGAGGATGCAGCTCGGCAAGTGGCTGCGGCACTTGCCGAACCTGTTGACATCATTGTTCACAATGCGGGTGTCACCCGAGACAAGTCTCTTGCCGCGATGAAAAGCGATGCGTGGGAAATGACGTTGGCAATCAATCTTGAAGCACCCGTTCGTTTGACTGAAACTTTACTTTCAAATCAAAAAATCAACGACAACGGGCGCATCGTGGGTGTGGCATCAATAAGCGGAATTGCAGGAAACAAGGGTCAGACCAACTACGCGACCAGTAAAGCAGGAGTAATAGGATTTGTAGATGCCTTCTCGGCGAATCCAGAGCTCACGAAGAAGGGGATATCGGTAAACGCGGTTGCACCCGGCTTTATCGAAACAGAAATGACGGCAAAAATTCCATTTGGTGTCCGACAGGTTGGTCGTCGTATCAGTTCATTACAACAGGGTGGACTACCAGAAGACGTTGCTGAAACTATTCTTTGGTTCGCAGACAGTGCTTCAGGCCCGGTAACAGGTAACACAGTGCGTGTTTGCGGACAGAGCTTGCTGGGGGCGTAAATGACTAAACAACACACACCATATCGCACTCAGACGGTGAAAATGCCCGCCATGCTGCCACTGTATGTTAATGCAGCCATGCACAGTGCCAATGTCAAAGACTGGAAGTTATCGGACGTTTGCCTCACTATCAAGGGCTGGCGGTGCGATAAAGCGAAACTTCGCAGTTACTGTCAGTCGATAGGCGTGAATAAGGTGGGTGGCTATTTGCCACCTGCTTACCCGCAGATTATTTCATTCCCGCTTCAGATGAAACTGATGACCCGAAAGGACTTTCCATTTAAGTTGTTGGGTCTAGTGCACCTGAGTCAATCCGTTACTCAACACCAGCCCTTGGATATAAATAGCAAGCTTGATCTCGAAGTGAAGTTTGACGGCCATATCCCGCACAGAAAAGGGGTGGTTTTTTTCCTCAAAACCGATGTCTACAATCAGGGGGAATTGGTCTGGGAGGGACGTTCTGGATACCTCTTCCGCCACCGTAAAATAGCTGATGCGGACGCACTCAAATCCACACCGCTAATTTCAGATAGCGACCTTGCCACGTTATCTTTTCCGCAACCATTGAAGAGTGCGTTGCCGATCACCCGTCGTTATGCTTTTGCATCCGGCGACATTAACCCGATACACATGTCCGGTATCACTGCCAAGCTTTTGGGCTTCAAAAAACCGATCGCGCACGGGATGTGGCTCCTCTCCGCTGCATTGGCGAAAGTTGTCCCGGCAAACGGAAATATCGCCATCGAATGCGAATTCAAAAATCCGGTGCTTCTCCCTCGGTCACTCTATATCAAAACAGACCAACCGATCCCAGCATCAAGGTTTGCTGTATTCAATGAAGATGGCGAAGAAGTGCACATTGTTGGTCGCATTGCGTATCAAGAGCAACAAAGCAATTAGACCAGAGCCAAATAAGGATGTTGTATGAAACCCGTTGTTAACAACGCCAAAGCAGCAATACAGGCCTTGCTTTTTTGGTTGGTTCCCTTTTCTGCTGCGGCTGAGGTTAGAGGTAGCGATGGTGCACTGTATTCCGACAGAATCGTCGTCAAATCATACACAGGGTTAGAAGATATCTATGATACCGTGATCGGTCGGGTCCTGATAAATGTACCAATCGAAAAACCTGTGCTGATGCTAACCCAAACTGAAAAGTTCACGCATTGGGTACACTCTTTGGTGGACACCGAGGTTGTCAAAGAGCACACCCCGGCCGATAAAACGCTTCATATTGTTTTTTCAGCACCTTTGGGAATAAAAAACAGAGACGCTTACCTACGTTTCACCTATCGACGGGTTAATCATCTCTTTACAATGACGCTTGCACAGGAAAAGGCATATCCTGAGTCAGACAATGCGGTGAGAATGACCGATATCAAGGGACATTTCCGATTTGAGGACGTTGGTAACGGGCAGTTAGCGGCGGAGCTGAAGTTACATATTAATCCTAATCATCGTCCAATTTTCGCTGTCAACGCCAACACGCGCTCGGTAGTTAAGAACACACTGCGTAACTTTATTGCACATACAGAGCGGCAAAAAACAGTGACCGTCATACCGAATAAACTTGCATCTGCAATGGCTGTACGTTGAAAATACCGACTAGATTGATCATGCTATATAAGCAGCTCACCTAGGCTGCTTATATAACATGATCAATCTAAGCTGCTTATTTTCTAAAACAATCACATCTTACTGTTTCCAATAATTTTCATTCAATCTATCTACACCATCACTAAATCTTTATTAGCAACAGGTATATCATCAGGATAATACTTGGCGGTTAAGGATATAAGATGAATATTCTAAGATCACTCCCACTTATCGTGTCAGCATATCTATTCCCGTTTTCGACGACAGCCGACACCATAAATACCGATGAACATACGATTAATATTACTACTGTCGCAAGTGGCCTTGATCACCCATGGTCACTCGTATTTTTGCCTGGTGGTAACATGCTGGTCACAGAGCGAAATGGTGGTTTGAAGAGAATATCGCCTTCAGGAGATACAGCCGATATCGATATTTCGCTGCCCGGTTTAAAAGCGAGGGGCCAAGGTGGAATTCTTGGGTTGGCTATCGCTCCTGACTACCCCACATCTAAGCAAATTTACATCGCTTACAGCCAACATGAGAAAAATAAATCAGGTACTAGTGTTGCCAAGGCAACTCTGAATGAAAATACACTGACAGATACACAGGTTATCTTTGCCATGGCGCCCAAGGTAGCGGGAACCCGACACTATGGCAGTCGACTCCTGATAAAAGATGGCTACCTGTATATCTCCCTCGGTGACCGGGGACAACGTGACAGAGCGCAGAAATTATCTGACCATTTGGGAACCATGATAAAACTCAATCTTGATGGCTCAGTACCGAACGACAACCCTTTCTATTCTAAGCAAGATGCCAAGTCTGACATTTACAGCTTTGGTCACAGAAATATACAAGGGCTGACTCTGTCAAATGATGGAACGACAATCTGGGCGCATGAACATGGACCCCAGGGGGGAGACGAACTCAATGTTGTCTCAAGTGGCCTGAACTATGGCTGGCCCGAAATAACTTATGGCGTTAACTATGTGACTGGCTCAAAGATTGGTGTTGGCACAAAAAAGGATGGATTAGTACAACCTATACATTATTGGGTGCCCTCAATCGCTCCGTCAGGTTTGACTATGGTAAAAGGCAAAGTCTTTGAACACTGGCACGGTGATCTTCTATTGGGCTCACTGAAATTTGGTCAGCTGGTCCGTTTAAAGCTCAGCGAGGAGAAAGTGATACACGAAGAGAGAATGCTGGACGGTAAGTATGGCCGCATCCGGGACGTTGCAGAAGGGCCAGATGGAGCAATTTACCTTTTAACGGACGCAAACAACGGGAAAATTCTCCGCCTTTCACCGATACAAACCTCTAACAAAGGATCCTAAAGAGCGCTGTAAAGAAAATCTACCACCTCGAATTAAATGGCTCAATATGAGTAAGACGGTAGTTATACATAATTTTCAATTATTTACACGATTCAATATCCTGACAATCGAGTGATTAGCGCTGGAAAACATGACACTATTTGTAACTTATTATGGACAGAAGAAACAATCATATCTATGTTAAGAAAAAAGCGTCATGAATACCTTTGCTTGCAAATACCCGATACCCCGTCATTATGCGGGGTGTCGTTTTTTTCGGCAGAGTGCTGAAAAGCGCCCATTCTCATGTACTCCAACCCTCTTGCAAGTATGCACGTTATTGCCGCGAGAATAAGACGTTTCTTATCAATTCCACGAACAAAAATGTGACATATAGCAAAAATCGATTTACTTGCTCAGTAGCAAAGTTAATTGATGCTTAGTCATTCGGCTATTCTCAATTACATTATCCGGATTGATAGGCATTAAATTGTGCAGCAGGACGACCTTTTGAAAAGTGAAAAAATCAGCCTTGATCTCTTCTTCGTGATAGAAAATCTTCTGCCGGGCAAACGCAGTGTCGATTTGTTCAGAAGCAATGCCAAGTATTTGCCAATACCGACCCTTGCTTTGCAGCATTGCGATTCGGGTTCTGCTCTGCAATTGGAGCTGTTTAAACACTGTAAGAACTATGTTGCGGTCACTCAGGGAAAGAACCTTGCTGATGAGTTTGCCCTCGATGGCAGTGAGGAGCAAATACAGGCGGGCACTCATATTCTCAGTAAATTTGTCAGAGGTGCATACTGGTGGGTAGACCACTACCTGTCTTCTTATCAGGAGCACTGGTCTGAACGTCAAAAGAGTCTCTGGCTCAGGGACTTCAAATTGTTGGTACAAACCGTTATTGGTGTTGGAAACTGCTCAAATGCTTCCTGGTTGCTTAAAAATCATGGTCCGTTGAAAGCGTTAACCTTCAATACACACCTCACTCCTTTTTTGCAGCAGTACGACTAACCACCTATGCTCTGTGAGTGCCTCACAAAATAAATACAACTGACATCTTTATTTGTTTTTATTTTAACGGCTCTGTGACGTCTTTTGGGTATGCACTGTCTGTGAAGGGGAAGCGTGAAAAGACTTAAGCGTTATCAATATGAACATTA
The DNA here is from genome assembly GCF_001707825.1 of Veronia pacifica. Lineage (GTDB taxonomy): Bacteria > Pseudomonadota > Gammaproteobacteria > Enterobacterales > Vibrionaceae > Veronia > Veronia pacifica. Next base: position 14,625 of record NZ_LYBM01000020.1, on the reverse strand, counting down.
CGCTATTCTCTGTCGGGCTTCCTATCCAAAGGTGTTTGATCATACAGAATATGGGTTTGACAAACATTGCAGACGCGATATTACTGATAGGTTTGGTAATACAATAATTCGTGTTCTTTGGGGCGAAAAACGCGATGCGGTTGTCGTGTTCAAAGGCTCACATTGTTTGTCTGACTGGCTGACTAACCTGATTTGCCTGCCAAAGAAATTGCCAACGGAACACTACGCTGGTCACGTACACTTGGGTTTCTATTTTCAGCTCCATCAGCGTAGTCAAAAAGCCAAAAATCCATATCACACCCGCTATCAACGACTGAGTGACAATCATTTAGCTGAAATCGCACAAGCCTCCGATGTTTGTCATTCTGAAGGAGATACTGTCTATCATCAGATAGAGGCATGTGCCAAAGAACTCAGGAAGCTCGGAAAAAAAATGATATTAACAGGTCACTCTTCGGGCGGATGTATGGCTGTGATTTCTGCTGAAATGTTAGAGCAAAAATACCCCGGAATCATTAAGCGAATCGTCACATTTGGACAACCGGCCCCGGGCTTTTGGTCTTTTAAGAAACATTACCAGCTCAAAGATAAAACATACCGCATATGCTGTGATGTAGACATGGTGACTTTTTTACCCGGATTACCATTTATCTACTGGCATGTAGGAAAAATGATTTGGTTACATAACAATCGAATTTATCAGGATATTCCCTCGCCAGTGAGGATATTTAGAGTATTGGCAAGTTGGCTAATGCGCCCAATCGCTTATCACTTCATGGATAAGTACATCAGACGCAAAGACTATTTCGATCACCATTAATCAGGTTTAGTTACCTAATTTTCTCTCTCTTACCAGTTTCTGCAGGTATTTATCTAGGGCATTGGCGAACTGTTGACGGTCAGCCTGACTTAACGCTGCCGGCCCCCCTGTTTGCACGCCACTTGACCGAAGGGTATCCATAAAATCACGCATATTCAGGCGCTGTCGGATATTTTCCGTCGTGTACAGTTCACCCCTTGGGTTTAGGGATTGTGCGCGCTTATCAATCACTTCTGATGCGAGTGGAATATCTGCAGTGATCACCAAATCGCCAGGCTGACACCTTCTCACTATTTCATTATCAGCTACATCAAACCCACTGGCGACCTGAAGTCGGCTAATGTATTTTGACGGTGGTGTTCGCAGTGGTTGGTTAGCGACCAATACGAGAGGTGTCTCTGTGCGATCGGCTGCTCTAAATAGAACGTCTTTAATTACAGATGGACATGCATCTGCATCAACCCAAATCGTATTCATTATTGTTTATTTTCCATTTAACTTTGCAGAGCAAAGTATCCCTCTTATCATTCAGATAGACAATCATATCCTGCCGCTGATGAACATTTAATGAGACGGAAGGTGTTCATTACAGGGTGTCATTTCATCTTCTATCGATGTAAGGAAGTTGTGCTTAAACCAATCAGGTAATCCTCTCAATCACAATATGAGGATGTCTACAAACACCTTGGTGCCAGTGAATTGTTTATCTGCAGATCAACCAACTCAACCTCTTAGTGATTGGAGAGAGGTGCGTATTGCCGATAGTAGGCAATCAATAGAAACTTTTGAACGCTAGTTTTACTTTTTACTATAAGGTTTTAAATATCATCTAAAGTGTTTCCTATAACATATATGGTCAGCGATCACGTTAAATAATTTATCTATCTTCTATTCGATAATTAATATGATTTAAAAAATCAAAATGAATAAAAAATACTTGAACAAATTATTATTATGAATTCATAGCGTAAATTTAAAAGAGATAGGTTAGTGATTTCAACAGATTTTAATATCACGAATAAATTAATATAACGAGAGTATAGAAAGCAGTTTGCTCAAGGGGTTATTTGGCACCATAAAAGATACGTATGCAAATTATCATTTTTTATACGTATGATTCAAAAATAATACTAATTTCATTATTTCATATAAAAAAGAGGAAAAACATTACGCTTAAAACAAAAAAAGACCGTGGCTATAATGCATAATTTGATTTTCTTCCAAAAAATAATGCATCAACAATGAAATTTTAATTTAGGTATATTTGATTTAAATATTGTTAGTCTTGATGAACGGATTAAAATTGTTTTACATTACTGACAGGCGGTTACCGATGCATCATAACATATTGAAACATGAGTAACTTAACTTAAAAATAATAATCTTATTCTGTACATATAGAAAGCAGTCATATGAATAGAAAGAAACACAAAAAGTATGCAGGGACGTTTGAATATTTTGGTAATACCTTGAGACATTACCTTGGGGGTAAGGATGCTTGAGAACGTAAAAATAACAAGAAAGTTCCCATTTATTATTATTTCGTTCGCTATTGTATCCTCATTTTTAACGGGGTTAATATCTTTTTACTTTGCATCATCGCAACTGGAAACATCAGCCAATTCAAAACTTTACTCTCTTTTGGAATCTAGACGCTATTCATTAACGTCATACTTTAAAATGATAGAACAGGATCTACTTTACCAGTCGCAAAGTCCGACTGTTCGATCCGCCATTATTGATTTCACTTCTGCATGGAATGGGTTTGCTGAACCAAGGAAAGAGGGATTACAGAAACTCTACATAAAGGATAACCCCTTTAAATCCGATCAAAAAAGTGCCTATATGACGGCAGGGGATGACTCTCTATACAGTTATATTCATGCAAAATACCATGGCGCATTCCGGCATTTATCAACGACAAAAAAATACTACGATACCTTTCTCATCGATCAATTCGGTAACCTAATCTACTCGGTGAGAAAAGAAGAGGACTTTGCCACCAATCTGCTGGACGGAAAATGGAAAGAAACTGAACTGGCAGAATTATTCAGGCAAATAAACAGAAATCCGATTCAAGGTAAATTACATTTGACGGATTTTTCTCCTTACCCGCCGAGCCTCAATGAACCAGCCAGTTTTATGGGGACACCAGTGTTTGATGAGTTTTCACAATATCTTGGTGTACTGATATTTCAAATGCCCATCGAGCCAATGAATGATGTTATGCAAGTGACAGCGGGAATGGGGAAAACGGGCGAGACGTATGTTGTGGGCCCAGACCTTCTTCTTCGGAGCGACTCTCGCTTTATTGAAGGAAGAAGTATTCTGCTTACACGAGTCGACACTGAGGCTGTCGATTTGGCTCTTCGTGGCTTATCAGGTACATCAATCAGTAAGGATTATCGTGACATCATTGTTTTTTCAGCCTACGCCCCTTTTCGATTTATGGGCCTGAAGTGGGCAATTATCGCAGACGCTGAAAAGAGTGAGGTGTTGGCACCTCTGCATCATATGGGGCAGATGTTATTTACCACTGGGCTTCTATCATGCCTGATCATCTTCTTTATTGGCTACTCGCTGGCATCAGATATCTCTAATCCTATCGTTGCCATGACCGAGACCATGCACCGACTGGCGCGGAACGAGTTAAATATCAACATATCAGTATCAGACAGACAAGATGAAGTCGGCGTGATGGCTAAGGCACTGGAGGTCTTCAAGCGCAATGCGATTGAGAGAGAGAAGCTACAGAAAAAACTCAGTCATATGGCCCACCATGACATGCTCACCGGTCTACCAACTCGCCACCTGATAATGGATAGGCTGCGGCAAATTACGCTGGATGCTGAAAAAAATCAGACCATGTTCGCTGTGATGTTTGCCGACCTCGACAACTTCAAAGCCGTTAATGACTCTCTGGGGCATCATCGCGGAGATGAAGTCATTCAAGCCTCAGCCAACATACTACTTGAAACAGTGAGGGAGGACGACCTTGTTGGCAGGCTTGGTGGAGATGAATTTATTGTGATTCTGAAGGATATAGATACACCGGAGACAGCGATGAAAATCGCAGAAAAGCTGGTGACATCAATCCGGCACGGATTGTCGCAATTGTGCGGAAATATCGAGGTCACATTGAGTCTTGGTGTAGCAATCTATCCTTTAGACAGCACAAGCGCCACCAGCCTCGTCAAACTTGCCGATAAATCTATGTATGCCGCTAAGCAAAACTCAAAAAATCAGTATTGCCGTTAAGTCGACCAAACATTCTTTCTCTTCTTTGTCGTGTCAATTCAGCGATAGCATTGGCACGATAAACTGATTCAGTGGACAACCGACTCCGCAAATGTCCGATACAAAGGCAACACCTAAGAAGTTGGCTTTTTATCTATGCGTACCAAAAAACAGTATCAACTACATCCACAGTGATGCCATTTATTACACTCTGGTTTGCGGTTACTTCATTCCATCTTCCCGATACGCAAGGTGTTTTCAGTATGACAACTTGATTAACCAAATGTTACCCAAAGACTTATCCACTGAAATTGTGGGTAACTATTTTTTTATGCACAATTTCAGTAAGTTGAAGTTTTCAACACTATTTTACATCTTTATTTTTATTTATCTGTTGCTCGGCTCATTACCGCTAAGCACCGTCATCATTTCGCCTTTAGCGCTTAGCGTTTTTTACCTAACAGCCAATATCACTTCACTTGAATTACGACAGCATGACTGCGTATCCACTCGAAGACTAAATTGGAGAAAGGTTCACCTCAGAAACACGCCGAGTGATATCAGTAATATCACTGACGCCCACCCCAACTTGTGAGACCGCCGACGCTGATAAAGCAATGGCAAACCTAAATGTCTTTTGCTGTGACCAGCCCTGAAGATAGCCCCAACAAAAACCCGCTAATAAACTATCCCCTGCACCCACAGTACTGACGATATCGACATCCAGTGCATCGCATTTTATCCATTCACCATGTCGAAGCCATACTGCACCTTCATCACCAAGAGAGACGACGACATTCTCGATTCCCGTTGCCATCAGTCTTTGTGAATAATTGCGAAAATCAGTTATCGAGCCATCGGGCTCTCCAAGCCACTCTGAGAATTCCTCTTGATTGGGTTTGATCAACGCTGGCTTTGCATTTATACCTGACGACAGCGCTTCTCCACTACTGTCAAAGTAAACCGTTTTGCCAAGTGAACACAGAAAATGAATCCAGCCAGCCAACCTGACAGGAGAAATGCCTGAGGGTAAACTGCCGGATATAACAAAGAGATCATGTTCCTGCGCAAGACGGGATAATGTATGTCCCAAGGCATCAAGAGCAGATGGCGGCACAGAAAACCCCGGAAAGTTAATTTCTGTTGTAAGGCCGTCATGTTGAGATAGCTTGATATTGTTGCGGCAACTCCCGGGAACACGAATCATCGCGTCGATGATTTTATTGTCTGAAAATAGCCGTTCAAACGCATTCGCATTTTCTTCGCCAAGAAAACCTGTCACTGTTGTTTGTGCGCCGAGGTTAGCGAGAACCTTGGCAACATTAATTCCTTTACCCGCAGCAAAAACGTCGCTGTCACTGACTCGGTTAAGCGTACCTGAATTGAGAGAGGCGAGAGAGCCAGTCACATCAAGAGCCGGATTAAGGCACACAGCAACAACACCCGAAAATATCTTTTTACTCATAGTACCCCGCTTATCGTTTTATGCGAGGTATTTGACTGTCGCGGTGTATTCCCCAAAAAAGAAGCAAAAACAAAGGTTGCCAACGGAAAATCCTGCATAAAACCCTTAACATTGATGTATTTTTAGGCAGACATGCTGAAGGTTAAAGACAAGAATTGCAAGCAGTTGTTCAGTTAACATACAACTATGGCAGCAAGACCTACAAACGTTGGAAAGTCAGATCGATGTCTAGCTTAGATACTGACTCAATGACACTTTTGTAAAAATAAATGGATCTTTTCTTACTCAAGGAAAGGTCGAAAAAGGCTTGATCGCCCCTTTTAAAGGGGCATTGGAGTAAGGAATGATGTGAATTCTCTACAGCAAAAAAGTACTATGAGCCTTTGGTCTCATTGTTTTCCTGGAAGATGACATTGCTGAACTTCTCAACTAAATCAACGGGGATAGGAAACACAATCGTCGAAGTACGTTCGTTGGCAATCTCAGTTAATGTTTGCATGTATCGGAGTTGTAGAGCATTTGGGGCTTTGTTGAGGACTTTCGCAGCTTCACAGAGCTTAGTGGAAGCCTCAAGTTCACCTGTAGCATGGATTACTTTTGCCCGTCGATTTCTCTCAGCTTCCGCTTGGCGGGCCAATGCTCTTACCATGCTGTCATCAAGGTCAACATGTTTAACTTCGACGTTAGCAATTTTAATGCCCCAGTTATCTGTTTGCTGGTCAAGAATACCTTGCAAGTCTTTATTCAATCTGTCCCGTTCAGATAACAATTCATCCAGATCGTGTTGCCCCAGTACTGAACGAAGTGTCGTTTGAGATAGCTGACTGGTAGCCTCATGATAGCTTTCGACATTATTGATAGCCATCTGAGGGTCCAGCACCCGAAAATACACTACGGCATTCACTCTTACCGATACGTTGTCCTTCGTGATGAGATCCTGAGTGGGAACATCCAATACTATGGTTCTCAAATCGACTTTCACCATTTGTTGTACAACAGGGATCAGAATCACTAGGCCCGGCCCTTTTACACCTTGGAAACGACCGAGGAAAAAGACAACGCCGCGTTCATATTCACGAAGAATACGGAACATGTTGAACAACAAAATGACCAGCAATACAAGAACAACGAGCCCAGTATATAGCACCATGGTTGTATTCCTTTTATCTATGACTATCCAGTGGTTTCACTCTCAGGGTCAGTCCATTCACCTGTTCGACTACAACGTCCTGTCCTCTTTCAAGTTCGGTATCACTTATCGCTCGCCATCTTTCCCCGCCCAGTTGCACTTCACCCTGCCCCTGAGAAAAATTATCGAGCACCTGCGCCGACTTACCGATCATCGTTTCTATACCCGTTACCACTTCTTTACGACGAGTCGTCAGCAGCATGGACAACAAAACAACAGTGATAACAAGCGAGAAAACCGTCACACCAGCAATGATAGGAAACGCGATTTGATAGCCTTCAACATTACTGTCGAACAGAAAAACGGAACCAAAGACGAAAGCGGTGATCCCGCCGAGCCCAAATATGCCAAAGCTCGGACTGAATGCCTCAGATACCATCAAAGCGATTCCTAAGATGATAAGGCCGAGTCCTGCGTAATTTAGGGGTAGCATTTGCAATGCGTACATACCGAGGAGCAAGGAAATACCGCCAAGCACGCCCGCCAGACCAACGCCGGGACTGTAAAACTCCAGTAGCAGGCCGTAAATACCAATCATCATTAAGATGTAGGCAACATTTGGATTTGTTAATACTGATAAGAATTCTGCACGCCAGTCTGGCTCTCTCTCGACCCAGCGAACATTTTCAATAAAGACTAAGGTTTGTTTGCCATTGAGATTAATGGTCTTTCCTTCAGTTTTAGCAACTAACTCTTCCACGGAGTTAGCGATAAAATCTATTACCCCAAGCGACTTGGCATCAGTTGCATCTAAACTTGCTGCCTCACTTACCGCTTTTTCAGCCCAATCCGCGTTCCTGTTGTGGAGTCTTGCAAGCCCCCGGATATAGGCACGTGCATCATTCACTGCTTTTTTCTCTAGAGCAGTTGAGGACGGTACTTTGTCCGGATCTTGCTGAGTACTCTCACTACTCTCGGTATCACTCTCGTCGCCTTTTTGGTTTTGGTCTTCCTGTGACTTTTCTCCATCGGTTGGTGGCGGTGAACTACCTCCACCGATAGACACTGGTGTCGCAGCACCTAGATTCGTGGCTTCAGCCATGGCAGCAATATGGCTAGCAAGAAGAATATACGTGCCAGCACTTGCCGCTCTTGCACCTGACGGGCCGACCCAAGTAGCAACAGGAATGGGCGATGAGGTAATTTCTCTAATAATGTCGCGCATTGCGGCGTCGAGCCCACCGGGCGTATCCATTTTAAGGATCACCATTTCCGCGCCCTGCTCGTTAGCGGCACGAATTTCTCGGCTAACATAATCGCTGGTGGCTGGTCCAATAGCACCATTGAGCGGCACTATCCAGATATCATCCGCTTGCACAAGGAAAGTGTTAAAAAGTAAGGTGAGAAATAGAGCGATGCGTTTGTTCATATCTCGCCGCCTTCCAATCGATGGAAATTGCTTAGGTAAAGTATAGAACTTCAAACTACCCAGCGCGGAGGCGGTCTACAAAAAGTAAAATCTAGAGCTGCTGCAGTCTCTTCTTGCAATGATTTAAGCACAGAGCCTGTATAAGGAGCTTCGATTGCTTGTTCATACACCTAAACTCAGCTGCGCACAGTCCTCCATTCTCAAAAATCTTTTCTAATTTGGATAAAGGGATCTCGAGCTGAACAACAGGCTCCGGCTGCTTATCAATTTTTCTAGCAGATTCCCATTCCTCGACCGGTATTCTGTTTTGCAGAGATGTCATCTCAGACTCCGCTAATGTTTAAACCACGTTACCGAATCGTAAATGAGAATGATTATTGATACAAGCTTATTCACACATTTCTGGGTCAAGAGAGCACAGATGATTACCCCGTTTGTGATAACCGTTATGCAGTGCACCTGACACTAGGTAACGCCCCGGAGTGTCACCAGTGATCTTCCTGAAAAAGCTGATAAATGCGCTGACGCTGGAGAAATCGAGATTCCTTGCAACTTCAGTAACAGGCCTACCGTTTGACAACTGTCCAATGGCTTCATGAAGTCGCCACTGTTGACGCCAATATTGATAAGCCATGCCAGTTTCGCGCGTAAATATGCGGCTTATTGTTTTGGCACTTGCGCCTATATCCCTTGCCATATCCTTAAGTGGCTGAGGTTTGAGTTCACCTTCATTGAGCGCATCCAACCAATCTATCAAACGTCTGTCTTCTGGGTACGCTAGGGTCAGGGTTTCACTCACCGCATTGTTTATCTCGTCACACAAAACAGTGAACATAGGTTGTTGTTCGCGAATGGGCTTATCCCAGTTCCACTGGACCATACGTTCTATCAGCTCTCTCATGAGATTGTTGCTGTCGACAATCTTAATCTCCGTAGGGAAAAGCGAGCTAACGTTTTGATGGACGAACAGCGACCGATACTCCGTGCCTTTGTATATGCGAGTCGTGTGCCGCACGTTGGGCGGTAACCAGATAGCCCTTCTTGGAGGAACAATATACTGGGTGTTATTTACGAACAGAGAGATGAAACCATCTGCTACGTAGAGCACCTGTGCTTTTTTGTGTTGATACTGATGTGCACTTCCTGGATCATTATTCGCAGTTAGACCTATAACCAAAGAATTGAGCTCATCAGCGTCATTGAGCAACTCCGTTTCAACGATTGCCATATCACCTTGCCTGGTTCTGAACTCTGTAGCCAAATGTTATATTCGCATTTAAAACAAAACATATTTTTAACAGAGTTATAACAACTTGAATGTAGCGGGCTTATAAGAGTCGGCTACAAATACAGATGTTTAGATATACGGATGAAAAACCCAGTCTGGTTTACTTTGTCGCTCAAATTGAAATGGATTACCTACACGGACATTGCCAGTAAGGACAAATATCCTAATTGACAGTCTGTTCCCCACCAGATAAATGAAAAAAGAGTCAAAGAATACCGTCTGATACATTACTAGCTTTCCTCACAACCGCTGGCTTGATCGAATCCGCGAAAAACATTGTGAGGTGACTGCAGTTCGAACCTTCAGTTTAATTCAGCTGCAGGTTGTTATTTCTTGGTGATTAAACTCCGGTTTCCGCCTAAAGCGACGCGTTCAGTCAAGTATAAAAACAAAGTCAGCATGCCATAGATTCTGCAAAGTAAGGTTTTAACTCACCAGCGCTACACTTTTTATAAGTGAAAAAATCGAAAAAATTGATAAACGATGACAGAAAGAATACCGGAAGAACAGGCTCAGGAACTCTCAGACTTTATAGCCAAAAAGTGCATTGAGATGGAACTGGAGCCAGAGCAGATATTAGACGGGCTTGCACGGGTGTTACTTGGTGTAACTAATGACCTTGGTGCGGGCGGGTTTGATCTAGATATTGAAGGTTTCGGAAAGTGCAGCGTCGAGCTTGAGACGTAACTGATTGTATTGTGTGCTTTGAGAGGCAATAACACGCCACGACAAGCAGAGCCCCAGTATCTCAACGGATAAGTAACGTTATCTAAAAAAAACTTCGACCTAGAGATATACGGGCTTTGTTGTTACCTATTTCATCATCGTTTTGCTACCGCTATCTGTGCCGGGTCTGTAATGAGATAAGTATTCCATTACCTATAGTGAAATATCCTTTATCACCTTTTAAGTTAACCGAGTGATACACGCCTACTTACTCGTTCTGTATTACCCTAGAGGTTAACTCTGTATTTTCAGATGCTTCTTTTTATCTATCGCACTCCCTCATATCGATAATAAATGTCTAATAACTGGTAGCTGGCCTTAGCACCTGTAAAAAACACTTAAAATCGAATCATCTTAATTTAGGCGCAGCATATATTGATGCCTCGATATCGTAATAAATATCTCTGCTGTGGATAAAGGCTCCCACAAATGAAATGAGAGAAGACTCGTAGGGATACCCAGCTTCTATTGATTGATAACGTAATCAGACTCATGATTTGGTGCTTACCCGCTTTGCTGATTCGTCAGCCACTCAGGAGAATCAGACCTTCCCACGAACATAGAAATACTCGATACCCTATGGGTCGCGGAGGAGTTGAGTGAACAAAACGTAGGAACAGATCTCTTGGCCCTAACTGAGAAAGCAGGGGAAAAATAGAGGCTGTTCGCGATGCCTTCTGGATACTTTGAATTTTCAGGCGACGCCTTTCTATGACAAGCATGAATACACCATTCAGTCGGTGCAGGAAGGATCCCCCAAAAACAGGTTGCAAGTATTACATGGATAAAACGTTATGAAAATTTACGGGAGAACGACATCATTCAATGTGCAAAAGGTACTGTGGCTCATGGACGAGCTCAAAATACATTATGAGCATATTGAATTAGGTGGCAAATTTGGTGGACTTGACGATGAGAAATTTGCCGCCTTAACGCCGATTAAAAAAGTGCCGTTGCTGATTGATGGACAGAAGATTATCTGGGAGTCACATACAATACTCCGCTACTTGGCATCAAAATATGGCAGAGACCACTGGTATTCAGATGATCCCTATCAACGCTCTCAATATGAACGTTGGATGGATTGGTCACATACATCCTTTCAGCCATCATTTATGAAAGTTTTCTGGGGTTTTTACAGAACGCCAGAAAGCAAAAGAAACATGGATGAAGTGAATGCCGCAGTCAGTGAATGCGTAGCCTGTTTAAATATTCTTGAAGAAACGTTAAAAGAATCTGATTTTATATCTGGCCCAACGATCACCTTGGCTGATATCTGTGCAGGGGCAGTACTTTATCGTTTAACCACACAGGGAGTCACTATAGATATACCCACTCGTGTTTTAGGGTGGTATGAATCTCTTAAAATTCGCGAAGGCTACAAAAAATGGATAATGAGTGATTTTAGTGAATTAAGAGGCCGAGAAACTTTCTAGGGTCATCAAATACACACTTTTATATTGATGAGTTAAAGAGACAGAATGCTTACCCGTCTCTGATGAATAGGCCGACCATCTTGTTCTAATCCGACTTCATCTTGAATAAATGGACGTAAACATGAAACAGAATATCGTGCACGTTGCCTTAGTGGTAAGAGACTACGACGAGGCAATCGATTTTTACGTTAATAAACTCAAGTTCGAACTTCTCGAAGATACCTATCAATCCGAACAGGATAAACGCTGGGTAGTTGTCGCACCTCCCGGCTCGGATGGCGTGACGTTATTACTGGCAAAGGCGTCAACGCCCGAGCAAGTTGAGGTGATTGGCAACCAAACAGCTGGGAGGGTTTTTCTCTTTCTTAACACTGACGACTTCTGGCGCGATTATGAATACATGACCTCCATCGGCATTGCTTTTGTCCGCCCACCGAAAAAACAAGATTACGGCATGGTCGCTGTATTTACAGACCTATACGGAAACCTCTGGGATCTGTTGCAACTTAACCCCGGTCACCATATAGCGGAGAGATGTATCAGTGGATAGCAGGTCGACAATCACACCTAAAAAGGTGGCGATTTTAACGCTGAGTGGCTTCAGTGAAATCGACTCACTCGTCGCGTATTCAATGCTTAACAGGTTAAAAAGCCACGGTCTGCTTGCAAAAATAGTGTCAGAAAAACAATCAGTTTGCTCCAGCAATGGACTGACGGTATCCGTCGATGACGCCATCAGAAACCTCGCTGAGTACGACGCCATCATTATTGGTAGCGGCATTAACACGCGTAAGCATATTGAAAACGCTACGCTTATGCGTTGTATCCATCTTTATCCTGAAAGGCAGATCATTGCCAGTCAGTGTTCAGGTGCCTTGGTTCTCGACAGGCTTCAGCTACTCCCCATTGGTTTTAAGGTGTCTTGCGATGAAAAGACACAAGAATTCCTCCATAAACGCAACGTAGAAGTCAGCGGAGAATCATTCAGTAGTCAGGATAATGTAGCAAGTGCCGGAGGATGTTTGGCTGCTGAGCACCTCTCAGCTTGGGTGGCTTTTCGTCTACTTGGCCTCGATGCCACAACACAGATGCTGGAGCAGGTATTACCTGTAAAAGGTAAAACAGAACGGATAGCCACTGTATTAAAAACGATCAACGCACAGTAAACCATAGAATTAAATAAGCAGAATATTCTTTCGGGACGATTGCTTTCGAGACGATCGCTCACTGGAAAAATCAAACCTATTTGACGACGCACGAAATGAGAGATCGGGGAACAGGCATGGAAATAGAGATTCAACTTAACGGTAAGATCGAAGAAGAAAAAACCATTGAGCTTTACCGTGCAAATAGCTGGTCATCAGCAGATAAACCCAGCCTGCTGCTCGCGGCCTTACGCAACTCTCATACCCTCGTTACCGCACGTAATCAGGGAAAGCTTGTTGGTATTGGTAACGCAATATCAGACGGATTTCTGGTGGTATATTTCCCGCACATGCTGGTTCATCCAGACCACCACGGAAAGGGGATCGGGAGAAAAATGATGAACACAATGCAAACTGTTTATCGCCACTTCCACCAGCAAATGCTGACCGCAGATGGAGAGGCGGTTGATTTTTATAAAGCGCTCGGCTTTGAACGCGCAGGCCAGACCGAACCTATGTGGGTATATCAAGGAGATGAACATTAGTTAGCTGCCAATAGCGACATTTTTTAGTAAACATGCCGCTAAAAGAAAAATTCATAAAATGATCCGAAAAGCTCTGGTCAGCTTTTGCCGTGTGATTTGGCTGTCGAATGGTAGGTGTTTCCAGCGATGAGGGGTTCTTTTGTGTCAGCCAGTCGTTGAAACGTATAAATCTAAATGGACATGTCAATGATTAGGTTGAACCCCAGTTTGTTATGAGCACGCGAGCGCTACATTCCGGATTTTCTTTCCATCCAGTTCAAAGAAAGTCTCTCCAGTTTCCATAAAACCAATACGTTTATAAAACTGAAGGGCGGGTTCGTTTCCTTCCCAACAGGTCAAGTAAAGCTCCAGATTAGTGTGCTTTTTAAGTTCATCCACCAAGGCCTTTCCCGCGCCTAAGCCTTTGAAGCGCGAAAGAACATATAACGTTTCTATTTCACCTAACTTACCATTGAGAATAGCCAAGCCAATAGGTGATCCTTTAACCTCAGCAACGAGAACCGTACTGTTTACTATGCGTTGTTTCAAATTTTTTGCCGTATATTCATCTAACACATAGTTTGCATGCGCTGCTTCAATCCCTTCAGAGCAGTAGGTATCAATCCAAACTGTTATACACAAAGCAGCCAAAGCTTCTGAATCAGTGAATTGTGCTTTTCTTATTTTCATCATCTTTCTCATAACGTTTTAATAATGGGTATTTAGTCCAACTTAATTAATAAGCCGTAAACATTTTCCCTCAGTGAAAAGTATCGGGACACGTGACTGCCCTGTTAATTTATTCGTTACAACATGCTAAATAGCTGCTCCTAATAGTAGATCTCAAAGAAAAGAGAAACTCAGTCCGTTTTTTGCGATCTGATCAATCACCAAACCGAAACACACCGACAAAAGGACTGAGTGATGGCCGTCATACTAATGTTCCAGCCCGTTTATTGCCCTTAGTTCAACGTCATAAAGCTATTGTGGAATGCTCTCCATGAGACAATTACTCAGAATCACAGGTGTAAACATATGTGGCAATTGCTCAGGAAGGTGAAGCACTTTATGAATAACGTATCGCCGCACCCGGGAGGTTGCCATGGCACGGCGAAAATGTAGCACTATTCGCATCAGTTATTTAGGGTAAAAATTAACTCGCCATATTTTTTAATAAACTAATATCAATATATTGAGTGATTTGTTGGATATCTCAGCTCTGTCTATTTTTTCTTATTGCCTGGCTTATTTTTTGTATTGACCTTTAAGTATTCTGGGTAACGTAATATAAAGATGAGTAAAAAAGATGAAAAATTTAATAATCGTCTTATCGCTGACTACGCTATTTTTTTTGAGCGGATGCAGCCCCTCACCTGAGTCTAACCCGCTAAGTGATAACTCTGGCTCCAATAACGATGGCGGCAGC
>NZ_LYBM01000019.1 GCF_001707825.1 Veronia pacifica | reverse complement strand
GGACGTGATGGTGTCGGCAACAACGCTGACAATGACGACGATGGTGATGGGGTTGCTGACGAAGATGACCAGTTTCCATTAGACAAGACGAAAGCTGGCCGTCACACCATTAAACATGAAAGCTATATTGCGTTTAATGAAAACAGCTTTAATGATTTAGACGGAGAACTGAGTGCCTACGTGCTCTTTGCCCAGCATTCCATCATTCCTGCCGGAAACCACATTCAGGGCGACGTTCAACCACACCTAGTCGGGAACCGAAAAACACTCGTTATGGTGAAGCCAGACAAAGTCGCAGGGTCAGGGGACTCGCTGACGATGCAGGTGTTGGACAGAGAGGGTCAGGCGCGTTTATCCATCCCGATGGATTCTCCTCGCTGGCTTCCCCTAATTGCCGGGCAACTGGAAGTGTCTGCAGATTTTGCGTGGAGCGGGAGCATGTCCGATTTTGACCTTCCATCAAGCTTCGACGCGACAGTGCCAGGACAAGCAGCACTGAGTGAACTTGATGAGGCCAAATTTCTGGAAATCTTCGAAACGGCCGATACAGTAAAAGTCTCGACCTACAACGGTGGATGGCGGAGGTCGTTCCACCTGCCGAGCTCCAAGGAGCTGGACGGTAAGAAAATAGTTTTCCAATCATCAGCTGGCTATGATTCAACCATTTTCTATGGCCAATCAAGTGCGCTATTGCGTACCAATACCACAAAGGTTTTTGTCAATTACGCGGGAGTTTGGTTATCTAGCGCGGATGTTGAGCTGACTAAGGTGAAGTATGGTGAAAACTTCTGGTCGGCGTCGATCCCTGCAGAACTTATTAAACCCGGCATGTCTCTTCGTTTCTCCCATGCCGATTCCGACCTGGCTTCAACAACCGGAACGCTCAATGACATTAAAGTGGGTGCGCCAACAGAGGTGTTAATACATACCATTGACGTTGGCATGCTGACAAAAAATCGGGGTGAATTCAGGTTTCAGGATGACGAGGAGCATACCAGACAGTATTTCCACACTATACCAACCAGTCGTTTAGTGGTGTCGATTTATGAGCCGCAGCATTTTAAAGAAATTATGATGGCTGACGGTAGGTTGCTGAAAGATAAAGCGCCAGATAGCGGCGGATGGCATACAGGTTCAATGCGCGAAGTGATAGGAAAAACGCTGATTTCACTTGGCATAAATAACGCAAACTATGGCATTAACGTTTCTGACGTAACGCGGCAGAGGCACCCATACACCGTGGCACAGATGACCGCACACAACACTATCGGTGTATACAAAAATGGACCTGTCGTACACGGCGGCTCTGGTGGATCGGGGATGGTGACACTTGACTACAGTATTGGAAATGAGTGGAGTCATGAGATTGGACATAACTATGACCTCTGGCATTATCCGGGCGGATTTAATGGCTCAGTGCATAGACCCGCTGACCAAGTCAATTCAACGTGGGGCTGGGACAGCGATAACAATATCTTTATGGCAAATTTCCACAAATCTATTGGTGGACAGGCCTGCTATCAGGGACTGTGCCAAGACCCGTTTCTTAGATTTAGATTTGGTGATGATCCAATGGGAGGAGGCTCTCCGCATGTGCCTTCGTTCAATGCTTTCACGCTGCATACGCCTTTTTCCGCCCAGTTCCTTCAGGACTTCCTTGAAGAAAAAGCCGTATTTTCTGAGGCATCATCAACAGGCTTTATGAAGTGGGACAGCGACAGTCAGACCATGCGTGAATGGGAGCATAGGGTGCCAGTTAAAACGTACGCAGTTATCCCTCCGGCTGCCGCAGATGAAGCCTCTGTTGCCCGTAAAATTGCGCGATATGACGGCGTCAGCGTGCACTTTTGGGATGGTAAATGGACTCGACATATTCATATCCCTGCGGCGTCAGCCGAAAATAAAGAAAAAGTCGTTCTGGTTCAGCATTCTGCGGGCTATACCTCCATACTGCATATCAATGGCGGGACCGTTGAACTTAACAAAGGTTTTTCAAAAATATATCAATCAGACGGAAAGACGTGGGCGGAGTTAACCGATGAGCCTGATACAACGAAGCCGCGCAAGCCAATCCGGTTCGGTGTTCCTGTTACTACGCTGGTAGGGTTTTTCGATCCAGACAAGCAGCTTACCAGTTATATTTATCCTGCGTTGCATGGCTCGTATGGCATGGTTTACCCGGAGGATAAATTGTCGACAAGATTGCCCGATGATTGCCACCTTGAAGTGACAACAGCGAGTGGGTTGAAAACGTTTGAACTGGCTCGGTATCGATTGGTTGAAACACAAATGAACCAATTCCAGGTCAACATTGAAACGTCTTCTCAGCCATCAAGAGCAGAGATAATTTGTGGTGGAGAGAGGGTTGCCACGCGACTGTTGAAGATGCCGACAGAAGAGGCAAAAGAAAAGCTCAACACCTACGTGATGCCTAAGCCACAGTAAAAACCCAAAAAATAGCCTGCACCGCGGGCTATTTTCACTCAGAGTAAGGCTGAGCGTAAGGTTACCGGGTCACTTGGGTGGGGCAGTTAAACTGAAGAATAAAAAAGCGAAAACAGTTTTCTTTATTGGGAATTTTTGCGTAAGTAAATTTAAAGGAGGATTCATGCGTTTTATTTATCAAACAACCATCGCGCTACTATTAGCCACGCCCTCAGCAGTCACTTTATCTGATGATTTTATGAAAGACGCGTTGAGTGGTGACCGAATGGTCACCGTATTGGACGTGCACTGTGAGAGTGGTGAGGGCAAAGTCATGGCTGCTGTCATTCAATTCATAGGTGAAGAAAAATATTATGATGAAAAAGGTGAGGCATATGATTCGTTTGAAGAGGCAAGAGAAGCGGCGTGTGAACTGGCTGAGAATATAAAAATATATTAACAATTGCCGACGAAACTCCGAAAGATAAGGCACTTATTGTTCATAAAACGAAAAAAAGATGATGACGTAGATTTATAAAATCATCCCGGTATATGTTTTGTGGCTGTTTATGTCTTTGTCTGTTTTGTTCAGCCTGTCGCGTTCGGCTCGTTGAAAAAACAAAACATACTGATATTGAATATACGGCGATTTATCAAATAGTAAGCGGAACGCTTTCACTGTCGTTGCGTACAACGCCAAACTCTTTTGTCGACATTGTTGGTGACAGGAGTGGTGTTGCAAGATATTACCGGGTGGTATTGGCGAGTGTGAGAGCTGTGGTTAACTGCAAGATAAAAGGCTCTAAGTTTGAAAACGTAGAGCCTTGAGAAGTCGTTTGTTTGATCGTTCAGCCGATTATTTATCCCTTAACTGATCGGCATTAGACCTGAGTCTCTCTTTTACCGCCTAATTATCACGTTTCGGCTTCAACGAAATCAGCCGTCGATTTGCTCCGCTCATGGAGTACAAAGACCACCAATGAAAACGCCATACAAGCAGTCATTACGGTAAATACCGAAGCAAGGGTACCGTCAAAATATTTGCTACTGATATCAACCAGCACTGCCACCAATGCCAATCTGATCGATGTAACTAATGACGAACTGATACCAGTATGCTCTGGACAAGCTTCCATTGAGGCAGAGAAGAAAATACCACCGCATAGACCCGCCCCAACGCCAAAGATAGCCATCAAACCTGTCACCACATAGGCATTTTCCTGCCAAATATCAGGCAGCATATACAGTGCCAAATTAGCGAGTAGAGATATACCAAATCCGACATTTCTCAGCGTTTTTAAGCCTACCCTCTCCATTAACCGACTCGCATTAATGCTTGCCAATACGAATGAGGCAAGAATACCAAATTGGAAAAGAGGGAATACTTCTTTATCAATACCAAAGTGGTTGATGAACACCAGCGACATACTGGAAACAAACACCATATAACTGCCGAATATCATTCCACAAATCAGTGTATTAGCCCAGAAGCTGCCATTTTTTAATACCGTTAAGTAATTACGGGCAACCTGCCCTACCTTTAGTGGCTGACGCTTTTCTTCCGGCAGCGACTCTGGTAAATAAAAATAGCAAATCAGAGCAGTAACCAAACTCAAGACGGCAATAAACAGGAAGTTGTAGTGATAGTTGAACTGGATATTAATCCAACCGCCAAGCATTGGCGCAAAGGCTATCAAACTGACCACTAGAGTACTCAGGTCAGCACACATCTTTGCCGCTTTCTCAGCCTTGAAGAGATCAAAGATGACCGCAGTGCCAATAATAAAGCATGCAGCGCTGCCAAAGCCTTGAATAAACCTCAGGGCAATCAACACCTCAATGTTGGGCGCAATAGTGCAACCAAAACTGGCAAGTACAAACAGAAAATAACCAACATTTAAAACCCTTTTACGGCCAAATGCATCCGAAGCTGGCCCGTAAAATAATGATGCGATACACACGCCAAGAAAGTTAAAGCTCAGAATGCGCTGGACCATTATTTCATCGGTATTAAATGCCGTCATAATGTCTGGAAAAGAAGGCAAGTAAATATCAGTCTCGATAGCCGCTGCCAAAAAGATCATAATCATCAAAAATCGAAAGCCACGCTCTGTGACTGGAGAGTTTTGCATCACATATCCTTTATTTTTATGAGTAACTGAAGTTTCAAATCTTCAGAGTGAACAAGACAACCTATCTGGCTATACCCTAACGTTTGTCGATAGCAATTTTTGAATACCACGCACCGACAAACCTCATAGAAAGGTATGATAGTAAGTGGGTTAGACCAATAATAAGTTGTTTGAATGAAGACACTTACATCAAGCTTCAAAAGATAATGAAACGATGAAGTGTTTTGTCAGCGGGGTGAGTCCAGCTCCAAGAATGCATGAATTATTTGGCATTCCCATTACTTAACCTGACAACTATTAAGCTCTGTGGTTTTTCGATTGAAAAGATGTAAAAGCGAGGCTTTTATAGGACGAGCATTTTACTCGTTTATGTATAGAAAAATCAACAAGCTTATGGGTGTTTTTCTCTGAGAATAGAATATTTTCGAGGGGGGTCTTTTTTCCTCACGTTCAACAAAAATTGCTCGTTCTGGTCAAGACAATCCAGCTCAATATGAAAACACAACATCACAAGTAGTCACTGATACGTGTGCGAATGAAAGCAGCGAGCGAGTCATAATCTTATCGCTCACAATTAAAAGAAAGGCGTTAATTTCTTCTCACCGTCGACAAGGTGAGTCTGATACTGGGTTCAACAGTGCATTCTACGCCGTGTTTATACGAGGATTAACAATCTCCCTCGCTCACTTTTAAATCTGCGACGAACTGCCCGTTACGGTCATAATAGGAATAGCTGAATACAACACCGTTTCGAAGCAACTTTTTGCTTTGTTCTGCGTTACAAACATTATTTAACACAACAGTTTGATACAGGCTGGTGAAACGCGGCACATCAATATCGTCAATCTCATCCTCTATCAGCGTGTGAGTAAGCTGAAGCTCATTAGCCTTGTTGGCAGCGGAGTCAAGTCGCACTTCTTCAGAGATGTTCAAAGGAGTCGTCTGGTTTATCTGATCTGCCGCGAGTTTAACCATCAATGGTATCAACTGCTTTAGGGTGTTTTTCGTCGTGTATCCCTGCGTAAACATACAATAATGTAAATCGTTATAGAGGGTCTGGAATTCGCTGTCTAGCTGACCGTCTTGCCAAAATTCCCGACCGTCCAATTCTTCAATGTAACCATCAACAGATTTATCCCAATGGCAGGTTTTCTGCGCCTGCTCTACCGCATCCATTGCTGCAGGCTCTCCATATACTGTCACCCATGGCGAAGGTTTGGACGCGCAGCCAACAATAACTGCGCAAAATAACGTTAGGCATATATTCTTCAAACAACATCCCTCTGAAACCTTCTGAGCATAAATCAACCCAAAAAATAGGTAATCCAATTCAAATTACGTTTGGAACTATCAGCATCAGTGCAACCTGAAAATCTGATCTCGCCCGCTACGCATTGCTGTCTTCAACGCAACTCGTTAACGCAACTCATTACGGCGCTTTCCTTGTTGAGCTTATTTTGAGCGCTTATTTGTCGGCTTTCTTGGCTGACGTTTTTTTTGCTGGTTGCTGCGCTCAACTTTCTGAACATTTTTACCCGATGGAGTCAGGGACAAGTCATCTTCAAATCCGAGCATATCTACGTAAAAACGATCGTTTTCTGCAGCTTCACGTTTAGCAACGATCCTCTCATTCAAAACACGCAGTTTTTCCATAAATTTGTCTTCTGTTTCCTCTTTACTCGGTATAGCGGAGTCGGTTTGTTGATCTGCGATTGATTTAAGTGCGGCAGTATCACTGTCCAGTCCACTCCCCTCGCTGTTAGCGAGCATGATACTGCTTACCTCAGCGAGTGTTTTCTCAAAAGTGTCCTGCATTCTGTCCAATTGAGTGACGAAATCTTTTCCCGTCATCAGTCGCTGACGGAGCGACTTACTTGACCTCATCAGCGGTTGCATGGAGAGATTACCAGCAAGCCCAACCAAGGTATGACAGTGAGTTGCGGCGTCATCCAGCCGCCCCTCGTTGATTGCATCATTGATCATGTCCTGAGTTTCAACACCAGACTGGAAAAAATCTCCGAGCAACTTAACAAACAATGACTGGTTACCCATCAGGCGGTGGACACCTTTTCGCATATCGACAAACAAGTCTTTCGCGGGTTCTGTTTTATTACCCTCAAGGTTCCTGCGGGCGGCGCTTTTGTCTTCCGTCAAATCGAGATGATCACTTAGCGTCCCCAATAGGGTGTTTACATCAATCGGCTTTCCTACATGCCCATTCATCCCCCACTCAAAGCAACGTTCTTTATCTGCATCATTGTTGTTTGCTGTCACTGCTAATATGGGCAGTGTTTTTGCGTCAACCATGGTCCTGATAATCCGACTTGCTTCATAACCATTCATTACAGGCATTTCCAAATCCATCAATACAGCGTCGTATCTATCTGGGCTATTTTGGACGGCAGTCACGGCTTCCTCACCATTCCCTGCAAAGTCGATCTCAAAGGCATATTCGCTAAGGATCTGATGGATGATTCTCTGATTAATTGGCATATCATCAACCAATAAGATACGGAGACCCGCCCCGTTGATCTCCATGGAGTCAGTCGATAATGCTGCCTTTATGCGAGGATGTTGTGCGGGTAAGTGATTCGCCATGACAGACAGCGCACAGTCGAATATCGAGGATGCTGACAGCGGTTTAATCAACTGAGCGTCTGCAAAATTGAATGGGCAATTTACTTTGCGATTTTGCGTAACAATAATGGGGGGAAAATTGTTTGGATCATCCAGCGATTCCAACCTTTCAATGAGTAACTCGCTATTTTCACCCTGTAAATGTGCATCGAGGAAAATAAGGTCGATATTTGAGGTCTTAGCGCTATCATTGCCGTCCAAATCAAGAAAGGCCAGAACATCGTCATTACTGTCCATACCCACGCAATGAAACGACATGTCTTCCAGCAGTTGCTGGTGAGCGACACGAGAACCCTCATTATCGTTAATCAACAACACCTGTAGACCTGACATATCCACTGAAACGGCACACTCATTACTGTCAATAGAAACGGAGCGTTGCAGTGTGAGATTAAGACTCATGCCTTTACAGCTGTCTTCCTCGATACAAGAAAGCTCACCGCCCATCGTTTGGACCATGTAACTGGTAATGAACATGTTCAATGACTCCGACGGATCGGTCAGTGCAGATCCCACTCTGTTCACTACTTCAAATAGCGTCCCCTCTTCATCATTCAAACAATTTTCCATCATTGAAAAATTCAGTGACACCGAACGCTCATTGATACTTTCAGCATGCACAGAGAGAAACACCGTTTTTTCCCGTGAGCATTTGATTGCTTCAATTAATAAGTTGTAAAGCGTACGGCTGAGCCTTTCAGGGTCGCCGACCAGTGACCGGGGTACTTCAATAGGAATTTGAAATAATAATTCCACCTGATGATCGACCGCTTCCTGTGTTAGCCGTTTGCAGACATTGTCGAGTAACAGATCCAGATCAAACGGTGAGTTACTCAAATATAATTGGTCATTATTAATCTGGACACTGTCGCGCATATTGTTGAGTGATATCTGGAGGCGATTTAGATTCTGCTCAATAGCTTGTATGTAATTGTGCTGATTGGGTGTCAGTGATGACTGGATCAGTTTATGGACGAATGACTGCGTCTCCATGATTGCTGGTGGTGTTTCCTCGGACAATTCTGACAGGGTATGAAAACTGCGACTGATTGCGCTGGTACCACCAGAGGATCCCGAACGGGCGAAAGCATTAACTTTTGCGTACATTTCCTCCGGAAGAATTGGGTACACCATGTAATCGAATGCACCAGCAGCATAAGCCTCTTGCTTGTCTTCGTGAGAGAAGTCGTTGGCAGTAACGATTATCCTCGCGTTACGGCAGGTTTCGTACCGTCTCAGAAGCAAAATATCTCTCATCAGATCTTTATCTTCTTCCAATAAAAAATCGCTTCCGAGAATGAGGATATCGACAGGTAATTGGTTGAGAATAGGCTCCAGCTCTTCTTTCGTTGTCGCTGGACGCAGCCAGAATCCACTGTTCGACAGCACTTGTTGGTGAAAACTAATGTGTGAGAGCTCTGAATCTGCAAGCACGATGACCGGGTCGTTTTTCACCCAATTTCTCATGGTGTGTTCCCTTTTTATCGAAAGTAGCGCACGTAACGTACCGAAATCAAAACAAATATCATGCTTTAAAATTAGTGCCTTTGCGGTCGCTTCGCCAATTACGGCTGTATATTAAACGTGCTGGGCTGATGGTCATTCGCAATGCTGGCGATACGCTGATTCGGAGGGAGCAGGCTTTATTCTGATGACGGGGTTGCAAAAATACGTCTGGCGATTTCACGCGCGTGAATCGTGAGAGGTAAAAAGGAAAGTAACAATAACAATTGAGAGAAGGAGAAGTCTGTGGTGTTGAGGTTAACCACAGACCCTCGTGACAATGCTAGTTAGGCAATGCGATTAAAACCTTGTTCCAGATCTTCGATAAGATCGGTGACATCCTCAAGCCCAATATGCAGTCGAACCAGAGTTCCCTCAAAATCAACAGGGCCAGCGGGCCTGATCGCATTGAGCTCCTCAGGTTGATTGGCAAGAACCAGAGACTCATAGCCTCCCCACGAATACGCCATACTGAAGTGGGTGAAGTTATCCAGATAAGCGCAGTATTCATCATGCGTGAGTCGCTTTTTCAGCACGAATGAAAACAATCCATTACAGCCAAGGAAATCTCTGAGGTAGTGTTCATGACCAGGGCACTCCGGCAAGGCAGGATGGTTCACTCTCTCAACTTCGGGTCGCTCACTGAGCCATTTAGCCACAGCGATACTGTTCTCCTGATGTTGCTTGAGTCGAACGCCGAGAGTACGAAGCCCTCTTGCCGCAACATAAGCCGTGTCTGCATCCACCATCTGACCCATCAGATATGAACGCTCCCTAAGGGTTTCCCAACAACGGGCATTTGCAACGGCAGTCCCTAACATGGCATCTGAGTGGCCCACTATGTATTTGGTGCCTGCCTGTATAGAAATATCGATATCATGTTGCAAGGCAGGGAATAAAATACCAGCCGCCCAGGTGTTATCTATCATGATCACAAGATCTGGCTTTTTAGCCCGTGCTGCTTTGACAATGGCAGGAATGTCAGGCACTTCCATCGTGATTGAACTGGGGGACTCAAGAAAGAGCACCGACGTTGATTCTGTGATTAGGTCAGCCACTTTCTCGCCATCCAATGGTTGGTAGTATGTGGTCGTTACACCGAGATCTCCGAGGATATGCTGGCAAAAGTCCTGAGTGGGTTCATATGCTCCGCCCGTCATCAGAACATTGTCTCCCTGTTTGACAAAAGAGAGGATGGCATTGGATATAGCCGCCGCGCCACAAGGGTAAAGCACACAGCCTGCGCCTCCCTCAAGCTCAACCATTGCATCTTGGAACGAGAAATGCGTCATGGTCCCGCGCCGACCATAAAATAACTCACCGGTGCCTCGCCCAGCTGTTGCCTTTTTTTTCTCTTCGAATGTGTTGAATACAATCGAAGAGGCACGCTGAATTACCCCATTGACAGAGCCATGACAATATTGCTTCCCACGCCCGGCTGAAACCAGAACGGTATCCAGTTTTTCTTTTGACATATTGCCCAATCCTTCAAGCTCTTACTAATCTGAAATGCAGCACCAAGATGACATAAATCACCTTTGGAATACAGCTTGTAAGGATTCAAACGCAGAAAAAACCGCCAGCCATAACCCGTCACACAAAGTTCGTTTTCGTCATGATGTGTTTAATTACGCGCTGTATCTATTTAATGGGTTCAACCGTGAAGCAACCAACGTCGACTCGAGTGACTTTCACCTGAGAGCCTGGAGGAAGAGCGAGTGGACAATGTTTTTGTCCGAGTCGAAGTTTCCAGTTAATACCGGAGTGTTTGACTTCGGCATAGGTATCAGCATCAAGCGCTTTATCCAGCGTAAATGTCAACCCGATAAGATCGCTATGAATATTGTAATTAATTGGACGGCTGGGATGAAAACGACGCAAAGGACGCCATAGCACGAGAGTTAGCGTTAAAGAACTGATTAGGGAGAAGCTGACTACTGCTCCAAACGTTTCGGGCAACAAGCCTCCCCAGATCATTATTCCCGACAAAATGAACGAGATAGCGAGAGCCATAAAAATGACGGTTGAAAAGCTCAACAGCCAGACTTCTATGATGAGGAGTACCATTCCGATGATAACCGCTGACTCAGCAAGGTTGGTCTGTAAATATTCAAAAATCTGCATAATACGTCCCTGTATTTTTTTGAAATAACCTTGAATGTTTAACGACAGATATAAGCTCTGGGATAGTGTCAGATACAACAGAAATGCACGCTGTTATTCGAAATGAAAACAACTCTGGGTAATGCTGAAAATCCAGAATGAGTGAGCTAAATATCAGGTTTAAAAAATTTGTTATTGAATAGACTCTTATACCAGTGGCTGGAAAACGTGATGTGAGCAAGTGATCAACATTTACGTTTGCAATTCGACAATCGCCAAGGTCTATGTCATATGCTGGGACGGAAAGAGTAAATTGAACAGGTCAGTGAGAGGTTAAATTTTCTTTTTATCTAAAATGAAACGGCAGTCGTAAATATGGCATTAATAATATTTGTTTAACCTTGAGCGGTAGTTAATTTTCACCCGGACAAGTGCCTAAGCGATAAATGCTATCCGATAAGATTAAGGGTTAGTGAAATTTTAAACAGTAATTCTCATTTACCAGAGCCAAGCAGCACCGCGGACACCACTTGAATCACCGAACTTGGCTTTTTTTATTGGCGTTTCACATTCATTTCCAAAAACCCATTGGCTGACCTGATGATTCAACCCATCGTAAATGAGTTCAGCTTTAGATATTCCACCACCAAGAACAACAATATCTGGGTCAATAATGTTTACGACACTCGCAATTGCCTTAGCGAGTCTTTGTTGGTAACGCGATACAGAAGCCAATGCTTGCTTATCTCCCTGCTCTGCCAATTGCATAATTGCCTCACCTTTTAATTCTTGACCCGTTATCAAAGTGAAATCTCTCTCAAAACCCGTCCCAGATATAAACGTTTCAATACAGCCTCGTTTACCACAGTAGCAAGGGAATGCGTCGGCATGTTTGATGTCTCCTTCATTTTGCCAGGGCAAGGGGTTATGTCCCCATTCCCCTGAAACAAGGTTAAGCCCGGGATGAATATAATTATTCAGCACAATACCACCTCCGCAACCTGTCCCTAAGATCACGCCAAAGACCATAGGTAGTCCCATTGCAGAGCCATCAACGGATTCAGATACTGTAAAGCAGTTGGCATCGTTGGCGATGCGGACTGGACGGCCTATCAGCCTCTCGAGGTCTTTATCCATTGGCTTTCCAATCAGCCAAACAGAATTAGCATTTTTGACTAAACCCGTCTTAGGAGACAACACACCAGGTATACCAATACCCACGGTACATGTTGCAGATACAGATTTTTCCGCCTCATCAATTAAGGCCGAAATAACATTCAGAGTCGCTAGATAGTCGCCTTTTGGGGTAGGTACTCTTTTTCTGTATATGTCCTCGCCGCTATCATCAAGAACAACTATTTCAATTTTCGTACCGCCTAAATCAATTCCAATTTTCATAACCACCCTGTTTATATCTAGTGTCTTAAAAAAGCGGCTAGCGATAGTAAATACCTAAGTGATTATTTAAAACCGCTGTTTAATTTATGGCTATATTATCGACACCAAGGACTCATGACCAACTTCACAAAAATATGTGAGGTAACGAAAAGTGTTAAATTTACACGACAAACATATGCTATTGGATACGACGTTCTTATGAATTTTCACTTATTTAGCATCACAGGCATAAAAAGCGGGATATAACTCACTTTCTTTTTTGTCAAACCCGTCTATTTTTACTGTGTGAGTAAATTTATCTTAGAGTCCAAGATTCGACGGTATTTTTACATCACGATTAATGACATGGACGAGCAGTTTTTGCGAGACAAAAGGCAAATCCGTGGTAACATCGCTAGGCCTGTTTAATAGAGCAATTTATGCAGCAATTGAATATATACACTTCGTTACACCCTACCTTAGACCTCAAGTTAGTTGTCCTGAAGATATTCGCTACATTTGCCAACATAAGTGATTCATTATTCTGGCTAAACGCGCGTGCGCAAAGAATATATAGTTATTGATTCAGGAGACAACATGTCTAAATCTACTGGTACCGTTAAGTGGTTCAACGAAGAGAAAGGTTTTGGTTTTATTCAACAAGAAAATGGACCTGACGTTTTCGTTCACTTCCGTGCGATCACTGGCGAAGGCTTCAAAACTCTGGCTGAAGGCCAAAAAGTACAATTTGAAGTTGAGCAGGGTCAGAAAGGTCCACAAGCGGCAAACGTAGAAAAGCTACAATAAAGCTATTTCGCAAAATTGCTGACACATTTTAAAGGACGCTTTTGCGTCCTTTTTCCGTTATGGCGCCTATTTTGGTATGTCTTAAGATACAATGAATTTCCCTCTCCTATGTTTATGCCGTCAACAAAAACACTATTTTTATCAGGCTTACCAACGATAGATAAATTTACTTACACGACGGTGGGAATCTGTCTCGAATACTTTGCTTATTGGTTTATCGGGTAGTATGCCAAAAAATTAATTTCTCCCATATGAAATTAATGGCTTATTTTTTGCTTTGATATTTATGAGTAACAAGTCAACAAGCAACTGTGGTTTACTTCAGCCCGCCTATTTTTTGCGGTCAAAACCGTGATCAATGGTTGAAAAAAAGGCGAGGTAAGCTATTTGTTAATAAAGGGAAACTTCGGGAGCGAAGCCATAATGCTTGAGCGCTGTTTAATTGTCGATGATAACGAAATGATAAGAGACACCATAGCAGTTATGGCGACTTCGCTTGGTTTTCAAGAGTCTATCACGGCAACCGATGGCGCTGATGCCATGTCTAAGCTCTTCCATCGCAGCCCAAGCCTTGTTGTGACCGATCTGCAAATGGAACCCATTGACGGACTTGAAATGCTTCGCCTTATCAGAAGCGGCAGGTATGGCCTCAGGCACGATGTTCCTATTATTGTGCTCACCGCAAATGCATCTGAGCAAATCATTGCAGAGTGCATCTCGTTTGATGTAGACGCATTTCTTGTCAAGCCAGTGAGCAAGCAATCGCTTCAAGATCGAATAAATCAACTGTCGAGACAAGCAAAAAATAAGCGTGAGGCAGGGTATTACTTTTCGATGTATCAAACCCAGCCTATAAGAACGAACGGCTTTCAAACCAACGGTAACATTGCGTTTACTGAAGACATGAATCAGTTCGCTAATCAGGGAATGCCTCAACAAGGCATGCCACAGCAAGGTATGCCGCAGCAGCAGGGAATGCCTCAGCAAGGCATGCCACAGCAGCAGGGAATGCCACAGCAAGGTATGCAACAGCAGCAGGGAATGCCTCAACAAGGTATGCAGCAGCAGGGAATGCCTCAACAAGGTATGCCACAGCAACAGGGAATGCCTCAACAAGGCATGCCTCAGCAGCAGGGGATGCCTCAACAAGGCATGCCACAGCAGCAGGGGATGCCTCAACAAGGCATGCCACAGCAGCCTGAACCTCAGGCGCCTCCTGCAATGGAGATTGATGAAGGAAAGCAGTTTATACGCTGGCAAGATAGATTTTCTGTTGGACACGACAGACTTGACGACAGCAATAAAATGCTACTCGGGATCATCAACGAGACCTACCTATTGGTGTGTACCAATGAGCCCAAACGCCCACAATATCAGGAACTGGCCAAACGGTTTAATGACTATGTAAGTAGTCATATCACCATGGAAGAGGATATCTTGGAGGAAACGAACTATCCAAGATTTAAGATTCACTCTGAAATACACAAAAGGCTCATCAAACAAGCCAATCAAGTGTTAATGAAATGTCAGGCAGACCCAAGCTGTTACCCAACAGACTTCTTCAAATTCCTGCGATACTGGTGGGTTAAGCACGTTGTTCAAGAAGACACTAAATACAAAGAGTTTCTCGAATCAACAACGGCTTAATCTATAATTGAAGACCTTAAAGGTCTGAAAATCAAGACAACAAATAAATTCAAACATCTGTTTTATACCAAGAATGCTAAGTGAACCTCACATTTTCGCATTTGCTATGGGAAGCTATTGCATATTGCTCTAACGTTGTAGGTGTTAGAACTAAAAATACAAAATAAACAATAAATAATTTTTATAGAGAGTTTGCTATGCCATCTGTAATTGACTTCCCCAGCCGTTATCGGCAAACAGAGAGCGAGGATGATGAGATCACGGAGATGATTCGTGAAGAACTCAATCATCTGAGTTCAAATCAGTTTATGATTGAAACTATCCTGAGCAGAATGAAACCTTTCATTGAGACACTAGATTACGACCTTGAGTTGGACATAGAAGCCGATGATGAGGAAATGGATAGCATCACTGCTGCAATTCCTCACATTCAGTCATTACAAAGTAGATTTGATGAAGTCATCACTGCTGTGATCTCAGAGCGCATTTTGCATGAGATCCATCGCTTTCATATTGAGCGAGCCAACAAAGTAACTTAATACATTACTCAACCCAGCTTAAAAAGAGCCACATTCTGTGGCTCTTTTTTTATCATTTTAACAACCACTTACGTTAAGTGCTCCTCCTTGTGACGATTTGATCACAGAGGCCTGATTGCAATATTCCCCCGCCCTTTTTGTGGCCAATGAGACTACCATCAACTGAAAGCATTGTTACAAACTTGAAACCTCTTCCACCAGCCCCTAC
Source organism: Veronia pacifica (assembly GCF_001707825.1). GTDB lineage: Bacteria > Pseudomonadota > Gammaproteobacteria > Enterobacterales > Vibrionaceae > Veronia > Veronia pacifica. The sequence goes on along the minus strand of NZ_LYBM01000019.1, from coordinate 75,611 downwards.
AATACTGTATAAATAAACAGTATTATTTGATTATGCTTAAATTAGTCAGCTCAATACACCCTGCTGTCTGGAAAGGGAGCAGCTTACAAGAGACACCCCGGAGGTTCGTATCAACAGGTATTGACCAACTTGATCAGTATCTGGAAGGAGGTTGGCCTGAATACGGTGCCGTTGAGTGCTGTGTGCCTTTTTTTGGTTTTGGAGAGTTGTCACTTCTGTTGCCCGCCCTGAAAAATGCTCAGAAGAAAGATCACATATCTTTACTGGTCGCGGCCCCTGGCGATCTTCATCCTCTTTGCCTCCACAGAGCAGGACTGGATTTAAGCAAGACTGTATGCATCCAATCAGAGAAAAAAATGAACCTCTGGGCGCTTGAGCAAGCGTTAAAAAGTGGCAGCTGCCAAGCCGCTGTTTATTGGAATCAGGGGCTTTCTTTTAAGCAGGCAAGGAGGCTACAAATTGCCGCATCCGAAAATAATTGTCAGCTATTTCTCATCAGTCTTAACGATGGTTCTCATTCTCTTCCCCTTCCTTTTCGGGCGAGATTATCCCCCGTTGATAACAAAATAAGGTTCGAGGTATTCAAACGACGTGGCAGCCCCTTGCCTCCCGTTTTTATCGAAAGCTCGCGACTGAGGAATAGGCTGGAACAACACCATGATCTGTTCATTAATAGGTATCTAGCCATAAAACCTAATAATGTCTTCAGGTTAAGATGATGATCTGGCTTTATTTACATTTTCCCCAGTTGCTTCTTGATACTCTCTCTTCAGATAACGTCGTTACGGGCCCATTAGCTATATTGACCCCAACCGATAGACTTGTCTGTCAGGCAAACCAAAAAGCCAGAGACACTGGCGTTTTACCGGGTACCGGTCTCGCCACCGCTTCCGCACTCTGTCGCTCACTTACCATATTTGATTATGTGCCTTCCAAAGAAACAAAGAGATTGCATGCGCTGGCGTCAACCCTCTACAACCTGACATCAGATATCCACCTTCACCCACCAAATGGCCTTATTTGTAAAGTTTCCCCAATGCTATTGTTATACGGTTCTGTCGAGCATTATTTAGACAATATTCTTGAACACCTGAAAAGCCAGAATGTAAACGTCAATTACTGCATATCTCACTATCCAGAAACGACCAAATACCTCGCACAAGCGGGAGAAAATTCAATAATCGATGACCCAGCAATCTCTTTATCCCGGTTAAAAACATTAAGCATCAGGCAGATTGGACTGAGTAACAGCCAATTATCAAAGCTTGAAAAAATGGGAGTGAACACGGTAAAGAAGATACTGGAACTTCCTCTAAAAGCTCTTGGCCAGAGGCTTGGTCAAGAGCTGACAAATACGCTTAGAGCCCTATCCAGTAAATCACTCACTACAGGTAATCTTTTTATCCCGCCGGAAAATTTTATTCGTAATGTGGAGTTACTGTATGAGATCGATAACTCTCAGGCTTTACTTTTCCCCATCAAGCGGGTTTTGAACGAGCTTAATGCCTTTCTGAAACTAAGGGATGTATTCGCGTCCTCAGTATTAATCAAATTGGAAAGTGCAGAATCCACGGAGACCAATGTTTACCTCACTTCTGCAACCCCTTGTCAGAAGGCTGAGTTGTGGTGGCACTTGGCACAGATTAAATGCGACCAAATCAAAATCGACTCGCCCATCAGAAAAATCACACTAGTCGCTGACACACTCACCCCTGCACAACATGTAAATTTAGATCTGTTTGACCCTGTTGAAACAAAACAAGACCCTCGCGAGCTTGTGAGTTTACTTCAGGCCAAGCTTGGAGACGAAGCTGTCTTTAGTCTGTCCTTTGATGCCCAACACAAACCCGAGGATACTGTTGTTAAAACACCTCCTCTGCAGTCATTTAATCCTCTTCCTGAAAATGAGTCCCTTATGTTTCGACCCGTGATCATGCATGAAACGCCTTATCCTCTCGACTGTAAACCCAACATCATCGGAGAACCTGAACGAATTTGCCACGGGTGGTGGCAACATGAACATGTTGAACGGGATTACTATGTCGCTCTTAAGCCAAATGGTCAGATTCTCTGGGTTTTCAAAGATAACAACGGCCAATGGTTCCAGCATGGGCTGTTTTCATGATGCAACGAGATGTGACAGCCCTTTCTGAGCAAATGAAATACGCTGAATTACACTGTAAATCGAATTTTAGCTTCCTCACTGGTGCCTCCCACCCCGAAGAGCTTATTTCACAAGCAGAGGAATTGGGCTTCTGTTCACTGGCCCTGACAGATGAATGCTCTTTAGCGGGTATCATCAAAGCGCATACTGAAATAAAAGAAAAACAACTCAACATCAAACTCATTGTGGGCAGCGAGTTTTCCCTTGGTAACCAAAAATTCACCTTACTATGTCCAGACAGACAGGCCTATGCAGAGTTATCAGCATTGATAACCAAAACAAGAATGCGCGCCCCCAAAGGTGAATATCGGCTAGAGCCTGAAGACCTCCGCGACATAAGACGTTGCTTTTGTATTTGGTATCCTGCGAGAACAAAAATTATTGAGAACAGGCCTTTTGCGAATTTCCTTGGCAACATTTTCCACCAGCGCCTTTGGCTGGGAGCCGAACGGCTCTTACTTCCGGCTGAACAAGGTTACATTGACCACATAGAGCAACTGTCCGCAACACTTAACCGCCCTATCGTGTGTTCTAACGATGTCCATTTCCACGATAAACAGCGAAAGCCTGTTCAAGATATTCTTACGGCAATCCGGCTCAGTAAAAAGCTCGAAGAGTGTGGCGTTTTGCTCCATCAAAACAGTGAGCAATGCTTAAAAGCTAAATCAACGCTTGCCAGACTTTATCCTGAACACTGGATAAAAGAGACAATTGCTATTTCAAAACGATGCAGTTTCAACCTCAACACGCTGAAATATGAGTATCCACAAGAGTTGGTTCCCGAAGGTCTCACCGCCAGCGAATATCTCAGAGAATTGGTAGAAAAAGGCAAAAAAATCAGGTTCCCCAACGGCATCAGCACTGAAGTTGAACGCACCATCGAGAAAGAGCTCTTACTGATAAAAGAACAAGAGTATGAATTTTTCTTCATCACTATCTATGACATTGTCCAGTATGCAAAGTCACAAGATATTCTCTATCAAGGAAGGGGATCAGCCGCCAATTCAGTCGTTTGCTTTTGCCTTGAAATATCCGCAGTGAATCCAGATAAAATCAACGTGCTTTTTGAGCGATTTATTTCGAAAGAACGGAATGAACCACCAGATATAGATGTTGATTTTGAACACCAGCGCAGAGAGGAGATCTTTCAGTACATTTACCGTAAATATGGCCGTGAGCGCGCCGCCATAGCCGCTACGGTTATTTGCTACAGGTTCAAAAGCGCATTTCGGGATGTCGCAAGAGCGCTGGGCATTGGTGAACTTCATATCGATCACTATATAAAAAACCTTAATCACAGAGATAAAGGCCTAGACAAACGAGAGCAATTGGAAACACTGGGCATGGATATCCACTCTCCAATCAGTAAGCTGCTATTTCAATTGGTCGACCAAATTCAAGGGTTTCCTCGCCATCTGAGCCAACATGTAGGAGGGTTTGTAATATCTTCCGGCCGTGCATCAATTAGTGCCGATTGAGAATGCGGCAATGCCAAACCGAAGCGTCATCCAGTGGGACAAAGATGATCTTGAATCATTGGGCCTACTAAAAGTCGATATATTGTCGCTCGGTATGCTCACCGCGATCCGCAAATCACTGTCGTATATTGAACAGCTGGAGGGGAAAACCTTATCTATTGCCAGTATTGCTGGAGCGGGTGATGATGAGAAAGTCTACAAACGCCTTCAGAAAGGGGACTCCGTTGGGGTATTTCAAATTGAGTCCCGGGCTCAGATGAATATGCTCCCCAGAATGAGGCCTGAATCTTATTACGATCTTGTTGTACAGATAGCAATTGTCCGGCCGGGTCCTATTCAGGGAGATATGGTTCACCCTTATCTGAGAAGGCGGTGGGGGCAAGAAATCGTGCGCTACCCGTCACCTGAAGTCGAAAAAGTCCTTTCCCGCACATTCGGTGTCCCCATATTTCAAGAACAAGTGATTCAATTGGCTATGGTCGCCGCAGGTTTCACCGGAGGCGAAGCGGATCAACTCAGACGAGCAATGGCGGCCTGGAAACGGAGTGGAAAGCTGACAAAATTTAAAAATAAGCTTGTCGAGGGAATGACTGCCCGAGGATACAGCACAGATTTTGCTGACCGCCTCTTCAGGCAGATTCAGGGGTTTGGCGAATATGGTTTCCCCGAGTCTCACAGTGCCTCTTTCGCCATCCTTGCTTACGTGTCAGCGTGGATTAAAACCTATCATCCTGCTGCATTTTATTGTGGTTTACTTAACAGCCAGCCCATGGGTTTTTATTCCGCCTCCCAGCTTGTTCAGGACGCCAGCAAGCATGGTGTCATTTGTCTTCCTGTGTGTATAAACAAAAGTGAATGGCAACATAAATGTGTCCTCGAGAAGGGTAAAGCAGCAATCAGGCTGGGTTTCAGGATTGTTAAGGGCTTACAGATAGAAAAGATAGAAAAACTCATCATGCATCGTCCCCTGTCTGGGTATGGAAGTGTCGCTGAGTTAAAGACCATAATCAGTAATCAGCAACTTGAAACCCTGGCAAGTGCAAACGTATTTCAGGTATTCAATACCGATAGATACAATGCAAGGTGGCATATTCTTGATGAATGCTCATCTCTGCCCGTTCATGAAAAAACGCCATATTATCAAGACGAGGATAGTATCAGGCTGCCATCACCCACTGAGGGCGAGAATACATTAGAAGACTTTGCTTCAATGGGACTGACACTGGGCCAACACCCAATCGCTCTTTTGGACAAGGCACAGAAGCTCGGTAAACATTGTTTAGCCAAAGATTTGCATAAAGTCAGGCACGGCAGTGTTGTTACTGTTGCAGGCTTGGTGACGTGTCGACAGAGACCGGGAACGGCATCAGGTGTCACCTTCATTACACTGGAAGATCAAAGCGGAAGTATTAATTTAGTGGTTTGGCAATCGACCGCAAGAGCACAAAATACTCCTTTTATTTCTGCCAAGTTGCTTAAGGTAAGAGGTATTCTGGAAAGGCATGGAGATGTGATTCATGTGATTGCAGGAAGATTAACTGATATGACATGGCTTGAGTTCTGACACCTTTCACTTTTGGATAAATTTAAATTCTGAGTATTAACGGAACAATACCCCTGGTACATCGGTACTCGGTGCCCTCCGTACCGCTTTATTTTTTCGGTTAACAGATAATTTCCCATATTTACTACGGCTCCGACGTTATAAAAGAAGATATCTAAAGCACAACAATGGTCAGAAAATTCGCTCTCTTGGTGGTTCACTCAATTACTGGTCATATCTGGTCAAACAAGGCATTTTAATATCTGAAAGCATATGGCTAAAAAATAAATAAACTTAGTGTTTTATCAATTCCAGCCCCTTGTTAATGATTATCCGCTACATCGAACCTCTCCAGCACTTATCCAAATTCAGCTATTTGAATTAAAATAAAGAGTTAAGAGGTGAATATTACAAAATCATACTCTGGATATCAGCATAAAAATGGCGATAACAAATCTCTTTTCATCCTCTGTACTTATCGCTGATGGTTTCAGTGTCGTTGAAGAAGACTGAATATATGCCGATAACGTAAAAAAGAATATTAATTTCAACCGTATCAGATTTGGCTGGGTAAACACTTTTTGTAGGAGTTTTGTCTAGACTGATGCAAAAAATTGAGTTATCCAGTTTGGATAATGTCACATTCGATGGATTTGATTTCACGTTCATTAATGAACATGGCATACCCATTGACGTCCCCAATGGCTTGTTTTTGATTGCCACAGGACAACTTGAAATTCATTTTAACGGATTGCCCGCCCCGCTATTCAAGCTGTTAGATAACTCAGGCATCTCCTCTGAAATATTAATTCAGAGTCTGAGTGTCATTCCCCCCTTTAAATCATCATTATTAGAGCGATATGAAGATGACCTTGTCCAGAGACGTAAAACGTTAGATGAACAGCTTGCGGTAATAGAGCAAAATCAGGCAGAAATGCGCAGTGACCGCTGCCAGAATATAGCAATTTGCGAGCAATTTATCGCAGAGTCAAAACGACAAATCGCCAAGCTCAACAGAGAAATAGAACAGCTTGAACAAAAGACTGAAGATGAAACTAAAGACATAGAGATATCAACGCAGTTAATTATCGAGTCGCTGGCACTGTTTCAATCCGATTTCAGCTACGACCCGGAACGCGCTGAAAAACGCCTATCAGAGAACCTTTAATACAACACCGCTGGAAAAATACAACAAAAAAACAGCCAGCAGAGAAGACATACAGACAGAAAACGCAGAGGACATTCCCGTTATTCTGCCTAACACAGAGATCTCTGGTCTTTATGGGGTATTCACTGTAGTTGGCGGCGTTGCAAAATACACCGAAAATACAGAAGCCATTATCCCCCTCAATCATGGGCAAGTAGTCTCTGAGACCTTTTCAGTCATCGCAAGCAATGGCTCAACCAAGACTTTCAGTTACTCGGTCACTGGCCTTGATGACCCCTGTATCGTAGACGGCGATTTTAACGGAAGTCTTCATGAAAGTGATGCTCACTCACATATAGATGGCGTACTGTCGATCCACGATCCTGACCCTAGTGATAATCCTGTATTCAATGATGTCTCCATGACGGGTTCTTACGGTGAGTTCTCTCTGGTGTCACATCAGTGGACCTATTCACCCGATCCCTTGTTACTGGAAATGCTTGCACAGGATGAAACACAACATGAAAATTTTCAGCTGACTGCCACCGACGGCGCGCAAGTTGAACTCTCCATCGCCCTGACCGGGCAAGATACCCAAACATACCTTCATGGTGAAACGCACGATACGCTGGAAGCGTCAGCAACCATCGCCCACGGAGAAATCCGTGCCTATGACCCTGACAACCCCATTCAACCGACTATCGACGACATCTCACTGCTCGGTCATTACGGGACATTTACCTTATCAAACGCTCCGGATAACCCTGCAGAAAAAGCCTGGGTTTATCAGGTTTATCCAGACAAACTCGTCCCGCTCGGCGGAGAAGAACTGGATACGGATGTCTTCACCGTGGCAGCCTCAGACGGCACGTCGCATCAAATTGCTATGACGGTAACCGGGACTGACGATACGCCCGTTGTCTCAGGCATCTTTTCCAGAGCGACAACAGAAACTGACAGCGATCAGGCGCCCGCTTCTACCTCTGGCACCTTACACATTGCCGATGCCGACCTGACCGATACCCCGAGCTTTGTCGATACCGAAATATCAGGACATTATGGAACATTGGTGTTAACCAACGGTCAGTGGACTTACACACTCGAACCAGACCGCTCAGGCCATCTCACCACGGGCGATTCTGTTACCGATACACTGACATTGATCGCAACCGACGGTACCGAGCAAATTATCACCATCGCCGTCAATGGCACAGATACCACCGCCATCATTCGCGGAGAGAGTCAGTCGACGTTACTGAAACATCACACCTCTGGTAACGGTATCGTCAACCTTTATGATCCAGACGCTGAAACGCAGCCTACCCTGCCCGACAAACAACACGCTGGTAACTTCGGTACACTGACGACCCACACTAGTGGCACCTGGCAGTACTCCGTTGCGCCAGATGATATCAGGCCATTAAATGATAATGAGCAGGCGCAGGATATTTTCACCATCACTGCTTCTGACGGCTCGCAGCATCAGATTGTGATAACAGTAACGGGTGCCGATGACGCGCCCGTCGTCTCTGGTCTTTTTTCCGAATCGGTCACCGAAACCGACAGTGATGAGACTGTCGCCTCGGTCTCTGGCACCCTGAATATCCTTGACCATGACACCGCCGACACACCGACGTTTGACGGAATAACCCAGCCAGGTCAGTACGGCTCTCTCGTCGTTAGCAGTGGTCAGTGGACATATACTCTGGATCGCGATAAATCCGGGCACCTGACAACCGGAGACACCTTACAGGATACCCTCTACCTCTCGGCGACAGACGGCACGCAGCAAATCATCACCATTGATATCACTGGCTCAGATACCACAGCAACGATCAGTGGCGACCGACAATCGATACTGCAAAAGACCGACACAACGGACAGCGGTACAGTTGTCTTTTTTGACCCCGATGCGACAACGCAACCTACTCTGCCAAACCAACAACATGCGGGTATCTATGGCACCCTCACCACCAACAGTGACGGTACATGGCATTATGCTATCAGCCCTGCTTCAGTTGCGACGCTCAACGATAATGAACAGGCACAGGATCCTTTTACCATCACTGCCTCTGACGGCTCGCAGCACCAGATTTTAATAACAGTAACGGGTGATGAAGACGCGCCAGTCGTCTCCGGTCTGTTCAGCGCAGCCACAACCGAAACTGACAGCGATGAAGCCGTCGCCTCAGTATCCGGGAGTTTAGCCATTAGCGATGCTGACAACGGCGATAACCCCAGCTTTGCTGATACCACAGTAAATGGCACCTACGGAGATTTAGTCCTGACTAACGGTCAATGGACGTATACCCTTGACCGCGCAGGTCAGGCGGGTCAGCTCACCACCGGTGATATTGTTAACGATACACTGACCCTGACGGCTACCGATGGGACTGAACAACAAATCACGATCACCATTACGGGTAGCGATACCACTGCGATTATCAGTGGCAACACGCAATCGACACTGCTAAAAACAGAGACTTCAGCCAACGGTACTGTGTATCTGTTTGACCCGGATGCCACGGCCCAGCCCACTCTGCCTAATCTCACTCATGCAGGCACTTATGGTAGCCTCACCACTAACAGCAACGGGTCATGGAACTATGCCGCCAATCCGGCAGCAGTCATCACGCTAGACAATAACGAGGAGGCATTGGATAGTTTCACCATCACTGCCTCTGACGGTTCTCAGCACCAGATAATCATAACGGTGACAGGTGATGAGGACGCCCCTATCATCTCCGGCTTGTTCAGCGCCGCCGTAACAGAAACCGACAGCGATGAGTCTGTCGCCTCAGTCACAGGCTCCTTGACTATCAGCGATGCAGACCGTAGTGATTCACCTGTTTTTACTGATACGACAGTCGTTGGCACCTATGGTGAGTTAGTCCTGACGAATGGAGAATGGGTATACACGCTCGACCGAGATGACTCCGGTCATCTCACCGCCAGTGATACGGTGACGGATGAGCTGACACTGATCGCCACTGATGGTACTGAGCAAGAGATCACTATTACTATCACTGGCACCGATACCACAGCGATCATTACTGGTGAGAGTCAGTCCACACTTCAGAAAACGGATATCACTGCCAGCGGCACCGTCAATCTTCACGACCCAGATGCAATAACACAGCCGACACTGCTGAATCAGCTTTACACCGGTACCTACGGCTCACTCACTACTAACATTGATGGAACATGGAGTTATGTCACCGACCCCATTGCAGTTGCAGCATTAAACGATAACGAGCAAGTGCAGGATGACTTTACCGTCACGGCCTCTGATGGCTTGCAACATCAGATTGTGATGACAGTGACAGGTGATGAAGATGCTTCAGTGTTTAGTGGCTCAATCAGCGGTGCAGTAACTGAAGATAGCCACAACCTGATCGCTCAGGGGCAATTGACGATCACAGATGATGACACTAATGACACACCAAGCTTAATAGATACCTCTCATAACGGGCAATTTGGTGAATTTACCTTCACAAATGGCAACTGGACCTTCACGGCCAACAACAGTGCATTACAGCCTTTAGATCAGGGCCAGTCTGCACAGGATATCTTCACCGTCAATGCGACTGACGGTAACTCAGAGCAGGTGACCATCACATTGACAGGTGTCGAGGACGCGTCATCCGTCGGCGGCACGCATACTGGCTCAATGACTGAAAATGGCCTCGGGCCTTTCTCAATCTCGGCGGAAACAGTCACCTCAGGTACGACAACAACAGGCACAACGTCAAGCCATATCCAAATCGCAGGCGTCCCCTACATACTGACAACTACGTTCAACTATGACGGGCTTGCTGCCCTCTTCAGGGTAGAAAACGATGGGTCACTAATAGAAACTGACCGAATATTTTATGACTCATCCCAAAGCACTGCTGTGACAACATCTTCAGGAGATATCTCAAGTAACGTGCAAAGCTATGGCCTTTCACTCGCCGCCTTGGGTAACGGCGTCACCATGTCGAACATGTATGATGTGGATGGTCAGACGACACTATTTCTCACCTCTCAAAACAACGGTGCTATCTCTGTCTGGCATGTGTCTGACGACGGAGCACTTTCATTCCATGGCGGGAAAACAATCGGTCACTCACAGCCTTCAGTTAACGGTGGAATAGTTAGCGAAAATATTCTTTATGAAGCACCCGATGGCACTTTTTATCTTTACGCTACGCGTCCGCAGAACGACCGTATCGATGTGCTCACTTACAACCCGACAACGGGCGCTATCAACGAAACTGGCTCCACTGTCTCTGCCGGAGACAATACATCCAGTGTGAATTTACTCACACACAACGGTAAAACCTACCTTGTCGCCGCATCAAACAATACGCTCAATGTCTATACCATTGATGACAACAATGGTGGGCTTGCGTTCGAAAGCAGCCACACGCCCAACCTTGGTAACAACCATTCCGTCAATGCGTATCAAAGCAAAAATGGCGATGCTTTCATTGTCGCCAGCGGCGCTGACAGCCAAACTTCACATCTCTATCAACTCGAAAATGACGGTTCAATCACCCAGTTAGACACCATAGATTCTGGCTTTTCATTTCACTCGTCTCCGACAGGAGTTGATAACCATGTGGTCTTTGTGTGTGAGAGCGAATCAGGCGGCGTAGACCTTTTCACCATCGGGGCAAATAATCGATTCCAGCACCTGAAGCACCTCTCAGGCTTTGACAATGATGGCGCTGTGCCGCAGCTGGTTATGTCGGAAAACGGCAATTACTATCTGGTGGATATCAACGGTGTGATCACCTCACAAGCGCTGACCATCACTGATCTCACGCCGCAAGCCACTGGAACACTCACCATTTCAGACGCGGATGATAACGATACACCGACATTTCAGAATACTGACGTCGATGGTACGTATGGCTCCCTATCACTGACAGATGGCACGTGGGTTTATAGCGCAACAGCACACAGCGTTGCGCCTCTGACTGACGGACAAGTGGTTCAAGATACCCTGACGCTCACCGCAACTGATGGTACTCAGCAAGATATCGTCATTACCCTCACTGGCGTTGATTTTAATACGGCAACATCTCTAACCACCCTTGCAGGTGACGGCATTATTAACAGCACGGAGGCCTCGGGTACCGTAAATATTGAAGGTCAGTTTGGCCATGCCATTGCTAGCGATACGGCAGAGTTCGTTGTTAACGGCAGTGTGTTCACTTACACATTCACTGAAACCGACATCCAAAATGGTGGCACGTTTACCATCGCAGTAAGTGGCCAAGATCTCGCTGCGGTTACCACAGCAACACTTATGCTGAAACGAGACGGTCAAACACTGCTTGAGAACGATTATAACTACTCGGTGGACATCGACGCCCCTCAGGCACCCGCAACATCTGTGGCGCTTTCACAAATCGGAAACTCAACAAACACAATTGGTGCCGCTGATCTAAACAATGGCAATATTACCGTCGCTGGCTCCGTTTCCGGCGAGTTTACCACGGGCGATACTGTGACAGTCTCGGTAGGCGGCAGTATTATCGCTACGGGAAATATCGCGTCGAACGGGGCATTTGATTTCTCAGTCGACAACAGTCTGTTGATATCTGACACATCACTGACCGTGACTGTCAATGCCACTGATGTCGCAGGAAATGTCGGCCAAATCACTCATACATCTGCTTACACCTTTACCCTCACAGACTTTCTCAGCATCAATCCAATCAGCGCTGACAACACTATCAACCTATCGGAATCAGGCACAACTCTCCCAATATCCGGTCAGTTCTCACTCGCTCAAGTGGGTGACATTGCTCAAACCACGATTAATGGTCAGCAGTACAGCCATACTTTGACTTCTGAAGACATCTCGAATGGCGGAGTATTCTCTATTGACGTGGCAGGCTCGGCGCTTACTAATAACAATAACCTTACGGTCGAGATCTTCCGAAGTTCACAGAAACTTTTCAGCAAACAACATAGCTACAGTACTGACTTGACGGCCCCCGGAGAGCTTGTCGAAGGCTCACAAGCAATAGCCAACACCTACACATATAACCAACAAATAAAGCCGACTATCGCCAGTTTTTCTGACGGCAGCTATATCGTTGCATGGCAGTCGTATGGGCAAGACGGAGACAGATGGGGAATATACGGACAGCGATACGACGCATCGGGCGCAAAACTGGGTAACGAATTCCAACTGCACAATAACAGCCATAAAGATCAGCAAAGAGTAAAAATCGCCGTTTTCTCTGACGATACATTTATCACGGTTTATGACACCAATGCTGGCAATGACACCAACATCGCGGCCAGAAGGTTCGGTTCAGATGGTACCCCACTAGGTCCTGAGTTCACCATTAATACCAACACCTATGGGTCACAAGCGGAACCGGATATTACAGCACTGGCGAATGATCGCTTTGTTGTCACATGGCGCATCGATGACGGTTCTGGAAATGGTGTTGCTTGCCAATTATTCAACGCCAATGGATCAACGGTTGGCAATGAAGCACTGGTAAACACCTACACAACCAGCGGCCAAAAATGGCCAAAAATTGCACCCTTTTCTGATGGTGGCTACGTCATCACCTGGCAATCTAATAATCAAGATGGTCATAACAAAGGCGTATATGCACAACGCTTTGATCACCTCGGTGACAAAGTCGGTGTTGAAACGCTTGTTAATACCACGACATCAGGTGAGCAAAGCTATCCTGCCGTCACTGTCCTTAATAATGAAAGCTATGTCATCGTATGGCGCGACTATGATACTGCCGCAGGTACCTATGATATTCAGGGGCAGATCTTTCTGTCTGATGGCACCCCCTTAGGCAGCGAGTTCCAGATTAATACCACCACGTCAAACGACAATGACGACGAGCAAATAGACGCCCCTCATATTACTCATTTAAGTGATGGTGGCTTTGCAGTGACATGGTCTGAAATCGCTTATACGTATAGCGGGAGAAATGTTTATCTCCAAAGGTTCTCTGCGTCAGGTGACAAGGTAGGCGATGAAATCGCGGTATCCGAGAGTATAGGTGCACCCCAGTCGTCAGATCCTTACCTGACCACCACAAACAACGGGCAATTATTAGTCACATGGAGCCTTGATACTGGCGGAACTGATGACATCGTTGTCAAAAACTATACCCTATCTACAAGTCTGTCGATAACTGAGGTCGCTGGCGCTGATTTCATTGTTACAGACAACGAGCTTGTCGCTGACAACGTCACCATCAAAGGTAAAGCGATTGGCGAGTTTTCTGATGGAGATGCCGTCACAATCTGGGTCACTGGCACACAGATTAGCACAGGTAACGTTGACGCTAATGGCGACTTCACAACAACAGTACCAATCTCGCGTCTTCTCGACAGCAGCACGTTAACAGTGAAATTGGCGGCATCTGATACGGCAGGCAATGTCAGCTCGATTTCATCAACCGCCGACTACTCTATCGATCATGACAGCTTCCTTACCATTGACTCGGTCACTCCCGATAACATTGTAAATATTGCTGAGTCGCAAGCGACTGTCGCAGTGACAGGTCAGTATTCAATTGCCAGTGCGGGTGATATTGTTGATGTAACCTTGAATGGTAAGACCTACAGCCATACCATTACCACGGCGGAAGCCAATGCAGGTGGGTATTTTACCCTCAGTGTGAATGGCTCTGATTTAGCGGCAGACAATAGCCTGCTAGTCTCTTTGAATCGTGACGGTGCGCAAATTACGTCACGAACAAGCGCTTACACCGTCGATGTTTCCGCACCAACAGCCTTAACAATAGGTAGTGAGCAAACCGCCAACACCCACCTCACAAACAATCAGCTCTACCCAACCTCAGCCTACTTTTCTGACGGCAGTTTTGTTGTGCTGTGGGAATCCGCATTGCAAGACGGTGACGGAATGGGCATTTTCGGCCAGCGTTATGACAACTCTGGCAATAAGCATGGAGGTGAGTTTCAACTCAACACCACAACAACAGACAACCAGTCTGGTGTTTCGCTTACTGTATTTCCTGATGATACATTTATTGCGGCATGGAAATCCGAGCATCCTACCAGTAGCAATGTGACAGAATTTCTTGGTAGAAAATTCGACAGTGATGGCACACCACTCACCGGTGAACTCATCCTTAAATCTTCATCGGAGTCTCAGCATCAACTCCAAATTACTGCCCTGTCAAACAACGGCTATGTGACCACCTGGATATCTGAGGAAAAAAGCAGTACGTATGACATCGTCTCACAGCATTTTGATGCCGATAATAACAAGCAAGGCAGCGAGATTATTGTCTCGTCAGACACAAGCCGCAACCAGTGGGATCCAAAAGTTGCTGTATTCTCTGATGGTGGCTACGTTGTCACATGGTATGCATGGAGTGTGTACGATGGCAGCCACCTAGACTATCGGGTCTTCGCACAACGTTTTGACAGCAGTGGTAACAAACTTGGTGGTGTTGACACCGTACACACCACACACAAAGGGGATAATCACTACCCTGATATCACGGTGTTAAAAGACGACAGTTACGTCATTGTCTGGCAAAGCGAAAACGATCGCTCTAACCCCACAACATACGACATTCATGGTCAACGCTTCTACAAAGACGGCACGCCTTATGGTAGCGAATTTAAAGCCAATGCTGTGACCGCAGACTATGGCCAAAATGAGAAACTACAACGCCCATCAGTCACTGGTTTCAATGACGGTGGCTTTGCTATTGCCTGGGAGTTTAAAGACACCTCACCCGATACCAGCAATATCCACCTACAGCGGTTCTCACCCCTCGGTGAGAAAATCGGTGATGAGTTGACCGTATCGACAGGCGAGGCTGGCTACACGGCACGACCAGACTTATCAAGCCATCCTGATGGCACCGTATTAGTTGCATGGGGCGAAAAAGTTGCTGGCCACGAAGATATTAAGATCAGAACCCTTACCATGACGACACAATTGTCGATCGAGGGTATTGGTAGCAATGATTATATTGTTGATAATGCAGACCTTAGCGCTGGCAATATTCCCGTTACAGGTAAAGCGATTGGCGAGTTTTCTGATGGAGATGCAGTTACTATCTGGGTGGGTGGTACTCAGATTGGTTCAGGCAGCATTGATGCGGCCGGCAATTTCTCTGTTGGTGTGTCAATGTCAGACATCTTGGCACATACCGAGCTATCGGCGAAACTATCTGCCTCAGACACGGCGGGTAACCTAGGTATTATCACAGCCTCCTCTGCTTACTCAATTGATATAAATAGCTTTCTACATATCAACGCGTTAACCACCGATAACACGATCAACATTGCTGAATCACAAGCCAATATCGATATCACTGGTCAATATGTTTTGGCCAAAGCTGGCGACACTGCTGATATCGTGGTGAATGGCAATTCCTACCTCCATACCTTTACCAATGCGGAAGTTGCCGCAGGCGGCAGTTTTTCCATTGCGGTAAGTGGCGCTGATTTGGCTGCCGACAGCGACATTACTGTCTCTGTTTCCAGTGGCGGATCAGAAATTATCAGTCGGACACACCAGTACGACGTAGACCTTTTCTCACCCTCTGTGCTCGGTGTCGGTGAAACAGTCACTGCCAACACGCATTTACCGAGCTTTCAAGGTATACCAACCCTTGAACACTTTTCTGATGGCAGCTATGTGGTAGCGTGGCAGTCTTATGACCAAGACGGCGATGATTATGGTATTTTCGCCCAACATTTCGATGCCAAAGGGAACAAAGTCGGCAGTGAATATCAACTAAACACGTCAACCGTCGATACGCAGTCGGATGTCAGCCTCTCCGTCTTCTCCGACGACACCTTTATTGCGTCTTGGCACAGCTATCACATCGGTGTGTCATCGCCAGACGATGTCATGGGAAGAAAATTCAGTCAGAACGGCACCCCACTTACTGACGAGCTCAATTTCAATGTTTCAACATCAAGTAATTATCAGACTCGGGTGACTGCACTCGCCGATGATAGCTATGTGCTCTCGTGGGAGTCTGCACAAGTTATCAAATCTCAGCGTTTTAATACCGATGACACCAAACTTGGAAATGAAACTACCGTCAGTACGTCATCGACCGCGCGTTATGCCGAGAGTGGAGCCTTCTCTGATGGTGGGTACGTCATCGCTTGGTTTGCGGGCAATGTTGACGGGAATTCTGATGGTATTGTCAAACAGCAGTTTGACAACAATGGTAACAAAGTCGGCAGTGAAACCGTCGTCAACACCCACGTTAGTGGTTCTCAACAATACCCATCCGTTGCCGTGTTAGAGGACGACAGCTATGTGATGGTTTGGTTGAATGACAATCAGTACTCCAACACCTCAGACATTTGCGGCCAACGTTTCAATCGGGATGGTTCAAAAATTGGCACCGAGTTTATCATCAACGCTGAAACCGCTGACGACAACCAAAATGAGGAAGTAAAATACCCTGACGTCACTCCCCTCAGCGATGGCGGCTTTGTTGTGGTATGGGAGTACCTTGAATCCAATATTGATAAAACACATGTCCACGCTCAACGTTTTTCCGCCGATGGGCAAAAAGTGGGTAGCGAGCTGATTGCCTCCCAAAATGCTCCTGAAACCTATAATGCCCGGCCACATATTTCTGCATCGGACAACGGAAAAGTGACCATCGCTTGGGGAGAGTATGTCGATGGCACCAAAGATGTCATGCTCAAAACCTACTCACTGCCCATTACCATAGAGGTTACTCACATAGCGGGCACAGATTTCACCCTCGACAACACGGACAAAACCACAGGCACTGTCACTATCGAAGGAAAAGTTTTTGGCGATTTCTCAGCCAATGACCCCTTCACCCTTTTAACCGGCGGCAATCAGATAGGCTTAGGCAACATAGATGCTCAAGGTAACTTCACCACAACAGTGGCCTTTTCCGACTTAAAAGATCACACAGCTCTGGAAGTCAGTGTGATCGCCACTGATGAATCTGGCAATATCGGCCCATCGTTATCCGAACAGACAGCCTATTCGATTGACCACGACAGCTTCCTCATCATCAATGCAGTGACGGCCGATAATAGCGTCGATATTACCGAATCACAAAGTGCCATCAATATTACCGGGCATTATGCTTTGGCAGAGGCGGGCGACATTATTGAAGTGTCTGCCAATGGCAGCAGTGTTAATCACACCATCACATCTGCTGAAGCTAATGCCGGCGGCTATTTCTCTGTCTCATTAAGTGGTTCAGATGTTTTTGCCGATGGTACGTTAGATGCGAGTATTTCAAGAAACTCTGCGACACTGGCAACGAAAACTCATGTTTACGACAAGGTGCCGATCGTCTCTTCAGTTTCAGATGTCACTGTCGAAGAAGGGCAGGATGCGATATTTACCATCACGTTAAGCAATACTTCGAACAACATTTCACAAATATGGATTGATGCGTGGAATGATTCAGCTGTCGGCGTCCATGACCACGCTGAAAACTTGTATGCCGATTTCAACGACGGACAAGGATGGCAAGACAAGGGGGACTTCACCTATGGTCGGTGGATTGACGTACCCGCTAACATATCGACATTCAGCGTGAAAATACCCACCGTGGATGACAATGTCTATGAAGGTGATGAGAGCTTTACCCTCCGCGCCAATGCGGAAGGTCAGTCTCAAGTCATCGGCACAGCTACGCTAACTGACAATGATTCACCACCGACCCTGCACGGCACTGGCGTGAAGATTCAAAACGGCGTCGAAAACGCGACAAGTCATGGTGAAGGACCCGGTTGGCAATTTACGACCACTCGCCCTTCAGACGAAGATATGAATGTCACTATTGCGTTCAACGATTATTTCTACTCTGGCAGTTTTGGTAACTTTGAGGCAACGCTTTACGCCGAAGACATTGATGGCAACCCTCTTTCTCCTGTTGGTGCTAGCAACGGACTCTGGAACATTGTCAGCTATGCATCAGGCGCTAACTTCTCTGTGACGCTGCCTGCCGGGCATACTGCCCTCCGCGTCTTTCTCAAACCGAAAGAGACAATGTGTTTGAGGGCAACGAGCAAATATTCCCCTTCGCATTTCTCAACGGCTCTCAGGGCAACGGGCAAATGGCCACGCTGAACGATGAGGCTGATAACCCGTTCGTTACATCGCTCACGACGCTCCTTCATCAGGGCGTTGAGGGCGGCGACTGGCCGGGCTGGACAATGAACCTGTCTAATACCTCGAACTCAGATACCGTAATTAGGCTCAATGTTGACGATGCACTTCATCAGTCCACCTTTCTCGATGACTACAGCGGCACTATCGATATTTACACAATGGCAGATGTGAAAATCGGGACCGTGACGCTTGAGCAGAGTAATAACTGGGAGGCTGACGTCGCCGTTCCGGCTGGACACACTGGCTTGAAATTCTACGCCCAACCCACCAACGACGACATTTTTGAAGGCAACGAGACGATAAAGCTCAAGGCGCGAGCGATCCAAACCCAGAGTAGTTATGTTATCTCTGAAGCCGCCTTTTTCAATGACGATGCTGATAAGCCAACAGTGGTATCTGTTTCCGATGTTACGCTTGAAGAAGGACAAGACGCCGCTGTCACTATTACGTTAAGTAACACGTCCACCACAACGACCCGGGTTTTCATCGATGCTAACTCGATCTCGGCCGACGAGGCAACGGACTGGAACAGTAATGATTTGTGGGTGAACTTCGATGGCGCTAACTGGGTGCAGGCACCGGGTGATTTCTATTTGGGAAATTGGATCGACGTGCCCGCCAACATCGCATCTTTTCAGGTGCGGATGGGTACCACAAATAACGATGTCTTTGAAAATAACGAGTCATTCGACATTAAGGTGCGCACTGAACATGAAGCCTCTCTTGCCCAATCAGGCACAGTCACCATTACTGATGTCGATGACACACCAAATGTCACCAGTGTCTCCAGCCACACAGTAAGTGAGGGGAGTTATATAGAACCGATTGCTGTCACTCTCAGTAATGCCTCGACATCTCCGATATCGATTGAGCTAAATCTGGACGGTGGCACCTCATCAGCGGAAGACTGTGATTATACTGGCAATGAATTTTGGATCCGATATAACGGCGGAAGTTGGCAAAAATACGAAAATGATGTGGTTTATGGCTATGTTTTCGACGTGCCTGCAAACGTCGATGCGTTTGAAGCTAAGTTAATAACAATTAATGACAACGTGTATGAAGGTGATGAAAACTTCTACGCGTGGTTTAGGGTTGACGGTGACACGTGGGATAGCGCGACTGACAAAGGCGTAATGACCATTACAGATGCTGACGATACACCGCGTGTTACAACCATCAACACGTTACAATCAGGTTCAGAGTCAAGTTCCCCCGGTTGGACACTCAACCTTTCTAATGCATCGACTACCTCCACTGTCATCCGGCTGAATGTCAACGACAGCCTGCACACCGCAGATATTCTCAGTGATTATTCCGGAAAACTGACTATCTGGAACAGTGCTGGCACTGTCCTCATCGGCGAATTGGTGCTCAATGCAAGTAACGCTTATACCGCAGACATTGCGATCCCAGCACATAACAGTAGCGTGCTGATCTATGCTGAGCCGATCAATGACGATATCTATGAGGGGACGGAAACACTGACCATACAAGCCCGGGCACTTAACAATCAAGCCAGCTACATTACGTCGCAGTCATCCGATATTGACGACAGCGATGACGTACCGAGTGTGACGTCAGTGTCTGACCATACAATTGCTGAAGGTGAGTATGCACAACCGATAAGTGTCACCTTAGGCAATGCGTCAACACAGACAACACGCGTTGAAATCTATCTGGACGATGGTTCGGCGACAGTCGCTGGCGGCGACTTCTCTGAAAGCGAGTTCTGGGTGCGTTTCGGTGGAAGTGGAGGAAGCTGGCAACACCATACTGGCAGCATTGGCAGCGGCTATACAATAGATGTACCAGCCGGTCATTCCTCCTTTGATCTAAGCTTTAAAACACATGACGACAACGTTTATGAAGGCAACGAGACCTTTTCAGTCTGGGCTCGTGTAGAGGGCGATAGCTGGAATTCATCATCAGGTAAAGGCGTTGTTACTATTAGTGATAATGATTCTTCGCCTGTACTGACATCAAACCTCAGTAACATTAACGCATGGGAAGGGCATACTCCTTTCCACACGTTCACAATGAGCAGCCAATCAGCCAACACAACTAATGTCACTCTTGAGTACCAAAACGGCACTGCAAATGCGGGCTACGATTTCAACAGCCAACTCAAGTATCGTGTAAGTGGCACATCCTCATGGTCTAACTATACGTCGTCCGGCATTAACCTTGCGGCCAATAAAAATTCGTTTGATGTATTGGTAGAAACGTATGAAGACAGCCATTACGAAGGCGGAGAAAAATACACCCTCAAAGCGTCGACACAATACCAAAGTGGTTGGGCATCTGCTGGCGTCACCATTTTCGATAATGATGCCGTAACGCGAAACAGCGAGGGGCTCTGGGATCTAAACGGTGTCAAACAGTTACAAATCAGAATGCAAAATCTCTGGAATGGTGGTTGGCCGCGCATGCAAAGTAGCCTTGGCTACTATGTGATGGACAGCAATGGAAATATCATTGATGTCGAGGTAATGATTTCAAGAATTGCCGACTACAATAACGGTAGCAAAAACGTCACCGCCTACGCCAACAATGCGGCATCCATGGGGCTATTTCTGATTCCAGATGGTGCCAATTTAGGTTACGCCACAGGTGATGCATCAATTTCACTGACCAGTGATGGCGCAAAAATAACCCAGGGCAATAAAACTCACTATGTCCTCCTCTCCGAAGGATATAAAAACCATGATGGCTTTGATAATGAGTTGATTTCAGGAACGGAGTCAAAATGGGAAGATATACCCGGCGGGTGGTTTGAACTGCCTTGGCCCCTACCGGCCCTTGGCCCTGATTACGCGGACGTAAGTCTGAACGTTGAGGTGAAAGCGTATGACTTTGTCACACCAGTTGTCATCGACCTCGATGGGGACGGCATTCAGACGTTATCGTCAGATGTTTCACACATTCATTTTGATTTAAACGCCGATGGTGTATCCAGAATCACTGGCTGGGTCAGTAACAGTGACGCGTTTCTCGTGTGGGATAAAAACCGGGATGGCGTAATTAATGATGGCAGTGAAATGTTCGGTGAAGGAACCCTACTCAGCAATGGCGAAAAGGCGCAGGACGGTTTTCAAGCACTTCGAGAGTACGATGTAAATACCGATGGAAAAATTGATATTGCAGATGCAATCTTCCCAAAACTGAATATCTGGATTGATAAAAACACCAACGGAATAACAGATGTTGGAGAGCTTATCTCTCTGGCTGACGCTAATATCGCTTCTCTCAATCTCGCATCTGAAACATCGAATACGATGAATAACGATAACCTCATCAGTTTAACTGGCAGCTACACGACAACTGACGGGGAAAAGTATGAGTATGCTGACGTATGGTTCCGACAAAGCTTATCAGAAATGGCAAATTTCGATAATGACGACATTGTCTCGCCAGATGACGGGATGCCAACTGAATTCGCCCCTCCTGACCTGGAAAAAAATGCGCCAGTCAGCGGGTTTGTACCTGATGATTTCTCTGCCAAGGCAGCGGTAAATGAACAAGAATCTGACACTTTCATCAACGCGACAGAAAGCCCTCGAATGTGGCCATACCCGGCGTTAGAAGAAGAACAGCAGGCGCTGGCGATATTAAATGGTACGACACAATCACGGGGTATACTGCCACCAATAGTCAGTTACTTTGACCCACAAACCGTTCAGACTTCACACCCAGTATTTGAAGGCAAAGCAGCTGCAGGCGCTGAAATTACCCTTGAGCTACTCGATCATCAACTACATACCCAAGCTGATGATAACGGTGAATGGATATTGACATTGCCAATCAATCTCTCGCTGGATGAGGGAGAAAATGGTTACTCGCTATCGATTCAAACAAGGGATGGTTCGCGTGAAATCATTCATGGCAACATACTCTGTGAGAGTGATGATGTCACCAGCACAGAGGGTTCAAGAGAGAATGCAATCCCAGCTTCGCTTGATAAAACGCAATCTACCCACGTACCAAAAGGGGCTGAGATAGTCAGTGATCCCTACCCCCTCTTTTGTGGCGAGGCCGAAGCAGGTGCGACGATCCGGCTTAATATCGTTGATAAACAATATATGACGCGCTCTGACACAGATGGCGACTGGAATATAAAAATACCCTGGACAGAGCCGATATCACCGGGAAACCACGAATATAATGTTGAGATCATGCTCAGTGACGGCAGCACTGACAACCGCTCAGGAATTATCTCGTTTTCAGGTAACCCACCTGAGATTCAACTTGAGCAATCTACACCTTCCAAAGATGTTGCAGATACACACAGTACTGCGCTGCGTGATGCACTCACAGACCAAACAGACTCCCCACTGGATACTGTTTACCTCTCAGCCAATGACACCTACTTCGACACGATGCGTGAACAAGAAAACACGCGCACAGACGACGGCCTCTAATTCACCTTCTCCATCACGAAATTGTTCAGCAGCATACCACGAACCTCAACCTCATTATCCTTGACAACATGAAAGCCCATACGCTCAAAAAATGGTCTGGCGGTTATGCTAACAAGAGAGTGAATTCGTTCAATACCGCGCGCTTCGGCCAATTCAAATATATGATTCATCAATGCATTACCGACTCCCTGCTTCTGGCATTGCCAGTGGCAAAAGAACTGATCAATCAGACCGTCATCCTGAAGATCCGAGTAACCTACAATCACATTCTCAATGGTCGCAACAAAAGGCTGGTTGCGTTTACACATGGCCACTAGCTTATCCACGTCATAGCTCTCCACTGCCCACGCCTCCACTTGCTGTTGACTGTAGTGATGAATACAAACATTGCGTACAGAGTGAAAAAACAACTCGCGCATTTCTATTTCCTCACCCTGTTGGTAAGGCCGGATTTGAATCACTGACATTTCTCTTTCCAAAATATTACTCTCTCGTGTTTCAACGCCGAACTCGGAGAAAAAGCATAGTAGTCGTACAGCAAAACAATGTATAAAAAAACCGCAGCATCAGGTTTGGTGAATCACCGATATCACAGGCGTTATTAGCGAACATTCAGTGATGTATTTATCTAAAAAGCAATTCACTCCGTCGTCTGCTCTAGCTAAGAGGGACATTGACCATTACCATAACAATAGATTTCAAACCAAGCGGAAACATTTATGCCAGAATCATCTTTTCTTTCTCGGGTTCATGATGCCTTACCTGATTTGCACCCAGCAGAGCGAAAACTGGGTGAGCTGGTTCGTGACTTTCCCGGTGAAGTGGCCAGCTATTCAGCCTCGGAACTGGCCAAGCTTGCAGATGTTTCTAATGCCACCGTTAGCCGCTTTGTCCGTCGTCTGGGTTACACCTCTTACGAAGAAGCGCGCCGCGATGCCCGTCTTGAAAAAACGCATGGCTCAAGACGCTTTCTGGCTGCAGTCAGAGACACGGCACCCCGCGATCCGCTAACCTATGCCGACACCGACACACTGAATGTATCCAAAACGATTGAAAGCATTCCTCAAGAGACCGTCGATGATTTAGCAAAGGTGTTGTTGAGCGCCAGAAAGGTGTGGGTGATTGGCTTCAGAGCTGGCGCGCCACTAGCACATTACACCCAGTGGCAACTGTTACAGGTTATAGAGAATATCGTCGCGCTGCCAAATCATGGTCAGACCATGGGGGAACATCTGGCGGGCATACAAAGTAATGATCTGGTCATATTCTTTGGGCTAAGACGCAGGATCTCTCAGTTCGATAACATATTGTCTCGATTAATTTCGTCAGGAGCCAGCCTAGCTCTGATAAGTGACGAAAGTTTACCACTCAACAAAGAAGTAACCTGGCATTTACGCTGTGCAACAGATTCTCCCGGTCCCTTGTTCAGCCATGTAAGTGTAATGGCACTGCTGAATCTTGTGGTCAACCGTACCATTGATTTAGCGGGTGAGTCAGGAAGGCAGAGGTTAGCAGCAATCGAAGCTGCAATGATGCCTTGGATGAACTGTAATCGCCAGTTTCCAATGAAAAATGAATTTCATCGTCAATGTTGATGATGAACAATGTCTATTTGCCATTTTTTATCTCGCCACTGACTGCCTGACTTTATCAAAATAGAGCTTATTTCAATTTTTACAGCGATTTAATTACTTACTCTCCCAGATACTCTCGCCGCTAATGACGCTTCTGAGCAGATTACTACGCATAATTTCTTAGTGAGATGACGTCTCGTTACTAATACTTTTTGACTATTATTTCATCAGTTCTGTTCATGCCCACCTATTTATGAAAATAAAATTTCATTAAAAGTAAAAATTACATAATTATGAAAATTAGTTTTCATAAAGATCGGTTGCGGACACTGATGGAAAATAGCGAGAGCCATTGCTGTCACTTGCGCAACACTTGTTTGAGCCGGGAACAAACCCGGTCTAATTGGGAGGGAAACCAGTGAAAAGAACATATATTGCCAAGGCGGCCCTAGTCGTCTCTTTATTTTCTGGTTCAGTGTTAGCAGAATCTGTTTCGCTGCGGGTGCTTGGACAGCCTGTGGGATCTGGTTTGATTCAACAGAAAAAAGAACAACCATTCTTTGAAATGTTTGCAAAACATTCAGGACTGGACGCCAAGATCACATACCTTCCTGTTGACGTTGCAGGTATACCAGATAACGACGGAATGCGTGTCGTCCGGACAGGTTTGTTCGATATTGTCTCGTTTCGTGGCTCTCAAATAAGCCGGGACGAACCCACCCTGCTTGGGCTCGATTTGGTTGGACTAAACCCCGACTATGAAACAGGAAAAGCCAATGTTGCGGCGTTCCTCCCGACTGTCGACAAAGCCGTTCAAAGCAGATTCAATGCCAAGGTACTCGGTGTTTGGCCAGCGGGACCACAGGTCATTTTCTGCAAACCCAAAATTGACAATCTGAACGCCTTGAAAGGGCTAAAAGTGCGGGTTGGCGATCAAACTGCATCAGCATTTGTGGCTCAGTTCGGTGCCACAGGTGTGCCCATGCCGTTTGGCGAAGTTCAACAGTCGTTGGCAAAAGGCGTTGTGGATTGTGCCATCACGGGTCCCGCCTCTGCCAATTCTGCGGGTTGGCCTGAAGTCACCACAACAGTTCTGCCGATTGCCCTACAGCTGGCAATGAATGGTTACGTCATTAATTTGAACACTTGGAACAAGTTGACGGCAACACAACAAAGCGAACTGCAAAACGCAATGAACAAACTCTCTGATGATATTTGGCACTATTCTGAAGCCCTTTATCAGGATGCTTTGAACTGCAATACCGGTAAAACACCATGTCTTCACGGTAAACCGTATGCGCTTGAAGCAGCGCCAGTCAGCCAAAGTGACTTGAGAGCAGTGTCAGACGCGTTAGTTGGCAGCTCTCTGCCGGGCTGGGCAAAACAATGTAACGCCGTTAATAAAGGGTGTGAAGACGCTTGGATGAACACTATCGGTAAAAGACTGGGGCTTTAAGCCCCCGTTACCGCACATCCAGAGGGGTAGTCTATGAAAACCTACGCGCGTATTTGTTCCGTGATCTTCGGGCTGATGATGATGGCATTATGTATTGTCATCGCCTTAGAAACCATCATTCGTAAGGTATTTAATTACTCACTCGGCGGCGTCGATGAGTTATCAGGTTATGCCATTGCGATTTGTGCGCCGCTTTGCTTTGCCATTGCCGCCATCGAACAAAGTCATATTCGAATTAACCTTTTTCACATGCGAATGCCGAGACTATTGCGGGCAAGCGTCAACTTGATAGCTGCACTATTACTGGCTGGATTGGCATTATATCTCTCTGTATTTACCTGGCGCACGGTTCAGGATACTCAGCTATTTGGTTCTGTCGCCCAGACGCCTTGGATGACCCCATTGATCTGGCCTCAGATTGCGTGGCTTGTCGCCATGCTAACCTTCACGTTCGCTACCTGTTTTCTGGCGTCCAAAGCCGCCTTATTTGCTTTTCAGGGAAACATGGATGGGTTACTGCGCCACTTTGGTCCTGATTCTGTGGAAGATGAACTCGCTGCAGAGCTTTCTGATCTGGAGGAAAGATCATGAGTATGGACGTTATACTCGCGGGTTTTGCCGCAATGTTGTTCTTAATGTTTCTCTCAATGCCTGTTTCGGTGGCGATTTTGGCGGTAGGCGGTATCGGCGGTTACCTCGCATATGGAATGCCCTTGGTTGAAACCATGGGAGGCGTCGTCTGGGGGACTCTGAACAATCCTGTTATGACCGCAATACCCCTGTTTATGTTGCTCGGTGAACTTCTACTCAGAGGCGGTATTGCAGACAAAATGTTCGATGCCTTCGCGGTCTGGCTGGATCGATTACCGGGTGGATTACTCCATACCAATATTGCTACCTGCACCTTATTTTCTGCCACATCAGGCTCCTCAGTCGCCACCGCAGCAACGGTCGGCACCATCGCCTTACCTGCACTTAAGGAGCGTCAGTATCCTGTTCGGCCTGCACTGGGCACATTGGCGGCTGGCGGAACCTTGGGGATCCTGATTCCGCCATCGGTCAATTTGCTGGTATACGGCTCTCTGGCCAATGTTTCAGTGGGACAACTGTTTCTGGCGGGTGTCTTACCCGGATTATTACTAACGGGCTGCTTTATGGTCTATGTTGCCCTCGCATATCCAACAGCGGCTAAGAACACCGTTAAGGTAAAGATCCCGCTAGCGGAGAAACGTGCCCTGCTCCGCCATTTAATCCCGCCCGGTGTCATTTTTGGCATTGTTATGGGGTCTATCTATGGTGGACTGGCAACGCCAACTGAGAGCGCGGCACTTGGCGTGTTGGCTGCCCTTTACTTTGTCTGGAGAAGCGGGCGGCTGAAATGGTCGTTACTTGAACTGTGCTTTGCCCAATCAGCCCGCACAACGGGCATGGTAGTACTGGTGATTGTTTGCGCTCTCTTGCTGAATGTGACGTTATCTATGACTGGCGGCACACAGGCGATCACCCGATGGATCACAGATTTAGGTCTGAGTCAGATATCACTGTTGCTGTTGCTTGTCGTCTTCTACGTGGTGCTGGGCATGTTCATGGATGCGATGTCGATGCTGGTACTCACTGTGCCTATCGCCGTGCCTATGGTCACCGTACTGGGTGTTGATCCCATTTGGTTTGGCGTCTTCATTGTCGTCATGTGCGAAATCGGCCTAATCACACCGCCCGTTGGGATGAACTTATTTGTTGTCCAAGGCGTGCGCAAAGACGGCGGTGATTTTAATGACGTCATCTGGGGCGCGATCCCGTTTGTGATCATCATGGTGTTTTTCGCGGGTCTGCTGATCCTGTTCCCTGATATCGCGATGTTGCTTCCCAATCTGGCGGCGGGGTAAATACTGTGAGCAACTCATCGAATAAATACCGCTTACTGGTTGTCAATCCGAACGCTAACCCTGCCGTGACAAAGCAGGTGCAAGAATCAACCGACAGTGTATTAGGTTCCGATTGGCATGCATTAGCCATCAATCCGGCTCAAAGCCCGTTTTCCATTCAAAGCCAATATGACCGGGAATTGGCGGAGCCCTCTGCAATAGAAATATTAAGGTCAAATCCAGACTATGACGCTTATGTCATGGCATGTTTTGATGATATCGCAGTCAATGCCGGCAGACAATTTCTTGATTCTCCAATCATTAATCCTGTTGACGCCTCCATTGCGATGGCGCGTTTAGTCGCCTCGCGATTTAGTATAGTGACAACGGTCGAGGCCATGGTGCCAGGGATAAGAACACACATTAAGAGGCTAAGGGCCTGTGAGGAATGTACAGTGAGGGCCGCAGGTATCGGTGTTGCTGAGGCGGCAGCCGCAACTGACGAGATTCTCGACACTCTGTATTACACCGTAGAGCAAGCCTGCTCTTCTGACGGTGCCGAGGCCATTATTCTTGGTTCAGGAGGCTTAACCGGAATGGCGGGACTGGTGTCTGAGCGGTTTGGTATTCCTGTCATAGATAGTGTCGAAGCCGCAGTGCTATTGGCAACGGCATTAAAGGGATGCCTGCCAAACTACAGTCGAATATCTACACGCTCTTAATATGAGTGTGCGGCGATTTTCGTCAGCTGAAATGATTGTTTAAACAAAAGCCTCGCCTCTACTGAGGCTTTTGATCCCCCATTGCCACGACAAATCATCTCCATCCTTGAAGACGCAGACAGTAATCTAGTGCTCCTGTATGTGTACCAAAACAGGTATTACTTTGGTTTTGCTCGTGCGTTACTGCAATAATGCGAGGCATTATCCAAAGACAGGGCAAGTTAAAAAGATCTCAGTCACTTACAATTTTAACGCACTGATATGTATGAGAATATGATGTTCCTATCATAGTGCGGCATATAGAACACGCATTAGGGCATCACTGTAAAAAGGTCGCACACACCATCACATGAACGTCATAAGGAACATGATATGTATGGCATGAATCACAAACACAAAATTCTTGTGGTAGAGGATGACGCCATTACCGGGGAAATGACGGTGGACGTGCTCAAAGATGAAGGCTACGACGTCAAACTGGCGACGACAGGGAAAATGGCTGAGCAACATGCCCAACGCTTCGAACCTGATTTGATCCTATTAGATTTAGGCTTGCCTGATATCGATGGTGCCCGCCTTGCTAAACAGCTTAAAAAAAACATCATCACCACCAATGCTCTGATTGTGGTCCTGTCTGCCCGCGACGACGATCTCGATATTGTGCTAGGCCTAGAATCCTACGCCGATGACTATTTGACCAAACCTTACAAACCCAAAATGCTGACGGCGAGATTGAAAGCGGTTCTACGACGTAAGCAGACCCAGAACAATGATCAGGTCATCGTATTAAATGATTGGGAATTGGACCAATCAACACTGTCAGTGAGAATTAGCGATGAGAGCATTGTGTTATCAAAAAATGAGTTCGACATTCTCTACACACTCGCTTCTTACCCCAACCGCATCTATTCCAGAGAACAGATTGTCACCTTGGCAAAAGGGGAAGGCTACCCCATCACCGACCGCGCGATCGATATGAGCATCGCGAGAATCAGAAAGAAGCTGGGCGACGCAGGAAAATATATCGAGACCGTCAGAGGGGCTGGATATCGCCTTTCACTCGCTTAATACAGGCATAGAAAAAGAAAAACAGACATAAAAATACGAGGCCGGGAGACAGCATGAGCATCAAACTAAAGCTCATTATCGGGTTTGCTATTGTATCCATTCTTGCCGCATTGAACGGCTTATGGGGGTTGGTTGAACTCCGGCAAGTCTTGAATACCTTTGATCGCGAAATTCCCAGAGGGATTTCACACCTTAAACATCATGCGGAAATGGACGGGCTCGCTAAAGATATCCGCTTCTATGATGAGGTGCTGTCACAAAGCGTCAGGAACTACGCCTACACTGAAAATCAAGAATGGAAACAGCGCTATCTCACTTATTCCCCGCAGCTCTCGGCAGCCATCAAACAAGCGATTGAGCAGGGTAAAGTCGACAAACAAAGCATTTTCGAACAGTTGGAGAAAACCAATCAGGCACTGGTTGCCGCAGAAACCGATGCGCTGACTTTGATTGATCAAGGAAAGGCATCAGCAGCCATTCGCCTTATCGAGGGCGAGCGCTATCAATCACTCAAACGTCTCTACTCAGATCAATTGGAAGCGTATCACTCCGACCGACAAATGAAACACAGTCAGGCCTTTATCGCGTCCATTGACGAATCGGCGCGAGCAACGCAAACCTTCCGTACTCAACTGCACGTCATCATGAAAGAAGTCACGATTATCGGAATCATTATTTTTGTGATGTCGTTAATCATCGGTCTGCTGATCACTCAGTCTATTGTCAAACCTATTCATCGCTTGTTGCTGCGGATCCAAACGGTAGACGATAGCGCAATCAAAAGATCAGCCCAAAGAAAGTCTGAAAGCGAGACCATTCGATTGCTACACGCTTTCAATCGTATGACAGACAACTTGGTGTCTGCCAACAAACAACTGTCACAATCCAAAGCTGAGTTGGAAGAACGTGTCGCGTTGAGAACTGAGCAGTTGCAACAGGCCAACGCGGCAAAATCGCAGTTTCTTGCTTACATGAGTCATGAAATTCGAACACCGCTCAACGCCATCATTAACCTGTCTTCTCACCTTACCCGCGTTAATCTGCCAATTGAGCATCAAAAGACGGTCAATACCATCAATGAATCCAGTCGACACTTGCTGTCTATTGTCAACGAGGTGCTGGATCTGTCTAAAATTGAATCAAAAAAACTGACCTTACACCCAGTGTATTTTGACCTTCACCTCGCCATGCAGAGCGTCGTCGATACCCTCAAAACGGATGCTGATAACAAAGCTATCGCACTGAATTTTGTTTATCCGGATACTGCCCCCCACTGGGTATATGCTGACAAAGTCAGGGTGAGACAGATCATCATCAATCTCGTCAACAATGGCATCAAATTCACCAAGCATGGCAGTGTTACCCTCACAGTGAGTTACCAAGCACCGGAGCCGTCATCTCACCCAGAGACCGGGACGTTTACCTTTACCGTGCAAGACACCGGGCCGGGTATAAATAACGAGGACCAGAAAAGGTTGTTCGAGAATTTCAAACAACTTCACAACCCGGTTACTCAGCAACACCAAGGGAGTGGTTTGGGACTGGCGATATGTAAAGAATTGGTCACATTAATGAAGGGGAATATTGAGATTGAAAGCCATGTAGGTTTTGGTAGCAAATTCAGATTCTCGCTATCGCTTCCATTGCCACCGCCCGACTATCAAGCGAGCAACCACAATGAGCAGACCGTCATATCGGACCATCTGCGCGGCCGGAAGATCATATTGGCGGAGGATAACCCTACCAACATCGCGGTAGCACAATTGTTTTTTTCTGAACAACAGCTCACCATCACCACGGTAGAAAACGGCCAGGCATTGCTTGATCAACTCAACCGAGAGCAATTCGATATTATACTGGTCGATTTGGAAATGCCGATAATGGATGGACTCACCGCGACCCACCATATCAGAACAGGGAAAGCCGGGCTTACTCACCAGCAGGCCCCCATTGTTGCGCTATCCGCGCACTCGACCAGTGATCATGAGCGACGATGCCAAGAAGCAGGCGTCGATATCTACTTGCCGAAACCTATCGACTTCCCACTGCTTTTTAAAACACTGGAAAACCTGTCTACCCAAACCTCATCCCATTCTGCTTCCACACCATCCAAGATAAAAGATGACGATAAATATGCGCGGCGGATGAAGAAATATCGTGCCCTGTTTTTGGCAGAAATACCGCTTATTGTGTCCGCCTTTGAGCAGTACATATCAAAAGATCAGATGTCGACGGAGCAGTTCACTCAGATCCAAAAAACGGCGCATAAACACAAAAGCTCCAGCGGTCAGTTAGGTTTTAGTGAGGTGTTCGAATACCTTCAACATATTGAACAACAAGCAAAAGAAGAAAATATTCAGGCCGTTAAGCAAACGTATTGTCTGCTGAAAACCGCTCTCAGGCGCGTCGAAGACGAACTCGTCGCCGAAGCCGCCTCACCTTAAACGTACGCAACACCAGTTGATATAAAATGATGATTGAGGTGGTTTGGCACCTCAATTTATAGCGATAACCGCCGTGGCAACATCCAGACCTTTCAGCTCTTTTCGTTATGGTTCTTATCGTTATGGTGCATGTCGTCATGGTCCTCATCTTTTCTGCTTTCATCTCCCTCAGTGCCACTCATACCCTCCCTCATCGCCAATATTTATTTGTCGAAAATTACAAAGTGACAGATGGTTACACGAAGTTATGTGCTTGTGACAGCCCAGTTACCAAGCGGGAATATTCTTTTACCTGAGCAAAACGCAATGACATCCCAATGAGCGGATGTTCGCCTGACAAATATCATTGATAGATGAGAAGGAAAAGCATATGACACGTTTAACTTCGATTGCAGCTGCTACC
The DNA here is from genome assembly GCF_001707825.1 of Veronia pacifica. Lineage (GTDB taxonomy): Bacteria > Pseudomonadota > Gammaproteobacteria > Enterobacterales > Vibrionaceae > Veronia > Veronia pacifica. The sequence continues at coordinate 43,184 of NZ_LYBM01000019.1, read as the reverse complement.
GGGTTAGCCCTGTTGACCATGACAACTGGCGCGCAAGCAGCCGACATTACACAATATTGCAACGTTAACCAAAAAGCATCGGCATCAGTCATCGGCAGCATTGACCCAGAACTCGAAAACGTTCTCTCTCAATGTTATGCCATTTCACCCGGGAGCTCTGTCGTTTCAGCCCTTACCAGTGAGATGAGCTTTGGCGACAACTTACAGCACATTCAACCAACTAGTCTGACTGTGATTAACTTTGATGACGGCGCGATAACAGTACCGAACCGCCTTAATGACTTATCAGCAAAGGCATTGTCTGCCAAATTGAAAAACAACGAAGTGCTGTTGTTAATCAATGCCGACCCCGCACTGCTTGGTGAACTGACGGGTGTTACGCTTGAGGGTCAAAAATATGCCATGGTACGACACTTTAAAGGTCATCCAATTGTAGAGTTTTTTAATGACGACCCAAGAGACGATACCCTCTCGGTCAATGCACAAGCACAGGATCTCCTGAACACCGAAGACGGAACCGAGATATATAAACCCTATACTGAGGCGGATAACACCCTTTTCGGCGACAACATGGTAGATGAACAACGGCTACCTAATCAGTTGGTCAGAGCCTCACTCAATGATGCTTTTCCACAGATCGAGAGTCGGATAACGACCAGCAGCAACGAAAACAGTTTGCCTGAAAAGCAGGTACACAAAGGGTATGTCACTTTCCATGACTCACGCTCCATAGATGGTGTGCAAACCTTCGATAACAACGTATCAGTAGAATTCACACTTTTAGCGTCACACAATCCCTATAACAAGTACCTTCGTCTTGTCACCATGGGCGCAGGATTTAACCCGACATCAGGGAAAGGGCTTTACAAAGACAACAGCTACGACCGAGGCATGTTCCACAACAACATCAGTCTCTCGATGAAACCCGTTTCAAACAATATGACCCTTGAAACCCACTCGCCGCTCAATGTCAATGGCGCCACGACCTACACCGCCAGTTCAGAAGTTTCTGTGGGAGTTGATGTGTCAGAAAACCCCGGGTTTAGCGCGTCTTACACCATCAGTAAATCGACCAGCGAAAACATCAGTGACTTTGATATCCAAAATCACACCAGTGGTAACCAAGCCAAGTGGGATTACAAATTCAGTCGCACTAAAGATAACAAATTTAATATGTTCTACGACGGTGGCTTTATGAGAAAAGGTAAAGTGTACGGTGTGCCGAATCTGGCAAAATTTAACCTGACGCCAGTTTCTACAGCAGTTTGGCGCATCCCGGGTGGGGACACAGGTCGCAAACAGGTCATCATGAATATGAACGCACAGTATATGCATGCATGGGTAACAGGTAACTGGGCAAGCTTCACTAAACACTGGAAAACCTATGATTTTGGTATTAACCGAGTTCCACAATTCGATTTCAGCAAAGTATCAAGTTAATCCAAATCCTCAAAAGTGAAAATGTGCGCCGCCTCGGCGGTGTACATTTTTGCTCCCCGACAACAACCTTAAACGTAATTAATGCCTCGGATAATAAAGATGCGCTATTGTAGATTTTTAAGATAACGCGAGCGGCAGGTCATATAGGAGATCATAGAAGCGCGGGTAGATGCAATCAGAGAATGAAGAATCACTCTGTAAACTGCGTTGTAGTAGAGAAATGGATTAATTCAGATGTTGGAAGTCGATACCCGGGCGACTAGCGGAGAAAAATACTCTCCAAATCCACTGTGCGATCCTTCCAGAACGATATGTTGAGGTCATCTTCAATCTCTTGAAGATGCGATTCCATCAACCTGATCGATTTTGATTTGTCACCGTCTGCAATTGCCTGAATAATGTTGTGGTGGTCGTGGCAACCACACACCACCTGCCCACCTCTTTGATAAAACGCAATAATCAGCGAGCTTCGCATTATAAGGTCATTCAGCATATCGGTGAGTACCTGATTGCCATTCAAATGGGCAAGCAAGAGATGAAAATCACCCGACAGTTTTATCACGTCACTGCGATTACCTTTACTTCTTGCCAGTTCCTCTTGTTGTACGTGCTGCTCCATCCTGGCAATGTCTGATTTCGTCGCAATACCGACCAGATTCTCAATGATGCCGCGCTCGATCAGTCCTCTCGCAGAGAGCACGTCTTTTGCTTCCTGTAAGGTTGGCTCTGAAACACTAGCCCCTTTATTTTGTGACACAGTCACAACGCGGCGAAGTGCTAAACGTTGAATCGCAGACCTGACATGATTTCGATTAGCTGAAAAAACCTCAACCAGCTGACTTTCTACCAGTCTGGTGCCGGGTGGCAAGCGCTGATCACTGATAGCCCGACTCACTGCCTCAATGATGCGGTTAATCTCTGACTCTTTATGTGATTTACCAAGAACTCCCATTGCGATCCCTTAGATTGGTCATTGGTTAAGAATTGCATACATTCGTTCATCCGCCAACCACTAAATTTTATCACCTTTGATGCGCGCTATAGTAGAGATTGTTTGCACTAATTTGTAGCAGGCATGCCTTATTAACAAGCATTAAAACTGAGTAAACATCTGTTATTAGTGATATTGATTAACTTGGCATATTACCTGCTGTACACGACTTAAGATTGTTAGCAATCTATCTTAGGAGTGAAGTATGAAAGGAAATGTCAGTCTGGTAGGCCTAACAAAAAAGTACGATAGCAGTCTTGCCGTTAGCGATATTAACCTGACAATCGAAGCTGGTCAGTACTGTTGCCTTCTCGGTCCCAGTGGTTGTGGCAAAAGCACCACATTGAGGATGATTGCGGGGCATGAGTCTGTTTCTTCTGGTCAGATTTTGCTCAGTGGCAAAGACGTGACCCACCTTTCACCACGTCAGCGTGGCACCGCAATGATGTTTCAGAACTATGCGCTTTTTCCACACATGACATGTTTGGAAAACGTGGCGTATGGGCTCAAAGTCGCTGGCAAAAACCGAGAGGACAGAACAAAAGCAGCGTTGGATATGCTAGCGTCAGTGGATATGCAGGACCACCAGCATAAAGTTCCCGCTCATCTCTCCGGTGGCCAACAACAGCGTATTGCGCTCGCACGGGCACTGATCTGTCAGCCCGATGTCATTTTGCTTGATGAACCACTCTCAGCTCTCGACCCATTTCTTCGTATCCAGATGCGAAAAGAACTCAAACAAATCCAGCGGCAGCTCGGGCTAACCTTCATTCATGTCACCCACTCTCAGGAGGAGGCTTTTGCTCTGGCAGACATTGCTGTGGTGATGAAGGACGGTGTTATCGAGCAAAGCGGCACACCCAAATCCATCTTCGAGAGGCCCGCATCCGCTTTTGTCGCAGACTTTATCGGCGGACATAATGTTATTTATCCAAGTCTTGCGCTCTCTGACTTCTCCTCCCCTTTTTCCATACGGGCAGACCATATCGAGATCACGCTACCTGACGGGCAAAACAGCGACGAAACGGTCTCGGTGCCCGCAGAAATTATCGATGTAGAGTTTCAGGCCCAGTTCTATTTCGTTGAAGCAGATATTGGCAATGGACAGCGCTGTATGTGCTTTATTCCAGAACACAAACTAAATCCCCTTCTTGTCTCATCCGGCCAGAAAGTCGACCTCAACTGGCGAAGGGATCACATGAACCCTTTCAATATCATCCACTAGCGACCAAGGAAAGGAATATGAAAGACGATAACACGACAAACACAAGCACAGATATCAACGATACAGATGTCAACAGCACAGACGCGCCCAAAAACAAATCACGCCGAAAGTTTATCAAGGGTGCATCTGTCGCAACGGCTGCCGCCGTCAGTAGCAGTATGATCACTGGCTTCCCGATGATTTGGGCACAGAACATCAAAAATATCACGCTGCGTCAGTTCGGTACTGGTGTATCCAATCTCAATGCCATTGCCGAGCAATGTAAAAAAGACTTGGGCTTCAACTTACAGCTCACATCACTGGACTCCGACAGCGTAACGCAACGAGCGGTGACCCAACCCCGTTCTTATGACATTGCAGACATTGAATACTGGATTTGTAAAAAGGTCTTCCCATCCAAAGTATTGCAGCCCCTAAATACCACGAGACTTAAACTGTTCGACAAGATCTCACCACTGTTTATCAATGGAAAGCTGACACCCAGTTCACCAATCGCACAGGGCACAGCACCTCATACCGTCGGCTTTGTTGAAGGAAAAGACTCTACGACGTTCGCCCCGTCACCCACCGACTGGATGACACTGATACCCACTATTTATAATGCTGACACGCTCGGTATCCGCCCTGACCTTATCAATCGCCCAATAAAGAATTGGTCCGACATCATGGATCCGGCATTTAAGGGTAAAGCATCAATATTGAACATTCCCTCTATCGGAATCATGGACGCCGCGATGATCTGTGAGTCCATGGGAGCAGTCTCATACGCCGACAAGGGCAACATGTCTAAAGACGAAATAGATAAAACAATTGCTGTGCTGATCGACGCCAAGAGACAGGGTCAGTTCCGTGCATTTTGGAAGTCGTTCGATGAATCCGTCAACCTGATGGCGTCGGGCGAAGTCGTTATTCAGAGCATGTGGTCGCCCGCTGTGGCTGCTGTTCGCAGCCGCGGTATTCCTTGTGTTTATCAGCCCCTCAAAGAAGGCTACCGCGCGTGGGGAGGCGGACTCGGCCTGGCATCTCATCTTTCTGGCCTTGAGCTCGATGCCGCCTATGAGTACCTGGACTGGTACCTGTCAGGCTGGGTGGGAGCATATCTCAACCGTCAGGGCTATTACAGTGCCGCACCAGAGACATCGAAAGCCTTCATGACAAATGACGAGTGGGGATTCTGGATCGATGGCAAACCGGCCTCATCCGACATCCTGAGCCCGACCGGGCAGCTGATGGAGAAGGCCGGTGCAGTTAGGGATGGCGGCTCTTACTGGGATCGGATGGGCAGTGTTGCTTGCTGGAATTCTGTGATGGATGAAAACAAATACATGATTCGCAAGTGGAATGAATTTATCGTTTCATAAATCACCATTCACAGGCTGGCTAGCCAGCCTGTATATTTTGAGGTTGAACTATGCAATCAGTGAGAACTACAGAGAATAATAGTTACTGGCAAGCAGCTCCTCTCGTTAGTGTATTAATGGCTTTTTTGGTTTTTCCTATTCTGGTTATCGTGGTTGTCAGCTTTTGGGATTACAACGAATTCTCAATTATTCCCGACTTTATCCTTGAGAATTATCAATATCTTCTCACCTCTCACGTCACTTGGCAGGCGTATCTCCAAACTCTGAAATATGCCTTCATTACTTGGCTACTTACGCTGACCATTGGCTTTTTTTGTCGCTTATTATCTGGCTTTTTTTGTGAAAAGTAACAATATGCAAACGATCCTATTCCTCGTTTGCACAATTCCATTCTTAACATCCAACATCATCAGAATGATTTCTTGGATCCCACTCTTGGGCAGAAACGGGCTTATTAACTCAGGACTTCAGTCTGCTGGTATCGTAGACGCTCCATTGGAATGGTTGCTATACAGCGATTTCGCCATCGTTCTAGCGTATGTTCATCTCTACACCATGTTTATGGTCGTCCCTATTTTTAACTGCATGATGCGTATCGATCGCAGTCAGATTGAAGCAGCCATTGATGCAGGGTCGAATAGTGTTCGTATTTTGACTGATATCATCATTCCACTGTGCAAATCCGGCATCATCATTGGCAGTATCTTTATTTTCACTCTCGTGATGGGCGACTTTATCACTGTCAAAGTCATGGGCGGCGGAATAAAAGCGAACATCGCCATCCTGATCTATAACGAAATCTCTCTGCTTCAATATCCTGCAGCTGCAGCTGGGGCCGTCGTATTACTGGTAACCGTTATCACCATGTTGGTCATTTTGCTCCGCTTGGTTGATATCAGAAAGGAAGTCTGACATGAAAATAAAGCACCGAACATTTATTGTTATGACGACTATTTTCTCCATATTTGTGTTGTTCCTTTACGGGCCGACGTTAACCATTGCAATACTGTCTTTTCAAGGAGAACAAGGCGGGCTGACCTTTCCCATGCGCGGGATATCAATGCATTGGTATGGACAACTGTTTGAGAAACAAGCCGTAGGTGATTTTGGCATGGCCTTGGTCAGATCAATAGGACTGGGCTTAGCCGTGATGATATCAACTGTCGTGATCTCATTAATGGCAGGTCTCGCGTTTCGCCGCCATTTCGTCGGAAGCGGGTTGGTATTTTATGTCACTCTTGCCAGTCTTATTATCCCCTCGATCTTGGTCAGTCTCGGTATTGGTCTCATGTTTGATCGACTAGGATGGAACGCTGACTGGTATAGCTCTGGGTTTGGCGCACATATGACATGGACCTTACCATTTGGCTTATTGATCATGTTTGCCGTATTCAATCGGTTCAACCCACATTATGAAATGGCATCGGACGATCTCGGAGCCTCGCAATGGCAGACTTTCCGCTTCATTCTTTTGCCGCTGCTCATGCCCAGCCTTATCGGTGTCGGCCTCTTTGGTTTTACACTGAGCTATGACGAGTTTGCTCGAACACTGATGACGTCAGGGAGCTTTAATACCTTACCACTCGAATTATTTGCAATGACCACCAATGTCACTACGCCAGTGTTGTATGCACTGGGAACATTAACCACCTTTTTTTCGTTGTTAATGATCATTCTTGCAGCAGTCGCCGTTCGTTCGTTGCGTTCAAAAACGCAATCAGAAGCCATTCATTAACGGAGCCGACCATGATTGACATTATCAACCCAAACGGATCTTCATCCATGACACAGCAACTGGCGGATAGCCTAAATAATACTGGTGTCACTACTCAACGATTACGGTTTCACTATTGTAAGGACGCACCGCTCAGTATCGAAGGATTTGAAGATGGTGTGCGGGCAGCATACTATCTGACAAAACTGATTAAACAGCGAGATGAAAGGGACAACCCAGCAGAAGGCTACGTTATCGCCTGTTTCGACGACACTGGCGTGGATGCCGCTCGCGAAATTACTGCCAGACCCGTGATTGGTATTGGTGAAGCATCAATGAAAGTGGCGACTTACCTTGGTAGTTCCTTTGTTGTTATGACAACGCTTCAGCGTTCCGTTTCTATTATCGAACGAAATGTCATGTTATATGGACTCCAAAGTCATTGTTCAGGCGTGATTGCCTCGAATATACCAGTCCTCAGTCTGGATACAGAGCCTGATGCTTATGACTTAATAGTTAGGAAGGCTCGACGTGCACTCGCATCCTCTTTCGGTGAAGTACTCGTTTTAGGTTGTGCTGGCATGAGTCACTGGCAAAAGAGGTTACAGAGTGAATTAGGTTTGCCCGTTGTTGATGGCGTACAAGTCGCTATAGCATTGATAAATGCCTTCTCTAATATTGGCCTGTCCACTAGTAAAGTATGCAGCTACGCCTACCCAGAGAAAAAGCAACCTTTTACTGATGACAAGTAAAGCTGGCGTGTTCGTTGATAACGATGATCCCTAATATCGACATTCAAACAAGATCAGCTAAACATCGATATTGTTAACTGATGACAAGGGGAGAAAACTAACCGTCAATATCGTCTGAATGAGTAAACGATCACTGCCGATCACCTAAATTTCAGCGCGACTATCAAAGCCTCTCTGCCTGAACAGGAAATGCCAGATATACTTTAGGATTAATGGCATAGTCTATGTAAATAGTCCGGCGATTCTTTAAGCGAGTTTCGGAAAATGTTTTAACCGACATTGTCACTTTTTAGATAATGAGAACCAATTAGCTTTTCTAATTTAAATAACTATACAGTAGGCCCATCTAAATCTGCATCGGGTATTCTGATGTAGCTAGGAATCGCCAAGCGATACATTTAGGCTGTGGGCAAGTGAATTGGATTAATTTTGAAATGGTAAATAGGTTCGGTGAAAACGTTACGACTATGATCGCCCCTGACAAAAAAAGGGCTCAGTACAGTACCGATGAGTGGGTCGATTAAAAAAGAGCGGGTAAAATGACAACAATCAACTAATATAAGTTGTTATGTTTACTATATAGACTTCCCTAAAACCTCTAATAATTTACATTATCAAAAAACAGATAATTATTTATTAGAAATAATTTAAAGGATAAACTCCTAATTATAAAATAAACTAACATGTAAAATTAAACTAGCTTTAATTTATATTAGTGATAATAAATGTTAATCAAAAATAAGTATGTGAACTTTATGAACAAAAAGAATAATAAATTTTTAAATAATATCTTTATTTACATTAAACGGTGATTGTTCTAAGTTAATACTCTAAGTCATATTCAAATTAATACAGATATAACAACGTCAGTTAGTCGAGGGTATGAATTATGAGTGATGTAAGATTAGATATAAAAGCCACAAATAGACAAAACTATAATGATAAAAGTGATAATGATGATAATGTAGGAAATAATAATAATAATAAGGAGAGAGAAGGAAAGGATAAACGCTCAATTGCTCACAACAAATTAAAATTACTAAAACAAGATCAACATACAGATAGTGTCGCAGAGAAAATAAAAAAACAGCATAAAAATAATAATGATCAATCTGAGAAATCTCTTAGCAAATTAAAAAATCTTACACAAGAAAGCCAATCAAATAAAAAAAGTATAGAGCCAAAAGATACTAACAAGCAAGCACAGAGTATAGAATCTTCTAATAGAAAACCTGATAAAGCTAACCAGTTATCTCGTTCAGCAAGAGCCGCTCCTGCATCGGGACAAGGAAAAAGTAAGCCTGAACCTGAAGATGATATATTATCTCAAGCAATTCTCGATAATGATCAGGTAAGTAAATTGCCTGGTCAAATGTTTAAAGCTCTTAAAAGAATTGAACATGCATTATTTGATACCAGGAAAGAAAACAAGGTAATTGATGATGTCAAAGCCGTCCTTAAAACCATTGCAAGTGCTCCTGTTGTAGCTAAAAGCGCTAATAAAATCCAAACCGATTTGAATTATTTTCATGAGGAATTTTTTAAAAAAGCAGAAAAACTTATCAAAAATAACAAAGCAAAGATTTCCAATTTGGAAAATAGAGACACCTGGGAAAGTGAAGATAGAGCTTACAAAGATTTACAAGATGTCAAAGATAAAGTCACCAATGAAAAGAATAACCGTCAATATGCATTAAGAAGTCTAAGGAATCAAGTAGACGAAAAAATAGAAAGACATAAGAAAATCCATCAAAGTGCAGTTAGCATAGAAGAAGCCAAACTTCTAAAAAGTACGAACGATTCAGAAGCCCTCAGAAAACATAACGCGAGATTAAAAGAATTAAGAGATCAACTTAATAAAAAGATAGAATCTGAAGAAGAAAATTTTACAAAGGTTTCTAAAGAATTAAACGAAAAATCAGATAAAACTATAAAGCGCATAGAAACACCGAAATTAATTAGAGATAAAATAGATGCATTAGAACAGGAAAATAAGCTTGCTAGAGCACAACTTGACGGAGATCAGAGAGATAAGCTTCAACTTGCAAGAAAACTTGTCAGGAGTGAGGCTTGGCGAACAGGTGAGGCTGGCGCTGCAGCGATGAACTTCATAGCCGCATTGGTTGATCCTGAGTCGTCCGATGCAGCCAAGGTGTCTGCTGGATTCACTTTCGTAGGAGAAACGCTTCGCAGTGTTTCGGCTGAAATAGACTTAAGAAGAGCTGCACAAGAAAAAGAATGGGAGTTGAAAAAAAAGGCGTTCGATGCAGAACAGAAATACATACCCAAAGACAAAAGAAAAATAAACCCCTTTATAGATAACCCTTATAAAAAACCTAAAAACTGTCGAGGAAATTAACAACGCTTATGATAAAAAATTGACCTCTACTCAGCTATTAAATAAAAATAAACAAGTACAAGCTCTTAAAGATCAATTTAAAAATAAAAACCCTAGTGGTATAGATCTTACTAAGGAACAAGCAATCGAAATCGAAAAATTAACATCTGATTTATACGAAGAGTTCTTAGGCGAAAAACAAGCACAGAAACGACAAAAAGATATATTTGAAAATGTAAGAGTAGCAGAAAATAAAGAAGATTTTGATCTTCATATGAAGACTCGTCAAGAAGCTGAGCAAGTTGTAATAAACCGTGAGTTTGAACAAAAGCTAAGCGATGATAAACGGAAGATTTTAGCTGGTAAGAGAGCTGAAATAACTGAAAATACTAGTGATCAAACTGAGAGAAATCAAAAGATTTTTAAACTTGAGAGAGAATTTCTTTCTAAGGAACTAGATCAAGATCAACAGCTAAGATATATCGAAAAAACAGAAAAGATAAAACAAGACCACAAACCGAACAGCGATTTCTACAAAGTAAGAACCAAGGTGCAGAATGCGGCAAAAATTGCAACCTTAGCAAACTCTGTAACTAACGCCATAGGAAATATTGTAGGTGCAGTAGATGATGCTAAAAACTTATATGATGAGAATGGAAATGTCGTTCCCCAAAGAGCCGTCTCTCTCGCATCGAATGTCGCTGGTGCCGCCGTTCAGACAGGATTAACAATCTCTGTTGCCGCTAAAACAATCGCCAGAGCAACCCAACACGCTAGTACGGCGCAGTTACTTACAAGGTCCTTTTCTACAGCAGGACAATTAACTGGCCTTCTGACTGGCCCACTTAGTATCTGGGCAGGCGTAGAAAGCGTCAAAAACGGGCAAATTACAACTGGTGCAGTCTCAATTACTAGCGGTACACTTTTCACTGTTTCGGGAGTAGCAGCAGTAGGATCTCTTGCAGCCGGTGCTGTAGGTGCAACGACAGCAGCAACGACACTCGGATTAATTTCGACAGGAGCTGGTTATCTTGCTGCGCCTGTCGCAGCGTTGGGGCTGTCAATCATGGCAGGCGATGGGGCTATTGATAATGAATTAAATCGGTTTCGATTGAACTCTGCAAAACGAGCATTCGCCGGCGAAACCTACTCACATAGTTATGAAGCAGAGCAAAAGAAAAATAAGGAAGATACGTTAGAACAAAAAGCTAACGAAGTTGCGAAAAAATATCGCGTCTCACCCAGAGTCGTTATTGCAAACGATCCCCAAGTGGATCAAATGTTAAATGCTCACCCGACTCGTCCTTTCGGCGACGCACATGATACAAATTACTGGAATAACTCACCAGGTTACGGTTATTCGGCAACAACGGGTGTACTTTCCTCACGAACTCAGGCCGACGGCTCTAATGAAATCGACACAGATATTGTTCCTCTTGCTGTCGATTTAGAAAACGGTGCTGACCAAATAGAACAAAATGTTTCGATACACAGGGTACGACGCGGTGGAGCATGGCAAGTTGGTACCCTTACGAATTGGGGCAACCAACCACAACTCCCATTCCGAGAGGCAGCGTTAGACTTGGCTATTAATGGCGAGCCTGCGCAAATAGAGACGGAGAAAGATTTCATCATAACTGAAATGAGCGGAACGCATAACGTAGTTCTGATAGAGGGATTACAACCAAGAAGGTCAGACATATATTCAAATGAGAAATCTCTGATGGACCAGAATGGAGAAGAGTTTGAATACAAAAGGTTGACAGAAAGTCAGAGAAAAACACTCCTAGAAACAGGCACCGTCACAATCAAACACAAGTCCTTCGGGGGAACAAGACAAGGCGAGGATCGAGTGCTTACTTTTCAGGTAAATCCTACAGAAAATAATAAAGACAACCATTTGGCCTCGACAACGGTCGGGCACATAGATAATCCTTTCACACCAAGGGTTGTAGCCACGAGTGCTCAGCATCCAAGTATCGTATCTCTGAATAATATTCAACGACCAACAGAGGTGACGATAAGGAACGGCGGTGATATTGTCGAAGTGTCAGGCCCACTTTCTAAGCCTATTTTGTTCGATGTGACACAGTTAAATCAGGCTGACGCCGACAAGTTTAACAAAATTGATTTGCGGGGTTACGCCCCTGACACAGGTAACGCTCAAACAACGACCAATGTGCTCAAAGGACCCGGCGTATCTCATTTCGATAGTTCAAGAGATGATGGCCTCAATTTCGAACAAGCACCTAACCAACAAGTCACTGGTGAGGAGATTCTCAGAATCCCCGTAGACGGCGGTGGCTTTATGCTCGTAAAAATGAGACCAGACCAGACAGTTGAAGATTTCTTTCTGGTGTAATTTCAAGCTTGCGTAAACAGATAAACACGTGGAACTCAGCGATTCAAAATAATTGAGTCGCTGTTCCTTCTAGAAACTCTATGTTTCTGTCAGGTTAAATTCGCTTTTACTGTTGCGATGGTGCCATATAGAAGATCACCGGCTTGCGCACCGTTCGGGGTGTTGGGGAATAGCCTTTTTTTCTTCCAATAACCAGCGATTTAATCTCCCACTCGAGACGGCTATCATCGATAAACAAATGCCCATCATCCAGATAGCGTATCAACTTCAACCACTGAGCACGGTATGATTACTTTACCGAGCTATGGTCAAATCTGGTGTATGGATTCATAATCAATGTCCTGCTGGTTTTCCTCAGCTTCGCGAACCCCATCCCGGAATTTCACTCTCTCATAACACCAGCTATTGGCAGCGATCACATAGATACGCTGCTATATCTAAAACATCTACACCACATTGTCAGTTAGGGTAAACGGTTGTCCAGCTGTTATCGGTCAGTGCATAGTTGGCGATTTTATATTCAACATCCTTCTACGGTTTTCTCTTTCGCACAAACTGCTTCGGCGTAGTGCGCGCAATCTGCTTACATTCACGCGTCATGTGTGCCTGATCGGCAAAGCCCTGCTCCAGTGCCAGATCCGCCAAAGACATATCTGGTTGTACTCGAAGCTGCTCTAAAGTCTGTTTCACCCGTGCGATACGCTGGTAATGTTTGGGCGTGATCCCCAGCCATTTTTGGAATTTACGCTCTCTCTGGCGTTGACTGATCGCCCCTGTCTGCGGGTGAATAATATGACCGACATCCCGAGGGTCACATTCTGCGATCAGAGCTTGGGTCCAGCGGTATAGCGTCGAAATTCTCGCCGACGGCGAACGTGCTGCTTGTAGAAATGCAAATGTCGGCAACGCTGAACAGGCAAGAGGATGATCGTCCACAATCCGCATCGACTGCTCTAAGCGTTTACCGAACAACTGATAACCGACTGCCGGATGAAAACGCACACCCGCCATTACTGTGCCAGGCGGCAGGCTGAACTGATGGGCCAGCGTGCTGACGGGCATTAGGTGAACGCCCGGTACCTGCCACTCGCCGTCCATCTGCACATCATTTTTCAAAATGAACGTCACTCCTGTACCGGCGTCACTGAGTAATTGTCTACGCACGGTTTGCGGTGTATCAGGATGCACGGAAACCGACCAGATTGCCTGAATATGGCTGGCTAACCTCCCCCGTGGTTTGAAAATCTCTAAGTCTAGCTTCAAACGTATTATCCTATATAAACTGAACTCAGATAAGAGAGTCGAATACATATATTTTTCAAAGTCTTAAGTAGATATGTAAGTCGTGGAGTACGGATTTGATTAGCCCTCGTTGAGCTATTTAGGCTGGTATACTCCCACCAGTGGCTTAAATGCTTTCACAATTCGGTTCCAACTGTTGATGGCATTGATAGAAATCGTCAGATTGACCATGGCTTTATCTCCAAAGGTGTTCAAAGTCAGCTGATAAGTCTCATCATCGACCGGTAGGCCTGACGTAAGTAATTCAGCCCAGCCAAGCGCAACGTGTTCTGCTTCGCTGTAGAACTGCATGTCTTTCCACGCACTAAGCCCCCAGATACGTTCAGGCCGTTCACCTAGTTTAAGAGCATCTTTACTGTGCATATCGATACAAAAAGCACATTGATTGATTTGCGAAACACGCAACTTGACCAGTTCCCATATGGTCATATTCATTGTGTCTGACTGGCGAAATTGCTCATGGAAGTATGCTTCCTGAGTAAACAGAATATTTATTGCCTTCGGCGCTATGTCAATGTAGCTGAGTCGTTTTTGCATGGTCTTTCTCCTTGTTTTTTCACATGATAAAAAACGCACTTGGCAATAGATTGAAGATTTTCGACACATGCTTGGCAAAGGTAGACGTTAGGTTCAGATTTTTTCTCAGCCACCCTACGTAGCTAGGCTCAAATTATGATGTTAGTGTTACGAAACCCAATAATAAACAGTATTTGTCAGAGTGGAATAAAGTCTCATACCAAATAATAAGGGTTCATACCGAATATTAAATGAATACCCAGCTCCTTGGAAACTTGGGATAGCTTTACTATACCCATCCTATTTACGTTCACCATCATTGCTTGCTCTATTTCAGTGATGGTATGAAACCACGAATATCTGTGCATGAGTTTAAGATTTTGTGGGAGCGGATATCGCCGGATTTTTTTTCAGTACAGAGGGTGAGAGTTAAGCCTGGCTCATTAGCTGTTTTGATTTTTTATCTGAATCCGGCTTTAACATCATATGAAACAGTTTTTTTCTAAGTAATTAATTTCAAAGAGTGCCATATTTTAACCTTCACCAAACGCCCCAAAGCCTGACGTGTATCAAGACTCCTTACCGTCAATAGATGAAAGAACCTTTTTGGCTGGGAAATATAAGGTTGGATATCTGGGTTTTATTCTCGGTGAAGGCAGAAATCGTTTTAGAGCACAGAAAGGGTTCGTAACAATGCATCGTTTTAGAGCTCATGAGTTTTCTTATGTTATAAACAAACGATGCCCTATTTGCTTGGTCGAACATACTCCGCATCGCCGTACCTTGTGTAGTTAACTATACACGAGGACTACGGAGACTTTTGTTTCGAAATATGCAGGTCTTAATGGCCTAAGGTCGATCCCATGAGCCGTATAGCTGACATTAATCGCCTTTGACGTGTCCTAATAAACGCATCGTCTCTCCTGTTCTCTAAGCTAACTTCTCAGTACGTACAATGTTGGCAAGTGCATTAGCGCCCCTTGAGGCAGAACTGGCAACTGTAGCGGCTACCTTGGTACTACGTTTACCTAGGGCAGCTTTACCTGCCGGGGATTAGGTTGAAAGCAGCTAACGCCCCATTTGCCACACCAATAGCCGTCGAAGCACCAAGCAGTACTGCTGCCTTCTCGGTCCCAGTGGTTGTGGCAAAAGCACAACATTGAGGATGATTGCGGGGCATGAGTCTGTTTCTTCTGGTCAGGTTTTGCTTAATGGCAAAGACGTCACCCACTTTTACGTCAGCATGGCACCGCAACGATGTTTCAGAACTATGCGCTTTTTCCACACATGATATGTTTAGAGAACGTGGCGAATAAGCTGAAGTAGCCGGCAAAATTCCAAATCGCCAATCACTGCATTTATGAAACGACCGACGACTGTAATGAGAATCGAAGATGTCTAAACAACAATCAATTGACATAAGTTACTATTTTTACTGTATGACCCTCCATTGAAAATCGCACAAACTATGTAAAAAAACAGACAAACATCCATTAAAAATAAATCCAATAGTAAATATATATAAACCAATAAATTAAAAAAACTTTTAATTTATATGAATAATGTTTCCTATAGATAAATAAAAAAAATGCATGAACTTAATGAACAAAAAGAATAATAAATTTTTTATATACAATTTATTTACATTTAAAATTGATCATTCTAACTTAAAACTCATGACTTCTTTTTAAAGAAAAGTACATAAAACAATGTCAGTTAGTAGAGGGTAGGAATAATGAGTAAAGTAGGATTAGACACAAAAATACCCAACAAATCAAACTATAATGATGAAAATGAAAATGATACTAGTGTAGAAAAAAATAGTAATGATAAGGAGAGAGAAACGAAGGATAAGCAATCTATTGCTCATACTAAATTAAAGTTACTAAAACAAGATCACCATACGAGCACTCTATCAGAGAGACTAAATAACCAACAAAAAAATAATAATGATCAATCTGAAAAATCATCTGATAAATTACAAAATTTAACACAAGAAAACCCATCAA
Source organism: Veronia pacifica (assembly GCF_001707825.1). Taxonomy (GTDB): domain Bacteria; phylum Pseudomonadota; class Gammaproteobacteria; order Enterobacterales; family Vibrionaceae; genus Veronia; species Veronia pacifica. The sequence continues at coordinate 27,174 of NZ_LYBM01000019.1, read as the reverse complement.
ATAAAGAAAGTAAAGAGCAAAAAGATACGAATACTCAAGCACAGAGTGTAATATCTTTTGACAAAAAAACTAATACAGCTAACAAGTTATCTCGAGCAGCAAGAGCTGCTCCTGCATTTCAACAAAGAAATAAGCAGTCTGACGGAGATATACTGGCAAACCCGGTAGCTCAACCAATTCTCGATAATAATCAGGCAACTAAAGTGCCAGGGAGAATGGTTGACTTAATTCCGAAACTGCAACATGCGTTATTTGATCCCACGAAAGAAGATGAGTGGATAGAAGAGTATAGTGGCGTTCTTGGAGTCGTTACAGGTGCACCTGTTGTAACTAAAAGTGCAAACAAAATTCAAACTGATTTGGATTACTTCAAAGACGAAATTATTAAAAGAGCAAAAAATAACATCAGTGATAACGAAAGAAAAATTTCGCTGTTAGAAGATAGAGATAACTGGAACAGTGAGGAGAAAGATTATAAAAATAATGATTATGTCAAAGAGCGCGTCGCTAATATAAGGCGTAACGATGAAGTCTTTTTAAATGCTCTTAAAGCTCAATCGCAACAAAAAATAGAGCGACATCGTAGAGAACATCAAATATATGTTAGAGAAGCCGAAGACGAACGTCAATTAGGTAAGAACGCATTAGAAGCCTTAAAAAGACAATTAATTGAAAATGGTAATTATGATGAGAGTTCACATCAGAATAGACTTGATAACCTCGATACAGAATATGATGATAAAGTAGACGTATCAAGAAGAAAACGTGATGATAAGATTTTAGCTGAAGAAGAACATATTGTCACTAGACATAAAGCAATAAAAGAGCAATCAGCTGAACAAATAAAACAATTAGAAACACCAGAATCAATTAAAAATAAAATAAAGGATTTAGAACAGGAAAATAGGCAAAATCAAGCAGAAATTGACGGAGATCAGAGAGATAAGCTAAGACTTGCAAGACGATTAGTGAAGAGTGAAAGTTGGCGAAAAGGTGAGGCTGGCGCTGCGTTTATAAACGGAGTAGTCACACTATTGGATCCTAAGGCGTCAGTAGAAGCAAAAGCGTCTGCTGCGTTGACTTTCGCAGGAGAAACGCTGCGCGGTGTTTCAGCTGAATTAGATTTGAAAAGAGCAGCACGAGAAAAAGCTTGGGAGTTGAAAAAAAAGGCGTTCGATCAACAACAGGAAAGTCTACCCGAGAACCAAAGAAAAGCAAATCCCTATGATGACAACCCTTACAAAAAACCTTCAAGTATTCAAGATATTGATAAAGTTTATGATAAAAAATTAACGTCTGAACAGCTATCAAAGAAAAATACCGAAATACAAGCCCTCAAAGATCGTTTTAAAGCTCAAAACCCCGCAGGTACAGACCTTACTGAAGGACAATTGCGAGAAATTGATGCGAAAAAGAATTCTCTATACAGCGAGTTATTAGGCGAAAAACAAGCGCTGCAACGACAAAAAGATATACTTGAAAACGGGGGAGTAACAAGAAATAGAACGACATTTGATGAAGAGATGAAGAAACGTCAAGAATTAAAGCAAAGTAAACTCAATGCTAAATTCAGACAAAGCTTAAGCCTTAATCAACAAGAAAGCTTAAGTGGAAAGATAGAAGAAATAAATAATAAAGAGGTAAGTGGCACAGAAAAATTTAGACAGATTTCTCAACTTGAGAATGATTTCCTCTCAAAGGAATTACCACGAGAGCAACAGCTTAAGTATGTCGGAGCGACAGAAAAGTTAAAACGAGACCACAGTCCGAATGGCGATTACCATAAACGAAGAACCACGGTACAAAATCAGGCAAAAGTGGCTACCTTGGCAAACTCTGTATTTAATGCCTTAGGAAATGTTGTAGGTGCAGTGGACGACGCTAGAAACCTATATGATGAGAATGGAAATATCGATGAAAAAAGAGTCTTTTCTCTCGTAAATAATGTCGTTGGTACCGCCGTTCAGACGGGATTAACCCTCTCAGTAGGCGCCAAAACATTCGCAAAAACAGCCGTAGCCGCTGCTACCGCGCAAACTGCCACAAGAACCCTTTCCACAGTAGGGCAAGTAAGTGGGCTTTTCTCTGGGCCACTTGGTATTTGGTCTGGCATCGAAGGCCTCCAAAACGGTCAACATGTATCGGGAGGACTCGCAGTTACTGGCGGTGCATTGTTAACTATACAGGGAGGAGCAGCATTAGGCGCTGCGGTAGCCAGTGCTACAGGTGCATCCACGGCAGCAGGGGTACTCGGAGCAGTTGCAACAGGAGCTGGTTGGATTGCTGCGCCCATTGCAGTCGCGGGGCTGGGGGTATTGGCAACTGACGCAACTATTGGCCGCGATTTTAATCAGCCTCGAATGGAATCTGCAAAAAAAGCATTCGCGGGCGAAACCTACTCACATAGCTATGCAGCAGTGCAAAAGAAACAAAGGGAAGATACGTTAGAACAACGAGCTAAAGCAATTGCGCAAAAACATGGCGGTATACCCAGAATAGCTATTACAAACGACCCTCAAGTGGATCAAATATTAAATGCTCATCCGTCCCGTACTTTCGGCGAAGCACATTTGGAGACCTGGAATAAGGACTCACACGGTTTTGGTTATTCCGCAACAACGGGTATACCTTCAACATCAGAAAGTCAGGGCAACGGCTTTTGGAAAATCAACACAGATATTGTTCCTCTTGCTGTCGATTTGGAAAACAGTGCTGCACAAATAGATCAACAGATTTCGCATCACAGGGTGCGCCGTGGAGGAGCATGGCAAGTTGGTACTCTTGCGGGTCTGGGTACTCAACAAGCAAGCTTATTCAGGGAGGCAACGGAAGAACTGACTGTTAACGGTCAGCCTGCAGAAATAGAAACGAAGAAAGATTTTATCGTAAATAATATGGGATTCGGCACGCATAACGTGGTTCTGATAGACGGATTACAGCCAAGAGAGTCAAGCGTATATTCAACAGGTGAGAAATCTCTGATGAACCAGCATGATGAATTGGTATCCCTCAGCAGATTGACAGACGAACAGAGACAAACACTCTTTAAAACTGGGACTGTCTCAATCCCCGGAGTGCGAACACTTGGGAATTTAAGACCCGGTAGTCCAGTGCCGGATGAAGTACTCACTTTCCGAGTAAATCATGCAGAGAATAACAAAAACAACGAGCTGGCCTCCACAACGGCCGGGCACAAAGACAATCCTTTCACACCAAGGGTTGTAGCCACGAGCACGAAGCACCCAAGTATTGTGTCACTGAGTAATATTCAGCGACCAACAGAGGTGACGATAAGGAACGACGGTGATATTGTCGAGGTGGAAGGCACACTCTCCAAACCTTTACTTTTGGATGTGACACAGGTGAGCAACACTGGCGCGTTTAACAAAATTGATTTGCGGGGCTACCGCCATGATGATGGTTTTAATTTTGAGACAACGTACAATGTTCTCAAGGGACCCGGATTATCTCACTTCGATAGCTCGAGGGAAGATGGCCTCAATTTTGGACAAGCACCTAACCAACAAGTCACTCGTGAGGAGATTGTTAGAATCCCCACAGATGATAGCTTCGTGCTCGTAAAATTGAGACCAGACCAGCGACTTCTCGATATCGTTTCAGTATAACTTCAAGCTTGTGTAAACAGATACAACAGTGGAACTCAGCGATTCAAAATACATGAGTCGCTGATCCTTCTAAAGATTCAACATTGCTATCCAGCTAAGGGGCTAATCTTTTCAGTATAAGCTAGCATAAAATTGGCGACTTAACTGGTCACTTGGCCTATCCAAACACAGAAATAAAGAGAAATAATGTCAGACCGCCCACTTAAAAAGGAGTAAGTTTTGCCGGGCAATCTGGCGTGTATTTGGACAGAAATGAGCTGGCGAGGTGAGCTACCAGACTCGACACTTGATAATAAAAACTAATGGTTTTTGGCTAAGTACAGCATGGTCTAGGTGTCGGGGAGCTGGTCAATATGGCATGCGCTTCTATGAAATAGGTTCTATTGATGAAATCCCATTTTGGTTCGTTTGTCAGATACTCTCTGAGAAACTCAACGTTTTTCTCTTTAATCGTATAGCAATCAAACATCGGGTTTTCTGTATTCGGTTCGTCGAATTCAACTTGAAATTTACTTAAATCAAAACTGCCCAAGTCATATTCGGCCAGCAGTTCCTCGGTTTCCAAAGAAAACTCTGTAAGATATCTTTTTACCGTAAATTCAGCTTCAACCATGCCTTTACCGTATAACACCGTTAGCAACGGCAAACTTATTATTGGCTAACCTTGTTACGTGTTTAGTCATGGAAGGACTCCAAACTTGACGCTTTTATATACGGCTTAAGAGCTTCCACGGCACCGTTGTCTTTATGCCAGATAATGTACGTGTAATCCCACTCTTCGCTTATGACACATCCTAATTCTGGAATTACTAACTTTGTGAATTTTGGAGCATATTTATTTATGCTTTCTTCATAACTCGAAAGAATTGAATTTATGTCTCTAACTTCTGTAAGTGACTGCAATTCACAGTTCACAACTTCAAAAGAAAAGTCTTTAGCCAGACGTCTCAACAAATCATTGAATCGGGACCATTCATTTTTAGTTACTTCATCGAGTTTATGGTAATCTTCTTTACCAAGCCAGCCACTCCAAAGGGATACAAACTCCTTGGAGTATTCAGTTTTAACTTCGCAATCTTCAAAATATTCGCTAAACATGATTTCTCGGTGAACTGTAACGCCGCGTTCTGCGGCAAATTTGTGGCGCAGCGGAAAATTTGTCTGGCAGCAGCGTCTTGTTAGAGGGCCTTTGACTCATAATCTTGTCGCCGTCTTTACGGTCTTATAGACAAGATTAGAGTCAGCACCAAGCTGCTTCAACTTAAATGGCTTTTTTGCATTCTTGGTTATTATCCAAACTTCTGGTACTCGATTGCCATTGTCGAACTCATCAGCGATGACAACATTCTCAATATCGTCTAATGGAATATTTATTTCTCTGAAAGGGTACGCCACCTTAATACTATTGTCAGTGATTTTGACGCCTGCTGCGGTTACCAGGTATTCATAGATGATAAAGACAACTAGAACGCTCATCGCACCATAGCCCAATAGAGGATTTCCACTTTTCCCTACATAGAGCCCTAATGCAGAAAATCCGATTACACACGCAAAACAAAAAAAATGGTAAAGCGGCCCTTTAGAGAAGCTGGACTTGTTAAGATCTTCGTTTTGCGCGCCAGCCCTTTCATTTAATACTTCCCTGAGAATCTCAAACCCCATTAGTTGATATTCAACTCTAAGCAATTCTTTGTTGTCGATGCCCAGCAGATCTAGGCGCTGTGCATACTGCCTCTCTTTTACTTTATGGATTTTCTCCCAAGCGATTAGTCCTTTGTCTTTTCCGACGTGCATATACCAAAGTCCGTCATCATCAGCTGCAACGTCTGCGAATGGTAGCTTTTTTAAAGCACGCCATGTAAGAATTGCAAAGAACCCAAAGACTGCTGTACAAAATACCGTAGCCATGAGTGTGCCATTTGGATTCCCTGCGTTCTCGTCAGGAAGGAAGGGCAAGGAAAATCCCAACGCCAAAAATACTGTAAAAACTACTAAGCATACTTTCATTAGCGTGATATATTTTTTGTCGAGCTTGAATTCTTGCATGTGCTTTCCGCTGCTCTCTAACGCCTGCCAGCACAGACAAAAAATGGCGGAGCGTTTTTTGTCCTGTCGCTGCATTTGTTAGCCTTTGTACCATATCTGTCGCGGCTTGCCGCCAGCTCCTTTTGAAAAAGCTACCGCATTTCGCTTTGCTGCAAACCGTGTTTATGCACAAAGAGACAACAACCCGAATGTGAATTCAAATGTGTGATTGGAATTTCAGACGCGCAACGCAAACAAAGGATGCTCAGTGACTTCGACACAAACCTGCCGCTATGAAAAAAGAGGAATTTGGCGATTAAATCTAAGGACTCAAAACTTTAAGCTTCGCATAAGCTGATTTTGGGCAAAAAGAGGCTCGAAGGTGTCTATTGAGTTGGTGGCTATTCAAGCATTATTAATTATTATTTGTCACCCCAACTAACGCGATTCACCGTTTAACTAAACACCTCTTCCACATCAACAATTTTTGCGCGGCTAACAGTTATCTTCCAACGTTGAATCGTTTCTTTTCCACAATGCTCCCGTTGACGAGTGACCAAATTAAACTGGTACCGTTTTTCAATAGATTCTCGCTTCACTTGCCCTTTGTTGAGGGTATACAACTTCTCATTGCCCTGATTCATAAGCCGAGCAAACATCCTGAAGTCCAGTTTCCAGATTTCTCGGGTCATTTGGTAGCCACTCAGAAAGCGCGTTGTGGACATTTGAGTAGAGGTTTTCAGCCGTAACACAAACTCCTCACGCTGTCTGAGTTTTCCTCTCCGCAGCTTGCGTATTTCAGCAGGGACTTTATCAAGGGGAATGTAATCCAACCACTCCAATTGATTACCGATCTTCTTTGCTGATGTTGGGTCTGTCAGCACTTTTCTCCATTTGGGCCGCCCTTTTCCAATCCAGTCACCAATAAAATCTCTCAGATCATCTTTAAAGATCTCTCTCAGTGCGTAAACGGCAGCCATCGCAAGTGCGAATGACATGGTGATTTCACCAAGCCATCCTCTCGTTCTGACGATCAAAACAGTCACAAATATCATTACCAAACCCGCAGCGACCCCTTTTGCAAACTTATTGAGGTTTGCCCCAAGCTTTATTGAACGCTGCCTTATGGTTATCGGGTACTCTATCAGCCTTCTTGCCAATCGCATTTTGTTGGTCATTCGTATTGGATCTTTCATGGCTTTTGCTGAGTTATATTTTTGTTCAACCCGATATAAAGACTCTTTTTCACATACCTCAATTAACTTTTCCCGCGATGCCTGAAACGCTTCACCCTTTGGCATGTGGGCAAGAAGAGACAAAAAACGTTGTTCAGTGAGCCAGGACAAATAGTTGTCAATATTGCTGTAATATTTAATGAGCTTTTCATCCTTGGGGACATAGCGTCTTAATCGACGTAGGATATCGACAGCCATCTCAGTGACTTCTTCTAGCTGCTCTACTGCCTCCTCTTCATCCAGCGCTTTTATGACGTCGAAAAATTTATGTGTGGTCTTTTCTAGCGATAAAGCGTACTGAAACGCATACAGGCTAAGAGAAACCCGGTATTGCTCAGAGGGTAATTTGTCTCTACTCGCCAGTCTTGAGTGAACCAGAGGCAAGTGATACTGAGAGGTGAAATAGGTTCGACTATTTGAAAATGCTGATTTGTACAGAGCATATTCATCAGCAATGCTTTTTGAAAAACTCAACTCCCCAGGAACAAAGAGAAAATACTCGACTTGATGTGAATTAACTTCTTCTGTGATAGTCGCTATACGAGCTACCAGACCATCATATTTTTCTACTGTGATCAAAGATACCTCCCGCGAGACTGGTCATAAAATGGCCGTAATATGGATGTATTTGAAATGAATACTCTCTCACGCTGAGGTGTGCAAACTCGGTGAGAACAGCGATGATCTTTCTTAATGCTGAAAAGTGCTCAGTGGCTGCCCCATAGGGGTAAAATCTCGGGGTAACTCAGTAAATCGATTAATTACGATGGTGTTGAGATATAAACGCTAAGCATTAATTTCTATACATTAAGCTTAATCGGTCTTTGCAAAAATGCGGGTTTTTATCGAAGAATCAGTGCAAAGAATCACAACATCTGACACGGATATACATATGGAAAAGAAAAAAGCAGCCAACGCTGCTTTTTTTGATGAGGGGGGTTGTGCCTACGCGGGCTCAGGATTCATTAAATCGCGCATACAGCCCTGCACGACATCGACCAATAAATCTGGTTGAAATTTGGAGATCAGCACATTACAGCCTACCTTTTTCACCATTGCCTCATTGAAGCTACCGCTTAGAGAGGTATTTAGTGCAACATAGAGATCACTCATTCTTGGATCGTTTCGCACCTCTGAAGTAAGTTTGTAGCCATCCATTTCAGGCATTTCGGCGTCTGTGATCATCAGTAATATCTCATCCTGAACACGTTTTCCTGCCTCACACCAAGCTTTAAGCTGACGCAATGCCTCTGCGCCATTCTTCATCTCTATACACTCAATGCCAAGTTGCTCAACGGTCTCTCTCACCTGTCGCCGTGCCGTCGCGGAGTCATCCACCAGCATGATTTTCTTTCCTGCCATGTGTGGCAGAAGACTTCTGTCGAGTACATCCTCAGAAATATTCACTCGGTAAGAGACGATCTCGGCAAGTACCTTCTCAACATCGATGATCTCTACCAGTTGAGGTTTACCCTCTTGCTCCACCCTTGTGATGGCAGTGAGGTAATGCGAACGGCCTGCTCCTTTTGGTGGCTCAGTGATCTCATCCCAACCCATATTTTTTATATAGACGACTTTCCCGACCATAAAGGCCTGAACAGTACGGTTATATTCGGTGACAATGAGATTGCATTCGCTGTCTCTGTTGATTGGTGACATTCCAATAGACTGGCGCAAATCAATAACAGGGATGGAGTTACCTCGAATCGTAGCAACACCGCAGACTTTAGGATGAGAGCCCGGTAACTGATTCAGTCTCGGGACTTTCATTACCTCTCTCACTTTAAAAACATTGATGGCAAACAGATGGTGGGTACCTAACTGAAACATCAAAAGCTCAAGACGGTTCTGGCCAACAAGGCGTGTTCTTGAATCAACAGTTGCTAAAATACTGGTCATAATTTTTCTCACCCATTAACGCTGGTTCCTGAATTTTTCTGGATACCATATGGTATCGGCCAGTTAACCATATTCTTAGCCATCATTGCTTAAAAGGATTCAAAAAAAAGACTTGTGTCAAAAGTAATGAAGTTGTCACACAAATCCGCTAACCGATTTCAGCGATTTGCAGGCAAAATCGGGTCTCGAAAGAGTGTAAAGTGAGAGAGAGCATCTCAAGGTACATCACTAAAGGGTGATTAACTTGTACCTTGTTTACATTGATAATGGCTAATAGATCGCTCCACCGTCCTTTAAACGCTACACTCAATGAATGAATGAGAAAAAGCAGCGAAGTCCAAAGATTTAAATTATGAAAAGTAAAGCGAATCAGTCGCAAGGCATGTTGATTTTTAGGATCACTCAAACGCAGATGTTTGCAATTGGTACCCTAAAAGTACGCGAAATCGTTCCTTTCTGTACTCTAACTGCGTTACCGGGTTCTCATCCGACAGTTGTTGGCACCGCCAATCTTCGCGGTGTAACAACGCCTGTTATCGATATGTCGTTAGCAATAGGTTATAAGCCGATCCCTGTCGAAGAACGAAAGCGCTGCTATATCATAGTGACTGATTGCCAACGTAAAGTGGTGGGATTCCTTGTAAGAGGCATCGAAAAGATCAGTGAATGCGACTGGAAGGCGATTTCTCCACCACCGGATACGCTAAGCACGAAAGCCCTGCTGACAGGTGTCATGAAAGTTGATAATCAACTTGTGCAGTTGCTTGACGTTGAATTTGTCATGGCTAATATATTCCCTCTACCTAACGACAAATTACACCCCATCATCGCTGACATCGACAGAGAAAAGATCAAACCAATGAACATCTTGTTGGTTGATGATTCAAAACTCGCCAGAAGACAGCTTTCTGATGCACTCGACAGTATCAATATCCCCTATTCTGTCAGTAACAATGGTATTGATGCGCTGCAACTGATGAAAGATCATGCGCAGAAAGGCAGGCCAGTCGATATCCTGGTCAGTGATATTGAGATGCCAGGCCTTGATGGTTATGAACTGACCTCTGAGGTGCGACGAAATAGTGGGTTGTCAGAAACCTACGTGATATTACACACTTCACTGTCCAGTGAAATCAGCGTAGACAGAGCGAAACAGGCGGGTGCGCATGAGGCGCTGACCAAGTTCGATGCAAATGAACTGGTGCAAGCGATGCTCAGAGGTTCACATGAAAAAGAACTGATAGAGCTTGAAAAAGAGAAGAAAAAAGAAGCACAGAATCAGTAATCGAATAAATTTTCCACTCCCTTTTCATTACTGCTCTTATCCAGTCGTTGGCGTCAGGCACACAGCTTGTCGCCTCATTTCCCAACGGACGTTAAAGGCAAACCTAACGCACTCAACCTTGATGGCGCAGTTTTCGAACGACTGTTTATCGGCTTTTTCTCATAAGAATGACTTTCTCTATCCAACGTAATGGCCTCTAATACCCATCGAACGCAATAACTTTTTACGCGATGAAAATTAATTCTATTTTCTATGATCCAAAGTGCTTTTTCCCTCTGGCTCCCTGTGGTTTAATGCCGATAGTTGGATAGTTTGCTGTAACCGATAAGGATTCTGCTATGAACAATGTGTTCGAAATCGTAAAGTTCTCACGCCAGAAAAATAAACTGAAACGTGAGATTCAAGATAATGAGAAAAAGATCCGTGATAACCAAAAGCGTGTCACTCTGCTTGAAAACCTTCTTGACTATATCCAGCCTGGTATGTCCCACGATGACATCGTAGAAATTGTAAAGAACATGAAGGCAGACTACGAGGACCGTGTTGATGATCACATCATCAAAAGCGCTGAAATTTCTAAGTCTCGTCGTGAAATCAGTCGTCAGATAAAAGAACTGACTCGCCTTGAGAAAGAAGGTAAAAAATAACCTGCATATGAAATGTGGCTGGAACCATAAGATGACATTTGGGACATAGTAAGTGTCATTTTGGACAGCTAAGTTGTCATGGTCTACTTATATGTTGTAAATTTACAACTTCGGGTAGGCCATGTATCCATGCAACATCAAAAAGCCGCACGCTAAGAAAGACAATTTCAAATGCATTAGTGTTAGAGACAACGCTGTCATCATGTGCGAATCATCACTCGAGTGTGATGCCTGTTTCCACCTCGAATGACATCCCAGCATTTCTTCATTCGAAAGTCAGCCTTTCTCCCTTAGTTACTCACTAGAGGATGGCTCTCACAGCTGTACACCGGATTTTCTCGTCACACTCAATAACTGTCAAAAGCAGCTACAAGAGATCAAAGAGTCAAATTAACGAAACCGCCGAACAGTCAGAGAAATAACAAAACCACTTATGATGGTAGTTTTGTTGTTTTTTATGTTTCGCACTTCGAACATAAGGCTGATGCCATACCAAATTAGCTGTGAGTAAAAATTTGCTCAAACTCGCGTCAGGCCAATTCTCTCTGGAACGGTTTTGCCCCAAAACGAGTTAGAGTTTTTACCCCCGATTACTTTCAACTTGAAAGTAATTCATTAGATAAAGTTATCCAAATATATCATTTCTAAAATTATCAGGTCACTTAAATAACCGACGGAGGTGATGTATGGTGACTGTTAGCAGCCCACAGCGGCATTATGGACAAAAAAAGCCTTTTAAGATTGAAGATATATGGCGTATCAGAACGCGCCTTGAGATAGAAGGCAATGTGATGGAGCTGGCGTTACTCAATCTGGCGATTGACAGTAAGTTGCGCTCTTGTGATTTACTGAAAATACGTGTTTGCGATGTTTCGTCTGCTGGAGCAATTTACCCGAGAGTGTTACTCACGCAAAGTAAAACACAGAAAGACGTGCAATTTGAAATCACACCGAAAACTCAACATGCACTCTCACAGTGGTTGTTTGCCAGTCAGAGATCGCCGCAAGACTTTCTCTTTCCCAGCCCACGTCTCATTGGAGCGGCAATGAGCTACTCATACTACTCAAATATCATCAAACGGTGGGCAGCAACCTTAGGTCTTGACGCATCACAATATGGTACTCACTCAATGCGAAGAACTAAGGCAACACTGATTTGTGCACCAACGAAAAATATCAAAACAGTGCAGCTTTTTCTGGGACATGTGAAACCGGATAACACATTTGATAACTTGGGGTAGAAATCGAAGGCGCTTTGAAGATTTCCGAGGACACAGATATTTAGACGAAAAGATATTGTTGCGGCCAACAACCCATTGGGTGTTGGCCAATCTGAGACTCACCCAAATGCGTACTCGCTCGTCTCACATAACCCGAAGCCGCCGCTAAATGGCTTTGTACACGAGTTATACATGAGCCTGACTTGGTTTGGGATGGAGAGTATTATCTGAATATGGCATTTATAAAGCCCATAGCTAATGCCCCCCACTTCCTTTCGACTCACGTTTGTGGTTTAGTCGAATAATAAGAGACGTAGTGTAAACGTACAAAAAGTGCGTGTTATAAGGCTTATTATCCTCTGTGCTCCATACCAGCCGAACAATGGACGTTGTCGCTAAAATGATTAGAGTGTCGATCTATGTTTTTTTGTCAGTGTTGACTACTGTGCTGACCGTGCAAGTTATCTATACCTTGGGTTATGGTAGGCATTGTGGCCCCCACTATGCTGACAGGCGTGTTTATTTCCATACTCACCACAGTTTGTCTAACCAATGGAGCTTTGATGTTCTTGGAATCGCAAGCCGCACGATGAAAGACTTAGTAGATAATCATCCTGAAGTATCTAAAGCTGCATTTCTTTCGTCCGGCAATATGCATAACCCTAAAGTTATGGAGTTTGGCCTAGTTTTTCGAAGCACAATTGCCAAACATGCTTTGCCTTTTATTGAAGTTGGCGATATTGAAAAATTGAGTATCGTAAAGTCAAACTGCAAGTAAGCCAGCTATAAAAAAGAAAGTATGGGTTTTAGAGTGGTCCTGAGGCTACCCTTTGAACTTGTTCAAATCAGCGCCAGCTCGTCTGGCGTAACTCAAAACCGCCCAAAATGGTGCCAGATAGTCTGGCGAAAATTTCAGCAAAAAAGGGTACAAAGGTGTCTACTGATTCGGCGGCTATTCACAGCGTATATTGCAGGTTGACCCAAAGCTTTGCACTCTCAAGTTCAAGCGTTGCGGCTTCAATTCCCTTCTTCACTAGTTTCTCAGGGCTGATACGGTCTGTCTTTCGGATTAATTTTTCAAGCATGGCATACTCACTCCACTTTCTCAGTGTTGCCGTCAGATGCGATTCCAACTGACCCAGTGCGTTTTGCTGTTCCGGCTCCGTCAGCGTTTTCCCAGCGATCTTGCACCAGCGCATCTGAAGCCTTCTCTGGGTAGGAAAAACCCAGGTGCCAAACGTGTAGAATGTCTTGTTATCGCAGTTCATTCTCTCCATCGCTTGGAGGTAACACCTAACGGCCTGTATGCCAAGCGCTGGATGATCTGTCGTGAGATTATCAACATTTTTTTGAACATCCAGTTTGATTTGCGCCAGCGTCAGCCCTGCGTTTTTTTCTCTGTCAATTGTGACTTGGTAACAGTTGAAGGTTCCTTTCATCTTGATCAGTGCATGAAAGCAGGCTTTAAAGTCGTCCAGTGGCACAGGGTCATCCACGACATCTTGGTCGCTGATCAGAAATGCTTGTGTCGCGTGATCGAACTGCGTCAGGAATATGGTGTGCTCGTATTCCAGTATGATCTTGTACTGATGCCGGGATGGAATATAACCCATATTGAAATCCACCAAGACTGGTGATCCTTGGTCAAATTGATCGCGGATATGTCGAAGCAGTCGGTCAAAATCCGTAAAAGGCAGGACATCAATAGAAATACCACAGCGCTCTGACAACAGATCGGCCATTTCGCCATAAACACCATCGGGGGTGACCATCAGATAGGGGTCTTGATGATGCCTGAAAAATCCAAATCGAGTGAACTCCGTCATGGGGTCAATGATTTGCTCGCTGGTATGATGATCATCCCAATATGAAAAGCTGTGTTCCGCAAAAAGCAACGCGATAGGTGGAACACCGTGTGCCATTTTGGCTAGGGTGTACAATCCAAAAACAAAGCAATCGGGTGGTAACTCAAAAGTATTTTTATCAAATTTAAACTTGGAAACTGGCAGTGATTGAATCAGGTGTTGTGACATCTTTTATGGGCCCTCAAAAAATGGAATAGCCACCGTCAATGGTGAGTGCGTCACCGGTTTGATAGCCACTTTCAGCTGACATCAAGTAAACGGCGGCTGGCGCAATGTCTTCAGGTTTGGCCCAATATCCCATGGGAATGCGTAAACGTTTAATTGATTCATATTGCCTTCTGTCTGCAAGCACATCCGCATTCATATCTGTTTCCACCCAGCCGGGAAGAATACAGTTGACCGTGATCCTGTCCGCCGCCAGTTCAACGGCCAGCGAACGACTCAGTGCGGTAATTGCCGCTTTACTGGCACCATAGTCGGCAAACCCGGCGTTCCCTTTGAGCGCAGCCACACTGGCGGTTGCAGCTAAGCGTCCCCCGACATTTTGTTGTTTCATGGCCTGAGCTGCATACTTCAACGTCAGAAATGTGCCGTTCAGATTCGTGTTGATATTTTGCTGCCAGCGATCCACTGACAGCTCTGTCACTGGCGTCCCAGAGCCTCGTTCACCTGCATTGGCGATACAGCCATTGATTTGTCCCCTCCAATTCACAACAGACTGTACGGTACGCTGAATTGATGTTTCAGACGCTATATCGCAGTTCAGCAACAGGACCCGCTCAGGGTCTGACACAAAATGCTGCATGAGATCTGGATAGTTGTCAGTTTCACGTGCCGTCACTGCCACATGAGCGCCCTGATGATGCAATGCTTTCGCCATCGCAAGTCCAATTCCCTTACAACTGCCGGTGATTAAAATGGTTTTGTCGGTTAAATCAAACATCAATCAGCTCCTTTAACTGGTCGCACTTTCATAATGGCGAAGCGCTTTTTTCCACATCAGCCGGGTCAAACAAAAAAGCATGATGGGCGCAGCCACTCCCCACATCATTTCAATCATTGACAGTTGATCGAGAATGAATAGAGGTGACCAGTTGGTGATCAAGAACAACGGGAAAACAACAGCGCCGATCAGCTGAACCGGGCGGAAGTGAATTTTGTGCGGCAGGTTATTGAAGTCCCACATCGCCCAATAAAAGCTCTGCAGTGCAGCGATGTTTTTAAATTTGAATGCCAGCAACAGCGGCAAAACAAACAACCCGTACATCGTCACAATACCCAGGGCAACATAAGCCATAAAGCCTAAAATATTCCCGACAGACACAGGGACATCAGACGCTTGCCAACCATAGGCGATCAGTCCGATACCAACGATCACATTGGGGATGGAGATCCAGGTATCGACATGCTTTAACGTCGCCATAAACTGTGATGAAATCGGCTTGGTTAGAATCAGGTCGAAGTCACCATCACGGATCTGCTGGTCAAAAACAACGATGTTAAATTGCAGCATGCTGACAAAGAAGACGGTCATGAGCATGTAGGTGCCAATGAACAGGTAGATGCTGTCAGGCGAAAGCCCTGCGATGTGTACACCGGTATCGTGGATCACGTAGGCATAAATCAATTTAACGAGCAAATACCCCATTTCTACCATGATGTTCAGAGCAATGTTGAGTCGGTATTCTAACTGACGCATCGCGTTTATTTTCAGCAAGAAGCCGTAGATTTTGACGTGCTTCATCAGGTCTTGCCACATATTAACCTCCTAATGCGATGAAGCTTTTGCAACCACGTTGCCAGACGAGCCGTGAGACTCCCCACAACACGCCGACCCAAAAAGCTGAAGCATAAAACCATGAAGGACTTCAGCATCTGAGACACGCCCCAGCACCACTTCGATCGGAAAGAAGATCACATATTGGAATGGCAGGTAGCTCAGGATCTGCATGCCCGTTTCACCAAACACAGTGAGTGGAAAAATCCCCCCAGACAACACCAACCCAACGATACGGACCGATTCAAACACACCCCAGACTTCGTGGGCCCAAAAAGCGACAAGGCCCACCATATAGAAGAGGAAAAACTGAATCATGAATGCCGCACACAGGACCAGGAGCAGACATAAAAAGGATTTCAGTTCGAACGTCATATCGAGCCAATAAGTTAAGCCAATGCCACACAGTCCGATCAAAACGAGCGTGACCAGAAAGTAGCTGATGTTGTTTCCCAGATACGCGGTCAAACGATAGCCCAGATACGACAAAGGCTGGATCAAAAATCGGTTGAGGCCACCGTCTTTAATGTCGGTTGCCACCTCATATTCAAACCCGGTACGTAATGCCTGGCCAATCAGCAGTGCAAACAAGGTATAAGCCATCATTTCAGGATAGGTATAGCCGTAAACCTTCTCCGCTCCTGTATAGGAGAACACGGCATGCCATAACATCACTTGCAATAAAATGGGAAAGGCCGAAGAAAGTATACTGATCACATAATTCAGCCGATAGGTTAGGGACATTTGCAGTCCCATCTTGATAATGAAAATGTACTTACTCATGCGGATACCTTCATGGTGGTATACAGGCGTTGCAAACTATCGTCTAAAGGGGGCTCTTTAATGTTGATATCCGCGACATCGGCTTGGGTTAAAATTTTGGATAGGATTGCATTTGACTCTGGTTTACTCACTTCAATGATGATCTCGTTCGGTCCGGACTGAACGATTTCCCCGTACGCTTTGAAGTCTGATGGCGATACTGGTGAGTGGGTATAAATGTGTAAATGACGCTTAGCGCCGACGACGGTATTCAGGTCATTTAGCTCACCACTATAAACTAACCCGCCGTTTTGAATCACCAGCGCCCGATCGCAGAGAGTAGAAATATCCACCATGTTGTGACTGGTCAGTAACATGGTGGTTTGACGCTCTTGAGAGAGAGTTTTCAGGAAAGATAAAATCGCCCGTTGGGAGAGAAAATCCAGACCCAGCGTCGGCTCATCGAGAAAAATGACGTCCGGTCGATGAAGCATCGCTGCAATCAGTTCCATCTTCATGCGTTCGCCTAATGATAACCGTCTCACCTGTATGTCGAGCAAGTGACGAACATTCAAAATCTCACTCAGTTCTCCCAGAGTGTTATTAAAAGCTGTCTCCTCAATCTCATAAATTCGTTTGTTCAATTCAAAGCTGTCAATGGCAGGCAGATCCGACCACAGTTGTTGCTTCTGCCCCATCACAATTGAAAAACGCATCTTGAAAGACTTTTGACGCTCCCAAGGCGTATACCCCATGATAGTTGCCTGACCCGAGGTCGGGTGCAAAATACCCGAGAGCATTTTCATTGTCGTGGTTTTTCCAGCACCATTCGGACCAATAAACGCGACGATCTCACCTTGCTCGATGTCAAAGGAAAGTGATTTGACAACCTCTTTATAATGTTCCTCACGGGACCATAAATTTTTTATCGATGCTTTCAGACCCGATGCTTTTCTGTAATAGGGAAAACTCTTACTGAGCGATTTTACTGAAATATAACTCATATCTACCTCTTATTTGGATCCGCATAATAACGGGCGCAGGAACCACAAATAGGGAATAAACCGCCCTCCCCTCTTAGCTTTTGCCGGAAGTTCCTCATCACACGACCATTCCAAATCTCAGACACCGATTGTTCATTCACATTACCTAGCGGGACGTCATAAAACGTATGGCAGGGTGTCACGCCACCGTTGGAGGCAACTTCCATATATATCCAGGGAAAGAAGCATTTATCTCTTTTATCAGTCAAATCTTCATATTGCTTGGTGAAATAGGCCTTGTAGTTATCGCTGGCAATTGTTTTTGGGTAACAAACAAAATAGATATCGCGTTTTTTACATTCTTTTTCCACCCAACTGATTTGTGATTCAATCGCCTTGAAATCCATCATTTCAAATTTACGGGCATCGTCGATCATGCCAGCAGCACACGGCGTTTCCTGAACACCAAATAAGCGTTTAAATAGATTGAGATGTTTTTCATGCTCATTGGCCGTTGCAACGTTTGAAACTCAATACTGATATGGTCGACCATTTCTAAATTCAGGCAATTCTCAAAAAAACCTTGGATGTAGAGGTGGGTCAAGGGTGTCACGATAAATGTGTAGCCAATTTTAGGTTCTTTCAGTCCTTTTGTTTCTCTCAGATCGAATAAGGTTTCAACACCCTCCTGAACCTTCTTGTAAACATTTTCGCCACGCTGAGCGTCGTTTATCTCCTCTGGTCCATCCAGTGACACCCACAATCGGTTGGGCGGTATTTCGATCAAAGATTCCGCTTTGCGCTTTAAGAAAGTTCCATTGGTCGGAACATCAACCCGTGCGTCGCCATGACGAATTCTTCCCACCACATCTTCGAAATGTGGATACATCATCGGTTCACCGCCAAAGAGTGCAAAATACGGTTTGACGGGCAAACATTCATCAATGACACGAAGGACAACATCCTTGTCCAGCTTTGATAGTTTTCGCCCATGATAGGCACCGTTTTCACCCCACTCGTAACACATTTTACATCGCAGGTTACAAGCGTCCGTGAGCTGGAGCGTGACCCAGACAGGTAACTTGTTCTGAAGGATATTGGTGTTTGATTTTGGCCGTTGTACAACAGTAATAGTGGATGTCTCTGACATTTAAATCCCTTACCCAGTGCTATAAAGTAGTGTGCATTTAGAACAAACAGGCATCAGCCCGCAATGAAGTTGCTTACGAAAGGCTTGGTAGGCTTGTCCGTGCCAAACGTCTTTGAGTGGAATCAGTTGTAAATTGCCGACATCCAGCTCCGGAAAAAACTTGCAACTGGAAACGTCCCCATTGGGTAATACGTCCAAGCGATTCCGAATGGCGGTGCAAAACGTTTTATTTTCAGCGGGGTGTGTACTGCCTTTGACAAACCTTTCCACTTCACTTTCATCTAAATTGGGATGAAATCGGACCCGGCACGCCCATGTTTCATCAGTAATTCGCTGAATATCTTTCAGCAGCGCTGGAATATTTTCCGGAGAGATATGGTAGGTATATCCATGCCAGCTATATTCATTGGTCGCCGCCAGCTTTTTCTGTTTCCAGGGCAAGTTTTCCCTGACCCAAACATCCATCTCCTCGGCAACATTTTTCGGGATATACCAAGGGAAAACCATATAAATACTATCGATACCTAAATGAGAAAAGTAGGAGACGAAATCATAAAGTTTGCCAATGGTATGGTCACTGATGGTTAAGCACAGTGATATTTTCCCGGCAAATTGATTTTCCTCTCTCAGTCTCAGCAGATTTTCAATGGTCTGTTGTACCCGCTTAAAAACCCCTTTGCCCCGTATCGCGTCGTTGTCTTCCTCAAGGCCATCCAGACTGATCAGCAGTGCTAAATGATCATCAATCCGTTTCAACTCATCCAAATGTTTATCAATTAACAGTCCGTTAGTGCAAATGGTGACCCATCTCGGATCTTGCTCTAAGAGATCCATTAAGCCTTTCATATTTCGATACATTAATGGCTCACCGCCCCATAAATAGAACGGTGCATTCGATACTTCTGTCGATTTCAGCAATTTTTTGACGATCGCAAGTGACACTTCATCACCACGTTCTGATTTACTCAGTTGGTGGTGATAACCATCATCATTCCATTCAAAACAATGTTTACAACGCAAATTGCAATGATTGTTCATTTTGATGCCCACCTGCTGTGGCACCTCCGCAGCCCAGTCGGGGCGCTCTTTTAAACCGCGGCGGGTTGAGGCAATTTGTTTCGCTCTTGCTGTGAGACGAGAAAAACCACCTTCATCTAGTTTCCGTGAGGTTTTTGTTTTCATATCGTTCTCCGTAAATTGATCGGTGGCGGCTTGCCATACGCAAATTTCGGTGACACTGTTCGATCACAGACATTGAAAAACGACTGGCTTCCCAGGTCTCAAACGTCACCGCAAATCCTCTCTCTAACCAACACTGGCCATTCTCTTTTTCGTAGTCACCGAACGGCGGTAACAGGACAAGTGGCGTACACGTAGCAAAACTATCAATCAGGCTTGCACCACCGGGTTTGGAAACCAAAGCTAATGATTTTGACAGCTGTTGCTGGAATAGGGATGTCACTGTCGTCGACTGTGAGAGCGTCCCGCTGCTTGTCTTCAGGCGTTGAGGCGGAAATTGTCCGCCATCAACACATCCATGGGACCAGGGCTTCCAGTCAGGATCAGACAAAATTTGATGATCGCTGTCCGTCGCATCCAGTCCGCCACGGATCAACAACACATATTGCTCTCTTAATTTGGGATAATATTGCTCAACATGGCCCATATGCCACCCACCGCCATGTACTGCGATCCTGTGATTGCGCTGCGCCCAGGGGGTCACTGGTGGCGGAGGAATCAGATCTTGTGTGTGGCCGGGATCCAACAACCATTGATGATTCAGCCCAAGTTCAGAAGCCTGAGCCCAGGAAAGAGAGCGGCCAACATCCAGATGTATTGCATCTATTTGAAGTGCAGGATCCGTCCTCAATGATGCGAAGCGGCGGTTGAGCAATAGCGTCCAGAACCCGCTGAAAACAATAAACCGACGTACCTCATTTTGCTGCCATAACGACAGCAAATTTTCTAGCTTGATGTCATCAATGGCCCCTTCAATGGACTGAGGGCT
The DNA here is from genome assembly GCF_001707825.1 of Veronia pacifica. Lineage (GTDB taxonomy): Bacteria > Pseudomonadota > Gammaproteobacteria > Enterobacterales > Vibrionaceae > Veronia > Veronia pacifica. The sequence goes on along the minus strand of NZ_LYBM01000019.1, from coordinate 6,692 downwards.
GTGAGATAGCCACCGCTGTGTCAGAATCGCGGTACGTAAGTCCTTCTGACATTGAGCCTGTGTTCTCAAAAAACGCTGGAGTGCTTCGGGGGTATAGAGCTGCTCTATTGCATGAAAACTCACCTGATGACCTTGCATTTGTAGCCATTTAGATAAGTTGACAGCAGGAATAAAGCTACCGAGGCCACTGCATGCGGTTAAAATCACCAAAGTTGATCGATTCATTGAACCATCGCACCCTGTGACTGAAATGCCTCGGTTAACACCTCAGATACCGCTGCCGCTGATAAACCCAGACTGATCATATAACAGCGTCCCATATTATTGGGCTCACCGTTGTCAGGTGCTTGTAAACAAAGGCTGTTCAGAGGAATGACGCCGCTTTTCATGCCTTTGTTGTACAAAGCATTCATTTCATTCAGGGTGTTGAGAAGCGCACCCATATCAATCGGTGCATCGTATTTGATGGTGTACTGCTGAAAGAGCGCTTCCGATGGGAGTTCAAGGCATTCAAACCAACGGTGGGCAAGGCTTCCCATTGACTCACGGGCATTGATTTCAACCACAGGGACAACTGTGCCGTCTTGCAGCAGCATCGAATCAATGCAAACCGCTCCCCAGTAACCGTCCTTAAACATTGTTGCAAGCAGCGGTTCAAGTTGCGCGCGGTAACCGACGGACTCGATGCGTTCAATCAGCGCCGATGATGGCTGTCTCACCCCGGAAAATTTTAAGTGTTCATTGAGGATCTCGCTATATGAGATAAACGTGACCGTACCATCCTCACTGATTTTCCATTGGCTCGAAAAATCCAACGCTTTCTCAAGAAATGGCTCGACCGTTAATGCTAACTGTTTGCCATGTTGCATTTGTTTTTTCAGGTGATCGCAGATTCTGGCAAGGATTGCGGGATGTTTGATCACTAAGCTGCCTTTGCCTGACACACCAAATGGTTCCTTCAGAATCAAGGGAAGTGAATGCGTTTCAAGCGCCGCGAGGCATGAAGACGACTGTAAGTTCGTCCCATAGCTTTTGATACCGAGCCGATGACAACAATCAACGGCGTAACGCTTGTCGTTTACTTTCACGACATCTTGATAGTCAGGCAGATGATCGGAGCTGAAGACCCCCTGATAAGCACTGGGGACATTGGCAAACGGGCTTTGTTTGCCCTGCGACATCGTTTCAGAAATCAACCCGCAGGGAACAGGTAGACTTCTCCAGTTCGGTGCACCGTTTTCTTCCCAACTCTGTAAATCTTCACACAGCGACTCTCGATAAAAACCAGCGCCGATGCTCTGATGATAAGACGACAACGATGAATCGGGTTTGACTAAGGTTAATATGCGGTCACCGGGTTGCTGCGGTACCAGTATTTCATCCAGAAAATGATGCTGTCGATCTTGTGCTTCATGGGTAAAAGAGGGCAATGACGTGAAGCACGCGCTTTTCCACAACGATTCGGCATTGAAACACGCCCACAGCGTTCTCACACTCATGCGGTTGCAGACCTTTCTTTTTCTTGTTCAATAAACGCCTGCAGTGCATGAATACTTTCCATCATTGAGAAGTCGATTTTGTCAAAATCAAACTTCAGATCAAATGCAACTTCAAGTTCTAATAAAAAATCAATAATATCCAGCGAATCCAAATTAAGGTCTTCAATCAGGTGGCTTTCTGGAGTCGCTATTTTTATCAGAGATGGATCATTTTTTATTTTTGAAATAATTTCAACAATAACGGAGAACATGGATTTTACCTGTTTTAATAAAATATGAATGGGTAAGATTAGGCTTCATTGGCCTTCGATTTCATAATTAATAAAATATAATTAAATCAGTATATTTTTTAAATTCATGTTTAACCGAACAAAAAGCAAGCACAATAATTAATCACCATTAACGTGATATGAGTCAATTTCGAGCAACTATAGTGACTATTCATGCGATCGGGTCTTTAAAAAAAAGCAACTCATTCAACCTGCGAAACTGTGCATCTGTAAAATTTACGAACTTGGATATGAAGCCAAGTTTGTTGATTTAGCTTATTTAGAGGTGCCAAATTTTGATAATGATATCACCTAAAAGAAGAAGGATACCTTTTAGGAGTAGAGCAAGTATATCGCCATGAGATTCAACACTGCGCAATAGATTTGAAATCATTCCACGACATTTCCAAAGAAATAAAAACCACAAAAGATTGCAAAAAAGAGTCAGCTAATAAATAAAATCAATCAAGAAGTAGCAGAAAATCAAGATATTTTCGATGTCTATACGGCTCATGGAGAGATTGAGTTAGTTAATTCTCTCTGAATAGCCACTGACTTGATAGACACACTTGAGTTAGACATGATGACTAACAGAGAGGTGTTTATGAGCGGTAAGAGATTTCCAGAAGAATTCAAAATCGAAGCGGTAAAACAGGTCACCGAAAAAGGCCACAGTCTTGCTGACGTTGCCAATCGTCTAGGGACAACAACACACAGCCTTTATGCGTGGATAAAACGCTATGGGCCTGAGGCTTCTCATCATCAAGCCAAGTCAGATGAAAGCGACGAAATTCGGCGCCTCAAAAAAGAGCTAAAACGCGTCACAGAAGAGCGCGATATATTAAAAAAAGCCGCGGTGTACTTCGCAAGCCAGTCCGACTGAGGTACGCCTTTATCCGTGCTCACCAAGCGATTTGGCCTGTCAGGTTGATGTGTCACGTCCTCGACATTCATCCCAGTGGTTATTACGCTTGGGTTCAACACCCTGATTGCCATCAGGAGCGGCGGCGGAAGTATCTTCTCGGACGCATAAAACAGTTCTGGCTTGAGTCTGGTGGCGTCTATGGCTACCGGAAAATTTACAGCGACTTACGAGATGACGGAGAGTCCTGTGGAATTAATCTCGTTCATCGTTTGATGAAGCAGGAGGGATTGACGTCTCAACGAGGATATAGAAAGCCTCGTTCCCGTGGAGGGTCTGAAAATATTGTCGCCGCCAACAAACTGGCACGAGCGTTCAATCCTACAGAGCCCAATAAGTCATTGGTGACAGACATTACGTACATTAAGACGCATGAGGGCTGGTTGTATCTGGCCGTTGTCATTGATTTGTTCTCAAGGCGTGTGATTGGTTGGTCGATGAAAAGCCGAATAACGAAAGAATTGGCATTGGATGCTTTGTTGATGGCCATTTGGCGTCGCTCGCCAATCGATAAGATACTCGTTCATTCAGACCAAGGAAGTCAATATACCAGCCATGACTGGGACAACTTTTTGTCGCAACATGACTTAGAAGCCAGTATGCGTAGAAAAGATAACTGTCATGACAATGCCGTTGCTGAAAGCTGCTTCCAGTTGTTAAAGCGAGAATGTATCAAGCGAAAAACCTACTCAACAAGAGAAGAGGCACGGGTGGATATCTTTGAATATATTGAGATGTTCTATAACGTAAAACGTCGGCACAGTTCCAATGATCAAATGTCACCTGTAGAGTATGAAAAGCAGTACAAAGAAAAGCTAAAAAGTGTCTAGTAAATCGGTGGCTATTCAGGTGGCGGTTCGATGAATCTTTCATTTCTTTTGGTAATGCTTGCACAATTATGGTTTCGTCTGAAAAAATGATTTGAATAAAAAGCAAACTCAAAAAGTGGCTTACTGGTTTTTAAGCCACTTGCCTCTCACTGAGGATCTAGGTAAATAGCCACATAATCAAATTTGTATATCTGTGAGCAAACTCAAATGCTGGATTCTTTGCTCTAAATCGAAATTGTCCAAATTTGCGCCAGCTTGTCTGGTGTAACTCGAAATCGCCCAAAAATGATTTGGCTTGGTGCCATAAATCGTTTATATCCTGAAATCAATTAGATTAAGTGCTCGAAAAAATCAAAGGGTGTTGATTTTCACTACAAAGCCTAATCCGATTAATGGGTGTAACCATCTCGTTTGGACCGTGATTAGGATGAAATTTACTCTTTTCGAGAGCACCGTAGTCATACTAAAACTCTAGGCAATATCTATAGTTCACATACTGGAAGCTAGCCGGTACTGATAGCTTGGCGAAAAAACGTAGGAAGTCAGGCTGGTCTGGTGAGTATCGATAAAAAGTGATTTTGTTAAAATCTATTCAGATTAGAATCTCGCCTTACTCCGTATATGCTCGCGGAATTTTGGTTTGAAAATAAAAAGTATTAAATCAATAAATAAAAGTATTGATAATGTCATTTTTTCAGTGATATTCTAATCTTTGGATAATTTGAAAATGAAGATTAGGAATATTATTTTGTATATAGGTCCTTTACCTGCATTTCTTTATAAATATGAGCCTGTTGAAGCGTTTGAAAAGTATTTTGGTAAGAGCTTACAATTCAGTCTTGGACGGACTTTTAATGATGTTTTTGATGGTGAGATATACCCTGGATTTGAGTCTGATGAAAGAAGAGGTTTAATTGATACAGTTAAGAAACAGTTCATATACTCTACTTCAAAAAATTGCCACAGTAATCTAATGTGGGGACTTTATTCTGATAAACACAGAGGCTTTTGTGTTGGGTATAACCCAATAGAACTGATTCGTTTAACAAATACGCACTGGGCTGACTCTGTGACATATAGCGATACTCCACTAAACGCTAACATTAACGAGTCACTTTCGGGTCGGATTATTTCGGTCGAAGGTAAAACTATATACGAGCCAATGCCTATATTCTTGAAAATTATGTTTCAAAAGGAAAAAGCTTGGCAACATGAGGAGGAGTTTCGTTTAGTACTTGCAGACACAAATGATGATGAGGAGGACTATAAGCGTATAGAAGAAGGCATCATAAACGCAGTAGATAAAATTATTTTTGGATATAAATCTGATGAAGAAAAACTTATTAAAAATTTCATGATAAAATATCATGAAACAAATATTCTCTTTTTTAAAGCATCACCAAGTAAAGATCAATATGATATAACAAGTGACATTTTTCTATATTTGGAAGACGGTAAAGTTAAAGAAAAGAAAGATCCGCTTTTGGTCGATTTCCTTAATAAATTCTTGATTGGCAGGCAAAGTGTTGACCATAAAATTGATGAAACTTATTTATGTACGAGAGAGCTTGGTGATGTTCTTATCAAACAATTAAAAAATGGTGATTTCCCAGAGGATATGCTGCCTTCTTGATACAGTAGATAATATAGCTGACGGTATTTTTTTACTTTGCCAGGTCTGTAATTATTCAAAGTTTTCTAACATAGTAAAGTCGCTAACATATTTATTTCCAAATCCGCGCCAGCTTGTCTGGCGTAACTCGAAACCGCCCAAAATTGAGTTAGTACAAAAGCACTATGCGAGTCTAATACAGAGGTTTTACATGAGAAGACTTTATCCAAAATTGACCGTCAATTTGGATGAAGAATTTCTCGATAATCGTTGTGTGAGATGGGGTAACTAGCCCATAAAGTAATACTGTGCAAATACCCATGTCAGCCTATTTGTCCAATATAATTCATATTTCCCATTTTGGTGTTTTTTCCCGCAAAGGATTTTGGACAATTCTCTTCACGCCAGAGGGTTCGGTGTGTGCAGACGATCGCAAATTTCACCCATGAATTATATTGGACAAATCGTAGGAATTATATTGGACACTTTGGGGTATATAGCACTGTTATAAATATATGAGCAAAGTATGAAGCATCATTTTGGAGACTTCTTAGATCGTGACTATTGGACAGTAGTGTCAAATAGAGAGCGTTATGCTTACGCGATTGGAGATGTTCCTGCTGGAAGTAAAGAAATTACAATAGTTACTATTGGTAGTGATGATGAAAACTGGGAGAGAATTTTTACACTGCCAAATCTGGAAGAATTAACTCTTTACGAGCCTACCAAGGAACAACTTCAGTCAATCTCAAAACTTACGGTGCTAAAAAGATTAAGAATCACTCATGCAAGACCGAAAGATATAGATTTTATTAGCTCGTTGGTAAATATAGAAGAATTGGTTTTAGAGTATGTCTCAGGTTTCTCGGATTTGTCACCGTTGCAATCATTAACAAAACTCCGCTCTTTGCACATGGAAAACCTCCGCAGAGTTAAAGAGTTTGATGGTCTGGCTGGTATAGAAAGCCTCAGATATTTGCGTATAGACGGAACACTTGATTGGAAGCAACCCATTTCTGATTTCAACTTTCTTAAAGGACTACCAAACCTAGAAGTGCTTTCATTTGGTCAAATAATTAATAAGTCTTCATATCCAGCTCTTTTGCCAGTTTTGGCTTTAGAAAAGCTAAAAAAGATTAAATTGACTTGGAATATGTTAGCAGCAGAAGAGTATGCTCTTATGGAAGTCGCATTACCTAATGTTGATGGAGCAGACTGGGGGCCATTTACTCGGTTTTCCTATTCTTCAATTCCTTTGCCTCGAGATGATGTTCGAGCTCATTTACCAGAAGATGTGATCAAATCAAACCATCCTGAAGTCTCAATATCCTACAAAGGAGAGAGGCTTATTAATGATCCTAAAGAAGAGTGGTTCGAGTTTACTGGCAAAAAGGCAGGCAGAGCCAAATGTAATAATTCCAAATCTAAAGAAAAGTGCGATGAGTACTCAAAAAAGTATCAGTTAATGAAAGAGGAAGCCCATAAAGTTATTTCGAGCATTAAGCAGCTCAGTGGGTAAAATTCCTAGCTTCAAGTTTGAAGTGCGACACTTAACCTGAT
>NZ_LYBM01000018.1 GCF_001707825.1 Veronia pacifica | reverse complement strand
TCCAATAGGAGCCGTTTTAGTGTCTGCTTAGCCACTTTTAACGTAGCTATCAGTTCGGCAAATTATGCCTGACCTTTCACTTCTTTCAGACCGTTGTAAGGTGCTTTTTCACCCAGAGCTTCTTCGATACGGATCAGCTGGTTGTACTTAGCAACACGGTCAGAACGGCTCATAGAACCTGTTTTGATTTGGCCTGCAGCAGTACCAACAGCCAGGTCAGCGATAGTCGCATCTTCAGTTTCACCTGAACGGTGAGAGATAACAGCTGTGTAGCCAGCATCTTTCGCCATTTTGATTGCAGCCAGAGTTTCAGTCAGAGAACCAATCTGGTTGAATTTGATCAGGATAGAGTTAGCAACACCTTTCTCGATGCCTTCAGCAAGGATCTTGGTGTTAGTTACGAACAGGTCATCACCTACCAGTTGAAGCTTGTCGCCCAGCAGTTCAGTCTGGTGCTTGAAGCCAGCCCAGTCAGACTCGTCCAGACCGTCTTCAATAGAAACGATTGGGAATTGGTTAGCCAGCTCAGCCAGGTAGTGGTTAAACTCTTCAGAAGTGAAGGTTTTACCTTCGCCTTTCATGTTGTAGATACCAGCGTCTTTGTCGAAGAACTCAGAGGCTGCACAGTCCATTGCCAGTGTAACGTCTTTACCCAGCTCGTAACCCGCAGCTGCAACAGCTTCTGCGATAACTTCCAGCGCTTCAGCGTTAGACTTAAGGTTAGGTGCGAAACCACCTTCGTCACCAACTGCAGTGCTGTAGCCTTTAGACTTAAGTACTTTAGCCAGGTTATGGAATACTTCAGCACCAGTACGCAGAGCTTCTTTCAGCGTCTTAGCGCCCACTGGCTGGATCATGAACTCTTGGATATCAACGTTGTTATCTGCGTGCTCACCACCGTTGATGATGTTCATCATTGGCAGAGGCATAGAGAACTGGCCCGCAGTGCCGTTCAGTTCAGCGATATGCTCGTACAAAGGCATGCCTTTAGCAGCTGCAGCTGCTTTAGCGTTAGCCAGTGAAACCGCAAGAATAGCGTTAGCACCGAAGTTAGATTTGTTTTCAGTACCGTCAAGGTCGATCATTACTGCGTCGATTGCAGCTTGATCTTTCGCGTCTTTACCAACCAGAGCTTCAGCGATTGGGCCGTTTACAGCTTCAACAGCTTTAAGGACACCTTTGCCCAGGAAACGTGCTTTGTCGCCGTCACGCAGTTCAAGCGCTTCGCGAGAACCAGTAGATGCGCCAGATGGAGCTGCCGCCATACCTACGAAACCACCTTCCAGGTGAACTTCCGCTTCTACAGTTGGGTTACCGCGAGAATCAATGATTTCACGACCCAGAACTTTAACGATCTTAGACATTGTGTTTCCTCTTATATGTCATTTAGCTTCAAAAAAACAAAGCGGCTGCAAGCTTAGCCTGCAACCGCTCTTTAATCCCTTATTTCAATTCGCCGCGCTGATTTTTCCCTGCTGCCGCGACAAAGCCCTCAAACAGAGGGTGGCCGTCACGAGGCGTTGAAGTAAACTCAGGGTGGAACTGACACGCCACAAACCACGGGTGGGCTGGGTTTTCGATAATTTCGACCAGCTTCTTGTCAGCTGACAGGCCAGATACCACCAGACCCGCCTCTTCAAGCTGAGGACGTAACACGTTATTCACTTCATAGCGATGGCGGTGACGCTCATGAATCGTCGCGTTACCATATAATTCACGTGCTTTGGTGCCCTCAGCAAGGTGACACAGTTGCGCACCCAGACGCATCGTGCCGCCCAAATCAGATTTTTCAGTACGTTGCTCAACCTGTCCTTCGCCATCAACCCACTCAGTGATCAGGCCGACAACCGGAAATTCAGAGCCCTTATCAAACTCAGTCGAGTTCGCGTTTTCCATACCTGCAACGTTACGCGCGTATTCGATCAGCGCAACCTGCATACCCAGACAAATACCAAGATAAGGCACCTTGTTCTCACGGGCATATTTCGCAGCCAGGATCTTACCCTCAACACCACGGTCACCAAAGCCACCCGGTACGAGAATCGCATCAAGACCTTGCAGGGCTTCGTCACCCTTCGTCTCAACATCCTGAGAATCGACATATTTGATGTTAACCGTCAGGCGCTTTTTGAGTCCGCCATGCTTCAGTGCTTCATTCACTGACTTATAGGCATCAGGCAGCTCAATGTACTTACCGACCATACCAATGGTGACTTCACCAGTTGGGTTAGCTTCTTCATAGATGACCTGCTCCCACTCAGACAGGTCAGCTTCAGGGGCTGTGATGCCAAAACGCTTACAAATGAGGTCATCAAGTCCCTGAGAACGGATCAACGATGGGATCTTATAGATAGAATCTACATCCTTCATCGAAATAACTGCTTTTTCAGAGACGTTACAGAACAGCGCAATCTTGGCGCGTTCATTTGCCGGGATCACACGATCGCTACGGCAAACCAGAACGTCTGGCTGAATACCGATAGACAACAGCTCTTTTACTGAGTGTTGAGTTGGCTTGGTTTTTACTTCGCCAGCGGCGGCAAGATAAGGAACCAGTGTCAGGTGCATAAACATCGCGTGTTCGCGACCCAGCTCTACGGCCAGCTGACGGATAGCTTCAAGGAATGGCAGAGACTCAATATCACCGACTGTACCACCGATCTCAACAATGGCTACGTCATGCCCTTCGCCACCAGCAAGCACACGCTCTTTGATTGAGTTTGTGATGTGAGGAATAACCTGAATCGTCGCACCAAGGTAGTCGCCACGACGTTCTTTGCGAAGGACGTCAGCATAGACACGGCCAGAGGTGAAGTTGTTACGCTTACTCATTTTGGTACGAATAAAGCGCTCATAGTGACCAAGGTCAAGGTCTGTTTCTGCACCGTCTTCCGTTACGAATACTTCACCATGTTGAATCGGGCTCATCGTACCCGGATCGACATTGATGTAAGGGTCAAGTTTCATCATGGTTACTTTCAAACCACGTGCTTCTAAAATCGCTGCCAATGATGCTGCAGCAATACCCTTACCTAGGGAGGATACAACACCGCCCGTAACAAAAATGTAATTCGTTGTCATGCTAAACCTGAGAGTTGGATTAGGGGAAAATTTTTGGAAATCTGGACGGGAAGCCATGATACCAGAGCCTGAATTTTCCCACAACGTGAAAACTATCACATCAAGGTTTCTTTTTTTTTATCTCAAATCAAGATGATGATTTTTTTTGTTATTTTAATTCCTCACGCTTAACGGCTTGCCATATGGCCTCTAATTCATCCAACTGACTTTGTTGAATATTTTTGCCTTCATCACTCAATTTTTTTTCAACTGATCGAAACCGACGCTCAAACTTGCTGTTTGCCTGCTTCAATGCCATTTCAGGGTTGGTGCCTAAATGCCTTGCCAGATTCACCACAGCAAACAGTAAATCTCCCACTTCCTCATCAACCCGAGCCTGATTGACATCTGTCATCAGAGCTTCTTCCATGACTTCGCTAAGCTCCTCGTTCACTTTATCAACCACTGGGCCCAGTGTATCCCAGTCAAAACCGACCCGTGCACACCGCTTCTGAATTTTATTCGCACGGCTAAGTGCAGGCTGCGCCTGAGGTATATCATCAAGAATACTCGGCGCTTGCTGTGACAAGGTCTTTTCGGCACGCTCCTTCGCTTTAATCCCTTCCCAATCAGCAGGGACCAAGGGGTTTCCCAATTCATCTTTTTCACCAAAAACATGTGGGTGACGACGGATAAGTTTGTCGCAGATTGCCTGTGCAACGTCCTCAAAGTCGAATAATTGCTGCTCTTTGCCCATCTGGCTGTAGAACACAATCTGGAATAGCAAATCGCCCAGTTCGTCTTTTACCTGGCCCCACTCTTTGTGCTCGATAGCATCAATCACCTCATAGGTTTCTTCGAGTGTGTAGGGGACAATGGAATCGAAGGTCTGCTTTTGATCCCATGGGCAGCCATTTTTGGGATCCCTCAGGGTTTCCATGATCCCGAGTAGTGTGTCAATGGCAGACGTTTTTTTCATTTTGTTGTCCTTACCGTGAAAAAAGGGGAAAGCATCGCTTTCCCCTTATAAAAATGACCATATGCAATGTGTTAGCGAAGGCGTTTCGCCTCTATCACATCTTTGACCTGTTCGAGACGGTTGATGACTCTGCCGAGCGTATCTAAATCGCTCAGTTCAAGATCAAAATCCATGATAGACATCTGTTTTCGATAATCAACGCGGCTATGCATTCCCGCCACCTTCACTTTCTCGTTAGACAGTGTGCTGGTCAGATCTTTCAGCAGTCCGTTGCGCTCTGTCGCCAGTACGCGAACGCCGATATTGTAGTTGCCGACAAAGCCACTTCCCCATACAGTATCAATAATTCGCTCAGGTGCGTGATGACTCAGCTCTATCAGCTGCTCGCAGCTGGCACGGTGAACCGAAATACCTCTCCCTTGAGTGACATAGCCGCATATTTCATCACCCGGCAGTGGACTACAGCATCTTGCAAGGTGGGTCATCAGGTTATCGACTCCCTCAACCACGACAGCGTCGCGATGGGTTTTCGTCTGGGTTGTCGTACGGGATTCAGCCTGCTCCAGCTTTTCGCGCAGCTGTCGATCTTCCTCTTCTTTGCTCGGCTTGTTGACCAACGCATTGATATGGTTGACGACCTGATTGATGCGAAGATCACCCGTCCCTACCCCGGCATACACCTCGTCCAGTGAATTGACATTGAAACGTTCAATCGCCAGCGCGGCATCTTTACTCTGAGCACCAATTTTCAATAGCTCGGCATCGAGCATGTCCTTACCCGCGGCAATATTTTTGTCTTTGTCCTGTTTGCGGAACCAGGCGTTAATTTTGGCGCGGGCGCGGCCGGAATTCACAAAGCCGTGACTTGGATTCAGCCAGTCGCGTGAAGGGTTAGGTTCTTTCTGAGTGATGATCTCGACCTGATCACCCATTTGCAAATTGTAAGTGAAAGGAACAATACGCCCTTCTACTTTTGCACCAATACAGCGGTGGCCAACTTCTGAATGGATATGGTAAGCAAAATCGAGCGGGGTGGCACCGATTGGAAGATCCACCACATCGCCTTTTGGCGTAAAAGCATACACCCTGTCATCAAAGACCTGACTACGGAGTTCATCCATCATCTCGCCAGTGTCGGACATCTCCTCCTGCCATGCGAGCAGTTTACGCAGCCAGGTGATCTTTTCATCGTAGCCACTTCGGCCTGCAGATGCACCTTCTTTATATTTCCAGTGTGCCGCGACCCCAAGCTCAGCATCATCATGCATTTGCTTGGTACGGATCTGAATCTCAATCGTTTTACCTTCAGGTCCCAGCACCACAGTGTGAATTGACTGATAGCCATTTGGCTTGGGGTTAGCCACATAGTCGTCAAATTCTTTTGGCAAGTGACGGTATTTGGTATGTACCATCCCCAACGCGGCGTAGCAGTCCTGCAGCTTGTCAGCAATGATCCTGATTGCGCGAACGTCAAAAAGCTCATCAAATGCGAGACTTTTTTTCTGCATCTTACGCCAGATACTGTAGATGTGTTTTGGCCGGCCATAAACCTGTGCATTGATCTGACCCGACTCCATCGCCTGTTGCAGGTCAGTCACGAAGTTATCGATGTACTGCTCACGATCAATGCGGCGCTCTGCCAGTTGGCGGGCGATTTGTTTGTAGGTACTGGCATGCTGGTAGCGAAATGCGTAATCTTCAATTTCCCATTTCAGCTGACCAATACCCAGTCTGTTGGCGAGCGGGGCGTAAATATTGGCACACTCTTTCGCCACTGACTGACGAATCTCATCTGGCTCGTCTTTCACCTCGCGAAGATGACAGATTCGCTCAGCAAGCTTGATCACCACGCAGCGAAAGTCGTCTACCATCGACAGTAACATACGGCGGACGTTATCGACCTGCCCTGCAGTAGCTCCCTCTTCTGTCGTTGCATTTAGGTGGCGGATCGCGGCCATTTCCTGAACGCCGCATACCAGTTTTGCGATGTCCGCCCTGCATTGCTCACCCAAGGTCTCTTTATCGATCAGACCTGCTTCCATCAGAGGAAAATATATCGCGGCAAGCAAGGTATCTTTGTCCATACTCAGGGTGATCAGGATCTCCACCATTTCGCGACCACGCCACAACGGCTTGTCTAACTCCTGATTGTCACCCAGTGTAAGACAATGGTTATAGGCATTGAGGATCGCGTCACGGGTTGCTGGCTCTTGCGCCAGCCGATCTGCCCAGGCAGTAAGCTCAAAATCTGTATCTTCGTTAAGGTGCGAGTCACGTATTGCGACCATTTCACTTTCCTGTAGTTATTCTATCCTTGCCCGGCGTTCCACCGCCGGGACTGACATCTTTATGATTTGACAAAAAGTGCCATTGACTCGAGATGTCCGGTATGGGGGAACATGTCCACCATTCCCAGTTGCGCCAGTATATACCCCTTGTTCAGCAATTGCTGACTATCTCGGGCTAATGTCGACGGGTTGCAGGAAACATAGACAATTTTCTCTGCACCAGATTGTGCCACAAAAGGCATGATTCCGGCAGCACCCGCACGGGCCGGATCCAAAAGGATTTTCTGGTAATGCCTATTTCCCCAGTCAGTTTTCTCTGCGCCTTCTTCCAGATTGGCATGATAAAAGCAGGCGTTGTCAATCTGGTTACGCTCAGCGTTTTCTGTCGCGCGTTGCACCATAAACTCAACCCCTTCGATGCCGACAACAGATGCAGCACGTCTGGCCAGAGGCAAGGAAAAGTTACCGAGCCCACAGAACAAATCCAGCACATGGTCAGTCTCTTTTACATCAAGCCAATCTATCGCCTGCGCAACCATTTTGTGGTTAATGTCAGGATTCACCTGAATAAAGTCAGTGGGCTCAAATTGCAATGAGAGTGCATCAACAGGGTAAGACGGTGCATCACCTTTAAGTCTGATCGGTGTCTGATCACCTTCATGCAGATAGAAAACCAGAGAATGACGATCGACAAAAGCGTTCAAGGCAGATTTGTCTGATGGATTGAGTGGTTTGACCGTTCTGACCAATAAGACAATGCCCTGTTCAGCTTCAACCAATTCTATATGACCGAGCACACGTCGGCCCTTGAGCGCGTCCAGACATTGGAAAAGTTCCGGTAAAAGCTGATTAATAGACGGCTTGAGTACTGCGCAATCACTGACAGCTACAATGGCATTGCTGTTACGCTGGCGAAACCCCATCAGCAGTTTGCCATCTTTATCAACCCTGACACTGAGGCGGGTTCGGCGTCGGTAGCCACTATCTGAAGACACTGAGGCTGGAGCCTGCTCTGTTGTGTCACCAGCAAATTTTGTCATCAATTGAGACAGCGTCTGACGTTTTGATTCAACCTGACTATCATATTTAAGGTGTTGCAGGTTACAACCACCACAATCTGAATAATGCGGACAGAAAGGGTCTACCCTCTCTTCTGCCGGATCGGTCACTTTGATAAGACGGGCCCGCGCGAACTGCCGTTTGTCCTCTGTCAGCTGAGCAACGACAGACTCTCCAGGCAAGGCACCAGCAATAAATACCGGCTTTTTATTGATAAAAGCGACACCATCGCCATGGTGATCAAGACGCTCAACTTTTAGAGCTTTGTGTTTAGTATCGAGAGTTTTCTTCTTCTGAGGATTAAAAAAACGCGCCATGGAGCTATCCAGATTGTGCGACCAGCCAGTGTGTCCAAAAACTGACTGCGACGATGAATTTATATTCCGGCTTAACAGTTGTGATAACCTACCGCTTCCAAGCCGGCGACTTGATATAGACTATTAGTGATTGTCTTGTCACCACGGTGATTGTCCCACAGAACAAAGAGCATGACCAAATACGGACTAAGAACCAGGGTACTAACCCTTACCATCGCCCCCACACTGATCATCGGCTTGTTGCTCAGTGCTTACTTCATTCACAATCGATATGAAGATCTTGAGCAGCAACTTACCGTCACTGGTGAGGCCATTATAGAACCACTCGCGATTGCCAGTGAAATCGGATTAACCAATGAAAGTAGGGAGAGTGTCAGACGCCTGATTGGCTTCACCCATAGACAAAACAGCCAGTATGTTCGGAGCATCGCGGTCTTCGATAAGCGCAACCAGCTGTTTGTCACGTCCAATTACCACCGCAATCTGGATCTGATGTCAGTGCCAGATGGCAGTCCGATGCCATCTCAACTGGAGATCTCGCGACAAAAAGATACGTTACTGCTGCGCACTCCGATCCGTGCTGTCGGTCGTTTCAGTGCCGGACTCGATAATGAGAGCCCTATGGGCTACATCAGTATGGAGATGGACTTAAGCGCTGTCCGTCTGGAGCAGTATCAGGAATTGATCTCCGCATCAGTGGTCATGGTGCTGGGCATGATTTTGTCCGGGATTTTTGCTTACCGCTTGCTGGCTGACGTCACTGAGCCCGTCTCTCAGATGGTCAGTATGATCGACCGTATCCGTCGGGGACATCTAGATGTGCGTATTGAGGGAACATTACACGGCGAGCTGGACACTTTGAAAAATGGTATCAACTCGATGGCGATATCGCTGTCAGAATACCACCTTGAAATGCAGCAGAGCATCGATCAGGCCACTTCTGATTTGCGTGAAACCCTTGAACAGCTTGAAATTCAGAACGTGGAACTGGATATCGCCAAAAAACATGCGCAGGAAGCAGCTCGGGTAAAATCTGAGTTTCTTGCCAACATGTCGCACGAATTGAGGACACCACTCAATGGTGTTATCGGTTTCACCCGTCAAATGCTCAAAACCCGACTCAGCACAGCGCAGCAGGACTACCTACAGACCATAGAAAAATCAGCGAATAACCTGCTGACAATCATTAATGACATCCTCGACTTCTCAAAACTGGAGGCCGGTAAACTGCTGCTGGAAAACATCCCGTTTGATTTTGAGGACAGTCTTGACGAAGTGATGAAGTTACTCGCCCCGATGGCTCATGAAAAAGGCCTGGAGCTGAACCTCAAACTGGACGCTGATATCCCACCGGGAATGATTGGTGACCCGCTGAGGCTACAGCAGGTGCTGACCAATCTGGTCGGTAATGCTATCAAATTTACTGAATCAGGCAATATCAAAGTTACCACTGAACTGAAAAGCTATAACAATGAATGTATTGAGGTCCTTTTCGAGGTTCAGGATACTGGTATCGGGATCTCCGAACGGCAGCAGGCCCAGTTATTTCAGGCCTTTCGACAGGCAGATGCCAGTATCAGCCGACGTTATGGCGGTACTGGTCTTGGTCTGGTGATCACCCAGAAACTGGTAAAACAGATGGGCGGCGAGATTGGATTCAGCAGCCGCCTGCATCAGGGGTCAACCTTTTGGTTCTC
Organism: Veronia pacifica; assembly: GCF_001707825.1. Lineage (GTDB taxonomy): Bacteria > Pseudomonadota > Gammaproteobacteria > Enterobacterales > Vibrionaceae > Veronia > Veronia pacifica. Next base: position 85,830 of record NZ_LYBM01000018.1, on the reverse strand, counting down.
TGTGACTCTAATGCATACCGACCTACCATTAATTCAACCCGTTGATATGTCCGGCCTTGAGGATTACACACTACTGCTGGTTGAGCCAGATGAAGAAAGTAGAAAACTGATCACTCACCGCCTGCAACAAACCGGGCTGAAAGTGACCGCTCAAGAGACGCTGACGACGCCAGTTAGCCTGAATACTAACTACGATGCAGCCCTACTGAGTATCAGCGCCAGAAGCGTACCTGCGACCGAGAAACTGCTGCAAATGGCAATGGATGCAGAGGGACAGGCTAAGCAGGTTATTTTCTGCCTGCCAACCACTGAGCTGGCGGTATCCGAGCGCCTGATTCAGGCGGGAGTGACAGCCTGTTTTGCCAAACCTCTGCCCGTGCGTAAGCTGGCGGAAACGCTGCTTGGTGAATCAGACATGCTGGATGTCATACCTGAACTGCTGACCGTCAGTGAGCAAAAACTGCCGCTTACGGTAATGGCCGTTGATGACAACCCGGCTAACTTGAAGTTGATCTCTGCGTTGCTCAGTGAGCGAGTAGAGAATGTTGTCACTGCCGAGAACGGACTTAAAGCGGTTGAACAGGCCAATCTGCGCGCATTTGACATGATATTGATGGATATTCAGATGCCAGAAATGGACGGTGTCACCGCCAGTCAGGCAATCCGCAAATCAATGTTAAATCACCATACGCCCATCATTGCTGTCACTGCCCATGCCATGGCTGGCGAGAGAGAGCGGCTGATTAACGCAGGGATGGATGATTATCTCACCAAGCCTATTGAAGAGCCCGTACTTGAGCAGGTCTTAAATAGCTGGATTGGCAATGTTACAGACAGGCAAGCTCAGTTACCATTAACAGCCTCAGCAGCCCCAAAAGCGCCCTTGCTCAAAAACTTAAGTCTTGATTGGGATTTAGCCCTGCAGCAGGCAGCGGATAAAGAGGATTTGGCGGTGGAGTTGCTCCAAATGCTGGTGGAGTCTTTCGATACCGTTGAAGAAACAGTGAATCAGGCGATGACAGGTGCAGATATTGATCTCTGGCCGCCTATTCACAAGCTGCATGGCAGTTGCGCATACAGCGGTGTGCCAAGATTGAAGCAACTCTGTCATGACCTCGAGACTCAAATAAAACAGGGATCAACCATTGCCGATATCGAACCTGAGCTTCTTGAGTTGCTTGATGAGTTTGCTCATATCCGTGAGCAATCACGTCAATATATCCCCGCCTGACAGGGTTTAGAGACGTTAGACAAATAAAAAAGGGTGCCGTGTGGCACCCTTTTCTAATTCTGGCTGAATAACGACTATTCGCTGTCTAAAAGCACAGTGGCCACACAGTAAAGCTTCTCATCGGAAATAGAGACAAGACAACGACGAACGCCCAACTGCGCAGCGCGCTCTTTCGCTTTGCCAATCAGGGTAACCACAGGTTTCCCCAGTTCATCGTTACTGATATCAATATCCTGAAACGCGACACCGCAAGAAAAGCCTGTTCCCAGTGCTTTTGCCGCCGCCTCTTTGGCAGCAAAGCGCTTTGCCAGAAAACGAGACTGAAACTTACTTTCAGCAAAACGAAGATGCTCCTGAGAGGTCAGCACCCGATCGGCGAAAGCCTGCAGGTTTTTCATTTTCTCGAAGCGTGCAACCTCGACAATGTCAGTACCCAGACCAAGAATCGCCATTAGCCACGAGCCGCCATCATGATTGCTTTCATATCCGCAACAGCCTTTGGCAAACCATCAAACAACGCGCGACCAACAATGGCATGGCCGATATTCAGTTCGTAGATCTCCGGCAACGCTGCAATAGGAGCAACATTGTGATACGTTAAACCATGACCCGCATTGACCTTAATACCTATATCGTCTGCATAGCTTGCAGCCGCTGAGATTTTCTTCAATTCAGCCTGCATTTCTTCATCCGTGTCAGCATCAGCGTAATGACCCGTGTGAAGTTCGATATATGGCGCACCGCAGGTCTTTGCAGCGTCAATTTGCTCACGATCTGCATCAATGAACAGAGACACTTTAATACCTGCATCCGTCAGTTTTTCTGTTGCCGCTTTAACTTTATCTAACTGACCAACTACATCCAGACCACCTTCGGTCGTCAGTTCCTCACGCTTTTCCGGCACCAGGCAGACAAACTCAGGCTTCACGTCCAGTGCGATTGCAACCATCTCATCGGTCACTGCCATTTCCAGATTCATTCTGGTCTGAATCGTCTCCTTGAGGAGTCGGACATCACGGTCGACGATGTGGCGGCGGTCTTCTCTGAGGTGAACCGTAATACCGTCGGCTCCTGAACGCTCAGCAATTTCTGCCGCGTGAACAGGATCCGGATATTTGGTACCCCGGGCATTACGTACAGTGGCAACATGGTCAATATTCACGCCCAGATAAATGGTGTTCATTGCGTATTTTTCCTTGTCCTTAAAAGAAACAGCTCTCGGCTTTTTAGGGGTTTTGAGCCAAGATAAGGCTTTAGTGCCAAACGTGTAAAGCGTTTCGCGGCTCTGAGCTGGTCTGATGTCACAAACTTACGTTGTGCCATCGCCCTGAGCTCGTTGCCCAGAAATGTTTTATTGCTGGTTTTCATCAATGAAGCGACAAAGCCCATCTGCTCGCGAAACAGATAAGTCATCGTATCCTCAACAGGCTCACCGCTGCCGGCACAATGCAGAAAGTCAATGCCATACCCCATCGACTCTAGCAAAGACAACTCAAAACGTCGGAGTGCTGGCTCTGGGTTGTCCATTTGAGCAAGTTCGCTCAGTGCGGTGATGTAATCAAAGAAAACCTGATGATATGACGTCTCCCGCTCAATAACTCTACTCAACATCTCGTTGAGGTAAAAGCCTGAGTACAGAGCATTGCCTGTCAATGGCAAAGCCAATCCTATGGCTTCGGCGTGGCGCAGGGTATGCATCTCACCTTTACCGGACCACTTCATTAGCAGTGGGGTAAAGGGCTGAAGGGCGCCTTTGAGGGGTGAACGTTTACCACGGGCACCCTTAGCCATAAGGCTTACCCGCCCGTGGTTTTCGCTGAACACATCGAGGATCAGACTGGTTTCACTGTACGGCCGGGTGTGCAGAACAAAGCAGCGCTGCAATCCTTCCATCACTCTCCTTCCAGTCGATATCTTTTAGAGGTCGTCAATATAACCCAGACTTCTTAGTGCGCGTTCATCATCGGCCCAGCCAGATTTGACTTTGACCCACAGCTCCAAATAAACCTTACGTTCGAAAAGCTCTTCCATATCAAGACGAGCTTCACGACCAATGGTTTTGATCTTATCGCCACCTTTACCAATCACCATCCGTTTCTGACCATTTCGCTCGACCAGAATCAGGCCGTTTATCTCGAAGCCATCTGTTTCTGGATTATAGTCAAAACGCTCAATCTCAACGGTGACGGAGTAAGGTAACTCATCGCCAGTGAAGCGCATTAGCTTCTCGCGGATGATCTCTGACGCCATAAAGCGCTGGGAGCGGTCAGTGACGTACTCTTCAGGAAAATACCAGTCACACTCGGGCAGAGCATTACGCACCAGCTTTTCGACAACATCAATGTTGGTGCCATGCTTTGCTGACACAGGAACCACGTCGACAAACTTCATTTTCTGGCTAATTTCCTGCAGGTGCGGGAACAACTCGCCCTTTTCTCTGACATTATCGACTTTATTGACCAGCAGAACCGTCGGTAACTCAGATTTCTGAAGCTTGTTCAGTACCATTTCGTCATCTTTGGTCCAGTGAGTGCCATCAACCAGAAACAGTACCAGCTCAACATCAGTCAACGAGCTGGAAGCAGCTCGGTTCATAAGACGATTAATGGTGCGCTTTTCCTCAATGTGCAGTCCCGGTGTATCGACATATACCGCCTGATAACCATCGCGAGTGTCAACACCCATGATGCGGTGACGGGTGGTCTGAGGCTTACGGGATGTGATCGAAAGCTTCTGCCCAACCAAACGGTTGAGCAGTGTCGACTTACCCACATTGGGACGACCTACGATGGCGATAAAGCCGCAGTGTTGTTTATCTGTCATGAGTCCAGCTTCTGTAATGCCAGTTCTGCAGCGGCCTGTTCTGCCTTGCGTCGGCTGCTACCTTTACCTACGACAGGTCGCTCCAGACCCGTTACTTCACATTCAACGGTAAATTGCTGATTGTGTGCCTCACCCTGTACCTTAGTCACATTATAGGCTGGTAAGGGCTTGCGACGTCCCTGCAGGAACTCCTGCAACCGGGTTTTCGGGTCTTTCTGGCTTGCACCCGGCTTGATAGTGTCAAGTCGGCTTTGATACCAGTTAAGAACAATTCCACGGACCGTTTCCAGATCGCTGTCGAGATAAATAGCGCCAATAATGGCTTCAATCGCATCAGCAAGGATGGACTCGCGGCGGAAACCGCCACTTTTCAATTCACCCGGGCCTAACATCAGCACATCGCCCAATTCAAACTCACGGCCCAGTTCAGCCAGAGTATTGCCGCGAACCAGTGTGGCACGCATGCGGCTCATGTCGCCTTCATCAACGCTCGGGAAACGGTGGTAGAGATCATCAGCAATAACGAAACTCAAAATAGAATCGCCCAGAAACTCAAGACGCTCGTTGTGCTTACTGTTGGCACTGCGGTGAGTCAGGGCGAGACTAAGGTGCGCCGAATCAGCAAATTGATAGCCGATACGACGCTGTAATTTATTAATCAGTGTTGTCATGTTACTCCAAGCTAAATAATACCGCCGACGCGATTAAAGCGAACACCGACGGGAACCCAGGATGGCAGCACGCTGTCAGCCTGTTTGTCAAATTCGAAACTGATCCAGATACCAACAGCCTTACCCACCAGATTGTGCTCAGGTACAAAACCCCAGAAACGGCTGTCACGGCTGTTGTCACGGTTATCCCCCATCACGAAGTACTGACCTTGCGGCACCGTCCATTCATTTTTACCACTGATCGCTGCGTAACGACCGCTTTGATTAGGTAATAGAGGGTTAACCAGTATCTGATGAGGAACCTTACCCAGCGTTTCCTCAGCTTGAACCAAATTGATCCCCTGCTGAGTGAATGGGCTTGTCTCTACCTTGTCGATAGGCAGTAGCTCGCACTGACTTTCGCCTTTTCGCTGAATACACAGGCGCTTTTGTTCGTCGTAGCGAACTTTGTCACCTGGTAAGCCAACGATGCGTTTAATGAAGTCAACATTCGGATCTTCAGGGTACTTAAACACAGCAACATCGCCACGCTCGGGCTTACCCGTTTCAAGTAATGTATGACGGAAAACAGGATCCTTAACACCATATGAGAACTTCTCAACGAGGATAAAGTCCCCGACAAGAAGGGTTGGCATCATTGAGCCTGATGGTATCTGAAAAGGCTCGTAAATAAACGAGCGCAGTACCGTCACCAAGGCGATCACGGGGAACACAGAGGCAAGGTTTTCTACCCATATTGGCTGAGGAGCAATTGCCTCAACCTGCTCAGTGTCGATATCTTCAGCAGTCAGACTCAATGTCTGCGCTGCCTTCAACACACGACGGGGAGCCCAGACAAATTTGTCCAGTGCCCATATGAGCCCCGTCAGCAAAGTGGCAACCACCAAAATAAGTGAAAACGTATTAGCCATTCATGTTCCCCTGAATCAATTCCCTGTTTTTATTTGTCTTTTCCAACGTGCAGAATGGCGAGGAACGCTTCCTGAGGCAGCTCAACATTACCGATCTGCTTCATACGTTTCTTACCTTCTTTCTGTTTCTGCAACAGTTTTTTCTTACGGCTGACATCACCGCCATAACACTTGGCGGTTACGTTTTTGCGCAACTGCTTCACGGTTGAGCGAGCAATGATGTGGTTACCAATCGCTGCCTGAATCGCAATATCAAACTGCTGACGTGGGATGAACTCTTTCATCTTCTCAACCAGATCACGACCTCTGCTTTGAGAGTGATCTTTGTGCGTGATGATAGCCAGCGCGTCAACGGTATCGCCGTTTAGCAGGATGTCGACACGTACCATGTCTGATACCTGATAGTTCTGGAAACCATAATCCAACGATGCGTAACCACGCGACGTTGATTTCAGGCGATCAAAGAAATCCAGCACCACTTCAGACATTGGGATGTCATAAGTGAGGGCAACCTGATTACCGTGATAAACCATATCGACCTGCGTGCCTCGTTTCTCAACACACAAGGTAATAACGTTACCCAGATAGTCGGTCGGTACCAGGATGTGGCAGCGGGCAACCGGCTCACCAATAGTGTCGATGTCGTTCACTGCGGGCAGTTTTGCCGGGCTGTCGACATAAATGACTTCACCATTGGTTCTTGTCACCTCGTACACCACTGTCGGTGCGGTAGTGATCAGGTCAAGGTTGTATTCACGCTCCAGACGCTCCTGAATGATCTCCATGTGCAGCATGCCAAGGAAACCACAACGGAAGCCAAAGCCAAGCGCCGCAGAGTTTTCTGGTTCATAAAAGAGTGATGCATCATTGAGGCTAAGCTTGCCAAGTGCATCACGGAAGTTTTCGTAGTCGTCAGACGATACCGGGAACAGACCTGCATAAACCTGTGGTTTTACTTTCTGGAAACCAGGTAGCGCAACGTCGGCACCGTGCTTGGCATGTGTCAGGGTGTCCCCCACTGGCGCGCCAAGGATGTCTTTAATACCACAGACAACCCAGCCAACCTCACCCGTTCTCAGACCCTGTGTATCAGTCTGTTTTGGTGAGAAGATACCAATGCGATCAACACCCCAGACCTGGCCTGTACTCATCACCTTGATCTTGTCACCTTTTTTAAGTTCGCCATTTTTAATGCGAACCAGTGACACGACACCCAAGTAGTTGTCGAACCAAGAGTCAATGATCAGTGCCTGTAATGGCGCTTCAGGATCGCCCTCAGGGGCCGGGATTTTCTTAACAATATCTTCCAGAACCAGATCGACGCCGATACCTGTTTTCGCTGAGCAACGGGTAGCTTCTGTTGCGTCAATGCCAACGATGTCTTCTATTTCTTCGGCAACACGGTCAGGATCAGCTGCTGGCAGGTCAATCTTATTCAAAATGGGTACGACTTCGTGGTCCATTTCGATAGCGGTGTAACAGTTAGCCAGCGTCTGAGCCTCTACACCCTGGCCAGCATCAACCACCAGAAGCGCACCTTCACACGCAGCCAAAGAGCGGGAAACTTCGTAAGAGAAGTCAACGTGTCCCGGCGTATCGATGAAGTTAAGTTGATATTCATTACCATCTAAAGCTTTGTAGTTCAGAGTCACACTCTGCGCTTTGATGGTAATACCGCGCTCACGCTCGAGATCCATGGAGTCAAGAACCTGGGCTTCCATTTCACGGTCGCTAAGACCGCCACAGACCTGGATCAAGCGATCAGAAAGGGTCGACTTACCGTGGTCGATGTGGGCAATAATCGAAAAATTACGAATGTGCTTCATAGGTGGTGTGACTAACTCGTTATAAAAAGATTCGCGATCATATGATCAAGTGGCGGGATTCTACCGAAATTAACGGCTACTCGCTATCCTCAGATGTAGCATTTGTCACCAGTTCACCATCAACCGGCTTGCCAAGGACGCGTAAAATCGTGGGTTGATAGCCAGGTTGTCGCTCAAGTGACTTAGATATTTTTCTGGCAAGCACTGCCCCTATTAAAGCAAAAATGGCAGAGATAACAATAACAGTGCCCTCACCACCCTCTGCTAAATCGGCAAAGAACTGTCCAAACAATGCGCCCAGAATCAAAAAGAACAAAGGCAACACATAGACCACGAGGGCGGACTTAAGCATTGCGTGCTCTTGTAAGCCGATTTCAACCAAGGTACCAATTGCGAGCGGCTTTTCAGAGGGTATCTCAATATCGAGTGTTTTTCCCGGTAGTGCTTTACTGACTATCCCAGTGCCGCAATCGCTTTGTGAGCCACAACTGCCGCAGCTTGTCTGCTGAGTCGAACTCAGGCGAAGTCGTCCATTATGATAAGAACGTACTTCAGCCATCGCGGTGATCATGATTTGTTACCCTGCTTGCCCGAAAAAAACCGGACAGACTCAGCCACGGCCTTCGCAGTTGCAGGAGGTATATCACCGACGACAGTGATTTCTGCTGAGCCTTTGACAATACTGTGCATGGTCCTGCGACCAAGTCTCACCTTCTGCTCACGCACCGACATGTCGTCAGCATCGGCGACATAGACAGAGAAACTAAATAAACCGTCGCTGAACATCTGGCTCTCAACAGGTCGGCTCGTCAACATGAGACGATGGCGGTTTCGATAAACCGGAACAAAGCCAGTAGGTAGCGACGAGACTTCCCATCCCATGTCCACATCTTTATTTGTCGGAACATGGACAACTGGAGGAACGTCTGTCTCTGCAAGCTTACTGAGTAATTGACCAATCTTGGGCGTGATTGCAAGCGAGGTCACCCTGTATTGCTCCAAAGGCTCCCCATCTCTGTCCAGCACATCAGCTCTCAACAAAAGATGGCTGTTGTCTTCAATCCAAAGTACGTAGGAATAGCGACTCTCATCTTTTGGCGAAACCCGGACAACATTGGTTGCCATGCCCGCCTCACGCGCTCTACCCAAGGAAACAAAGTTGTATAGCGCAGGAAGTTTATCGACATTTGTCTGCATGATCGAAGGCAAAGGTGCCACTATTTGACCACTTTCGATAGTGAAAGCATCAAGTCCCGGCTCGAAATAGCTCACCTCTTTGCCACGACGAATCACTTCACGACTCGGACCACTGAGATAAAGGATATGCCCGAGTGACTTACCACCCACCACGGCATGCCTGAACCTTAGCGGCTGGATACTGTTTTTACGGACATGGATATATGAGAGTTCGTAACTGAGTTCACGACTGGCTGAGTCCATTTGCTCAACCAAATCAAAGGCGGCATCTTTAGCCGCCATTGCTGCGGGGGACAGGGTCAAGATGGCAAGAGCACCGACCCAAAACGCTTTCTTCAAACTTTATTTCTCTATTTTTGCAAGTCTTGCTCTGTATCGGCTGACTTGGCATTGAGCCTGAGTTGTAACTCAAAATCCTGAAGCAGTGCGTTGATTCTTCGACGCTGCTCCCTCAGTTGTTCTTCAGAAAGTGTAGTATTTGAACGCTCAGTTTCACTATTTATACTCACTGGTTCTGCAGCACCGGAAAATGGAACAGTTTCAAGAACGGGAGGCTGCGAACCTACTTCGGAAGAATACAAATCTGTTGTTGGGTTTTGGCTTTGAACCCCAACAATAATCGCCATACACACTGCAGCGGCCATACCCACCTGACCTAAAGGCTGCAACCATCCCGGCAAAGTGAAACTACCCGGACGAGGCTGTGATTCTTTGTGTGGTTGTATGACAGGTGTTGATTGAACCGGTGGCATCTCTTGCGACGCTTTGCTATGCGAAGGCTCATCTTCAAGTGCCGCGCTCACGCGCGATGCAATATCCCAGTCCAACGACGCAGGAGCATCCCCGCGAAGCGTATCTCGGATAACACTGTAGCTTTTCCACGACTCTTGCGCTGATTTATCGCTTCCGAGCGCTGCCACCAGCCTTTTGTCGTTGTCCTCGCCATCGAATAATGCGGAGACGTTTTCTTTTTCAGCCATTTATTTCACCGTTTAACAATACGTCTTAACTATACGTCGGTTATTGTTTAATAAGCGGATTGACACGTTTATCAACCGCTTCTCTGGCTCGGAAAATGCGGGACCTGACGGTTCCTACGGGGCATTCCATCACCTCTGCAATTTCCTCATAGCTCAAGCCGTCAATCTCACGGAGTGTGATCGCGACTTTCAACTCCTCAGGCAGTGTTTCAATCGTATTGAAAACTACCTGCTTCAGTTGTTCTGACAACATTAGGTTCTCAGGGTTCGAAATTTCTTTCAGTGCACCACCATTTTCAAAGTTTTCAGCTTCATCTGCATCAATATCACTAGATGGAGGTCGCCGCCCCTGAGCTACCAGATGATTCTTTGCTGTGTTCACTGCTATTCGGTACAGCCACGTGTAAAACGCACTGTCACCGCGAAAGCCGGGGATAGCCCGGTATGCTTTGATAAAGGCTTCCTGCGCAACGTCCTGTATGTCGCCATGATTAGTGACGTAGCGGGATATCAAGTTACACACTTTGTTCTGATATTTAATGACAAGCAGATTAAACGCCTGTTTGTCACCATTCTGAACCCTTTCAATCAGTGCCTGATCTGTCTGCTGCTCGCTCATTCGAGCACATTCTCCTTGTTTTTTGGCATCTGAGGGCCACGTATGGCTCAGTCCAAAGTTATTTTAGTCCGCAATCCTAGCACCAATAAACGCTGATTTCATGGCACACGATATGTTGCGACACGTTAATAGCAGACATGTTGATGTGAACATCAGAAAAAAAAATAGTTCCAAATATTCTCTGGCGGGTGTTCAAGTTTTGATCTTGCTCGGCAAATTCTACCAGAAGACTGGACCTGACTTCAGCTAAGTCTCCGCACTTTCCGAAGAAGCTAAATAACCGTTGCCTTGGGATCAAGATACTCGGATGTTGTCCGATAGTGTACAATCGGACATCACAATGAAAGACACAACGATGCATGGAACACGGTAATCGCTGCATTCAAAGCCATTATCGGCGTTTTTAGGGTACAGGAAAGGTATGAAACAACACCGAGACCATTTATGTGATGTGCTGGTGATTGGTAGTGGCGCAGCGGGGTTGTCGCTGGCGCTTCGACTGGCGCAGACACACAAAGTTATCGTACTAAGCAAAGGACCGTGGAATGAAGGGGCCACCCTTTATGCGCAGGGAGGTATCGCCGCAGTCTTTGACGAGGACGACTCGATAGAGTCGCATGTTCAGGATACGCTCATTGCGGGCGCAGGCCTCTGTGATGAAGAGACAGCAAAATTCATTGCTGAGAACGCAAAGCCATGTGTTCAGTGGCTTATTGACAGTGGTGTTCCTTTTGACAAAGAAGAGGACAACAACAGTGATTCGCCGAAATTCCATCTCACACGGGAAGGGGGGCACAGCCACAGACGGATCCTTCATGCCGCAGACGCAACCGGGCAGGCAGTACAGACATCACTGCAAGAGAATGTTCACCTCCATCCCAATATCACGGTATTGGAACGCCACAACGCACTCGATTTGATCACCCGTAAAAAGGTTGGTCAGAAAGGAAAAGATCGGGTTCTTGGGGCTTATGTGTGGAATCGAAAGAAAGAAGCAGTGGAAACTGTTCGCTCCAGATTTGTAGTACTGGCAACAGGCGGAGCCTCCAAGGTTTATCAGTACACCTCCAATCCAGATGTTTCTTCAGGCGACGGTATTGCCATGGCATGGCGCGCGGGATGCCGGGTTGCAAACCTTGAATTCAATCAATTTCATCCAACCTGCCTCTTCCATCCAGAAGCTCGAAACTTTCTGTTAACTGAGGCTCTGAGAGGAGAAGGGGCTTACCTGAAGCGTCCAGACGGTAGCCGCTTTATGCCTGAGTTTGACTCACGGGCCGAACTCGCGCCGAGGGATGTAGTTGCACGGGCCATTGACTACGAAATGAAACGTCTGGGTGCCGACTGTATGTACCTGGATATCAGCCATAAAGACTCAGCATTTATCATCAAACATTTTCCTACCATCTACGAAAAACTGCTGACCTTTGGTTTTGACCTGACGAAAGAACCTATCCCCATTGTGCCGGCCGCTCATTATACCTGTGGTGGTGTCGTCGTTGACCACAATGGTCTCACCGATCTCTCCGGGCTTTACGCTATTGGTGAAGTGAGTTACACCGGGTTACATGGTGCCAACCGTATGGCGTCAAACTCACTGCTCGAGTGTGTGGTTTACGCATGGTCTGCCGCCTGTCACATTGAAGCGGATACCGAGCATGACATCTCGCAGATGAAACTGCCAAGCTGGGATGACAGTCAGGTCAGTTGTTCAGATGAAGAGGTGGTTATCCAGCATAACTGGCACGAACTAAGACTGTTGATGTGGGATTATGTTGGCATTGTGCGTTCAACCAAGCGACTGGAGAGAGCCCTGAGGCGCATTGAACTTCTGAAACAGGAAGTCAACGAGTACTACAGTAACTTCCGGGTCTCCAACAACCTGCTTGAATTGCGTAACCTTCTTCAGGTGTCTGAGCTAATGGTTCGCTGTGCCATGGCAAGAAAAGAGAGCCGTGGATTGCACTACACCATTGACTATCCGGACAAAGCAGAAAACAGCAAACCCACTGTTTTGACGCCAGAGAACCATTAGTCTGGACGTGTAAACAAAGAGTGTTTGAGCGAAATTCTGCTACAAACAAAAAACCCGCAAATGCGGGTTTTTTTATTTCTGCTGTGCATTATGCATTGAAAGCGGAAATTGCCTTTTCTAGCGACCCCGCCTGAACCGCAACATTGGTTGCGACCTGACTGTTCTCTTCACTGATTTGACTGGTTGTTGAAGTGATTTCCTGAATCTTGTGCACGTTCTGATTCACCTCTCTGGCGACCATACTCTGCTCTTCAACAGCAGTGGCAATCTGAGTACTCATATCCATGATTTGCTGCATATCCGCCATAATATTGTCCAAACCCGTTGCCGCGTCTGAGACATAAGAGACAGATTCTTCACCGTACTGCTGACACGATGAGATTTGAGACACAACCTGCTCGGTTTGTTTCTGCAGTGACGTGATCATATCGTCAATTTCTTCTGTCGACTGGTGGGTACGGTTTGCCAGTGATCTTACTTCGTCGGCTACAACCGCAAATCCACGGCCCTGCTCACCTGCACGGGCCGCCTCGATAGCAGCGTTAAGTGCTAGCAGGTTCGTCTGTTCGGAGATTTCCTTGATAACATCCACGACGCTGCCGATCTTCTGAGACAGAGAGAGCAAGCTCTGAATTTCGTCGCTCGCGCGGCCAAGATCCTGAGACAAAGTACCAATTGCAGTTCGGGTAGATTGCATGGTTTCAAAACCTTGCTGAGCACGATCCAGACTTTGTCCGGCATTAGATGCCGCCATTTCAGTGCGCGAGGCAATTTCGTGGATGGTCGATTCCATTTCACTCACCGCAGTCGCTGCCAATTCAGTCTCACTTCGTTGATTAGTCAGTGCGTGCTCCGCATCAGAAGTACGGCTCTTCACCTCTGATGCAGCAGTATTCAGCGTCATAATTGACCCTTTTACCTGACTGATTAGTTGCTGACATTGCTCCAGAACCCGGTTGAAATCACTCGCAACCTGGCCCAGCTCATCATTGGTTTCTGCATTGGCACGCAGAGTCAGATCATGCGTGTCAGCGACCTCAGACATGGTGGAGAGCAGATTTCCCACACCACGTTGAATCACACGACTCACCCAGGCCGTAAACGAAAACAGTAAAGCGATTATCGCGACAAGGCTACCAACCAACCACAACCAAATTGCGTTTTCAGCTGAACGCGTCGCTGTCGACAATGCTTCATGCATATCATCAAAATTGCTTTCAACTGCATGTGATTGACTGCGTATTTTACCCAATAAGCCTGATTTGTGGTCCAGCCCAAGTAACTTCTGCTGCTGATGGATAGATTTAGCCAGCGCAAGTTGTTTGCCCATCAAATCCAGATCAAGCTCGTCAGTCGCGGACACTGCCTTGAGATAATTGTCGAATGTCTCCGGTGAACGGTTGTATTGCAGAAGCTCAGTAAGGCTGACCAAACGATTGGCGGCGAATTGACTGTTCACCTCTGATGAAGAAGCAAGCAATGAATCATTTATGACGGCCAGTTGTCCGCGAAGGCCCGACTTAGTACTGAGGCCCAGTACTTCATAACCTTTGACCAATTCAGCAAAGCCTCGGGAATACTCCTCCATTGCCCGGTTTACAGGCCCTTCCTGCGGCAACAAAATCCCAGATTGAGTAATACCGTCCCGAAGCTCTGTGAACAGCTCATCGAAACGTTGTTTGTTCTTGATGAATTTATTGAGGTATTTGATATCAAATCGGGCAAGAAAGTCTTTCTCATTGCGGCGAAGATTCAGCAGCACCACCTCCATCTGCGCAACGCGTAACTGATTGCTTTCAAGACGTAATAGCGACTCATTGGCTTTTAACATCACTCCGGAGAAGATCACTAGAGATAGCCCTGCTACGAGAGACAGTAACTGCATTCTTGTTTTTATCTTCACTCTTGATACCCCCTGAGACAATTGCAGTCTCATCAAAAAATGTTGTCAGGTTTGTAAGTTGTCTCGAAGGATATCGGCGATCAGCGGGAAAATTGCGACTAAAACTCAATCTTATCGATGTAAATGGAACCGCAATCAAATATTACGAGTCCTGAGTCCCAAAATTATTCTGGAGAGATGGCGGTAGCAGTCAGTCGACACCGCGTCGGAAAACAAGGGGATATACGTTGTTTTGTCGGTATCCGAGATCTTCAGAACAATACACAGTCGGGACAACACCACGACACGCTGAATAGAAAATGGGCGCTCAGAAAGTATGAGACGACCATCCAAACGCAGTTGATAAAAACCGCACAGCGCGTGAAGCGCAGAGGACTTTGTCTGTCGATCGGAAAGAAGTATTGTGAGTATCAATGCCCGACACTCTAGCGGAAGTGCGGTTGCCAGAAACGCGACCGCTGCAAGAAGCAGGTACACCCCCCACAGTAAGCACTCTGCCCATCGCGAAGGGTATAGCCAGAAACTAACGCAGTTTGCTTCTGTTGTGCGAAACAACGGTTTCTGTCATTGCCAACATACGAGGATCGTCGCTGTGGCCATGTCCCATTAGCCAAGCGAACAGATCCGGATCATCGCACTTTAAGAAGTCGATAAAATCAATCTGCCCCTGCTCAGACAAGTTATCAAAGCATTCATCAAAGAACGGGTTCAATATTACGTCCAGCTCCAGCATGCCTCGGCGACATGCCCATTTCACTCGCGCTCTTTCTTCTGCGCTTATCATAAAGACCTCATTCCGGTGAAGATTTCTCAGCTTACATCGCCCGGGATGGCATCCTGCACCCTCAGGCTATTGGCATATACTACCAATGGCAGCGATATGGGGCTATGGCAAGCCTTTTCCAACCATATAGCCTGTGATCACGCCGACAATAATCTACTACGATGCCAATCAATCGGGGCTGACATTCTGGTGGTCAGGATTTAACATGTTGTCTAACTATCGACAACGCGAGAGACACCATGACAACCTGGTACCAACGGCAGCCTTTTTCTCGTCTGCCACTGACGTCTTCATCACCTATGCCTTCCTTATCTCTGGTGAGTCTGGATCACCTGTCCCTGGTAACTGCTGTTGGTGACGACACCATGAGCTATTTACAAGGACAGCTGACCTGTGACCTCATATCAATGGAAAAGGGAAAATCAACACTGGCAGCGCATTGCGATGCGAAAGGAAAAGTGTGGTCGGTACTGAGATTGTTTCATCATGCAGATGGCATTGCCTATGTGCAGTCCGCCTCCCTCTCTGGTGCTCAACTCACTGAGCTCAAGAAATATGCGGTTTTCTCCAAAACAACCATTGAAGCAAGCGAACTTGTGCTGCTGGGCTTAATGGGTGAAAACGCTGACAGCACAATCGAAAGGATGTTTTCGGCCACAGCCGAGGTGACGCCAACCCAGAGCGGAACTGCAGTTAAAATTGAAGCCAATCGCTGGCTTCTAGCCGTGAATGAAGCTGAAGCTGATGACATTTTATCTCAGCTTAGTGGAGAGGCTGAACTGGCTGACTCATCTCTGTGGACGCTGGCTGACTTACGTGCAGCGCTGCCCTTACTGCATGAAAATAATATCAGTGAGTTCATTCCACAAGCGTTGAATCTGCAGGTCATTGGTGATGCTATCAGCTTCAAAAAAGGCTGTTATACCGGGCAGGAAACTGTTGCCAGAGCCAAATATCGTGGCATAAACAAGCGGGCTGCGTTTCTGCTAACTGGTGAAGCAAGCACTGCACCACAACCTGGCGATACGATTGAGCGAAGTGTTGGTGAAAACTGGCGCAGTGGTGGCGCAGTTCTCTCTGGATACAGGTTTGATGATGGCAAAGTACTGGCTCTGGCAGTACTGCCAAATAACCTTGATGACGATAGTCAGTTTAGACCAGCCAATGAACCAGACTGCCGTCTGGAGATCATCCAACTGCCCTACTCGCTGGAAGATAATGACTGATAAAATGACTGCATTTACTTCATCAGTAGTCACTGACCTACTGGACAGAGAATCTGTCCAGTA
This sequence comes from Veronia pacifica, assembly GCF_001707825.1. GTDB lineage: Bacteria > Pseudomonadota > Gammaproteobacteria > Enterobacterales > Vibrionaceae > Veronia > Veronia pacifica. The sequence continues at coordinate 69,561 of NZ_LYBM01000018.1, read as the reverse complement.
TAAGGTGTTACATCACTCGGGTATCGCCAAGACCATCGAAGAGGCAGCCAGCCAACGTGGAGTCGCCCCTGATCAGATGGTTAAATCCATATTACTCAGGGACATGAGTGGCTTCCATGTATTGGCTTGCCTGCCGGGTTCAGCCAGTGTCGATCCGAAAAAAGTCCGTGCTGTATTTGGCTGTAAGAGAATGACATGCGCAGACAGTTCTCAGGTAAAGTCAGTAACGGGCTTTTCACCGGGGACGGTAACGCCTGTTGCCTTGAAAACCTGGCTTCCTGTCGTGTTCGATAACGCATTGGAATCAAATAAAAAGGTAAATATAAGCAGTGGCACACAATTGGCTGGCCTAGAGCTTGAATTTAATGATTTAGTAACACTATGTAACCCTATGTTTGCTGATATATCACGATAAAGACACTAACTTTTATCTTTTAGTGTCAATATTGTCAGCGTTTTATATGAACCTTGTAACCATATTTAACAAAAAAAGCTCGTTTATTAGCTTTTTAACCTCAATGAGTTATTTCTTACATTTTTCTTGATCGATTGGCTGTTTAGTCACGTTAGTTTAATGCATCTGGCGTTATAATCCCGCCGCCAGATGCCCGGATAGAATTATCTGGGTAGACGGAGTTGGCTAGTCATGTCGGAAGACATAGAAAAATAAAAAAGGAATTTCTAATGCGAATGTTTAATCGATATGTCCCGCTGATGATTGCCAGGCATGTCCAGCGCTTGTTCTCTGGTCGCCTGCATATCAATGGAAAGGGAGATTTCGAGTTTCAACAGGGCCTGCTTAAGCCGCCGGAAAATGCTGAGGTTCAACATTACCGCACGGTAAAGGAAATTAATCAGGAAATTCGGAGATTACGGACTGAGTAAGCCTGTTCGCTTAGCCAAAAAAACCAACACCGCGCTCTGCGCGGTGTTTTTCTTTCGTCGACTCAACACTGACAGCTAAGGCCTAGTCACTGTCTTCCTCGTCAAGTAACTCAGCATAACTTTCAGCATCAAGTAATTCGTTAAGTTCCGCGTCATCGCTGATAGTCAGTTGGAATAGCCAGCCATCACCGTAGGGATCAGAGTTAACCAGTTCGGGCGACGACTCTAGATCCTCATTCACCGCCACTACCTTACCCGTCAACGGCGAATAAACGTCTGAGGCAGCCTTAACAGACTCAGCCACCGCACAGTCGTCGCCAGCATCTACAAGGTCATCGACATCAGGTAAATCGATAAACACCATATCGCCAAGCAGCGACTGAGCATGGTCAGAAATACCCACAGTGTAAACTCCATTCCCTTCGGGACGGATCCATTCATGGGTCGTCGCGTACTTAAGATCTGACGGAATATCGCTCATAAATCAGCATCCTTCTTACTGAATAATTGGTAAGCCTACCTGTCGTTAATTTACATACAGTCTCTGTAAGGCAAGGTAGAAAAGCCCGACAACAACTGCAAGTAAATTCATTAGCAACGATAAAATTTCTTTAAGCTGATCATACCTCTTTGCCATGGTAATGATAGCGTAACAAAAGATGGCACAATAATTTCGCGTCTTATGCGGACGCTTCTTTGCTAATATGCACATCCATCTGCGGATAAGGGATCTCAATACCTTCGCTATCTAATCCCTCTTTGATAGCTTGCATCAAATCGAAATACACAGGCCAGTAGTCTCCGGTATTCACCCAAGGTCGCACAACCAAATTAACGGATGAATCAGCAAGCGCCACTACCCCGATTGTTGTGGCTGGATTTGAAAGGATGCGCGGTTCTGCAGCCACAATATCAGCCAGTATCGCTTTGGTTTTTTTTAAGTCTGCGTTGTATGAAACACCGATAGTCAGATCGATTCGGCGGGTGTTGTGCGTGGAATAGTTTGTGATTGCACTGCCAATAACCGAGCCATTGGGAACAACCACCATTTTATTGTCTGGTGTGGTCAGTACGGTCGAAAAAAGCTGAATAGAAGCAACGGAGCCTGATACTCCGGCCACTTCAACAAAATCTCCAGATTTGAAGGGGCGGAACATCACAATTAAAACGCCAGCAGCAAAGTTAGATAGCGACCCTTGAAGAGCAAGGCCGACAGCAAGGCCTGCAGCACCAATAACAGCAACAATAGAAGCGGTTTGAACACCCAACCGACCGAGTGCTGCGATGAGTACAATAACGAACAGGAGATAACGGACAAACGTATGAACAAAATCAACGATAGTCGAGTCGAACTTTTTACGGCGCAGTACTTCTGCAACACCATTCGCAACGGCTTTTACCACCATGTTACCAATAACGAGGATTAATATGGCCGTTATAACATTCACACCATACTGGATGATTAGCTCCTGATTATTCTGCAACCAGCTAGTCGCCGTTGCTGCTGCATTCCCTATTGTATTTTCTTCACTCATCGCGATCTCACTTATTGTTTGACGTAGCCAACCTCACAGCCATTCGGATATCAGCCAGCAGGTGTGTCTGGCCAATGAACACTTTGATCGGTACTTTGTTTGAACGAGCTGTAATCGAAAGGAAAAGTGTAACGTTTATCTACAGGAGCACCTTGGCTCAATACTTGAACAGATAAAGAAAAACCCGCTAATAAATAGCGGGTTTTTAATCTTCGATCACACAGTTGCCTGTGTAATGAATATGTCTTACAGCACGTCGATAGCGTTCAGGTCAGAAAACGCCTGCTCAAGACGAGTTACCATTGATTCCTGCGCTTTACGCAGCCAAACACGTGGATCGTAGAATTTCTTGTTTGGCGCATCTTCACCGGTTGGGTTACCGATTTGGCCTTGCAGGTACGCTTCGTTTTCAACATAGTAAGTGCGGATGCCGTTCCAAGTCGCCCACTGAGTATCAGTATCGATATTCATTTTGATCACACCGTAGCCGATAGATTCTTCGATCTCAGCTTGTGATGAACCAGAACCACCGTGGAATACAAAGTTAAGTGCATTAGGAGCAATATCAAACTTCTCAGCACAGTAAGCCTGTGAGTCACGTAGGATAGTTGGAGTCAGCACAACGTTACCTGGCTTGTAAACACCATGAACGTTACCGAAAGAGGCTGCGATAGTGAAACGGTGACTGATAGCGTTCAACTTTTCGTAAGCGTAAGCAACATCTTCTGGAGACGTGTAAAGCTCAGACTGATCCATATCAGTGTTGTCTACGCCGTCTTCCTCACCACCAGTACAACCCAGTTCGATTTCCAGTGTCATGTTCATCTTAGCCATACGCTCGAGGTATTTGCCACAGATGTCGATGTTTTCTTCCAGAGACTCTTCAGACAGATCAATCATGTGTGAAGAGAACAGTGGCTTACCAGTTTGCTCATAGAAAGCTTCACCAGCGTCCAGCAGACCGTCGATCCACGGCAAAAGTTTTTTCGCAGCGTGGTCGGTGTGCAGAATAACGGGTACGCCATAAGATTCAGCAACGGCGTGAACGTACTTAGCACCTGCAATAGCACCTGCTACCTGTGAACCCTGACCTTCCAGCTTCAGGCCTTTACCTGCGAAGAAAGCTGCACCACCGTTTGAAAACTGAATAACAACAGGCGCTTTAACCTTTGCAGCAGCTTCCAAAACAGCGTTGATTGAATCAGTGTTTACAACGTTTACCGCTGGCAGAGCAAACTTCTGCTCTTTAGCAATTTCAAATACTTTCTGAACGTCGTCACCAGAGATAACGCCAGGTTTTACGAAATCAAAAATCTTAGACATAGCTATAGTCCTATTTAAACTGTCTTTTGATAATTTTCAGTCCGGCTAACGAGTCAGCCGGATGCAATTCAGCAAACGTTTGCGAACAACGCGGTGCATTGTACCCAAACCAGATACCAAAGCCATCATTCTCTGGTATCCAACAGAGGTCCAGTTCCTCTGTTCTTTCATTTCATTAGCTGTTGGCGCGCTGCTCAAGCATTTCAACAGCTGGAAGCTTCTTACCTTCAACGAACTCTAGGAAAGCACCGCCACCCGTTGAGATATAAGACACCTGCTCTTTGATACCGTACTTATCAATCGCTGCCAGCGTGTCGCCACCACCCGCAATAGAGAAGCCTTCAGAGTCAGCAATTGCCTTAGAGACAATTTCAGTACCTTTACCAAATTGCTCAATTTCGAAGACACCAACAGGGCCATTCCACAAAATGGTTTTGGCATTCTTAATGATTTCAGCCAAGTGATGTGCTGAATCAGGGCCGATATCCAGCACCATATCGTCTTCAGCGATATCACCTGCCGCTTTAATTGTCGCTTCTGCAGACTCAGAAAACTCTTTTGCACACACGACATCAGTCGCTACTGGCACATCAGTTTGCGACATCAGAGTATTTGCGGTTTCAACCAGGTCGGCCTCATACAGTGACTTACCGACATTTTGGCCTGTTGCCGCGATGAAGGTATTGGCGATACCACCACCAACAACAACCTGATCAGCAATTTTTGCCAGTGACTCCAGCACGGTCAGCTTCGTTGACACTTTTGAACCACCAACGATAGCCACCATTGGTCGGGCTGGGTTGTCCAAAGCCTGACCTAAGGCTTCAAGTTCTGCGGCCAACAATGGGCCTGCGCAAGCTACTGGCGCATGCATGCCAACGCCATGAGTTGATGCCTGCGCACGGTGTGCAGTACCGAACGCATCCATAACAAAGACATCACACAGTGCTGCGTACTGTTCTGACAGAACTTCGTCGTTTTTCTTTTCGCCTTTGTTAAAGCGAACGTTTTCCAGTACAACCAACTCACCGGCATTTAGCTCAAGTCCGTCTAGGTACTCTTTCGCCAGTTTGACATCACATGCCAGAGCGTCGTTAAGATAATTAACGACAGGTTGCAGAGAAAACTCTTCTGCATACTCGCCTTCAGTTGGACGGCCCAGATGAGACGTCACCATTACTTTCGCACCAGCTTCAAGACACTGCTTAATCGTTGGCAGTGAAGCCAGAATACGTGCGTCAGACGTTACTTTACCTTCTTTGACTGGCACATTCAGATCAGCACGGATCAGCACGCGTTTACCGGCCAGATCCAAATCAGTCATTTTAATTACAGACATATTCGCTCTCTCTTAACTCAAATTTAAAAGAATCCATTTAAAAGTCGGCCCACAAAGAGACTCCAAGCAGAGCCTCAGGAAAAATCTTTCATCGCTAATGCGGTATCCAGCATCCGATTAGCAAACCCCCACTCGTTATCGCACCAAACCAACATTTTTATCAGATGTTGGTTACTGACTCGTGTCTGCGAGCCATCAACAATGGCGCTGTGAGGATCATGAATAAAATCGTTAGAAACCAGGGGGGCTTCGGTATAGTCCACAATACCTGTCAATGTACACTGAGCAGCCTCTTTGAGGGCTTGATTTATGTCATGAACATCGACGTCAGTATGAACAGTCACACTTAAATCCATCGCGGTGACGTTTATGGTGGGGACGCGGACAGAAATAGCTTCAAACTTCTCAGCGAACTCAGGAAAGATACGGCCAATGCCGAGATGGAGCTTGGTATCTACCGGAATAATGGATTGGCTGGCCGCCCGGGTTCGTCTGAGATCAGTATGATAAGCATCAATCACTTGCTGATCATTCATGGAAGAGTGGATCGTGGTGATGGTGCCTGATTGAATGCCAAATTTCTCATCCAGCACTTTAATAACGGGCACAATGCAGTTGGTGGTGCATGAGCCGTTAGACACTATGGTATGTTCAGGTTTCAGGGAGTCGTGGTTAACACCAAAGATGACAGTGTTATCGAGGTGATGGCCACCCGGGTGCGAGAAAAGAACTTTTTTTGCGCCGGCATCAATATGTGCCTGACCATGTTCTCGTTCTCCAAATACCCCTGTGCACTCCAGCACGATATCAATATCCAGATCCGCCCATGGCAATAAATGGATATCCGGCTGGTGCAAAATGCGCACCTTATCGCCACCGATATTGAGGTGCTCCTGACTAAAACTGACCTCTTCTTTAAATCGGCCATGGCAGGAGTCGTACTTTAATAAGTGTGCCATGCCTTCAGGCTCCGCCAACTCATTAATCGCGATAACCTGAATCTGATCCTTTTTTTCGCTCTCGTACAATGCACGGAGCACGCTTCGACCTATTCGGCCAAATCCGTTAATTGCAATGCGTAATGCCATTTCCCTATACACACAACATAGTTATGAAAAGCGACGGCTAGTTTATCTCATGAATGGAAAAGGCGCACTAAGAATGTGACGCCACTCCCAGCACTTCAGTGAGTTAGTTGATGATAACCGCTGATTGCACAATATCCAACCAACCAACCGGGGAATATCAAAATAGATAACTATATAATTATGATGAGACAGTCTTAGTCACTGTCATTAACTCATAATTCGACGCTTCATAAGGAAACACTCCGTATTTTCTTTTGGGATTACCTAAACACAACTCTCAGCTAAAAAGGGAGGATTTAGGAAACCTGTCGATTAGGGCAAAAACCCAACTTCACATGAAAAACTTTAGGAAACGTTCGCGTTAAATTATGCAAAATAATCATTTAAAACAGTCACTTTTGGCAGTGTCGTTAGCGACACTTCTCTCTGCATGCGGCGGTGACGACAGCTCTTCATCAGTTAACAATGCCGTTTCACCTACTGATGTTAAATTTAACCTCAGCAACGCCATTGCCGTAGTTACCACCACAAAGAATGCTCAAACGTACGCAAATCCGTTAAAGGAAGGAAACCCAGACGCACCTGCTATCGCCCTGCAGTCTGCAGAAAACACAGGCTATGCCGGGTATAACAGCTCAAATAGCAGCAACCTCTTTGCGATGGACGAGAAGGGGCAATTGTCACCTGTTCTCGCTAACAACCTTAAGGGTAAATTTAGCTACAGCGTGGTCAGCCCAGATGGCAAATATATTTACATTGCCGTTGAACACGACTCATTATGGGAAAGCAATGACCTGATAGCCGCAACAGAGTGTGCAATTTTTAAAGTCAACACGGCGAATAATTCACACAGCTGCCTTGCTGAAGGATATTTTGCCGAAAAGCCGTATAACTGGAACGAAGAAATCAATGATGGTCGCTTCAAACCAATACAGATAGATGGTGATGGTAATGTCTATTTCATCGGTAAAAAATTTAAAGTTGTCGATGAAGACGGGTATAAGTCGATTCAGGATCTAGACGATATCAACGGAAGCAGCACTCAAGGTGTGATCACCCGAGTTGACAGCAAAACAGGCCAAATACGGCAGCTTTCTGTTGACAGTAAGTCAATACAAAGTTTTATTGTCACCAAAAGTAACACTCTAGTTTACCGAGATAACAGCGGCCTGAATATGCTGCCTGATTCAACTAAAAACAGTACGATTCCTTTGTTAGATTCAAATACGTGGTTGAACACCTACTCGGTCGATGACAGTAATACAGTTATTTATCAAGATTCCAATTCTTTAAGCTTTGCTAAACCAAGCAAGGAAGCTGCTGGCGGTATAGACCGTACTAAGATCACCGTTGGTTACAATGCTAGTAGTCTAATCATGGGCGATAATGGTCACCTGTATAGCTTAAAGCTAGACCCAATTTCCCCCGAGAATAGCGGTCTTTACAGCATCCTCCCACAGTCCGATCTTCCTGTTGTCAGAACTCCAGATCTGAGTTCTTCATGGCGCTGGTCCACGCCACTACAAATTGCCAAAGGAAGGGCGTTCTATGTAGCTACAGGTAATCACAATAACTACGGTAATTATGACACTATTAATGTCGCCAATCTTACCAATAAAGAAACTATCGCTCTCTTTGGTGGCGAGCCAACGAAGTACCGCCTAAGCATTGAAAACTGGAAATATAAAGGAGATACCCTCTATTTCACTGCGTTTAATCAGGCTGACTCTACTATGGTAAGCGGTACAATCGATGTCAACGCATTGAGCCAAGGCAAGCCTGAATCAGATTTTCTGGATATCAATACCACCGCATCAGTATCAAATGATGCTATATCAATTGCCGATATGGAAATTATTCGTCCCCAACGTCCAGTAAATTCTGGTGGTAACCCTAAAGTGGTTAAGGTGAGCACTCCTGTCAGTAATTTCTCCAGCAGCACGATTGAATTCAATAAATGGATGGATCCACAAAGTGTTGAAAATCACATTTCCGTCACCAACACCGATACCGGGGAACAACTAAAACCTATGTTGGTTTGGTTAAACCGAATGGCTCACGTTATCTACCCAGCCTTAAATCAAGATAACAATGGAGAGTTACAAGGTTTAGATTTCGCCAGCCATTACAGATTGTTCATCGATGGTAACGCACAGGACAGCGACGGCTTTAAACTTGTTTCCGGTCAACCAGACGATAAAGATAGAACCTTTAACTGGCAAACCCGACCAGAGCAAGGCCCAATGTTGGTGAATGCAGATCATGACGAGAGCACTTTGACAACAGGAAACGCTGTCAAAGCCTTTGATGGCAAATTAACCATTCATCTGTTCGACGGCACTTTGACAGATGGAGAAACGAAAACTTTCTCTCTGCTATCATCTACAGCACCTCGATTCGACTTGGATGTCAGCGCAACCAATTTTTATTCCCCATTTTTGGGTTTTTATAAAGAGGCTGATGAGACTTCCATCTATCATAAAGATAGTCAGGCAGATAATGAAAAGTTTGATGCCCAAGGTGTTAGTAAGATGACAATAAAACTTGCACGGGATGGCAAACAATATTCATTGAATCTGACAGTGGAAGATACTTATGGCAGTAAAAAAACTTACACCGGTGTGTCAAACGCTGAACTGGGAGTTCGTAACCTCACACTGGTTTACTCTGTAAAGCATGATAGTTATCGCTCCAATGAAGTCATCATCGATGACATCCGCAACGAAGGCGAAGTCATTGACGAACTGGACTTCGACAAGTGGAACCAATTGCCACGTATCGATGACAATGCTCAAGCACCGGGGCTCTCCTTTTATCAATACTGACTTATCAGTTCTAAATAGCAAATGACAAGGTGGCCTAGGCCACCTTTTTTCCTCTCAGAATGAATACCTGTGCAATTCAACACTCTTTTTCTGACGATTTTTACTCACAGCGGCCCCCTTAAATCGTGCTTGTCGAGTTCGTCAATAATCTTCTCTGCGATATGTAACATGAAAATAGCGCGCAGTGAGGACCGAACACATGGATATCATGTGCGTTTTCGTCTCATCTTGTTCAACAGACTACGTAATGTATTGTAAATTTTAAGTTACACTTTTATACCAATTCTCTAGCAATCTCGCTTTTCAGTGGTTGATTTAGCACCCATACTCAGTAGAATAGACGTCTAGATGGTAATCCATCTGAACATTTAAACGTATATATCAGTAGTGAAACGAATTTTTTATTGAGGCCCTGAGATATGACTAAACACCTCTTCACCTCTGAGTCTGTATCAGAAGGACATCCTGACAAGATCGCAGACCAAATTTCTGATGCCGTTCTTGACGCTATTCTAAAACAGGATCCAAAAGCACGTGTTGCCTGCGAGACTTATGTGAAAACAGGTATGGTCATGGTCGGCGGTGAGATCACCACATCTGCATGGGTGGATATCGAAGAACTGACTCGTGAAACAGTACGAGAAATCGGCTATGTACACTCAGACATGGGTTTTGACGCAGATTCTTGCGCCATACTGAACACCATCGGCAAACAGTCTCCTGATATCAACCAAGGCGTTGATAAGGCCGACCCTAAAGAGCAGGGTGCGGGCGATCAGGGCATCATGTTTGGTTATGCGACCAATGAGACTGAGGTGTTCATGCCAGCACCTATTACTTATTCTCATCGTCTGGTACAACGTCAGGCAGAAGTCCGTAAAAACGGTACGCTGCCATGGCTGCGCCCAGATGCTAAATCTCAGGTTACTTTCCAATACGACCAAGGCAAAATTGTCGGTATTGATGCCGTTGTGCTCTCTACACAACACTGCGATAGCGTGACTACCGCTGATTTACGTGAAGCTGTGATGGAAGAGATCATTAAGCCTGTGCTACCAACTGAGTGGCTGAACAGCGAGACCAATTTCTTCATTAACCCAACCGGTCGTTTTGTTATCGGTGGTCCTATGGGTGACTGTGGCTTGACTGGCCGTAAGATCATCGTTGACACATACGGCGGTGCCGCACGTCACGGTGGCGGTGCATTCTCTGGTAAAGATCCATCTAAAGTTGACCGTTCAGCAGCATATGCCGCGCGTTATGTAGCGAAGAATATTGTTGCGGCAGGTCTGGCTGACCGTTGTGAAATTCAGCTTTCTTACGCAATCGGTGTTGCTGATCCAACATCAATCATGGTGGAAACCTTCGGTACTGAGAAAGTTTCACAGGAAGTAATTGTTGAAGCGGTTCGACAGCACTTTGACCTACGTCCATATGGTCTGCAAGAGATGCTTGATCTTCTTCAGCCTATTTACAAAAAGACAGCAGCGTATGGTCACTTTGGCCGTGAAGAATTCCCATGGGAAAAAACCGACAAGGTTGCTGCCCTGCGTGATTTCGCCCAGATTGGATAATCAGTCTAATTTGTGGATAAAGGGAAGCTCAGGCTTCCCTTTTTGTTTTCTCTCCCCTACTCTTCTTCCACCCGAACTGATGCAATAACTCAGAGCCGAAATGACCGAACTTCAATACCGCATGATACGAGCGGTCACTGAATGCATAACAATCGCCAACGAAACACTGAATACCCATCATCCTGTGCCTGACGTTCGTTTTGATATCCGTGGGAAAACAGCTGGCATGGCGTTACTTCAGCGTTGGCAGTTGAGATTCAATCCAATACTTCTGAAAGAAAATCCAGAAGCATTTCTGCGAGAAGTGGTCCCACATGAAGTGGCTCATTTACTGGTCTATGCTGCCTTCGGTAAAGTCCGCCCGCATGGGAAAGAGTGGCAGGCTATGATGCAACAAGTGTTCAAGGTTCCCGCCAAGACAACACACACCTTTGATATCAGTTCCGTGAGTGGTAAACACTTTATCTACCGCTGTCAGTGTGACGAAATACCTTTGACTATTCGCCGCCACAACAAAGTGCAGCGCCAACAAACCCAGTATTTCTGCCGCCGGTGCCAACACCCCCTAACATGGACAGGTAGCTGCACGTCATAAGCTTTTCCCTTTTTTAATTCTCCCATTTCCCCCTTTCCAGAGATCCTCACCAAGCCGTGAGTGTCTTTTTTTGTGGTCAGTATCAGAAATAGAAAGAAATTGATTAATTTGTCAGTGATAATTAAGTCAATAGAATCAATGTTCTTTCCACACTCACAGTGACCATAGGTTTGTTATGTTCCGACTCAAGATTGCTCTGATTTTGGCTTTACTCTTCTCCTCATTTGTTTCGGCTGAGCCGCCGCAGTCCTTCTCAAAAGCAAAACGGCTGGCAGTTAAAATTTACCAACAACATCCAATCAGCTTTTACTGTGGATGCCCCATTGAATGGCAGGGCAAAAAAGGAAACCCCGACTTAAACGCTTGCGGCTACAACGTTAGAAAACAACAAAAAAGGGCAGACAGAATCGAGTGGGAGCATGTCGTACCTGCTTGGCAATTTGGCCACCAGCGGCAGTGTTGGCAAGATGGAGGAAGGAAAGTCTGCTCGAAAAAGGATCTGACTTTTAGGCTGATGGAAGCTGATTTACACAATCTGGTGCCCGCGATCGGTGAAGTAAATGGGGACCGCTCAAACTTTCGCTTCTCTCAGTGGAATGGCGATAGCGGGGCATTTTATGGTCAATGCCAGTTCAAGGTGAACTTCAAGCAACGTGTCGCTGAGCCTCCAGCACAAAGCCGTGGAGCCATTGCGCGCATTTATAAATACATGCAAAAAGAATATGGCTTCAAAATGGCAAAAGCACAGACTCAGCTAATGAATGCCTGGGATAAAACGCATCCCGTTTCAGCATGGGAATGTGAGAGAGACCGTAAGATTGCTGCTATCCAGAAAAACCACAATCCTTTTGTTCTGGAAGCCTGTCAATCCAAAGGGCTGTAAGCTTCAGCTTTGTCACGTTGCCCGTTGATGCCCATCGTTGGGCAGCGTGATACACTGTCGCGCTTGCGATTGCTAACAGAGTTTATCATGCGGATCCCTAGAATTTTTCATCCCAGCCTCCTGCCCTCTTGTGGTGAAGTGTCCCTGAGTGACGAAGCCGCCAACCATGTCGGCAGAGTACTGCGCATGCAACCCGGGCAACAAGTTCTGCTGTTCGATGGCAGCGATGCTGAGTTCCCAGCCACTATTGCCTCAGTCACCAAAAAATCCGTCGCCGTCAATGTGGAGGACAGGGTTGAGCGCAGCACTGAATCGCCACTGTATCTCCACCTTGGACAAGTGATCAGTCGCGGTGACAAAATGGAATTTACCATCCAGAAAGCCGTTGAGCTCGGGGTAAATACCATTACGCCACTCATATCAGAGCGATGTGGGGTAAAACTGAACGCTGAACGTTTTGAAAAGAAGCTACAGCAATGGCAAAAAATTGCGATTTCAGCCTGCGAACAGTGTGGTCGGAATAGTGTTCCTGAAATCAAACCTGTCATGTCACTGGAACAGTGGTGTAGGGTTGAATTTGAAGGCTTGAGTCTCAATCTTCATCCTAGAGCGAAATACTCAATTAATACGCTTCCTGAGCCTGTTTCTCGGGTCAGGCTCTTAGTCGGACCTGAGGGTGGTCTTTCGGCAGAAGAAATTGACAGCACACGGGAGTGGGGATTTGAAGAAACCCTGCTGGGTCCAAGAGTTTTAAGAACAGAAACCGCTGCACTGACAGCCATTACGGCGCTTCAGGTTCGCTTCGGCGACCTCGGTTAACAAGGAAAAAAGAATGATCAAACTGGGCATAGTGATGGACCCTATTGAGTCTATCAATATTAAAAAAGATTCCACCTTTGCAATGATGCTTGAGGCGCAGAGTCGTGGCTGGGAAATCCACTATATGCAGATGCAGGATCTTTCTCTCGAACAAGGTAAACCACTCGCCAAAACGAAAGTCGTTACCGTTGAGGAAAACCCTCAGAAATGGTTCGAGGTCGTCAGTGAACAGGACATCGCCTTGTCTGATCTCGATGCTGTTTTCATGCGAAAAGATCCCCCGTTTGATACCGAGTATATCTACGCCACTTATATTCTGGAGCGTGCGGAAGAGGCGGGCAGCCTTATTGTTAATAAGCCACAAAGCCTGCGTGACTGTAATGAAAAACTGTTTACCGCTTGGTTCCCAGAGCTGACTCCAACCACGTTAGTGACACGCCGAGCTGAACAAATCAAAGCGTTTCAGGAAAAACACGGTGACGTGATCCTTAAGCCTCTCGACGGCATGGGCGGTTCATCAATCTTCCGGGTTAAACAAGGCGATCCTAACCTGTCAGTGATCATTGAAACCCTGACAAATCTTGGGAATAACTACTGCATGGCACAAACGTTTGTGCCGGACATCAGCAATGGCGACAAACGTATCTTGGTTGTTGATGGTGAGCCTATGCCATATTGTCTGGCTCGTATCCCTGCTAAAGGGGAGACCCGAGGTAATCTGGCAGCAGGTGGTCGCGGTGAGGCACGTCCTCTGAGTGACACAGACTGGGAAATTGCCCGTAAAGTTGCTCCTGCCCTCAAAGAAAAAGGGCTGATATTTGTCGGTTTGGATGTGATTGGTGATAAACTGACCGAAATTAACGTAACCAGTCCAACCTGTATCCGTGAAATTGAGGCTGCATTTGATATCTCCATCACCGGAAAATTGATGGATGCTGTTGAGCGCCATATAAATCAATAACGGTCAGTTACTTGCTTACAGAGGCAACGGTGAGTTGCCTCAATATGACTTTCTGGTGCTTTCCGATCATACTTAATGTAAGCACACCCAGTTGAAAGGTGCTATGAATCTAAAAAACCATTTTTTAGTCGCCATGCCAAGCATGACGGATAGTCGCTTCGATCATAGTGTTGTGTACATGTGCGAACACAACGATGAGGGCGCGATGGGATTGGTGATCAACCAGCCAATCAATATTTCTGTTGCCAGCATGCTCGACCAGATTGAGATTGAACGGGACCTGACAGTGGTCAACCCAATAAGTCTTGATCAGCCAGTATTGTTCGGAGGCCCCGTCTCCGAAGACAGAGGTTTTGTGCTTCACAAGCCTAAGCAGGAATTCGGTTCCAGCGTGATTTTGTCAGAAGAACTGACTGTGACGACGTCGAAAGATATTCTGAGTCTACTCGGCACCAGCGAACAGCCAGAGCAGTTTGTCGTTGCACTCGGCTATGCTGGCTGGGATGCAGGACAACTTGAGCAAGAACTGGCGGAAAACAGCTGGTTAACCATAGAAGCTGACCCCATCGTAATCTTCGATACCCCAATTAATGAACGCTGGGAGAAAGCCTTGTCTCACCTTGGTATTTCTGCCGCAAATCTGTCTTCAGAAATAGGACACGCATGAGTAATACCCAAACTGTGCTTGGTTTCGATTATGGAACCAAGAGCATTGGCGTCGCTATTGGTCAGGCAATCACTGGCACTGCACAACCTCTAAAAGCATTGAAAGCCCGCGACGGTATCCCAAGCTGGGATGCCATTGAATCGATTTTGAAAGAGTGGCAACCGGATCTCGTCGTTGTTGGTCTGCCGCTTGACCTGCACGGTGGAGAGCTTGACGCTATAACACCGAGGGCTCGAAAGTTTGCTAACCGACTGAATGGCCGTTTCGGCTGTAAAGTTGAACTGCACGATGAGAGACTGACGACCACGGAAGCCCGCTCATCACTGTTCGAGCAAGGTGGTTACAAGGCGCTGGGTAAAGGTAAAATAGATAGCCAGTCAGCGGTAATAATTGTTGAGAGCTGGTTTGAAAATCAGTATCAGTAATGACTTAGCATCAGATGAAAAAGGCAGCTCTCCGCTGCCTTTTCTTGTTATTGTTCGTTCTAAAGGATAGATATCGTCAAACCAGCTTGGTTTAAAACTGATTGGTTTATAAAGGCTTTATCCATAACGACGCCTTTGATGGGGATCACCCCATATCTATGCTTATTTTTTTAACCGGATTAGACACAGCAGAGTCACTGCTCATCTTGATCATCAGCTTCAGTTCATTCTGTGAATCAGCATGGTGAAGAGCGTCCTGCTCAGTTATCTTACCCTGATTGAGGAGTACAAACAGCGACTGGTCAAAACTGCACATCCCTGAGGTCTGTCCCCGGGAAATAGCACTTTTCAGCTCATGTAATTCTCCCCTGCGAATCAGGTCAGACACGCTTGAGGTATTAATCAGGCATTCAAATACACCATGTCGCCCTGTTCCACTGACATCAGGAATCAGTTGTTGAGCCAAAATCCCTCTAAGGTTCATCGATAAATCAAACAAAAACTGTTCGCGTCGCTCTTTCGCCACCAAATGTAATATTCGTTCCAGAGCCTGATTGGCATTGTTGGCATGCAGTGTTGCAATACACAAATGTCCGGTCTCAGCAAACTGCATGGCATATTCCATGGTTTCCGGGGTCCGAATCTCACCAATCATGATCATATCCGGTGCCTGACGCAGCGAATTTTTTAGGGCAACCTCGTAGTTTTCCGTATCAATACCCACTTCACGTTGAGTCACAATGCAGGATTGATGAGGGTGAACAAATTCAATCGGATCTTCGACAGTAAGAATGTGACCACTCATCCTTCGGTTTCGAAAGCCGACCATCGCCGCCATAGAGGTTGATTTACCTGAACCGGTGCCGCCGACAATCAACACCAGTCCCCGCTTGGCAATAGCCAGATCTTTCATTACATCTGGCAGGCCCAGTGACGACATTTCGGGGATCTCGGTCTGAATGCGACGGATCACCGCACCGGGCATGTCACGTTGCCAGAAGGCACTGACGCGGAAGCGTCCTTTCTCATTAACCAAGGCGAAATTGGCTTCTTTTTCCTGGTTAAAGGTTTGCCATTGCACATCATCCATACACTCGCGGAGCAACATGCTGACGTTATCAATATGCATTTGTGGACCAAAAGCAGTCAGTTGACCATCAACCCGCAACATGGCGGAGGCACCAACGGTTAAATAGCAGTCGGATGCGTATCGGTTGTTAATTTCATCCAGTAACCTATCAAGCATGCTGTGACATGTCCTGATAACGCTGCATTTCATCCATATCAATCGCCCCCTGCGCCAATAGGGCACGCATGGCCTGATCCATTGTTTGCATTCCCTGCGAGGCACCGGTCTGAATCATTGAGTACATCTGTGCGACCTTGTCCTCCCGAATCAGGTTACGCACCGCAGGTGTGGCAACCATGATCTCGTGAGCGGCAACCCGTCCCCCACCGACACGCTTCACCAGCTTTTGTGAAATAACAGTCCGGAGAGACTCAGATAACATCGAGCGCACCATCGACTTATCATTCCCCGGGAACACATCAATAATGCGGTCTATGGTTTTTGCAGCACTTGATGTGTGCAAGGTGCCAAACACCAAATGTCCAGTCTCAGCGGCCGTCAATGCCAGACTGATGGTTTCTTTATCGCGCAGCTCGCCGACCAGAATCACATCAGGGTCCTCGCGAAGGGCAGAACGAAGTGCAGCGCTAAAAGAGCGCGTGTCTTTATGCACCTCACGTTGGTTGATCAGACATTTTTTCTGGGCGTGAACGAATTCAATCGGATCTTCAATCGTCAATACATGCCGGTGTTGTTCGCTGTTAATACGATCCAGCATGGCTGCCAGTGTGGTTGATTTTCCCGAGCCTGTTGGCCCGGTGACCAGTACCAGTCCATTCTGTAAATTAACAAACCGCTCGAAAGCCGCAGGCGCACCGATTGATTCCAGCGTCGGCACTTCGGAAGGGATGGTCCGGAACACAGCCGCACAGCCACGGCTTTGGTGGAATGCATTGACACGGAAACGGCCTACCGCAGCCATATCGAAAGAGAAATCCACTTCAAGGTTTTGTTCAAACTCGCGTTGCTGCGCATCATTCATAATATCAAAGATGAGTCTCTGTACCTGATTATTGTCCAGAGATGGCAGGCTGAGTTTACGGACATCACCATCCACACGTACCATGGGAGGAATCCCAGCTGAAAGATGTAGATCTGATGCATTATGCTTTACACTAAAGTCCAGTAACTCCGTAATGTCCATTAACTTTTTTCCTCGCAGAAACAAACATGTGTAGTATCAAACAAAACCTGTTGCAGGTCACTGACCAAATTAACGTTGCCGCACGAAAATGCGGGAGAGATGAACAAACAATTACTCTGATGGCGGTCAGTAAGACCAAACCCGCCAGCGATATTGAGCAGGCCGTAGAGGCAGGCCACCGCTGCTTTGGTGAAAACTATGTCCAAGAGGGTGTTGAGAAAGTTCAGTATTTCAATACAAAAGAACTGACACTTGACTGGCATTTCATTGGCCCAATTCAGTCGAATAAATCGCGCCTTATTGCAGAACACTTCGGCTGGGTTCACACCATTGATCGACTTAAAATTGCCAAACGCCTGAGCGATCAACGCCCAGACACCATGCCCCCCCTACAGGTTCTGATTCAGGTAAATACCAGTGGTGAGGCAAGTAAGGCAGGCGTCAGTCTTGAAGAAGTTGAAGCTCTCGCTGAACAAATTGATTCCTTGTCTGGTCTCATACTCAGGGGGTTGATGTGTATCCCACAACCAGAATCAGATTATCAGCGGCAAATGGAGGCGTTTGCCCCGCTTTCAGCCCTGTTTAACAAAATGCGTTCCTCACGCGACAGCTTCGATACGCTGTCGATGGGAATGAGTGGCGATCTGGATGCGGCGATTGCCTCCGGCAGCACCATGGTGAGAATAGGCACTGCAATTTTTGGTGCCAGAGATTACAGTAACAAAAATAGCGACACTAAAAACTGAAACGAATACCAGACCCAGTGTCATGTTGCGGCGGATAAAAAAGCCGCTCACTAAAGGATTCTTTATTGATGGAACATCGTGTCATTGCCTTTATCGGGGCCGGGAATATGGCCCGCTCGATCATCTCCGGTCTGTTGCAGTCCGGTTATCCCAAACACAAAATCATTGCCACCAACCGCACAGATGAAAAGAATTCAGCGCTGATTGAGGCATTTGATATTGATGCCAATTCAGACGTTACAACCTCTATTGATAAAGCGGATGTTGTTGTCTTGGGGGTCAAACCACAGGGGATGGAAGCTCTCCTCGCTTCAGTCGGCAATGTCAGTTTTGACGGCAAGCTCGTCATATCCATTGCTGCTGGTATCACCATTTCGAGGCTTAATGAAATGGCCGGACAAAGCCTGAGCTTAATCAGAACTATGCCGAATACGCCAGCTCTGGTCAGTGAGGGAATGACGGGACTATTCGCACCAGATAATATATCTGATTGCGACCGGACTTATGCCGCTGAGTTACTGTCCGCGACAGGTAAAACCTGCTGGGTAGAGAAGGAAGAAGACATTAACGGTGTGATTGCCGCAGCAGGTAGCGCACCAGCGTATTTCTTTTTGTTTATGGAAGCCATGGAAGCAGAAGCCCGCAGAATGGGATTTGAACCTCAGACCGCACGCGAGCTGGTTCAGCAGTCTGCCTTGGGCGCGGCAAAAATGGTGGTTGCCAACCCCGGAACAACACTGGCAACCTTAAGGGAACAAGTGACCTCGAAAGGCGGCACGACCGCCGAGGCGATAAAAGTATTTAACGACAAACAACTTTCCGAAACGGTCGCCACAGCGATGAAAGCTGCGGTAAACCGTGCCAGGGAAATGGAATCATTATTTTAGGGTTATTCTATGAATTCACTGACTTTCTTAATTGAAACACTTTTTGGCCTCTACTTGATGGTCGTCTTATTGCGGGTCTGGTTACAATGGGCACGTGCTGATTTTTATAACCCTTTCTCCCAGTTTGTAGTGAAAGCCACTCAACCTGTGGTCGCGCCACTTCGCCGCATCATTCCATCAC
This sequence comes from Veronia pacifica, assembly GCF_001707825.1. Classification (GTDB taxonomy): domain Bacteria; phylum Pseudomonadota; class Gammaproteobacteria; order Enterobacterales; family Vibrionaceae; genus Veronia; species Veronia pacifica. The sequence goes on along the minus strand of NZ_LYBM01000018.1, from coordinate 50,555 downwards.
TGGGCAATCTTGATATGGCAACCTTGTCGTTTGCCTACGTACTGATCATTCTGAAATTTGTCGCGTTAGCGGCCGTTTCAAATGGACAGACAATTTTCAGCCCTGAGTTACTTCTTATCGGCTTGATCTCATTGGTAAAAGAGGCGGGCACCCTGTTTCTATACGTTCTGATCATCAGAGCAATCATGAGCTGGGTCAGTCAAGGACAAAGCCCCATTGAGTACGTCATGATTCAGCTGACCGAGCCTGTTGTCGCGCCAGTACGCAGAATCATTCCTGCAATGGGTGGAATCGACCTGAGTGTGCTGGTTATCTTCATTGGTCTTCAGTTTCTTAACTACCTGATGGGCGATCTTATTCCGCTCTGGAGATTTCTGTGATACCCACTGGCGACACAATCAGCCCGTTGCGCATGGAAAACAGTCAACTTCTGCTGAAGCTTTATGTACAACCCAAAGCAAGCAGAGATCAATGGATGGGGCAGCATGGCAGTGAGTTAAAACTTGCCATTACAGCACCTCCTGTTGACGGAAAAGCGAATGCCCACATTGTAAAATGGCTGGCTAAACAGTTCGGTGTTGCCAAAGGTAAGGTCATCATAGAAAAAGGCGAACTGGGGCGACACAAACAGGTGCGTATTGTTCAGCCCCAGTTGTTACCGGAGCATGTTGAGAAACTGCTTGAGTGTTAGACGTCTCAATATTTCAATGTTTCGTCAATTATTCTGCTTTGACGGTCAGTCTTTATTTACTCGACATCAAAAGGCTGGCTAAATAATGATCGAGTAATTTAAAACGATAAGGGCGCATCAGCGCCCTTTTTTGTTGCAGATGGACCTGCTGTCAAAACGATCTGCTTCACTGTTGTTACTCGTAATAACGATTATAAACATTGCCAAGGACGCGAAAATGATACGTTTTGTTCTCACCTTACTGTCGGCTGCCGCCCTGTTTGTTACCACGGCCGTGTCCGCTGGACAATCGAAGGATATTGGCTCGCTGGAAGTCCACTACTCGGCCTTTCCTTCAACCTTTATTCCTGCTGCCGTGGCAAAACATTACGGTATCCAACGCAGCCGATACAACGCAGTCATTAATATTTCGGTTCTCGACAAGAGCAGCCCGGGCAAGCCTGCGGTCAACTCTTTTGTTGAAGGCACGGCAAAAAATCTTCTTGGCACCACCAAAAAGCTGCTCTTCCGTGAAGTCGTAGAGGGGGACGCCATCTATTATCTGGCTGAAGTCGGCTACGCCAACGAAGAAACCTATAACTTTGAAATTAATGTAAATTCATCGGGAAAAAGCAGCGGTAAATTGCGCTTCAAGCAAAAGTTTTACACCGATGGATGACGTGTCAGAGTCCATCAAACGTGACTATGATCGGCAATCTAGTATGATAGCGGCCAATTATCGGCCGCTTTTTTATTGGCCAACGAAAAACACAGAGGAACAGAAGATGAGCAAAGTGGTTCTGGCAACTGGTAACCCGGGAAAAGTGAGAGAAATGGCGGATATGCTGGCCGAGTTTGGTCTGGATATCGTAGCACAGAGCGAGTTCTCTGTTTCTGATGTCGCGGAAACCGGTACTACATTCGTTGAAAATGCCATTATCAAAGCCAGACACGCTGCAAAGGAAACAGGCCTACCAGCCATCGCTGATGATTCGGGTCTGGAAGTTGATTTTCTGCAAGGCGCACCCGGTGTGTATAGCGCTCGCTATGCAGGTGAAGGTAAGAGCGATCAGCAAAACCTTGAAAAGCTACTTACTGAAATGAAAGACGCCCCAGACGGCGAGCGCACCGCAAGATTCCACTGTGTGCTGGTATATATGCGTCATGCTGATGATCCGACACCCGTGATTTGCCATGGCACGTTTGAAGGCAGTATTGCCCGTGAGGCGTCAGGTAGTCATGGTTTTGGTTACGACCCTGTTTTCTGGCTAGATTCGCACAACTGTTCGTTAGCTAACGTTGATCCGTCAGAGAAAAAACAAATCTCTCACCGTGGTCAGGCGCTGAAAAAGCTGTTTGCAGCCATGAAGGTGGCTGGATAAAGAGTATGTCAGCTGTTATCCCACTGAGTCTTTACGTTCACATTCCCTGGTGTGTGCAGAAGTGCCCTTACTGCGATTTTAACTCCCATACACTGAAGGGAGAGGTTCCGGAACAGGATTACATTGATGCACTTCTAGACGACCTGTCACAGGATTTATCTCAATTCCCTGAGGCAGGATCGCGCCCCCTGCACTCTATTTTCATCGGTGGCGGTACACCGAGCCTCATGTCGCCAGATGAAATTGGCCGTTTACTGGCAGGCATTGAGGCGCAACTGCCCTTCTCAGACAATATTGAGATCACGATGGAAGCCAACCCCGGAACCGTAGAGGCTGATAAATTTTTGGCTTATCGCGATGTGGGGGTAAACCGAATTTCAATCGGTGTGCAAAGCTTTGATGCCGCTAAGCTAACGAAGCTTGGCCGTATTCACGGTCCGAAAGAGGCGAACAGAGCCGCACTGCTGGCTCATGATGCGGGTCTCAACAGCTTTAATCTGGATTTGATGCATGGCTTACCAGACCAGTCATTGGCCGGGGCTCTCAGTGATCTCAAACAAGCAATTGACTTGTCGCCACCACACCTGTCTTGGTATCAACTGACTATCGAGCCAAATACGCAATACTATTCGAAACCGCCAGTCTTACCCGATGATGACGACCTCTGGGACATATTTGAACAGGGTCACGAGTTATTGAGAGAAGCAGGCTATGTGCAATATGAAACCTCTGGTTACAGCAAACCCGGTTTTCAGTGTCAGCATAACCTGAACTATTGGCGCTTCGGCGACTACCTCGGCATAGGCTGTGGCGCACATGGCAAAGTGACAGACAACAAGGGAAATATTACCCGCACCGTCAAGGTGAAACATCCGCGCGGATTTCTCGATCCTGATAAAGCGTACCTCGCTGATTCACGTAGAGTAAGTAGTGAGGAGCTGCCGTTCGAGTTCTTTATGAACCGTTTAAGATTGGTAGAGGCCTGCCCGAAAGCTGAGTTCACCGAACGTACCGGATTGTCATTGAGTGCGATTGAACAGCCCGTCAATGACGCCATTTCACAAGGTTATCTCAGGGATACGGGCGACTGCTGGCAGGTCACGGAAAAAGGGCGTTTATTCCTCAACGACCTGCTGGGTACATTTATGTCGGACTGAGGCCAGATGCTGGCGTCAGTAACAGAATATTTCTGTCGCCAGCTCAAAGACATACTGTGCGACCTAGCGAAGGATTGCTGCGCTATGTTTTTCGTCCGCTTGCTTGCGGCATTATTGGTGCTGACCTCATTTCAGTCTGCATCTGAAACGCCAATATTTTCACCCCTCCCTGAATGGGTAGCCGTTACTCATTCCCTTCCAGACAAACCCATTCCTGATAAAGGTGATCAGCAATACTTGCTGGTAGACAAGCAGCTCAATCTTACCGGACCATCGCCCACCTCCTATAAAAGGGTCGTCGTCAAAGCGCTGTCACTCAAGGGAGCCGCTACCTCTTCGAAGATTTCTATCGAACATGTTCCTGACTATCAGCACGTCGAAATTCACAGCCTATCGGTGTTCAGAGATGGCGTAGAAAGGGTACTGCCTGACAGCGCAAGCATTGTTGTCGCCACCGTTGTTCACGACAGACGCTCTCATCTCTACTCAAACAAAAAGCGAATAGATATTGCGCTGAAAGACATCAGGCCGGGAGATATTATTGATTACAGCTACACAATCACAGGTAACAATCCTGTTTATGGAAACTACTTCGATCGCCACATTAGCGTGGGTTGGAACGCCAAGGTTGCAGAAAGTCGAAGCAGGATCTTAATGCCTGATACCAGCAATATTCTGGTCAGTAACCCTCAGCAAAAGGCGAAAGGAAAGCTGAATATCCTGACCAGTGAAGGATTGATCGAATACAGTTATGTCGAACTCGACGGACATTATGACTATCACGAGAGTGAACAACCGGCGTGGTATGACCCTTACCCCTATCTACACGTGACTAACTTTCAAACCTGGCAGGATATTGTTGACTGGGCACTGCCACTTTACACCTTCAATGATGACAGGTCCTCCGCAGCCATTGCAGCAGATATCAAGGGCAGAAAAGCAGAAGATCCCGAAGCTCAGTTAGTCGAGGCCATTCACTACGCACAAAACAAAGTCAGCCATCTCGGACAGCAACATAAGCTTGATTCACATTCACCATCCGCACCCGATGAAGTTATCCATCAAGGTTTTGGTGATAATAAGGAAAAAGCGCTGCTTATGGTCGCCCTGCTCCGTCAACTGGGAGCGAAAGCCACCCCGGCTCTCGTCAGTGAACACTGGAAAGGAACAGTAAGACTGAGACCCGTCTCTCCATCCAGCTTTGATCATGTGATTGTTAAGCTGGAGCATCAGGGGAAGACGTGGTGGATTGACCCAACCTACACTCATCAGGGCTCAAAACTCGATACGATGGCCATGTCGGACCATGTCCTCGCGCTGGTATTGGAGCCGGGAATAAATAATTTAGAGACAGTGCCAATCCTGCGCCCCGACATTCCTCATCAAGTCATCCAGAATTTTATCGTGAATCGTGCAGACCGAGACAGTTACCTCTCAGTCACAACACAGCTCAAAGGCCGTGAAGCCGAGAGATGGCGGAAGTACCTGAGTTCAACCTCAGAAATCACGCTCAGTGATCACTACGAAAAATATTATGCGCGCCACTTTAAAGAGTTGGCGGTGCTGTCACCACTGACTATCGCAGACGATACCAATGCTAACCTGATAGAAATTAAAGAATCTTACATCATTAAAGATCTGTGGCAGGTGAAAGATAATCTCTATCACTTTATGGTGGCTGGAGACATTGTTGATGATTTTCTTATCACGCCCCGCAGCTCATCGCGTAAAACACCTTTCCGCTACGGGCACGACGGTAAAGTCCTGCAGAAAATACAGCTGAGCCTACCTGACGACTGGGAAGTGAAACCGATAGAACATACGTTAAACAATCCTTTCTTTGAGTATCACAGCATACTTCAATCGATGGATGACGTGAAAAACAAAGTACCGGGCAAGATATTTATTGAAGCTGATTACTCATACCGCTCGAAAGCAAGGCATGTCGCCCCAGGCCAGCTCAACAATTATATAAAGCAAGTTAAACTGGCTTGGGAGAGCAGTGAATATGAGTTCGTTTATCCGGTTAACTAACCATTACTCGTTAACTGATTACTACCAGTTAACTGTTACTGTTTTCCAACTGGATAACGCAGGGATCAGTGACTGGATTTTCTCCTCCTGCCGCTGCCAGACAGACAGTCGTGCGCAGACATCCTGAATAAAACTGGCTGACCGACTTTTTTCATCGTTGATGGTCATCCTGAGTTTTGACTGCAGCACGGCGATATCGTCAGATATTCTCATCAGCTTTTCAGGCGCAGTGGTTTTAGTGGTGCGCTGAAAATCCATCAATCCCCGGCGCGGAATTGTGGTGATAAATTGTGGCAAGGTCATGCCCATTTCTTTCATGGCATAGTTTAAGCGGCGGTGATCAACCTTGATTGTTTTGTCTTTATCATAAATCGCACCGTAGAAGCTTTTCTGCAGGTAGATATGATAATGACCAAGCTCATTTCTCAGAATACTGCGCTTACCGAGCTGATTTTCCAGTACTTCGTCCAAGGCTAACCATGAAGTCTGAATTTCATCCATCAGCCCCTGCCCCATATAAGGCAAATCATCTCTGACAGTCTGGCTGTAAATTTTCAGTGAGGTTTTTTGGGCTTGGGTAAGTTTGACCGGATGCACAGCGAAAAACAGCGCACCGTCCTCAGCAATACTGAACTCGCCATGCTCGCTGTTGCCAATGATATTGCCATCTTTCAAGGCAATATCACTGTGAAGGGTAGGTTGGCATTGGCTGACGTCTGTTGCCGACACCATCGCGGGAAAAACCATTCCCAGAAGACATAAGATCCGTAGATTCATCGTAAGCTCTCCTTTCACAAAAGGGAGCTTTCTTATGCACTCCCTAAAAAATGGAACGACCGATGCGCTCAGCCAGCAGTTCTAATGCTGCCGTGCCAGCTAGCGAGTTACCGGAAGGGTCCAGTTCTGGAGACCAGACTGCGATAGACATTTCTCCCGGTACCACCGCTACGATGCCGCCCCCGACGCCAGATTTTCCTGGCATGCCAACCCGGTAAGCGAATTCACCTGCACCATCGTACAAACCACAAGTGGCTAGTAATGCATTCACTTGCTTACTTTGAGTGTGGCTCACTATGGTTTTTTCTGCGCCCAAAGAAAGCCCTTTATTTGCCAGATAGTTAAAAGCTTTTGCCAAGTCAACACAGCTCATACGCAGCGCACAATAATGGAAATATGTCTGCAAAACTGGCATTACCTCATTGCTGAAATTGCCAAATGAGCGCATCAGATAAGCGATAGCAGCATTGCGATCACTATGATCCATTTCAGACTTTGCCACTGTTTTGTCGTAGTAGATATGAGGATTGGCTGAAAGATCACGGACGAACTCAAGCATACGCTGGCGAGGTGCGGACAATCGACTTTGCAATAAATCACACACGACGAGTGCACCAGCATTGATGAATGGGTTACGTGGGATACCATGCTCCATCTCAAGCTGGATCATTGAATTAAAGGCTTGCCCCGACGGCTCTTTTCCAACCCGATCCCAGATCTCCAACGGGCCGTAGTTCTGCAACGCCAGAGTAAGGCTGAGTACCTTAGAAATAGACTGAATTGAGAAAGGTTCATCAGCATCTCCAGCCGTAATAATGTCACCATCGTTGTAGCAGACCGCGACACCCAGCTTATCTGCAGGCACTTCTTCCAAAGCAGGAATATAGCTGGCCACTCGCCCTTGCCCAATCAGGGGCCGGACTTCGTCCAGTACGTCGTTTAATAATTCCGGGCTTGGCTTCATTATGTTCTCCGGCAGTAAAGATGCGAGTGACTTCTCATTGCGCCACTATCAAGGTCAAAAAAGCCAACCCTGTGGTTGGCTTATCATCATTCCTGAGACCTTAGCAGAGACGTTACCTCGCCTGTGTCTCAGGATTTGTGCGGATCGAAATTATTCCGTACGTGCGTATTTCATGTCCCAGACACCATGGCCGAGACGATGACCACGCTGTTCAAATTTCGTCAGCGGACGCTCTTCTGGACGGGCAATATACGGGCCATCGGTTGCAGTATTTGCATAGCACGGAGCCACATCCATAACCTCAACCATATGTTCTGCGTAATTTTCCCAGTCTGTCGCCATATGGAAAATACCGCCAATTTTCAGCTTGTCACGCAGCATTTCAACAAATGCTGGCTGAACAATACGACGCTTATGGTGACGCTTTTTGTGCCACGGATCAGGGAAAAATAGCTGAACAGTATCCAAGCTTGCTTTTGGTAGCATACTCTCAAATACTTCAACGGCATCGTGGCACATCACACGCAGGTTTGTCAGGCCAGCATCACGGGCTGCCATCAGGCATGCGCCAACGCCCGGTGAGTGAACCTCGATTCCCACGAAGTTTTTCTCTGGTGCATTTTTTGCCATCTCAACCAGTGAGGCACCCATACCAAAACCGATTTCAAGAACGACCGGGTTATCGTTGCCGAATACCTCATTCCAGACCAGTTTTTTGTCTTCAAAGTCAATGCCCATGGTTGGCCAGCATTCTTGCATAGCCTGGTCCTGACCTTTGGTCAGTCGCCCTTCGCGGCGAACAAAGCTGCGGATCTTACGAACAACTTTGCCGTCTTCGGTCAGTTCAGTTTTGGTCACTTCAGTCATGATGTTGTGCCTTCGCCTTCGTAGTGAAGAAAAGTTAAGCGGATCGCGCATTATCCAAAGATTCGGCCCATGTGCAAGAGGCAAACTGCCTGAGAGGTGCTCATAGGCTCAGCCAGACCTATTCCTTCATGAGTCAGCAAAAGATGGGTAATCTTGTTAACATAGTATCAATACGCCAAACGGTAATGTTCAGGTTAAACCGAATTATCCCGTCAGTCGTAAGCCTATCCCCAATGATAATAAATGAGAAGCAAACTGTGAGCCTGTCTTTTTCTGATGCAATTCTGACTTGGTACGACAAATACGGCCGGAAAACCCTGCCATGGCAACTCAACAAAACGCCTTATAAAGTGTGGCTGTCAGAGATCATGCTGCAGCAGACTCAGGTAGCGACAGTGATCCCATACTTTGAGCGGTTTATGGAGCGTTTTCCAAATGTTGCCGATCTGGCCGCCGCCGATCTTGATGAGGTATTACATCTTTGGACAGGCTTGGGGTATTACGCCAGAGCCAGAAACCTTCACAAGGCAGCGGTGATGGTCGTTGAAAAGTTTGGGGGGGAGTTTCCAACCAATATTGATGACATGATGGCGTTACCCGGTGTCGGACGCTCAACAGCAGGCGCAGTGCTTTCTCTATCACTTGGTCTTCATCACCCCATTCTCGACGGCAATGTCAAACGCACCCTTGCGCGTCACTATGCCGTAGAAGGCTGGCCGGGTAAAAAACCTGTCGAAAATATCCTCTGGCAGCATGCAGAAATCAACACGCCAGCCGAGGGCGTCAACCGATATAATCAGGCCATGATGGATATGGGTGCGATGATTTGCACACGCAGTAAACCTAAGTGCGAACTTTGCCCGGTCAATTACAGTTGCGAAGCCAACGCTCTTGGCAGACAAACCGACTTTCCGGGTAAAAAGCCGAAAAAAGTGCTGCCGGAGAAACAGGCCTGTTTTCTTCTCTACCAGTATGAAGAACAAATTTGGCTCGAACAACGTCCACCCTCCGGGCTATGGGGCGGGTTATGGTGCTTGCCTGAAACGGAAGAGAGCAAGGTTGAATCAAGCGTATTGACCATGTGTGGCACAGATAACGCCTATGATATTGAGCACCTTACTGCTTTTCGTCACACTTTCAGTCATTTTCACCTCGATATTCTCCCGGTGAGAGTAAGGCTTAAAAGACAACCGACAATGATAATGGAAGCTCAGGGCGGCCTTTGGTATAACTTAACACAACCTGAAAAAGTCGGGCTGGCAGCACCAGTACAGAAGTTACTGAAAACACTGACCCGCGAACTTCATTAAACCGGTAAACGTCGCACAACAAGCAGGAGCTTCATAATGAGCCGCACCGTATTTTGTCAACGCCTGAAGAAAGACGCAGAGGGACTGGATTTCCAGCTGTACCCGGGTGATCTTGGCAAACGTATCTTCGATAATATTTCTAAAGAAGCCTGGGCTGAATGGCAGGCCAAGCAGATCATGCTGATCAATGAAAAGAAACTCAACATGATGGATCCTGAGCACCGCAAGCTTCTGGAAGATGAGATGGTCAAATTCCTGTTTGAAGGTCACGACACTATTATCGAAGGTTATACACCTCCTTCGGAATAACACCTCTGGTTGGGACTAATCCGACTGTTTTGTCATAAAGACTTTATGCACAAAGGCATCCTGATTAAGCTGGTCAGGATGTCTTTTTTTATTGAGCGTTTTCTATGCGACTACGACTTTTCAGTACCTTGGCAATCCTTTTTTTACTGGCGGGGTGCAGCCGGGCAAGTGTTGAAAGATTCTGGGGTGTCAATTATGAGGTGAGCAATCGGTTTGCCAAAAACCTTGCGCCTCTTCCCGGGCAGTTTGAGAAGGATGTTCGGGCACTGGACAGCTTGATCCGTAGCTTCACGGGAGATATTGAGGTTCGCTGGGGCAAGGACGAGGTCTATGTCGCAGGCAAGCGTGACTATGTGAAATACACAGATAATTATCTGAGCCGGGCACGTATCGACTTCAGCAAGGGAGTAATAACAGTAGAAACTGTGGCTAAAACTGACCCTAAAAAACATCTTGAAACTGCCATTGTCACTACCCTCCTCACTCCTAACGATCCCTCATCTGTTGACCTTTATTCAGCCGCAGACGTTGCAATAGAAGGAAGACCATTTCTTGAAGGGCAGGTACTCGATCAGGATGGCAAAGCCATAGCCTGGCAATGGCGAGCGCAGCGTTTTGCTGACTATCTGGTTGCGAAAAAACTCAAGAAAAAAGCACTCGGTATTCAGAAGATCTTTTACGTCGAAATCCCCATGGTTGGCGATCACGCCGAAAAACGAAGCTACCAATACGCCAGTATCGTAAAACAAGCATCACGTCGTTACGGTATTTCTGAATCTCTGATTTACGCCATTATCAAAACTGAAAGTAGCTTTAATCCATATGCAGTGAGCTGGGCCAATGCTTATGGACTGATGCAGGTTGTGCCAAAAACTGCAGGAAAAGATGTGTTTAAATTGGTCAAAAAACGTGGTGGACAACCCACCCCTGAGTATCTCTTTGACCCGGCAAACAACATAGATATGGGCACTGCATACTTTTACCTGTTGAAGAACCGCTACCTGAAGGATGTTCGCAACCCACTCTCGCTCCACTACAGCATGATATCTGCTTATAACGGCGGTGCAGGAAATGTGCTGAACACCTTCGACCGCCGCAGCAGAACCAAAGCAATGACGGATCTTAATCGGTTAAAACCCAATCAGGTATTCTGGGCGCTGACTAATAAACACCCCTCAGCAGAATCGCGGCGGTATTTGCAAAAGGTCACCAAATTTCAGAAATCATTCGAAAAGTCTGGCTAAAAACCTGAAAAAATGACCACTATCGCGCCAGTTTGACTGACAAATGTTCAAACGATGCAATGTGACGTTTTTTTTGAAAAAAAGAGTTGACGCTCAGGGCTAAAATCCGTTTAATAGCGCTCCGTTAGCCCGGATAGCTCAGTTGGTAGAGCAGAGGATTGAAAATCCTCGTGTCGGTGGTTCGATTCCGCCTCCGGGCACCATAATTCAGAAATGGTGTTGATATTTAAACATTATTTCACGATTTGTGTGCCGGCTTAGCTCAGTTGGTAGAGCAACTGACTTGTAATCAGTAGGTCACCAGTTCGACTCCGGTAGCCGGCACCACTTATATGATGCAGACGTAATCGTCTGCTATCATTGCCTCGATAGCTCAGTTGGTAGAGCAGGGGATTGAAAATCCCCGTGTCGGTGGTTCGATTCCGCCTCGAGGCACCATTACAATTTGGTGATAGATTCATTGTATGCACTGCATACATATGTTGGTCACTAGCCGGGTGCGGTTAAATCCGTCTCACGGCCTAAATATTGATTGTTATTGCGATAGCAGTAATAAACAATTCCCCCTTAGTTCAGTTGGTAGAACGGCGGACTGTTAATCCGTATGTCGCTGGTTCAAGTCCAGCAGGGGGAGCCACTTTCAGAAGCTCTGGTCGAAAGACCGGAGCTTTTTTGTTTCTACTGCTTATTTGAGGCTATACCTCAATATGTCGCTGACCTAGGCGGCCCCGCACGAGTTACCTAATTTCAGCGACTTTATCAACCCCGCTGGGGATGCACCTTCGAAACACAGTCGCAAAACTCCCGTTTTTTCCTTTGTTGATGCTTGAAGTGTTTTCTTTCAATTTGTCGTTCTTATGATTTCACTCTTTCATCAATTTTCCGTCAGTGAGGCAGTGTTCAGCCTCCTACACCCTCGATAAATGATTTCCACCGCCAGAAGTTATTCGACATGTCTGGATTGGAAAAGACACATAAACTGATGAAAAAAAAGCCTGACCAGCCAAAAATAGAGCAAACAAACATTTTTATAAAAAAACGCATTGACTCAAAGCCAGAAAACCGTTTTAATGCGCTCCGTTGTCAGGCGCAACCACTCGCTGGTTGGTGATAAAAATAATGACAACTAAGCTTTAAATAGCTTAACTTTTCCCCCTTAGTTCAGTTGGTAGAACGGCGGACTGTTAATCCGTATGTCGCTGGTTCAAGTCCAGCAGGGGGAGCCAAATTTGAGCCCTAGTCGAAAGACTGGGGCTTTTTTCTTTCTGCTGTTTGTTCGAGGCTTCGCCCTCACTCTGTCGCTGACCTCGGCACCATTACCCCGGGCTCAACACCTCGACTACCACCTAGGTAGCCCCGGATTAGCGGCCCCAAAGTCCAGCAGGAAGAGAAAAATTTAAGCCCTAGTCGAAAGACTGGGGCTTTGTTGTTTATGTAATCGAGTAATTATTTTTTACAGTGAGTGCTGGAATTCAAGAGTGGTAAAACATCTCAACTAAGAAAGGGGTAATTTTCTTCAGAGGCATAACATGGGTAGCGGCCCCCATTTCTATCGCAACTCTTGGCATCCCCCACACAACAGAGGTCAGTTCATCCTGCGCCAATGTCACCGCACCGGCAGTGTGCATAGCTTTCATTCCGTCAGCACCATCACGCCCCATACCCGTTAAAAGAATACCTACCGCTCTACCTCCCGCGGCTTTAACAACAGACTGGAACATTACATCTACCGATGGCTTATGGCGCAGAACAGGATCACCGTCATTTTGTCTGCAGTAGAAACGCTGTCCTTTCTTTATTACCTCTATATGTTTGTCTCCCGGTGCCACATACACCCGTCCCGGGATGAGAGGACTTTGTTTGTTCGTAAGCTCTTCCACATGCAAAGCGGATTCTCTGTTCAGTCGATCGGCAAAAGACTTGCTAAAAACAGCTTTAATATGCTGAGTAATGACAATTGGCGGCATTTTGGCTGGCATGTTTTTTAACAGTACTTTTAGTGCTTCAGTGCCGCCCGTTGATGCCCCTATGGCAATCACATCGACCAGACTGGCGTCAAAACGTTGTGCTGATATATCTATTTTTGAATAGCTGGGGCCACTCATGATTTCAGCATGGGCAGTCAGGTTAGCTTTTGCAGCCATTTTGACTTTTTCAATCAGCACCTCACGATAGCTTTCCAGCTCCGATTGTAGGTTCTTTGTTGGCTTTGGTAGATAATCCACGGCACCAATTTCTAGCGAGGCCAATGTGACATCAGCTTTGTGTTGAGTCAGTGTCGACAGCATGACGACAGGCAACGGATGGAGCCGCATAAGATTACGTAAGAACTGGACGCCATCCATTCTCGGCATCTCAACGTCCAGAGTCAGAACATCTGGCTTGAGTTTTTTGATTAACTCACGCGCTTCATAAGGGTCTTCTGCGCCGGCGACGACTTTAAGCTGAGGATCACTTTCCAGAATATCGGTCAACAAGGCACGGAAAACAGCAGAGTCGTCGACAACGAGGACTTTTATTCTGCGTTTTTTCACCATCAGAATAGCTCCGAATCACCGGAGTCCACTTTGCGGCTTTGCAGGACCCGGCGATATTTCTTATCAAAGTTTTCGACTTCTTCACGAAAACCGCGCATTTTTTTTACCCAGGCTTGACCAGTACAGGGGTCAAACATCAACTTTCTTGGAAAGTCGTCACCTAAATCGCTACCGACCAAGGTCAGTCCTTCACTGCTGACATAGTCTTTTGCGAAGGCAATATTTTTTTCTCCTATCGCAGCACATTCTCCCATCACCACACCACCGCCGAATAACTTCACCTGAAGGCGCTTTTTTTCCGCTCCCTGCTGGATAAGGGTATTAATCAGTAATTCCATTGCATAATTGCCATACCTTGCAGCTTTTGAACGCCATTGTGTCGGGTCCCACTCGGCAATATCGTCAGAGGTGCCAAAAGGAAGCATAAAGTGATTCATTCCACCAAGTGACACTTCAGGATCCCAGATGCAGGCCGAAATGCAGGACCCCAAACCGGTGCCAATCAATTCGTCTTCAGAGGTCACATACACCTCACCCTGATGAATTTTAACTAACATCTTTTGTCGGCTGGGAAGGTAGTATCTCATCACCTTGGAGCCTTCGGGATGCCCCTTTAGCTCCAGCACCTTCTGCATGGGTTACTCCTCATTCATAAAATGAACTCAACGCTTTCGATAAGCGGTCTGACCGAGGTTTTCAAAGTGTTCTGCCATCTCGCCCATACTCTCAGAGTGCCCGATAAACAAGATGCCGCCGGGACGCAACTGCCCGCAGAGTCGTTTCAAAAGCTGCTGCTGGATAGAACGGTTGAAATAAATCATCACATTGCGGAAAAAAATAACATCCATCTTATGTTTATGAGGCCATTCAGACATAAGATTGAGCTGTTCGAACGTAATGTTTTCTTTTAGCTCAGGCTTGACGCGCATCAACTCTGATTTGCTACCTGTCCCGCGATTAAACCCTTTTTTTAGCCACTGAATAGGGATATTGCGGGCCGCATCAATGTCGTAGATCCCTTCTTTCGCTGTTTCAAGGACCTGAGTATCAAGATCTGTCGCAGTGATCTTGAAATCAACTTTATCGCCAAGTAGTGATGAAAGTACAACAGCAATCGAATACGCCTCCTCACCTGTTGAGCAGCCCGCAGACCATACGCGCACGTGTTGATGACACCGCGTGAGCCATTGGGGTGCAAGCTCTCGGGCAATATAATCAAAGTGATGTTTTTCTCGAAAGAATTGCGTTTTGTTGGTAGTCAGTGCATTCACGAATGCTACTTTCTCTTGCTCATCTGATTCAATAAGCTTGAGGTAATCAGAGAAGGTATAGAGGTCGTGTCGCCTTAGTCTTCTGGCGAGACGACCGTATACCATCGAAAATTTCCGGTCGGCCAGACATATGCCCGTTTGTTCCAACATGTATTGCTTGATGAAATCGAAATCGGCTTCAGAAAATGGAAACTCTCTGGGCGCCCTACCCGAGCCTGACTTGTTGAGGGACTTCAACAAACTCAACGTCAGAACTCCTCCCATTCATCGTCTGGATCCGTATTGCCGATCACCAAATCACTATTTGCGACACGTTTAGCGGCGGACTTTCGTCTTGCAGCTTCAGCTCTTTCCTTCGATCTCTTACGTCGTTCACTGATAACCGGCTTATTCTCTTTCGCGGGCTTATCACGGCCAGTTACCGTTTTCTCTTCAACCGATTTTCGCTTTTTGGCCTCGGTATCTTTTTTCCGTATCGACGGCGTTCGAATGGGCTCTTTGGTCGCTTTTTTCCGTTCCGAAGATGTACGAATAGTTTCTTTGGACTCTTGCTTTCTTGCCGACGATGTTCGTACTGTTTCTTTCGATTCTTGCTTCCTTGCCGACGATGTTCGTACTGTTTCTCTCGCCTCTTGCTTCCTTAAAGACGACCTTTGAGCCGGTTCTTCGGTCTTTTGTTTCCTGACTGAAGGAGTCCTAATCGCAGCTTTCGCCTCATCAACGCGGAAGAAACTGATCAGATTGAGTAGCTCCTTACCCTCTTCGCGAAGAGACTGGCTTGAGGCAGTTGCCTGTTCAACCAAGGCAGCATTTTGCTGAGTCATCTCATCCATTTTCTCGATAGCCTTGGATATCTCATCAATACCTGTCGCCTGTTCCTGACTGGCTGAATTGATATTAGATATCAGTGCAGACACTTCCCCCACAGCATCAACAATCTGATTCAGAACATCTCCAGATTCATCCACCAGCCGTGACCCTTCAGAGACTTTTTCGACGCTGTCTTTGATGAGATCTTTTATTTCTTTGGCAGCGCCAGCGCTTCGTTGAGCGAGACTGCGAACCTCTCCTGCCACAACAGCAAACCCCCGGCCCTGTTCACCGGCTCTTGCAGCCTCAACGGCAGCGTTGAGCGCCAATAGATTGGTTTGGAAAGCAATCTCATCTATGACGCTGATAATGTCAGCAATTTTCTTGCTGGCCTGATTAATTTCACCCATAGCCGATACAGCCTGACTAACCACATCCCCACCTTTCTGTGCTTTTTTACTGGCATCCTCAGACAGTTTGTTTGCAGCTTCAGCTCCTTCAGCATTTTGTTTAACCGTCGCTGTCATCTCTTCCATACTGGCTGCTGTTTCTTCGAGGCTGGAGGCTTGCTCTTCAGTTCGCTCGCTCAGGTCGCTGTTGCCTTCAGCGATTTCATTCGAAGCAGAAGCGACTTTGGTCGTTGAGTCGGTGATTTTACCTACCATTTCACGTAAGTTAATAATTGAACGATTGACTGCGTTGCTGAGTTGTTTGAAATCGCCTTGGTAGTTATCAGGCATTTCAACTTTCAGGTCACCCTCAGCTACCTTGCTCATCACACTTTGACATTGGTTGAGTGGCTCAACGATACTGCTAATAAGCCCATTGATTGCACCACCAAGATTAGCCATAAAGCCTGAGTAGTTTTCCGTATCAATTCGCGAGTCCAATACCCCTTTCGAAGCGTCCGTAATCAGTCTTTGCACATCGCGCTGACCAGCATTTTGCTCTGTAACATCTTCCCATTGAAGTGCAGGCCCTAAATATGATCCCCCGGCGTCGTGCATGGCAATACAGGTGACATCGAACTCCAGACCACCGATAGCAATATGGGATGTAAACGGCATACGAGCGGGATCTGAGTATGTATCGTGCTGGTGGGTGGAGTTTTTGAAGAAGACGTCAATGTTTACTCCATCGAGCTTATCAGCGTTGAATCCCTGAAAGAGCGACTGAAGTTCACGTTCCCGATGCCTGAACATAGTTGTCAGGGCAGGGTTTGAGTATTTAATGATGCCGTTTCGATCGGCCATCATAATATTTGTTGTCATCCCCTCCACTGCAGAGACTAGACGACCAGCTTTTCTCTCCTGTGACCTGATATCTGTGACATCGCGCCACTCCAGTCCATTGCCTATGTAGTCACCGTTGGCGTCAACAATGGCTGACATATTAAGTTCAATAACCAAGCCATCAATGGTGATATCGGTGCAGTGTGGAAGGTTGTTGGGGTCTGACATTAAGGTGTACTGATGTTGGGGATCAGCGTACAAGTTTTCGATGCAGCGTCCCATCAGCCAATCTGGATCAGCGGTAAAGTCTGACCAAATCGTTTGAAATGCTGAGGCATGCTTCTCAAACAATCTCAGTGTTTGCTGATTGATATAGGTGATCTCAAAGTCTCGGTTAACCATCGCCAAAGCGGTAAGTGACTGATCAATCGCTGTCTGAAGTCTCGCCCGCTCAGCCTCTTGTTGTCGATGCTCAGTAACATCGTCAAATTCTAGGACATTCCCTACATGTTCCCCTTTCTCATCATTAAAGGCTGTGATAGCAAGGTGAATATTCGCACCTTTGGCGGTAATTTCGGCTTCATATTTCCTGTTGCTGAGGTCATTTAGCGAGCCATTGTGCTCAGAGAAGTCGGTATGAAAAATGTCGATGTTCTGACCGATTAACCACTCTCTTCGTGCTTGGAAATTGGTATTCCATGCTCTGAAAATGTCCCTGTGCATTGATAGTAGCTCAAGGGCCTTTTCGTTAACAAAAGAGACGTTGAGTTTTTTATCTACGGTTACGATTGCCGTCTGCGCGCTATTTAGTGCGAGTAAAAGATGCTTTGACCCGTCTGTTGAACTGTCTCGTTGTTTTGAATTGTTGTTCCACCACGACATTGTCAGTACTCCCAAATAGCATCAGGTTTCGCTCAGATCCGGTTGTGCGACATTATGTAGCTCTTGAAAGTCGAACAGCTGCTCAAGATGGATTAAGACAACATGACGGCCATTCACTGACGCTATTCCGTCGATAAGCTTCTGATCTATCTTTACATACCCGGGGGCAGACTTAATTTGTTCTGAGGTGAGTTGGTAGACTTCTGCCACAGCATCAACAATGATACCCAGTGACTGTTCTCTCTCATTTTTCACTATGACGACCACTGTCGTATTGTTCAATACCGCTGCCGTCATTCCAAGACGCTGCCTAAGATCAACAATGGGAATATACTCCCCCCTGAGTTCAAGCACACCTAGCATGTAGCTGGCGGTGTTGGGTAAGCTTCTTACTTCTGACCATCCTCTGACTTCTTTGACATCGAGGATGTGAACACCATATTCATCCTCATCAATAAGAAAGCTCAGATACTCTTTGGCAACCTCAGCCATGGGTGCCTCCTTCTATATTAAATCGTCGATTTTAAGCAGGGTGTCTACATCCAGAAGACTCATCACCTGGCTGTCGACGTTCAATAATCCGCTCACGAATGGCATTACTTCTGAGTCGCCAATGGGTGGCAATATACTATCGTCACCCAGGTCGATAACATCGGACACTGCATCTACTACTATGCCCATAATTTTCCCACCGCTATCATCGCTGGCTTTCAATATCAGAACGACAGTGGTGGGCAGATAATCTGCCTGCCCAACATGAAAACGCAGGCGAAGATCCATGACGGGAACGATCATCCCCCTCAGATTTATCACACCACATATAAACTCCGGCGCGTGGGGCAATGGAGTGGGATGCTCCCATACTCTGATCTCTACGACCGCCTGAATATCGACACCATACAACTCATGAGCTAAATCAAAACTCAGAAAATCAGACCCCTGAAGGCGGACTTCATCTCTCGTGCTGTTTTGGTCTGTTGGCGCCTCAGATAATGCTTGCTCTGCCATCGTATTCACCTATGCCGCTATATCTTTAAACCGAGAAAGGAAGCTTGTCATCAGTCCCTGTACATCAAGAATCAATGCCACGGAACCATCTCCGAGAATTGTTGCGCCGGAGACACCGCTGACTCTGGAGTAATTAGACTCCAAGCTTTTGATCACTACCTGCTGTTGACCAAGCATTTCGTCAAGAAGCAGGCCAATTCGGGTACCACCCGCCTCCACGAGACAAAGGAGTTGGTGGTCAAGATCACCACTCTCACCCAGCCCAAATTCCTCTTTTAAACGCAATATAGGAATGTTCTCGTCGCGTAGGCGGTAGAGTTCAATTCCCCCTGTCGCCATTTTGACGCGCTGGGGATCAATCTGGAGAGACTCGATGATAGAAATAAGCGGAACGACATATACTTCGTCGCCCAGTTTGACCAACTGACCGTCTAGAATAGCCAGTGTCAGTGGTAGGCTTATTCGGAAGGTGCTTCCCTCGTCAGCCGCCGAATGCACTGTTATATGCCCACCAAGCTCTTCGATATTTCTTTTGACGACATCCATACCGACGCCACGACCCGATACGTCCGAAATCGTGTCGGCAGTTGAAAAACCCGGAGCAAAAAGCAGGCTGTGTACCTGAGCATCAGTCATATCGTTCAGCTGAACATCATTACCCAAGAGACCTTTTTCTCGTGCTTTCGACCAGATTTTCTCTTTATTCAGCCCCGCCCCATCATCTTTTACCTCAATGATAATGGAGCTGCCCTGATGGTAGGCGTTAAGGAAGACCTTTCCCTCTGTCGGTTTGCCTTTTTCCGCTCTCAGCTCAGGCGGTTCCAGACCATGATCGACGGCGTTGCGCACCAAATGCACCAAGGGATCGGTTATCCGCTCTAACACTGTTTTGTCCAGCTCCGTTTTCTCACCTTCAACGACCAATTCAACACTTTTGCCAAGTTGCGATGACAAGTCCCGAACAAGACGAGGGAATCGGTTAAAAGCAAAACTTATCGGCAACATGCGAATGTTGAATACGCTCTCCTGCAGTTCTTTAGTATTCTGAAGAAGCTGCTCGAGGCCGAGCTGCAAACGTTCAACCTTTTCTTCGTTGAAGTTTTGACCGAGCTCAGTCAGCATGGATTGCGTGATAACAAGCTGCCCGACAAGGTTTATCAGGTTATCGACTTTGTCGATTTCAACCCGAATCGACGATACCGCATCAGTTTTTGCGATGGGTGCTTTGGCACGTTTACCGTCTGCAGTCGGTTCTGTTGCTTCTTGTTTCGCCTCTGGCTGAGGCTCTCTATCGACGGCAGCCTTGCTGTCCGGAACGGCTTCCTGTTGATGATTTTCAGGCATAACATCTAACTCCTGATCGCCTGTGTTACTTATCACTTCACCTGACCGAGAGATGGTCAAGTCACACTCATCTTCCACCCACTCAAATATCTCGTGAATACTCGCCTCATCGATAACCCCATCAATCGTTATGCGCCATGTCAGGTATGACATTTCTGGCTCAAGCTCATCCAGTTCGACGAGATCATCCATCAAACATTCGATGTTGCAGTCAGCACCCAAATCAAAAAACTCACGGAGGATACGGACGGGATCGTTACCAGTAAAAAACATGTCTTTGAATGGTTTGAATACCACTACCCAGTCAGCGTTATCAGATTCTCCAGCATCGACCGACACCTCATTTTTTTCGTCACTTTCAACGTCAGCGCCTTTGGATACAACCGACCCCGTAGTGTTTGAATGCGATTCACCCTCAAGCAACTCTTCAAACAGCCGGGTGAGGGATGCACTGAGTTCATGGTCAAAATCAGTATCCGTCTCGTAGGCGACCAACATGCCATTGATACAGTCACCGCCTTTGAGCAATAAATCTATTGTGTAGTGATCAAGATGACGTTTACCCTCTCTTGCCTCATCAAGAAGCGTTTCCATATCATGGGTAAACACACTGATCTCATTGCAATTAAACGTTGCACCACCACCTTTGATAGAATGGGCTGCTCGGAAAATAGAATTGATTGCTTCGGGGTCCAGTTCAGAGTCTGGGTCCAGCGACAGTAACTCCTGCTCCAATATTTCAAGATTCTCCCGGCACTCCTGGTAAAAAATCTTGCGTAGCTGATCCATATCCAAAGCCATGAATAACTCCTATTTCGCAGGTGTTTAGAGGACTCGTTGCAGGGTTTTCAGAAGCGTTTCCGGGTTAAATGGCTTCACAATCCAACCAGTTGCGCCAGCCGCTTTACCCATCGACTTTTTCTCGACTGAGGATTCTGTCGTCAGCATTAAAATGGGTGTGAATTTGTATTGCGGCACTGTGCGTACCTCTTTAACAAACTCGAGGCCGCTCATATTCGGCATATTGACATCTGAAATGATCACGTCGTACTGCGCCAGTTTAGCTTTGTTCAACGCATCAGCCCCGTCGTTAGCCGTTTCTACCTGGTATCCAGCTTCTTTTAACGTATGACTGACCATCTGACGGATGGAGACTGAGTCATCCGCCGCTAATATTTTTCGCATACTCTCACCCTGAAAAAATAATCACTATTGAAAGCCGTTAAACGCTAACTGCTCTGTTAACCCAATGACCCCAGCCGCATGAGCCAGTTCGTCAGACACTGATTCCCATGTCCATTCGATGTTATTTTTTTCGCAATGACGCTTTACTGCCAGTAGCAGTTGTAAGCCGGATGTATCGACCCGTACTACCTCGCCGCCTTGCACAGACAAAGCATTTCCCGCTTCACCGAGTTCGTTAAGAAAGGCTTCTTTCAAGGTCAACACTTGTGAAATGTCTACCTGTTCCCCCAAAGACACGCTCATTTTGAAAATTCCCAAGGTTTTTTTAAAAAGGAATGTCAACCTCACACTTCAGTAAAGTGTAGCAATTGTGAGCAAAATGTTTCTTTTTTGGTGAGATGAATATTTGTTACTTTTTTAACGTCAAGAAAACGGCCCGATTGCGGGTTTCAAATCACCGTGTTGCGGAATCGGGTTGGCTCTTCCTCACCCGACCTGAAGTAAAAACAAACTAATCAGTGAAAAAAACAGCGGATGAGCAGGACGCAACGGAAAAGTCTTTGACTTACGTTTTTAGGTAGCGTCTAATAGCCCTCCGTTGCCCGGATAGCTCAGTTGGTAGAGCAGAGGATTGAAAATCCTCGTGTCGGTGGTTCGATTCCGCCTCCGGGCACCATATATCACAACATAGCCTCAGCTCATGCTGGGGCTTTGTTGTTTCTGGGGTTGAATAAAAGTAAAAAAGCCCCGCACACAGTGCGAGGCTTATCAGTCGTTTACTCTTTGCCGGATAGTAACTTATCCGTTAAACAACCTTTCCAGCCACCCTACAGGGCCTCCCTGGCAGTAACTTTTCCATTTACCATCGCGGTCCCAGACTGGCAGTGTGGTTTTACTCTTACAATCCGGCACAAAGCTGGTTGCCTGCCTGTGATAAGACACTGATGTGAGCTGACTCGGCCAAGGCAGCAATAATGGCTGTGGCTGACGTCGTTTTATATAATTCTGATAGACGGGCAAGGCACCGCTGGAGCCAGTCAGTCCTGTCGGCTTGTTATCGTCACGCCCCAACCAGACAGTGACAACCTCGCGGCCATCAATACCCACATACCAACTGTCTCTGTTATTGTCCGTAGTCCCTGTTTTTCCTGCCAAGGATGCCCAACTGAACTCGTGATTCAATCGTCTCGCAGTGCCTGACGCCACCACCTTTTTCATTGCGAACAAGGTCAGCCAACTTGCCTGCGCGGGGACAACCTGCGATGACTTAGGCCATTGCCTGTAGAGAACATCGCCCTGTTGTGTCACCACAGAACGCAGTGCAGTCAATGAGGCTTTGCGGCCGCCACTGGCAAGCGTTTGATACATTTGAGTGACTTCCATCGGCGTCAAGGTAAACGCTCCTAAAAGCAGAGAGGGCACCCGGGTGATCTGGTCAGGATCAATACCCAAATCTGCCATGGTATCAACCACATTGTTAAGGCCCAGATCCAGCCCCAGATTCACCGTCGGAATGTTGTAAGATTTTTCCAGCGCGGTGATCAGAGGGACCTGTCCTCGGTATTTACGATCATAGTTTCGCGGTTGCCACTGAGTACCGTTGCTGTTGAGGCTCAGTGGATTATCATCCAACGGCGACATCAGGTTATATTTGTCTGGCTGTGAGAGAGCAGCCAGATAAATTGGCGGTTTGGCGAGCGATCCGATTTGTCGGCTTCCATTTAATGCTCGGTTGAAACCGGCATAACCCGGTCGACTTCCGCCGACGACGGCCCGGATCTCCCCAGAGCTTCTGTCTGCAATGACAGCTGCAGCCTCAAGTTTTTTTCCTGCTCTCTTTTTGAGGCTACCCACAGTGTCGACTACTGCTTTCTCAATCAACTGCTGCGATAACGGATCCAAGGTTGTAAATACCCGTAACCCGGTCCCCGGAGTGAACTGCCCGCCGACTCTCTCTTTGATTTCCTGCCGGAGAAGCTCAAAATATGCAGGCTGCCTCTGGGTCAGTCCAACATCTTTCTCGATCCCGAGTTTGCGCGATGCAGCCTGCTCATATTGCGCGCCTGAGATCAGGTTTTGTTCCATCATCAGCCTCAACACCAGATCCCGGCGCTGTCTGGCACGCTCCGGATAACGCCTCGGATTGTAATAAGAGGGGCCTTTCACCATGCCCACCAGCATGGCCAGTTGGTCCAGACTCAGCTCATTAATTGGTCTGCCAAAATACAACCGGGCACCCAATGGGAATCCATGCACAGCATTTCCTGCCGCCTGCCCGAGGTACACTTCATTGAGATAAGTTTCCAGTATTTTGTCTTTGCTGTAGCGATAATCGAGGATCACAGCCATGTAGGCTTCCTGAACCTTTCGCCATAGAGAGCGCTCCCTGGTCAGGAAGATATTTTTGGCCAGTTGCTGTGTTAAGGTCGATCCGCCCTGCACGGTTCGCCCTGAACGAAGGTTTGCTACAAAAGCCCGGGCAATGGCAATCGGCGATACACCGCCATGGTGATAAAAATCCCTGTCTTCTGTCGTGAGCAGTGCATCAACCAGATACTCTGGAAACCCTTCACGGGGAACAAACAGACGTTGCTCATCGCCCCGGGGATTCATCATTCCCAGCAACCGGGGCTCAATGTTGAGGAAACCAAGTTGCTTGCCACTGTCCATATCTTTAAGTTTTTTCACACCCTGCTGATCAAAGCTGATCATCACATGACGAGAGGGATCTGAGCCATCCTCAAACTCAAAGGGACGACGAATGATCTCAATTTTGGTGGAAGAGGCTGCATACTGGCCGGCTTTTTCCGGCTGTCTGACACGTTGATAATTTAATAATTCAAGTTCCTGTTTCAGGCCCTGAATATCCTGATTATCACCGGGTTCAAGGTGCAAAACCCGCCCGTAAACCACAGCGGGCAGAGACCAGATTTGTCCTTCAAACCTGCTCTGGATTTTACTGTCGAGATAAATCCCAAACAATGCCATTACCGCCACACAACAAAGCCCAAGCTTGAGACCCAGAACGGCAGTCCACCTAAACCAGTTTTTTTTCTGCTGGTTATTTTTTTTGTTCGATGATTTTTTTGCAGGCGATTTACGGGTAGTCGATGACTTCTTTTTTGCCGGGGTTTTTGTTTTCCCCTGCTTTGGCTTTTCCGTGGCTGCGTTTTTAATTTTTATGACCATTTAATGCGACTTAAAATGTCTTTTCGTTTTATTAGTAGCAACATGATTTGCCGGATCATCCGGCCACACGTGCTTCGGGTAACGCCCTTTCATTTCTTTCTGTACTTCGCGGTAGGCACCTTGCCAAAACCCTGCCAGGTCTTGAGTGATCTGCAAGGGTCGCTGAGCTGGACTCAACAGCTCGAGAACCAGCGTGATGTTACCATCGCAGATAACTGGCGACTGTGCCTCACCAAAGACTTCCTGCATACGGACAGCCAACACAGGTTTATGACCAAGCTGATATCGGATACGGTAACGCGAACCAGTCGGAACCTCATAATGCTCCGGCAACAGACAATTAATGTCTTTCACCGTCTCCCAGCCAAGATATGCCTCTAATGCCGGATACAGGTCGAGTTTACTTAGTTCCGCCCAGCGCGTCATACCCACCATAAAAGGAGCCAGCCATTCCTCAAGCGTTTCAAGCATTGCTTCGCTGCCAAGTGCAGGCAGAGAAACCGGTACTTGCCACTCACACGCACAGCGCGAGCGCAAAAGTAAACTCTCTGCTTTGTCGCCCCAATTGAGTGCGTCTAACCCTTTACGTCGCAATGCCGTGAGCAGTGCTTCCGTGATTCTGCCCTGCTCTGGTGCGTCAATAGGGTAACGTTCAATCACCAGTTTTCCCAATCGGGTCTGCCGCTCAGCAATCACTCTGCCCTTGTCGTCGTCCCAGTCAACCCATTCAAACTGGTCAAACAAAGCAGGAATATGTCGCTGAAGGACATCAATATCAAGGGCACAAGCAACAAAAATTCGACTGTTTCCCTGACCGACTGTCATTAAATCTACCGCCACAAGATGTGGAAGACCACTCATAGGATGATCAGGTTCCAACTCAGCGCCATGTCCGTTACTCAACAAATATCGTCCGTCGTTGCCACGGGCCATCGCCACTCTGTCGGGCCAAGCATACGCCGCAAGGACAGGAAGCCAATCATGGTCCAATGTAGCGCGGAGCGTGATATTGAGTCTGCGGGCAAAATGCTTGGCTCTCTGATATTGAGGGCCTTTTTTGTTGATTAACGCGAGAAGATGAGCGGAAAGACTCGGTTCTCTTATTCCTCGCGGAGGCTCCTCCGCCCACGCAGCCAGCCAGCAGGCAGTCAATTTTGCCTGTTCATCGAGGGAGTCGGCAAACGCCAACATAGCAGATAATCTCGGTTCAGTGCCAAACACTTGCGCGCAACGACCAAGCGGTGTCATTCCATCATCATTGAGTAAACCCAGCTGAAAGAGCAGTTCTTTGGCCTGTTTCCAATGAAGTGCAGGGGGCATATCTAGCCAGGATAGTGCCTCAGGTTCACAACCCCATTGTGTAAGCTCAGTCACTAGATATGTAAGATCACTGGTCGTGATCTCTGGCTCGGGGACTGTGCGCATGCGCTGAAATGTCTCTTCTCCATATAAGCGAAGACAGTACCCCGGCTCCAGCCTTCCTGCACGTCCAGCACGTTGAATAGCAGATGATTTGGCGATCTGAACAGTCTCCAGACGGGTAACACCCGTTTTACGGTTGAATCTGGCAACCCGCTCAAGTCCACTATCGACCACAACTCTTATCCCTTCAATGGTCAAGCTGGTTTCAGCGATATTGGTCGCCAATACCACCTTTCGTGCACCATCCTGTGGCGGGGCAATCGCTTTTTGTTGCTCGGCAACAGACAACTGACCAAAAAGAGGACAGACAATGACGTCCCCGGGCAACGTATTTTCCAATGCTTCTGCAGTCCGTTTTATTTCGCCGACACCCGGCAGAAAGACCAGAACAGAACCAGGTTGTTGCTGCATAAGTTGACGAATTTCATTTGCAACCCGCGACTCGTAACCATATTGACGGGTAACTGTTTTATAGCCCACATCTATGGGATAGCATCTGCCTTCTGAGCTTACCACCTGTGCATCTGGCAACAGATTGACCAGAGCGTCATCATCCAAGGTGGCTGACATCACCAGAATTTTCAGGTCATCCCTCAACCCCTGCTGAACATCCAGTGTCAAGGCCAATGCCAGATCTGCCTGTAAGCTGCGTTCGTGAAATTCATCAAAAATGACCAGATCAATCCCCGTCAGTTCGGGATCATCCTGAATCATCCGGGTCAGCACTCCCTCGGTAACCACTTCAAGACGGGTAGCGGCGCTGACTTTGCTCTCACCGCGGACCCGCAGTCCAACGGTGTCACCCACTGACTGTTTTAGTTCACTGGCCAGAAAGCGAGCGATATTTCTCGCAGCCAATCTTCTTGGCTCAAGAATGAGGATTTTTCCATCGACAATTGAATGTTGCAGGAGAGCAAGTGGCAGTCGGGTTGACTTACCTGCACCCGGAGGTGCCTTAACAATGAGCCTGTCTCTTTTTATCAATCCCTGAAAGAGATCATCCAACACGGTTTCTATGGGCAGTTGTGACAAATCCAGCGCCTTTGTGTAAAACTTAACGGCTAACAGTTTAAACAAAATCACAAGGGAATGGGGCAGAGCATGCCAAGATTATTCTTTGCACTGGATTTGGCAGAGAAGCAAAACCTCGCTGCCAGAAAGCAAATTGTTGCACTGAAAGCCCAGTTATCAGAGGCAGGAAAGCCGGTACAAGATAACAATCTCCACCTGACGCTTGCGTTTCTTGGCAACGTCACTGCACAGCACACCAGCCGGCTGCGTAAGCAGGCAAACCATATTAAAGCAGGGATCATCGAAACCAATACTGGTGAGCTCGGCTTTTTTAACCGATCCGGCGCAATTTGGCTGGGACTGGACCCTGTACCAGATGGCCTGTCATCACTGGCCAGAACATTACAGAGCCTAAGTTCATCAATTACTGGAAAAGATTTCGATCAAGAGTATATTCCGCACATCACTCTGCTGCGCAATGCTACTGTGCCGCAGCTTGTGCCACTTACTCCGCTATCTTTGACCTTCAGGCGATTCGGATTATTTGTTTCTGAACCCGACCCTGAACAAAAAGGTGCGCGTTACCAGTGCCTTCAGCACTGGCCATTGAACGAAGGACATACAGGTGAATTTTGATCCACCGCTTGAATCGGCCACTCTGTTACGCCGCTACAAACGCTTTCTTGCAGATATACAACTCCCGGACAATAGCATCCGAACAATCCATTGCGCCAATACAGGTGCAATGACAGGGTGCGCTGAGCCTGGCGATACGGTGTGGTTTTCCACGTCAGATAACAAAAAAAGAAAATATGCCAACAGCTGGGAACTCACCGAGACCCGCACGGGTCATATGATTTGCGTTAATACAGCAAGGGCTAACCAGTTAGTGATTGAGGCCATAAAAATGGGCCGCGTTCCTAGTCTGGACGGATACACAGAATTACGTACAGAAGTCAGCTATGGGCTGGAAAATAGCCGTATAGACATCTTGTTGCAATCTGAAGGCCGTAAAGACTGCTATATTGAGGTAAAAAGTGTCACGCTTCTGGAGCATGAAGATCAGGGATACTTCCCAGATTCAGTGACAACCCGAGGCCAGAAACACCTGCGCGAGCTTGCTGCTATCGCTGCAGATGGCCAACGTGCTGTACTATTTTTTGCAGTACTTCATTCTGGTATTAATCGGGTTTCTGCGGCAAAACATATAGATGCGGTCTATAATCAGTTGCTTATAGAGGCAGAGCAAATGGGTATTGAGATTATCTGCTGTAAAGCAACGCTTTCGCCCAGTGAATTGAGCATAAAATTTGAACTTCCATTCTCTCATATTTGAGAAAATTGCAATTATGTTCACATTGGATCTGATAAGCATAAAACAAAGATTGCCTACCCATGGGCTTTCTGCTATAGATACCGCCCTCTTTTGACCGAGTAGGTCAAGGTGTATTTAGGAGAACGCTGAATGCCAGAAAGCAAAGTAAAAAAATCGCTGGGCATCCTGGCAATTGCCGGGTTAGAGCCCTATCAGGAAAAGGCGGGCGAGGAATACATGAACGATGACCAAGTCGATCATTTCCGTAAGATCCTCCAAGCATGGCGTAATCAGCTCAGGGAAGAAGTAGACAGAACCGTTCATCACATGCAGGATGAAGCGGCAAATTTTCCTGACCCTGTTGACCGTGCAGCGCAGGAAGAAGAGTTCAGCCTTGAGTTACGTAACCGTGACCGCGAGCGTAAGCTAATCAAGAAAATTGATAAAACGCTTCAACGACTCGAAGACGATGACTTCGGTTTCTGCGACTCGTGTGGTGTAGAAATTGGCGTTCGCCGACTGGAAGCCCGTCCGACAGCCGATCTATGTATCGACTGCAAAACACTGGCTGAAATCAAAGAAAAACAAATGGCGGGTTAAGCCCCCTGTTTTTTATCGCGTGCGAATGAGAAAAGGGAGCTGTTGGCTCCCTTTTCCTGTTAAAGAGCTATGAATCAGAAATATATCGGGCGTTTTGCGCCCTCGCCTTCCGGACCACTGCATTTTGGTTCCCTGATCGCTGCATTAGGGAGTTTTTTGCAGGCACGGGCAAATGGTGGCCAATGGCTGGTTCGTATTGAAGACATCGACCCACCCCGGGAAGTGGCAGGTTCTGCCAGTGCCATTTTGCGTACCCTTGAAGCCTATCAACTTCAATGGGATCGCGACGTCTTGTATCAAAGTAACCGCACTGAGGCATATCAGCATCAAATTGACCAATGGCTGTTATCTGGCGAAGCTTATTATTGCCAATGCACGCGACGACAGATAAAAGACAGCGGGGGCATTTACCGGGGAACCTGCCGTCATCGCGTTTTAGGGCCTGACGGTTCAGGTGTGCGATTAATGATAGATTCCCCTGTCACCACTTTTTCCGATCTAAGGCACGGTGACATTACGCTTGATAAAGCAATGGCGGCAGAAGATTTCATTATTAAACGCCGGGATGGACTTTTTGCATACAACCTTGCCGTGGTGCTCGACGATATTTATCAGGGAGTCACTGAGGTTGTGCGCGGGGCAGACATGATTGAGCCAACAGGCAGACAGCGCGCTCTTTATCACAAGCTCGGCGCAGCGCCTGTCAGTTACCTTCATTTACCCTTAGCGTTGAATAGCAAAGGTCACAAACTGTCAAAGCAAAATCATGCACCTGCTATCGACAATCGTCACCCCGGACCAGCACTTGAAGCGGCATTAGCGTTTCTAGAGTTGCCCGTCCCTGTCGAGCTGTCAGGTGCATCGGTATCGGAGCTGCTGGAGTGGGCCGTTACCAACTGGCAACCTATGCGTTTGCCAGCCGAAACTGAAGTGATCACGGCATTCTAAAATGTGGTCTATTGATGTACTATATGCCGTCATTTTATTGCCTGACCTGTTAAAACGAGGTGAGTTATCTTTAATCGAGTTACCAGCTTTTGCCGCAAGGTTCTAAATCTGAAAGACAATGAGCACAATTTCAGTGAGCTTGCACCTTTGGTGATCCCTCGCGATGAGCACGGTATATCACGAAAAGATATCAGCGAAAATGCGCTGAAAGTGCTCTATCGTTTGAATAAGAACGGCTTTGACGCCTACCTCGTTGGTGGCGGTGTTCGCGACCTGCTATTGGATACTGAGCCCAAAGACTTCGATATTGCTACCAATGCAACACCGGAAGAAGTCAGAAAGCTCTTCCGCAACTGTCGTCTTATCGGTCGTCGCTTTCGTCTGGCTCACATTCTGTTTGGACGCGAAATTATTGAGGTAGCAACGTTCCGCGGCCATCATATGTCTGATGCAGGAAAGAACACTGCATCTCAGTCCAGTGACGGTATGCTGCTTCGTGACAACGTCTACGGCAGCATAGAAGAAGACGCTCAGCGTCGTGATTTCACCGTGAATGCACTGTATTACAACATCGCCGATTTTTCTGTCCGTGATTATGCTGGCGGTATCGCCGATCTCAATGACAGAGTTATCAGACTGATTGGCGATCCGGAAACCCGTTACAGGGAAGACCCAGTGCGCATGCTACGTGCGGTTCGCTTTGCTGCCAAACTTGATATGTCGATCAGCGAGGAAACTGAAGCGCCTATCCCGCATCTTGCCCATTTGTTGAAAGACATTCCATCTGCTCGCCTGTTTGAGGAAAGCCTCAAACTGCTGCAATCCGGTCAGGGACTGGATACTTACTTATTGCTCCGCGAACTGGATTTATTCGAACCCTTGTTCCCTATCCTCGATGAACATTTTACCGAGGACATGAGCAGTAAGACCGAACAAATGCTGGAAATTGTCCTGCGTTCAACTGATCGCCGCATCGGTTCAGGTCAACGCATTAATCCTGCATTCCTGTTTGCAGCGATGTTGTGGTACCCGGTCACCATTCGCACGGAAGAAATATCGTTCGAAAGTGGTCTGAGTTACTACGACGCCTTCATGGTTGCGTCAAATGACATCATTGATGAGCAGGTCAAGACACTGGCCATTCCACGCCGCTTCACCGCGATGATCCGTGATATATGGCTACTGCAGCTTCGTCTCAGCCGTCGAACGGGCAATAGAGCATTTAAACTGCTTGAGCAGCCCAAATTCCGCGCCGCTTACGATTTCCTCGAAATGCGTGGAGAAATTGAAGGTGGGCAGATTGCAGAGCTTGCAACATGGTGGCGCGATTTCCAAAGCGCGGGTAATGACAACAAAAAGACCATGCTGCAGGATCTAAACAAAGCGACCGGGAATAAGAAAAAGCCCCGTCGTCGTCGCAATCCGAGCAGACGCCGCAAGCCGCAGGCGAATAAAGAAACATGAACAGGGTGTATATCGCCATAGGCAGTAACCTTGGCGATCCGATTAAAAAAGCCAAAGACGCCATTGAAGCCCTGAAATCGTTGCCGAAGACAAAATGGGTAGCTGCTTCATCACTGTATAGCAGTAAGCCTATGGGTCCATCCGATCAACCTGATTATGTGAATGCCGTGGTATCCATAGATACCACTTTGTCGCCTCACAATTTACTCGACCATACCCAGTCCATAGAACTGGAGTTTGGCCGGGAGAGAAAAGCGGAACGCTGGGGACCCCGTACGCTGGATCTGGATATCCTGCTCTACGGGGCTGAAAAAGTCGAAGACGCCAGATTAACGATTCCACACTACGGGATGAAAGAACGAGAATTCGTTCTTTATCCACTCGCCGAAATTGCACCTGACTTACACCTGCCAGACGGCAGCGCACTCCGCCAATGGGTGGAAGCGACAGACAAAAATGGGTTGACAGTCATTTGCTGATCACCTGAATAACGTGTAAGCAGGGGTAGGGAGAGAAAATGAAAAAAGTAACAATTAACACCTTAATTGCATGGAAGCAGGAAGGGCGTAAGTTTGCGTCGGTCACAGCCTATGATGCAAGTTTTGCGCAACTTTTCGAACAGCAACAAATGCCGGTTTTACTGGTTGGCGATTCCCTCGGGATGGTGCTGCAGGGTAAAAACGACACACTGTCCGTCACCATTGACGAGATTGCCTATCACACCCGCAGTGTCAGAGCCGGCAGCCCCAATAGCTTCCTAATGGCAGATATGCCATTTATGAGTTACGCCACCCCCGAGCAAGCATGTCAAAATGCCGCTAAGCTAATGAGCGCTGGGGCAAACATGGTGAAGCTTGAAGGTGGAGACTGGTTAGTCGATAGCGTAAAAATGCTGACTGAACGCGCGGTGCCTGTCTGTGCTCACCTCGGTTTAACCCCTCAATCAGTCAATGTATTTGGTGGGTTTAAAGTTCAGGGCCGTGATCAGGCTGCTGCTGAAAAAATGGTTGCGGACGCGCTGGCACTGGAAAAAGCAGGGGCACAAGTCATTGTCCTTGAGTGCGTTCCTGTTGCACTGGCTGAACAAATCACCAAGTCGGTCAGTATTCCCGTGATCGGTATCGGCGCAGGGAATGTCACAGACGGACAGATTCTGGTCATGCACGATATGTTCGGCATTTCAGCCAACTACATGCCGCGTTTCTCGAAAAACTATCTCGCAGTAGCGGGTGATATGCGCGAAGCTGTCTCACGTTATATTGCGGAAGTGGAAAGTGGTGAGTTTCCCTCTCCTGACCACACTTTTAATTAAGGATTCGTTGCTGTATGCAAGTTGTCGCCGAGATCTCCCCGATCAGAGAACAGGTCGCCAAATGGCGACGTGAGGGCAAGAAGGTTGCCTTCGTACCCACCATGGGCCACCTGCACGACGGTCACATGGCACTGGTACGCAAAGCCAGAGAACTGGCTGATCATGTTATTGTCAGCATCTTCGTCAATCCTTTGCAGTTTGAAAAAGTGGATGACCTGAACAATTACCCACGCACACTTGATGAAGATACCTCACTATTAAATAGTGAGGGGGTTGAGCTGGTTTTCACGCCAACACCAGACATTATGTACCCTGAGGGACTGGAACAACATACGTCTGTTGATGTACCTGGCTTGTCATCGATTCTTGAAGGACAATCTCGCCCGGGCACTTCCGTGGAGTATCGACCGTTGTCACCAAGCTGTTCAATATCGTTCAGCCAGATGTAGCCTGCTTTGGCGAAAAAGATTTTCAGCAACTGGCATTAATACGCAAGATGACTGACGATCTGGCACTGCCCATTGACATCATTGGTCTGCCTACTGTCCGTGAGATGGATGGGCTTGCAATGAGTTCGAGAAACAGTCGACTGACTGTTGATGAGCGTCAACGTGCGCCTGTTTTGGCAAAAACCTTACGCTGGATCAGCAGCCAACTGCGCGGCGGAAGGACTGACTTTAACGATTTGGTGCTCGATGCTCATGACCAGCTCAGAGCCGCTGGACTTGAACCGGACGAGATCTTTATCCGTGATGCTGCTTCGTTACACGCGCCAAATGATGACACCAATCAACTGGTTATTCTGGCGGCTGCCTTCCTTGGTCAGGTTCGACTCATCGATAACCTCGTGGTGGACATGACACCTGCGTCGACACAAGAAACAAGTAGTAAAGAGGATTGACCTCTTTAATAGAAAAAACGCCAGCTAAATTGCTGGCGTTTTTTTGTTACGATAAGCTATTCGTCAGGTTTTTAACCCAATACCACGACTAATTAAATACCAGGCAATGGTATAAAGCCCAATAATGAATGCCAGTAACACCCCAAAAGACGTCACAATACTGACATCAGAAACGCCGAGAAAACCATAACGAAACGCATTGACCATATAAACCACTGGATTAAGTTTCGATATGCCCTGCCAAAACTCAGGTAGTAAGGAAAGCGAGTAAAAGACCCCTCCGAGATAGGTCAGTGGCGTCAAAACAAAGGTTGGTATGATGGTGACATCATCAAAGCCCTTGGCAAAGACAGCATTAATTAGCCCGCCCAAAGAAAACAACACTGAGGTCAAAAAGACCGTCGCAACAATAATTCCCGCGTGAGCAATACTCAAATCAACGAAGAAAAGAGAGATGAGGGTAACCAGAAAACCCACAGCAAGTCCCCGCCCTACACCGCCGCCGACATATCCCGCAATAATAATGTAGTTAGGAACAGGAGCGACTATCAACTCCTCTAAATTACGCTGATACTTTGCACTGAAAAACGATGAGGCAACATTGGAATAAGAGTTGGTGATCACCGACATCATGATCAGTCCCGGTACTATGTAGGTCATGTAGCTAAAGCCATCCATCTCACCGATCCGACTGCCAATCAGATTACCGAAAATCACAAAATACAGGCTCATGGTCACAACGGGTGGAATAAGTGTCTGAATCCAGATGCGGGTAAACCGGTTAATTTCCTTCGCCAACAGACTTTTGAGCGCGACCCAGTACAATTTATTCATCTGACGTCTCCATACTTTCGCCGACTAAACTGACAAAAAGCTCTTCCAGACGGTTCGCCTTATTGCGCATCGACAATACCTGAATACCTTGAGCGGACAACTGCTCAAATACCTGATTCAGGCCGATGTCTTTATGTACCTCAACTTCCAGAGTATGGTCGTCGCACTGTTGCCAACTGACACCATGAAGGTATTCCACCTTACTGCCCGCGGTGAGGTCGAAAATAAACGTCTCCAAATCCAATTTGTTAAGCAACTTTTTCATCGAGGTATTCTCGATAAGTTCACCCCGGCTGATAATACCGATATTGCGGCATAGCATCTCAGCCTCCTCAAGGTAATGGGTGGTTAGGATGATGGTGATACCCTGCTTGTTTAGGTTTTCTAAAAAGCCCCACATAGAGCGTCGCAACTCAATATCAACCCCCGCCGTTGGCTCGTCCAGAATCAAGAGCTTGGGTTCGTGCATAAGGGCACGGGCAATCATAAGACGACGCTTCATCCCTCCCGAGAGGTTACGTGAACGTTCCTTTCGTTTATCCCACAGATCAAGCTGAATCAGATACTTCTTTGCTCTTTCTTTGGCAACATGGCGCTCTACCCCATAAAAACCAGCCTGATTAGTTACAACCTGCTCGACTGTCTCGAACTGGTTGAAGTTAAACTCCTGAGGGACCAGACCTATCTGCCGCTTTGCCTTGACCAGATTGGCATCCAAGCAGTGACCAAATACTTTTACAGAGCCGGATGTTTTATTTACTAAAGAGCAAATAATGCCGATGGTTGTTGATTTACCAGCACCGTTCGGACCAAGTAACGCATAGAAATCTCCCTCAGATACAGTGAGGCTGATCCCTTTTAATGCCTTTACTTCTGTGCCGTAAACCTTAATTAAGTTATCTATCTCTAATGCATACATGGAATTAAAATATTTACTTACTATTAGCAAAAAGTCTCGGACATGTTCCGACCAAAAGTACTGTATAGTAAGGCCAAAAATGTAAATAGGTAACCGTTATGGCACAAATTAAGCAGTTATTTGCTAACAACCTCGAATGGTCAAAATCAATTAAGGATAATGATCCGGCTTACTTCGCGGAGCTTGCCAAGGAGCAACATCCGGAATACCTTTGGATCGGCTGTGCAGACAGCCGAGTCCCAGCAGAGCGCCTGACTGGTCTCGACTCTGGCGAACTGTTCGTTCACAGAAATGTTGCCAACCAAGTGATCCACACTGATCTTAACTGCTTGTCAGTGATCCAGTACGCGGTTGATGTACTCAAAGTAAAACATGTGATTGTCTGCGGCCACTATGGCTGTGGTGGTGTTAAGGCTGCGATTGATAACCCTCAGCTTGGGCTGATCAATAACTGGCTTTTACACATTCGTGATTTGTATTTAAAACACATAGATTTTCTGGAAACCAAGCCGGAAAATGAGCAAGCCAACCTGTTATGCGAGATCAACGTCGCGGAGCAGGTCTATAACCTCGGCAATTCAACTATTCTCCGTTCAGCGTGGGAGCGTGGTCAGGAAGTAAAATTACATGGCTGGTTCTATGACCTCAACGACGGCATTCTGCGTGATTTAGGTGTGACAGCGACAGATAAGCAAAGTCTTGAAGATAACTACACGTCTAGCATTGCAACGCTGACAGGAAAAGCCGAATAAGCTTGGATGGCGGGTGAATTGTAATTTTGGCTAGTCACTAACAATTAAAAAGCGGTCATATGACCGCTTTTTTTCGTTTATCTTGGTACTTAGTCTTCCAAAGGAACAACTTTGCCAATAAACGGCAGGTGGCGGTACTTCTGGGCGTAATCAATACCCACACCCACTACAAATTCGTCAGGGATACGGAAGCCATACCAATCAACATTCACTTCGACTTCACGGCGCTCAGGCTTATCGAGGAGTGTACAGATACGTATTGATTTAGGTTCACGTAACTCTAAAATCTCGCAAACTTTGCTCAGCGTATTACCGGTATCAATGATGTCTTCAACCAGCAAAATATCTTTACCCTTGATATCGTCATCCAGGTCTTTAAGAATGCGCACGTCACGGGTGCTTTCCATCGCATTTCCATAGCTCGAAGCCGTCATGAAATCGACAGAATGTGGGATATCAATGACACGGGCGAGGTCAGCCATGAAGACAAATGAGCCCCTCAGCAAACCCACCATGACAAGATCTTCTGATCCCTCATAGCATTTTGTGATCTCAGCCCCTAACTGCTGAATTCTCTCCTGTACTTCCTGTTCCGAAATTAAGACTTCTACGGTATGTTTCATATTAAACCCCGACGGAGCACCGCCATAGCAACCTGTTAATTCAAGGTCGCACATTCTAGCACCCGCTGGGCGATGTTCCTATAACTACTAATTACTGTTTTTTCGGCGTGGATCATCTGTAGTAGCGTTGTAATGCAACTGGTTGCTAATGTACACTTTCTGCGCAATAAAAATAATCTAATAAAACAGTCACATAAAACATTTAATAAGTTGGCAGGAAATAATAATGACGACATCTAATGGACGAGTTCGTACACGACTGTCCCCACAGCAACGTAAGGAACAACTACTTAATTGTGCTTTAAATGCCTTCGCTCGCAGGGGTATTGCGAGAGCAGGTCATGCTGATATTGCTGATGTAGCAAACGTTTCCGTTGCGACAGTTTTTAACTACTTTCCCTCACGGGATGAACTGGTTGAAGCTGTCCTTAATGAGGCAGAGCGCGAGTTTACTTCTATTCTAAGTAACAGTGTTACTCAGGAGCCCCACTCTCTTCGCGCCTCACTTAACCGCGTCACAGCTGAAGTCATTGACGCAGCTCTCGATGAACAGGATTGGCTCAAAATCTGGTTTGAGTGGAGCACGTCGATTCGTGAGAATATCTGGCCTCAGTTTGCGAAAAGTAATCAGAAGTTTATCGATAGATTATCAGAGCAATTTCAGGCTGGGATGGCACGTGACGAGCTAAACAGCCCGCATACACCAGAAGACCTTGCGAGTATGGTAAATGGTATCATTTACATGCTTTACCTCCATGCTAACCAGCATGCGGATAAAGAGCAATTAACCAGTAAGGCACAGGCCTACATCAATGTTTTGATGGAAGCATGATCTGCCGATAAACATAAAAAACCGACGCAAATTGCGTCGGTTTTTTTTACTCAATCATTACGGAAAAGCACAGGTTTGTGTGGCCTGATATCCACTTTTACCTTATCGCCATGGTCCAATATCTCACTGGAATACACCATCAATGACTGACCGTTAATGTTGACGAGATAACGGCAATTATCACCCATAAAGTGAACTTCACTGACCACTCCTTTGCCATCATCATCAGGGCTGATTTTGAGGTTCTGCGGTCGAATCAACCATGATAAATCACCACTTTCCGGCTTATTTTCAAGAGGCCAATCACCCAGAGGCGTTTTCATATTGGCACTGCCGTTCACAGACACAGGTATATAAGATCCATGACCGAGAAAATCAGCAACAAAGCGACTGCTTGGTTGATGATAAAGCGTCGCAGCCGAACCATACTGTTCGATGATGCCGTGGTTCATCACTGCCAGTTTGTCAGCAAAAGCAAACGCCTCTTCCCGGCTGTGGGTAACAAATATCGCGGTGACGCCGTGAGATTTGAATATGTCACGTATCTCTTTTATCAGGCTATGTCTGACTTGGGTATCGATATTAGAAAATGGCTCATCGAGTAACAAAAGATCTGGCTCACAAGCCAATGCACGTGCAATCGCAACGCGCTGCTGTTGACCACCTGACAATTGGTGTGGGTAACGTTTTTCAAGGCCATCAAGGCGCACCAGCGATAACATCTTCTCAATCTGTTTTTTCACTGTGCCCTGATCCTGACCTCGCAGACCAAACGCGACATTCTCCCCTACGGTTAAGTGCGGAAAGAGCGCGTAGTCTTGAAATATCATACCAATATTGCGTGACTCAGGCGGAACTTGCGTTTTTCCATCGGCGATAACTCTGCCATTGATACTCAATGATCCCGATTCAAGAGGTAGTAGACCGGAGATTGCCTTCAAAAGCGTTGTTTTTCCGCAACCACTTGCACCAAGCAAACAAACGATATCACCGCGTTCAACGTCAAAAGAGAGGTTTTTCAACACAGACTGCCCGTTGTATTTACTGCTCAGGGCTTTCACTGATAAGGCCGTACTCATTTGTGTGTTTGCTCCAACGAACGATTGATCAGGATTAATGGAATTAATCCGACAAGCACCAGAAGAATGGCAGGCATTCCCGCATATTCAAGCTGCTCATCTGATGCATAATTAAAGACATAGGTCGCCAGTGTCTCAAAGTTAAATGGCCTAAGTAGAAGCGATGCATTCAGCTCTTTCATTGACTCAATAAATACCAATAGCGCCGCGATGAGACACCCTCTTCGAATAAGAGGTAACTGAACTCGGCTAAAGGTGAGTCTGGCATTGCACCCCATAGTACGTGCCGCCATATCAAGCGACGGCGAGATTTTCGACAGGCTGCTTTCCACACTGCCGATGGCCACAGCACTGAAACGAACCACAAAGGCCGCGATGAGTGCGAACATAGTACCGGAGAAGAGCAGACCCGGCCGCCCCATATCAAACTTAACTGCAATAAAGTTAACGATGTGGTCGGCACTAGTCAACGGGATCAAAACACCAATAGCAAGCACAGTGCCGGGTACAGCATAACCCAGTGATGAGATCCTATTGGGCACTTTACTTAGGGACGAACCCCGGAAGCGGGGATAGATATTAACCAAAATGGCGATGAACAATGCAATACATGCAGCAATAGAGGAAATGTAAACACTGTTAATGCTGTACTGAACAAAATCGGTAAAAGAGCTGTCCGAAATATAGTCGACAGCATAAAACACAAGCTGAGCCATCGGGGCGGCAAAGGCGAGAATAAACAGCCCCCAACACCAAACAGCTGCTACAACTTTTTTCCATCCAGTCAGAATCTCTTTCTCTACTTGATCAGGTGCTGCACTCTGACTGAACAGCTTTTGCTTTCTTCTGCTATACCGCTCACCACTGATCAATAAGAAAATAGCTAAAAGCATGAAGGCAGAAATTTTTGCCGCAGCATTAAGGTTGGAGTACCCGAGCCAAGTATCATAGACAGCTGTAGTAAGAGTGTTCACCGCAAAAAAATGAACGGTTCCAAAATCACCCAAGGTTTCCATCGCTACCAAGGAAGCACCGACCGCAACAGCAGGTCTGGCTAGCGGAAAT
Organism: Veronia pacifica; assembly: GCF_001707825.1. GTDB lineage: Bacteria > Pseudomonadota > Gammaproteobacteria > Enterobacterales > Vibrionaceae > Veronia > Veronia pacifica. The sequence goes on along the minus strand of NZ_LYBM01000018.1, from coordinate 11,306 downwards.
GAGACCCGAAGAAAACTGTGCAACGGCGAACAGCCGAGTAGCCGGGCAGTATGGGTCATTGTCCGGCTCTGCTCCATAAAAGCGGTACGTGCCAGGAGATAGATATATGGGTGTAAAACCAGTGCAAGTACAAAGCATGCGCCTGGCAGTGTCCGAATATCAGGAAACCAATACTCTGAAGCGCTTTGCCAGCCCATCACATCACGGAGATAAATCTGGACGGGCCCAGCAAAATCGAACCAGTCAGTGTATATATAGCCAACAATGTAGCCGGGGATAGCGAGCGGTAATACAAGGGCCCACTGAAGAACACGGTCGCCCGGCACCCGGAAAGATGCCATAAGCCAAGCAGAAGGGACTCCCATCAACAAAGACAGTACTACGACGCCGGACACTAGCAAGAGCGTGTTTGAAGTGTAGGTGCCCATTACGCTGGCGAGTAAATGACTAAAAAGATCGTCGGTCTGACCGAACGACGTAATGAAAATAGCCAGAATGGGCAAAGCCAGCAGCAAGGAAACTCCCCAGCTACTGGCCTTTAATAATCTATTTTTTTCGAGCATTGCCTACCACTAATCAGGCATATTAAAAAGACAAAAAGGGCGCATAGCGCCCTTCTCTACCCATATGATTACAGGTCGAACTTAACTTCATCCAGAAGTTTCATTGCTTTACTATGGTTTTCAGCAATGGTTTCCAGAGGAAGATCGTCTGCACGGTAGTCACCCCAAGATGCAACCAGCTTAGAACGTTTGACACCTGGTTTAACAGGCTCTTCGTAGTTCACTTCTGAATACATTTCTTGAGCAGCGTTAGACGTTAAGAACTCCATCAGCTTCTGAGCGTTTTCTTTATGCGGAGCATATTTTGCCATCGCCATACCACTGATGTTGACGTGAGTACCGTATGCTTTCTGACCAGGCTGGTTGATATAAACAGAGTTCGCCCATGCAATCTGGTCTTTGTTTGCCAGCATTTTACCTAAGTAGTAGCTGTTACCCAGAGACACATCACACAGACCTTCAGAGATTGCTTTAACCTGAGCACGGTCATTACCTTGTGGCTTACGAGCAAGGTTCGCTTTCACGCCTTCAAGCCACTTCTTAGTTTCAGCTTCACCATGGTGTGCAAGAATGGCTGATACCAGTGAAACGTTGTAAGGATGCTTACCAGAACGGGTACAAATTTTACCTTTCCAGTTTGACTTAGCCAGATCCATATAGTCGAAAGACTCGCCCAGCTTTCCAACGCGATCACGTGATGAATACACAACGCGTGAACGAAGTGTCAGTGCAACCCAGCGGTCTTCGCTGTCACGGTATTTAGCAGGTACGTTGCTGTCGATGACTTTACTATCAACTGGTTGAACCAAATCCAGTTTCATCAGCTCCATCAGACGCGAGATATCTACAGTCAAAATAACATCAGCAGGGCTGTATTCGCCTTCTTGCTTGAGCTTCTCAGCCAAGCCTTTTTTCGCGAATTTAATGTTAACTTTGATACCCGTTTCTTTCGTGAACTCTTTCAACATAGGTTCAATAAGAAACGGTTGGCGGTAGGAATAAACGTTTACTTCTTCAGCTGCAGACACAGTGCCTGCTCCCAAAAGACCCGCCAAAACAGCAGTGCTTAGTACTATTTTTTTCATAGCTTCACAATCCTTGGTGTTAATGCTAATAAGAACTTTTATCAATACGGATTGAGTATACAGTGTGAAATCAGAACCGCAACTTTATGAATCAAACCGCTGGGAGTACAACAAAAAAATTCTCACCCATAGATGAGAATTTCATCTTAAATACAGTTTGTGAGATTTTTACATATCAAAATCCCACAAGAATATGCTACTTCACACTGACGAACTCGGGGTATGCATCCACACCACAATCGTGAAGATCCATGCCCGCCATCTCTTCTTCTTCAGATACCCGGATGCCCACAGTTGCTTTGAGGACAGCCCATACCGCGAGGCTTGCACCGAATACCCAAGCAAAAATAACCGCCGCACCGATAAGCTGGGTGACGAAGCTGGCATCAGCATTACTAAACGGTACTACCATCAGTCCGAAGAATCCGCAAACACCGTGAACAGATATAGCACCAACAGGGTCATCAATCTTCACTTTATCAAGACCGACAATACTGACGACAACCAATGCACCGCTTACTGCACCAACTAGCACTGCCGCAAGTGGTGATGGAGACAGAGGGTCTGCCGTTATCGCCACCAAGCCTGCAAGCGCACCGTTAAGCACCATGGTCAGATCAGCTTTACCCCACGTCATTTTACAAAATGCCAGTGCTGCAATCGCACCTGCTGCAGCCGCTGCGTTAGTATTCAGAAAAATTTGACCTACTGCTGTCGCATTCTCAAAGTCAGATACCATCAGCTGTGATCCGCCGTTGAACCCAAACCAGCCGAACCAAAGAATAAAAGTACCAAGCGTCGCAAGTGGCAAGTTAGAGCCAGGAATAGGGTAAATTTGACCATTCTTACCATATTTCCCCTTACGGGCTCCCAATAAAAGCACACCAGCTAATGCCGCAGCTGCACCAGCCATGTGAACGATTCCAGAGCCCGCAAAGTCGCTGAAGCCCATTTCAGATAAGAAACCGCCGCCCCAAGTCCAGTAACCCTCGACCGGATATATAACTGCCGTCAGCACAACAGAAAATATCAGGAAAGACCAAAGCTTCATCCTTTCTGCTACCGCGCCAGAAACAACTGACATCGCTGTTGCAACGAAGACAACCTGGAAGAAGAAATCAGATTCTAAAGAGTGGTCGGCGCCTTCGGCCTGAGTGCCGATCAATGCACCAAACGAAGGTAACCACCCAGCTTCTGCATTATCAACGTACATGATGTTGTAACCCACCAGCAGGTACGTAGTACAAGCGATGGCATACAAACAGATATTTTTTGTTAATATTTCTGTCGCATTTTTTGAGCGGACCAGGCCCGCTTCGAGCATAGCGAAACCTGCCGCCATCCACATAACCAACGCGCCCGACATCAAGAAGAAAAAGGTGTCCAGTGCGTAACGAAGTTCAGTGACTGTTGTTGTTAAATCCATTTTTACCCCCTCAACCTTAAAGTGCTTCCGTGTCCATTTCGCCAGTTCGTATACGCAGTGCCTGCTGAAGGTCGTATACAAATATCTTTCCATCGCCGATCTTGCCGGTATGTGCTGCTTTGGTTATCGCTTCAATAACCTCATCAACATTTTCACTGTTAACCGCTATCTCCAGCTTCACTTTTGGCAAAAAATCAACTTGGTACTCAGCTCCACGATACAGCTCGGTATGACCCTTCTGACGGCCAAATCCCTTCACCTCACAGACAGTCATACCATCGACACCGACCTCTGACAGTGCTTCGCGAACATCATCTAACTTAAATGGTTTTATGATCGCATTGATTATTTTCATTCCCCTCTCCTTGAGCCATTCTGTTCTCTATTGCTTGTCTGACAATCAAGTGGTGTGCCAATTTTTATTTTTAATACTTTTCAATACTTTAAATAATAAAATATAAATAAGTAGATATTAGCGCACCAAAATAGTGCATTAAATTCACTATTGTTAAGCAGAAATAATGGGCGGTAGATTCGCGCACCACAGTGACGCAATGCGCAAAGATAGGGAGTGGTAAGGGGTGATAAGTGTTGTTTTTACAGGTAGGCTAATCAACGGCCGTAGCGTTTGATGAAGTCTTGCCATGCTGTGACAAGTTTAACGAAATCTTCCAGACCACACAGAGAAATACTTTCATCGTCATACTCCCGAAGGTCTTCCCCTGAGTCATTTTCAGGCTCTGAATCTACACTATTAAGCACTGAATTAGCCTGAATGAGGGCTTCCTCCCGGTTAACGGTCAGATGGAACTCTTTACCGGGCATATTCCAGTCTTGCTCAGACTGCGATACGTCTTCAACCGCACTCAGAAGCTTAGAAATGGCGGCTGAATCAGTACCTAACTCATCAACCAACCAACGCCCCAGCGCTTCATGCCCCATAGATAATTCGGCATGAAAGCTGTCATCTAATGTATTGCGGCGAAATTCGTAATCCACGTGCGTTCCTCAGTATAACCAGTCAAAACCAGACATTGTCTTGAAAGATGACAATGATTCAAGCTCAATTGCTTTATATGGAAAAAATTGGACACATGAGTATCAATTAATTGTACTTATTCACTGAGTATATCTACCGTTTCGTCCTGCCCGCGTATCAAAGGTTGCACTTATGGGGAATTTGTCGTTGATATTCAGAAGAAATGTGAAAATAAAAAGCCCTCTGAAGACAGAGGGCTTTTTTACATTTACAAAGCTAAAGTGATCAGACTGCAGCCTGAATAATCACGTCGTCAGCCTTATTAGTGTACTGATCCATGTGGTGGAAGTTCAGGTAGCGATACGTATCGGCAGCTGTTGCGTTAATCTGCTCGGCGTATTCCAGATACTCCTCAACAGACGGGATTTTACCCAGCATAGCACCCACCGCCGCCAACTCAGCAGACGAAAGATAAACATTCGCGCCAGTACCAAGACGATTAGGGAAGTTACGGGTTGATGTTGATAGTACTGTCGCACCATCAGCAACACGGGCTTGGTTACCCATACACAGCGAACATCCCGGTGTTTCGATACGCACTCCGGCACGACCATAAATACCGTAGTAACCTTCTTCTGTCAGTTGGTCACGGTCCATCTTAGTTGGCGGAGCAACCCACATACGGGTAGACAACACGGTGCCCGCTTTATCAAGCAGCTTACCCGCAGCACGGAAGTGACCAATGTTAGTCATACAACTACCGATGAAGACTTCGTCAACCTTATTACCCGCGACCTCTGACAACAGACGTGCATCATCTGGGTCATTTGGCGCGCACAGAATAGGCTCGTTGATTTCAGCGAGATCAATCTCGATGATTTCTGCATATTCTGCATCTTCATCAGCTTCCATCAGTTCAGGATTGGCTATCCACGCTTCCATGGATGCGATACGGCGTTCGATGGTACGGCGGTCACCATAGCCTTCACTGATCATCCACTTGAGCATAACGATGTTCGATTGGAGATACTCAGTAACTGATTCCTGAGACAGCTTAACCGTACAGCCAGCAGCAGAACGCTCAGCAGATGCATCAGACAGCTCGAATGCCTGTTCAACCGTAAGGTGCTCAACACCCTCAATTTCCAGAACACGGCCAGAGAATGCGTTGATTTTACCAGCTTTCTCAACGGTCAGCAGACCCTGCTTAATCGCATAATAAGGGATCGCATGAACCAGATCGCGTAATGTAATACCCGGCTGCATCTCGCCTTTGAAGCGAACCAGAATAGATTCAGGCATATCCAGCGGCATAACGCCTGTCGCCGCTGCAAACGCGACCAGACCAGAGCCTGCAGGGAATGAAATACCGAGTGGGAAACGCGTATGCGAGTCACCACCTGTACCGACTGTATCCGGCAGCAACATACGGTTCAGCCATGAGTGAATAACACCATCACCCGGACGCAATGAAACACCGCCACGGTTCATGATGAAATCTGGCAATGTGTGGTGAGTAACAACATCGACCGGCTTGGGATACGCTGAAGTATGACAGAAAGACTGCATAGTCAGGTCTGCAGAGAAACCAAGACAAGCGAGGTCTTTCAGTTCATCACGCGTCATTGGACCCGTCGTATCTTGGGAGCCAACGGTGGTCATCTTGGGTTCACAGTAAGTGCCCGGGCGGATACCCTCTACACCACACGCTTTACCGACCATCTTCTGGCCAAGCGTAAAGCCTTTGCCTGTGTCAGCCACTGACTGAGGCAGACGGAAAATATCAGAGGCAGGTAAATTAAGCGAGTTGCGCGCTTTTTCAGTCAAACCACGACCGATAATCAGGGGTATACGACCGCCTGCACGTACTTCGTCATAAAGTACATCCGTTTTCAACGAGAACGTTGAAAGAAGCTCATCGCCTTCATGGCTGCGAACTTCACCTTTGAACGGATAAACGTCAATCACGTCGCCCATGTTGAGCTTGGAAACATCCAGCTCAATTGGCAAGGCACCAGCGTCTTCCATTGTATTAAAGAAGATAGGAGCAATTTTGCCGCCCAGACAGAACCCGCCTGCACGCTTGTTAGGAACATTTGGAATGTCATCGCCCATGAACCATAAAACGGAGTTAGTTGCAGATTTACGAGATGAGCCCGTACCCACAACATCGCCCACGTAAACCAACTGATGGCCTTTTTCTTTCAATGCTTCGATTTGCTTGATTGGACCAATGACACCAGGTTGATCTGGTTCAATACCCTCACGGACGTTTTTTAGCATTGCCAACGCATGTAGTGGGATATCAGGGCGTGACCACGCATCAGGGGCAGGAGACAAGTCATCCGTATTGGTTTCACCTGTGACTTTAAAGACAGTCAGGGTAACTTTTTCAGGAACATTAGGCTTGGAAAGGAACCATTCAGCTTCTGCCCAAGACTCTATAACCTGTTTAGCATGTTCGTTACCTGCTTTTGCTTTTTCTTCTACATCATAGAAGGCATCGAACATGAGAAGGGTGTGAGACAGTGCTTTTGCCGCCAGTGGGGCGAGTGACGCGTCATCAAGTAGCGAGATAAGTGGCTCAATATTGTAACCACCTTGCATAGTGCCGAGGAGCTCAACCGCTTTCTCTTTACTCACCAGAGGTGAACTGCACTCGCCTCTCGACACAGCAGCAAGAAAACCAGCCTTTACATAAGCAGCTTCATCAACACCCGGTGGAATGCGATTTTCCAGCAACTCAATCAGCGTGTCTTCTTCACCGGCAGGCGGATTTTTCAACAGCTCGAGCAAACTTGCCGTTTGCTCCGCATCCAGTGGCTTAGGGGCAATCCCCTCTGCAGCACGTTCTTCGACGTGTTTTCGATAGGCTTCAAGCACGACTTTTTCCTCATCATTGCGGTCCGACTATTGCGCCAGACATCCTTGGAATAGAACTCGGCGTACCAGGCTGGCAATTTAAGGATAGCCGCCAACGCAAATGCTGGGTGCCTGTGCGACCGAGCGGGCATGTTATCACTTTTTAACCAAAAGTTAAAATTAACTCCCATAAGTCAACATATGTTTTGTAGGTGTATGATTTAAAATACGCCTGCTGAAAACAGCACTATGTTAACTTTAAAATTGGGTGCCCAAACTCAGATAAAACGAATCGTCCCCGGTCTCTGCATAGCCATATGCCACCACAACCGGGCCTATCATTGTATCTACCCCGGCAAATATACTGCCAGCATTGTAAAATGGTATGTCTTTTATTGAAAAATCAGGGTTATTCCACACTGCACCACGTTCTAATGATGCACCAATGTAAACGGGTGTCTTAAATAAGCCAAAATCATTATCCTGGAGACGATAACGATAAATGGCAGAAGCAAACGCCAGATTGTTCCCCAAAAGCCGCTGTCGCGGGAAGCCTGACAGGTTAAATAGACCTCCCAGCCCCTTAGGTTCAATTAACAATGAACGCGGCTGATACGCAAAACCTGAGATATCTTCAACGATCGCTGAGGTACGAGAATAACTCACCCTCCCATACAAGGTGTGTTTGCCGTAACTTTCAGCATGTAACGCCTCCAGTTCAAGCTGCCTAGCATCAAGGGTGCCCTGGTCCGAGTTTTCGTAGAACCGAATTTCGTCATGCAGCCAACTGTGTGTCAGGGAGAGGTAACTGCCTTCAGCGGGGAAAACACGGTTATCCAGTGTATCCAATGTCATTCTTAGATACGGCCGCTTCCTGAGAAAGTTCTTGTTGTTCTTACCGCCCAATCTTTTTTCATCACCCAGCAGGTACTGATAACCCACAGTGAACTCTGACCAAAGTTCTGGCTGCCAAGTCAGTTCTGTTCCCATTTCCCACTCAGAATAGTCGGCCGTCTCGGCGATGTCGTTATCTCGATCAATGATAGGTTCATCGTCAGATTGGCGATAACGTGCAAATTGATTAACTGAGTATTGTCCCCAGATAATGGAGTGAAACTCTTGGCTGGCCGTCAGCGGGGCATCAAGCTCTACTCTCGCGACTTTGTCATTGCCAAGCTCTAGCTGTGTCACCAGTTCAGCCCCATACTCGCTCAGCCCCGTATTGGTGATACGGACCCCTGCTGAATATAAGGTGTTAGTGTTAAAATCGTCTTCAATCGCAAACCTAAAGTCGAGGAAACTCGGACCCCAACTTCGCTCCCTTGCCTCCAGATGAAGCTCATTTTCTCCATCCACCTGATGCACTTCATAGCCAATCGATTCGAATCTATCTAAGGCGTTCAAGTTCTCGATAGATTTTTCCAGTTCATGAGTATCAATCTTGCCTGTGGAAATTTTAAGCCGATCCATGAGCACCTGATCAGAGAGTGGCGTCTGATTGTCAATGACAACCTTAGCGACTTCAATTTGGTCGGCATACTCTAATTGTTTTCGCCTCTTCTGCTTCCTCTCAACATAAGCCTGATAGTCAGCTGAAGACACAATTAAATTTGACAGGCTGGACTCAGCCAAATGGGCAGCCTGATAGCCTTTCTGCAATGCTTCAGGCATCCGGTAAAAATCAGCAGTATGCATGTCACCAACATCAGGCCGAAGCAGAATGTCATCTTTAGACATTTTGGCAATCTGTGCTTCCGTGCTGTTCCGGACCATAAAGTTAATTAACTGGTTACTGACTTGATAGAAGCTCTTTAGCTTGTCGGCTTTAACATAGTCGGTGCCAATATCCACAGCAATAATGATATCGGCTCCCATCTCTTTCAATACATCAACAGGCATATTATTGACTGGACCGCCATCGACCAGCAGGTGACCATCCAGCTCCACCGCAGGTAATGCTCCCGGTACGGACATACTGGCCAGCATTGCCTTACTAAGCACTCCCTTATCAATGACAACGGGCGTCAACTTTTCGATATCCGTAGCAACCGCCCGAAATGGCAGCACCAAGTTGTCAAAAGAGGAAAATGCAGGCAAAGACCCTGTCGATTCGCGAAGAATTCGCTTCATGTACTGACCTTGGACAATACCCTGCGGCGTTTTTATTTCGGTACCTTCATAGCCGATATTGGCCTGAATATTGAACCTGTCATCCGACGCTTTAGTGCGGACACGTCGCTTGCCACGCTTTTCTCTGTCCTGATAGCCTTTCTTCCACTCAATCGACTCAAGCAAAACATGAATGTCATCTGCCGACATACCGGACGCATATAGGCCACCCACGTAGGCCCCCATACTGGTGCCCGCAATATAATCAACCGGAATATGCATTTCTTCCAGTGCCTTAAGCACGCCAACATGAGCAGCACCTTTTGCCCCGCCACCGCCGAGTGCAAGACCTATTTTTGGTCGTGATAAATTTTCATTCGCCGAGGCTAAAGATGAAACAAACACTGCCGACAACATGATTGCCGCAGTTATTATCCTGCCCAAAGAAGATGTAAATATCATTGAACGCAATTCCAAAATATTGATCTTTCAAAAAAGTAAACCATCAACACGATGCCGCGCAGTTAAGCGGTTCTCGGAGGGAAACATGAAGCCCACACACCTGACTATAAAGCAAAAGCTGATTCTCGCGTTAGTGTCTGCGGTGATCACCACCGCTGTTATTCTCAGCTCAATGAGCCTCTACAAATCATATAGTACCGTCAAACATCGCCTGATGGACAGAGAGCTTCCCATGACTCTCGCCAGTATCAGTCATCAACTGGAGAGTGATGTCAGGTTGTTGGAAAATGCCGCACAACAATTAGCCACCAACCCCATGATTGCAAAGGCCGTCGAACAGCCTGACTCGGAAGAGAGCCAGCAGCAAATCGTCGATACGTTGAGAAAAATCAGGCAGCAGTATGGGTTAACAGATGCGTCACTGGCAAACCGCTCGTCAGCACACTACTGGAATCAGAATGGTTTTTTACGTCAGCTCAATCGCGAGCAGGATAACTGGTTCTATCAGTTCCGCGACTCTGGCAAAGCAAAAATGACACACCTCTTTCGTGAACCTAACGGTGACATGAAGCTCTTCGTCAATTACCAACTGACTAACAGCTCAACTCTCGCCGGTTTGTCTCGCTCAATGGATAAAATGGTGAATATGCTCAACCAATTTACCATTGAAAAGACAGGATTCATCTATCTTGTCGCGCCCGATGGCAAAATCAAACTGCATAAGAACACTGGCCTTATCGACTCCCAAAATATTCGTCAGCTGTATTCTGGCGACACAAGTCCCCTATTGCGCAAGGGCAGTGTGAATATCATTTCGGCACAGCACAAAAACAAAGATGTAATTTTGGCGTCCCAGTACGTGCCCGCTCTCGGCTGGTATATGGTGGCAGAAGTTCCTGAAGGTGAAGTATTCGCACAGCTATATGCGACGGGCAAAACTATTGTGATCATATCCTTTATAGTCTGTCTTGCATTTGCTTTCATTGCTGTTTTCGTCGCCGCCAGTATCGTGCGCCCAATTACTAGGTTGGCTGATATCTTCAAGGATATCGGAGAAGGTCAGGGAGATCTCCGTCAGCGTATACCTGTCGAAAGTAAAGATGAAATTGGGCAGCTTGCTGAAGGGTTTAATAGCTTTGTCAGTCAGATTCATCGCCTGATCACTGATGTATCAGACACCAGTAAATCACTTAACCGTGCTGCAGAAACTGTGTCATATCAAGCGAAAACAACTGAGGACAATAGCGGTAGTCAGCGAGACCGGACACTTCAGGTGGTTGCAGCCATCAATGAAATGGGTGCTACGGTAAGTGAAATAGCATCAAATGCTGCACACGCTGCCGACTCTGCCAATCAGGCCGCCAACGAAACATCAACGGGTCAACAGGTGGTAACATCAGGCCGTGACACCATCAATCAACTCGCCCAAGACATGAATAAAATGGCTGACGTGATCAGCACACTTGCCAATAATACCCATGCTATTGGCAGCATTCTTGAAGTGATCCGGGGGGTTTCAGAGCAAACCAATCTTCTGGCTCTCAATGCCGCGATTGAAGCAGCAAGGGCCGGTGAGCAAGGGCGAGGCTTTGCCGTTGTTGCTGACGAGGTAAGAAGTCTGGCCAGCAGAACCGCGCAATCGACCAATGAAATCCAGACCATGATCGACCAGCTCCAACAGGAAGCACAAAATGCGGTCATTGCGATGGAACACTCTCAGGCACTAACCGGAGAGGGGGTGACGGCTGCCGATAATGCTTCGGGAACCTTGGCGCAGATCAATCAGCAAATCATATTGATCTCAGACATCAACACCACTG
>NZ_LYBM01000017.1 GCF_001707825.1 Veronia pacifica | reverse complement strand
CGCATGCCTTTAGGGGTCAGGCGCAGTTTTACGAAGCGGTTTTCGCTTTCTACCCAGAAACGATGAGTTTGCAGGTTTGGCAGAAAACGACGCTTGGTGGCATTTCTCGCGTGTGAACGGTTGTTACCCGTTACAGGACGCTTGCCAGTTACTTGGCATACTCGTGACATGAATGTCTCTCCAAATCGTTTCAGCTCGATATCAACCTTGTCCAGTAGTCCTGCAAAATCAAGGTCAGGCTCAAGTCAAGGCTATCAAAGGTGGCGCATTATACTAACTGAGAATGCGTTGCTCAAGTCCCGAGCAGATCCTTTTGTCGTTTTTTAAGCGTTTTTTCGTTTTATTAGTAAAAAACTCTTATATCCACCCTCTTTCAGCGAATGATACTACGCATCCATCGCCAATGACCATGTGATCGAGCAATCTTATGTCGACCAAACTCAGGGCATCACCAATTCTATCGGTGATCACTCTGTCGGCATGACTGGGTTCAGCCACACCCGAGGGATGATTATGGGCCAGGATCACCGCATTCGCATGTAATTCCAGTGCCCTGCGTACCACTTCCCTGGGATAAACATTCGCTGCATTAATGGTGCCTTCAAACATGACCTCATCTTTAATAGGACGGTTCTGATTATCAAGAAAGAGCACCAGAAAGGCTTCCCGCACCCTGTCTCTCAATTTCGCCCTTAAAAAACGGGCGGTATGAGTTGGACTGGTAAGCGCATCTTCTTTTGCCATTATTTCTTCCAAATGGCGACGACTCAGCTCCAGCACCGCCTGCAACTGTGCATATTTTGCACTGCCCAGTCCCTTTCGCTTACTGAATGCCTGTAAATCGGCATTCATCAGTCCACGCAGTGAGCCGAAATCCTCCAGTAGATAGGCAGCAAGCTCAATAGCATTCATGCCTTTAATGCCAGTGCGAAGAAAAATGGCTAACAGCTCAGCATCAGATAAAGATTCAGAACCTTTCGCGAGCAGTTTCTCTCTGGGTCGGCAATCCGCGGGTAAATCCTTGAGTGACATAAGTAAGCCAGGGTGATCATTTCATCGCAATAGGATTCATCGCTTTTTCGAAGCAATCAACCAACATCCTTTTGCCTGCGAGTGGTTTACCGGAGGCAGCTATTGAGAAGCACCATGTTTACAGCCATGCTATTTCGCTTTCACACAGAGAGGGACAATAGTCATCCTTCTATCCCGATAAGAAATTAGCAATATGAGACAGTAAGCAGTTCTGAATCGGCGCAGATCGTCATTTGTCGATTTGTGGTATCTTTCCACTTAACTGATATCTCAATGAAAGCAGAGTATGACAACAACGTTAGCGCCCACACTTGCAGGAAAACGCATTGTGTTGGGAATGGGCGGCGGTATCGCAGCCTATAAATGTGCAGATCTGACCCGCCGCCTAACTGAGCGTGGCGCAGAAGTTCGGGTAGTAATGACCCATGCCGCGAAAGAGTTTATCACTCCACTGACCATGCAGGCTGTGTCTGGCAACCCTGTTTCAGATAGCTTACTGGATCCTGCAGCAGAAGCATCTATGGGCCATATCGAGCTAGCGAAATGGGCGGACTTGGTGCTGATTGCACCTGCCACTGCTGACCTCATTGCACGAATTGCCCACGGCATGGGCAACGACCTGCTGACTACTGTCTGCCTTGCAACGTCTTCTCCTGTCGCCATTGCACCTGCGATGAATCAACAAATGTATCGCGCCGTCGCCACACAGGAAAATCTCGATACACTGATTCGTCGCCGTCACCCAATCTGGGGCCCTGCCAGTGGCTCTCAGGCCTGTGGGGATGTTGGCCCGGGGCGGATGCTGGAGCCGATGGAACTGGTTGAGGCTGTCGAAAACCACTTTGCTCCCGGCGAGCTAGCAGGGTTATCACTGTTAATCACTGCAGGTCCCACACGCGAAGCCATTGATCCAGTGCGTTATCTAACTAATCACAGCTCAGGTAAAATGGGCTATGCTATTGCCGAAGCTGCCGCCCGTCGTGGTGCGAGTGTCACGCTCATTAGTGGTCCGGTCAGCCTTGCCACACCGTCTGGTGTCAACCGTATTGATGTCGACAGCGCCCAGCAAATGTTTGACGCAGTACAAGATAAAGCGAAAGACAACCATATTTTCGTTGCCTGTGCAGCAGTCGCTGATTTTCGCCCTGATTCGGTTTGTGATCAGAAAATGAAAAAGCAGGACGGTAAGGACGACATGCAGATTGCCTTGGTAAAGAATCCCGATATTGTTGCCTCGGTTGCCAACATGAAATCCAAGCGCCCTTTTACGGTTGGCTTTGCAGCTGAGACCCAGGATGTGGAACAATACGCCCGCCGAAAACTGGCGAAAAAGAACCTTGATCTGATTTGTGCCAACGATGTGTCCGTCAACGGACAGGGCTTTAACAGCGACCAGAATGCACTACACCTTTTCTGGCCTGACGGTGACAAGGCTATCCCGCTGGCAAGTAAGCGCCAGATTGGCGATCAGCTTGTCAGTGAAATCCATACGCTCTACTGCGGAAAGAAATAATGAAGAAAATTGACCTGAAAATTCTCGATCCACGTGTTGGTAATGAATTCCCACTTCCTGCTTATGCTACAGAAGGATCTGCCGGTCTGGATTTACGTGCTTGCCTGGATGAAGCTCTGACCGTAGAGCCGGGTCAGACACATCTGGTCCCAACAGGCCTTGCCATTCATATTGCTGATCCGTCACTCGCTGCGACTATCCTGCCGCGTTCAGGCCTTGGCCATAAACACGGCATCGTATTGGGTAACCTTGTTGGTCTTATTGATTCAGACTACCAAGGCCAGCTGATGGTATCAGTGTGGAACCGTGGTCACGACACCTTTGTTATTGAGCCGGGCGAACGCATCGCGCAGTTGGTTTTCGTTCCTGTGGTTCAGGCAGCATTCAACATTGTTGAGGACTTTGACGCCTCTGACCGTGGTGAAGGCGGTTTTGGGCATTCAGGGACCAAATAAGCAAGCACTTGCATACCAAGTTCAAAAAACGCCACAATCTGCTGGCGTTTTTTTGTGGGCGAATCGCGTTTTCCTTGTTCAGGCTGGCAGTTAACAGCCTGACTTGGCGCATTATCCTTTTAATACAGCGGCCGGATGGCTAAGATAGCCAATCCAAAGCCGACAACTTAATCAGAAACGCAAAGGAACCATCTATTCATGGCCGGTCAAAAGAAGCATAACCGCCGCGAAGAAATCCTTCAGGCACTGGCACAGATGCTGGAGTCTAATCAGGGAAGTCAGCGCATCACCACTGCAAAACTGGCCGCTCAGGTCGGCGTCTCAGAAGCTGCGTTGTACCGACATTTCCCAAGCAAAGCACGGATGTTTGAAGGTCTGATTGAATTCATTGAAGAGTCACTGATCTCACGAATCAACCGCATCCTTGCCGATGAAAAAGACACGCTGGTCCGCCTGCGCCTTATTCTCCAGCTTTTACTGGTATTCGGTGAACGTAACCCGGGTTTAACTCGCATTATGACGGGCCACGCCCTGATGTTTGAACAGGACAGACTACAAGGCCGGATTAATCAGCTGTTCGAGAAAATCGAGAGTCAGCTGCGTCAGGTACTTAAAGAACGTCGGATCCGTGAAGGTAAAGGGTTTCCCATCGACGAATCTGTATTGGCCGCACAGCTTTTGGGTCAGGTAGAAGGCAATCTCAACCGCTATGTTCGATCCAGTTTTAAATATGCCCCAACAGCAGACTTCGACCATTACTGGCAGATGCTGGATGCACAAATCGCCTAACAGACAAGAATCATTAAAAAAGCGGCCTAAGTGCCGCTTTTTATTAAATTACATTTATATAAATCGACAATTAGATACCGTATTCAGCACGGTAGGCCTTTACCGCATCTAAATGCACGGCACTGTCTCCACCTTGCTCTTCAAGGTAGGTCACTACATCACCAAGGCTGACAATCGAAACGACGCTACACCCAAAATCGCGCTCCACTTCCTGAATCGCTGACAACTCTCCCTTGCCGCGCTCCTGACGATCAATGGCCACCAGCACACCAGCCAGATCAGCGCCGTTAGCTTGAATAATCTCCATTGACTCACGGATTGCCGTCCCAGCGGTGATCACATCGTCCACCAACATAATACGACCGTCGAGTGCGCTACCTACCAGATTACCGCCCTCGCCATGGTTTTTGGCTTCTTTCCGGTTAAAGCAGTAAGGCGTATCAACATTATGGTGATCAGCCAGTGCGACGGCGGTTGTCGTTGCGATAGGAATACCTTTGTATGCAGGGCCAAACAACACATCAAACTCAATGTCTGCGTCAACCAGTGCTTCAGCATAAAAACGGCCAAGACGGGCAAGATCACGGCCCGTGTTGAATAAACCGGCATTGAAAAAATAAGGGCTCTTACGTCCTGATTTCAGGGTGAACTCACCGAATCTCAACACACCTTTCTCCAATGCAAATTCGATGAACTGACGCTGATAAGCTTTCATTTTCTCTCCTGTCGATATCGCGGCGTTTGCCGATGTTTCCTGTCAGGCAATTGCCTGTGGGTAAAAAATTGTTAAAAAAAAGCGGCTCATTGAGAGCCGCTTCAATCAATCTGCTAACGATGCCTTCTGAGCAACAACAATATCGTCAATGCCCTGTTTTGCCAGAGCCAGCATCGCGGTCAATTCTTCCTGAGTGAAGGGTTCGCCTTCTGCCGTTCCCTGCACCTCAATCATGCGACCATCTTCCAGCATCACCACGTTCATGTCGGTTTCTGCTGCTGAATCTTCCAGATATTCAAGGTCGCATACAGGCGTACCTTCAAAAATACCCACAGATACAGCGGCTACATGGCCTTTCATCGGATTCTTGTCCAATTTGCCGTCTGCCACCATGGTGTTGAGAGCGTCAGCCAACGCGACACTGGCACCTGTAATGGATGCAGTACGTGTGCCGCCATCCGCTTGAATCACATCGCAATCAACCGTGATGGTATGATCACCAAGTGCCGTCAAATCAATCGCTGCACGCAAGCTTCGGGCGATCAGACGCTGAATTTCCATGGTGCGGCCACCTTGCTTACCGCTTGCCGCTTCACGACGATTGCGGGTATGGGTCGCACGAGGCAGCATACCGTATTCAGCAGTTACCCAGCCTTGGCCCTTACCTTTGAGAAAACGTGGAACGCCCTCTTCAACGGTCGCGGTACAGATTACTTTCGTATTGCCAAATTCAACCAACACCGAGCCTTCGGCATGGGCTGTAAAATGTCGGGTAAAGGTTACCGGACGAATCTGGCCAACTTCTCTTCCGCTTGGACGCATGGGTACTCACCTGTCTATGCTGCTAAATTTCGTTAACCGGCGATTATACCCAAGTCCTATCAAGATGCGAGTTTCATTGATAATTAATTCTCTGACAAAACAAACACCAAGCGTACACACAATATAATGAGTCCCATACCCTATTCTTCCTTTCCTCGCACGAAGAACACACTGGAAACGTCAGGGAGAATGAAATTTATTTCCCCCCGAAATAGCGCGTTTACTGACGAGGTCACAGCAACCACGTATACTCACAGCTAATTCCAGTGACAGAGCTTATATTTATGATCCACAGTATGACAGCCTATGCCCGTCGCGAAATTAAAGGCACCTGGGGCACCGCCGTTTGGGAAATTCGTTCGGTAAATCAACGTTATCTTGAAACTTATATCAGAATGCCAGAGCAATTCCGGGGACTCGAGCCCATTATTCGTGAGCGTTTCCGTAAACGTCTGGCTCGCGGTAAGGTGGAATGCAATCTGAGATTTGAAGCTAATCCTGCGTCGCAAACCGAGCTGAAAATCAACGAAGATCTGGCGAAACAAGTCATTCATGCCGCTAAGTGGATCAAAGATCTTTCCGGTGAAGGCAATATTGGTCCGTTTCAGGTACTGCAATGGCCGGGCGTAATGGAAGCTCCCGAGCAGGATATGGATCAGATCAACAAAGCATTACTTGAAGGTTTCGATAGCACGGTTGACGATTTTATCGCTGCACGCGCCAGTGAAGGCGATAACATGAAAGCCCTTATTGAGCAGCGTCTAGATGCCATCACTGCTGAAACCGAAAAAGTGCGCGAAAAAATGCCAGAGATCCTCAAGTGGCAACGTGAACGCTTAATCGGCAAGCTGGAAGAAGCCAAGATTGAGCTTGATCCAAGCCGTATCGAGCAAGAAATTATCATGCTGGCACAAAAATCAGATGTAGCTGAAGAGTTAGATCGTCTTGGCTCGCATGTATCAGAAACGCATAAGATCCTTAAAAAGGGCGGTGCCTGTGGCCGACGTCTGGACTTTATGATGCAAGAATTTAACCGCGAGTCGAATACACTGGCCTCCAAGTCCATCAGCACCGATATCACTGCATCCGGCGTTGAACTCAAAGTGTTAATTGAGCAAATGCGCGAGCAGATCCAGAATATTGAGTAACATTTTTAACCCGTTTTCTTTCATTGGGTTACGTCAAGTTGAGATGACTTAAAACAGGCAGTTACAGATAAATCGTGTTTGTAACTGTCCTCATCTGTTTTTCCAAGTTTTCTCGAAATGGTGACCAAATTGGTGACCAAATGGTGACCAAAATGGTGACCAAGGCGTGACCAAACTGGTGACCAAGGAGAAAACGATGGGGAAACTAAACGTCAAAACAATCCAATCACTTGTTAAGGGCGACAACAAAAAACATAGTGATGGAGGCGGACTTTACCTTTGGGTCCGAAATCCCTACAAGACCACATGGCGATTTCGCTATAGCATCGGCAATAAGCGTCGAGAAATGACGCTAGGCTGTTATCCAGAACTCAGCCTTGCAGCAGCCAGAACGCAGGCACAAGCCATGCGCGATAAACTGGTTGAAGATGAAGACCCCATCGTTACCCGCAAACAGAAAAAACGCATTACGATCCGCTCTGTTGATGATTTGTTTGATGATTGGTATCGGAACGATTTACTTAATCACCTCAAACATCCAGAAATCCCCTTTCGCATTTATACCAAGGAGATCAAACCTGACCTTGGTGGTTATCGACTTAACTCCGTTGCTCCCAGCCAAATAAGAGATATCCTTTCTGCCATTCGCTACAGTGGCCGCCCCTCTATTTCTAACGATGCCCTTCTTATTCTTAAACGGCTTTTTAACCATGGCATCAAACTGGGTGTAGTGAATACCAACCCGGCTCTCGCATTTTCAGCCAAAGATGCAGGTGGCGTGGAGCGAGCCAGAGACAGGGCTTTGAGTATTGATGAGCTGAAGTTTGTCTTCGATGTGTTCAGACAACACCAAATAAGCTTTAGCCGGGAGAACTATTTAGCCTGCTGCCTGTTTCTCTCGCTGGGGATCAGAAAGTCAGAACTACTTGGCGCCAAATGGAATGAATTCGACCTAGAGAACAAGCTGTGGTCTCTACCCGCAGACAGGACCAAAACCTCAGTGGGTATTGATATTCCCCTTACCTATCAGGTCATGGAAATGCTGGATGAACTCCGGCTTCGGGCCAGAGACTCTCAATATCTTTTCCCCGCGAGGCGCTCCAGTAAGTACCCCCATGTAAGTCCTGATACCGTTAACCGAGCGATTGCCAAACTCTTTGGCAAAGAACCCTGACCTGCACCCCAGAAAACGATTAAGCTTTAAAAACCGAACATAAATCAGGTTAAGTGTCGCACTTCAAACTTGAAGCTAGGTGTTTCTACTTGCACGCCACTTATTAGCCCAGGAAATAATTGAAGAGACTAGCCAAACAACAAGAAAATAAATGGCTGCAAAGATAGCTCCAATAAAAGGAGCAAATGTTCTACCTGTGTCTGCTGTTACCCGAGACATAGCTTTTTCTTGTTCCGGCGTAACTTCACTATCCGAAAAAAAACCATCCCCGTCGAGATCGAATGCTGCGAGGTCAGAGTTAAGCTTGTGTTCAATATACGCGACGCTTACCAATATGAATACATACAATAAAACAGCTGATATCCCTGACATTGATACATTCTTTAACTTACTAGATAGAAGCTTCTGATTTGCAGCCCATACCATTACTGGAATAACTAGCAACACGGCAATGGTTGTGGATAGAGTCATAATGCCTCAGTTGTTCGTGACATATAACGCCTGCCAGCACAGGCAAAAAATAGCGGAGCGGTTTTTTGTCCTGTGACTGCATTTGTTAGCACTCGAGAGTTAAATTATTGACCAAGGGTTATAGCCCATAGATTCAATTGCTGGAGCAATGACATCAGCCAAAAACTCTTTCTCCTCTGTATCAAAGTCACTCCAAGGTAGTAGATCTACAAGTTCCTGAACCTTTGTTAATTTTGAGGGCTTGTCTAGTTCTGTGTTTTCGTCGATTTCTTTCAAATTTTTAAGAAAGGTAACTGTGACCACCTCCAGATGTTTGATTACATGTGCTGGAGACGGCATCAGTCCACGTTCTTCCCAAAGAGATAATGCATAGTTATCTTTTCGAATTAGTTCTTCAATTTTCATGTTACTTCCTTTGGCGAACCAACTGATGCCTAGCAATGATATTAAGATAAATTTCATCAAGTTTTTCATGGGCAACCTACAGGCCAGTAAACCCCAGAATCACTAAAGATAGTCGTGACTGAGATTCATGGAAATCGACCTTCACAAGTACTGCGCACCGTCTCTAAGAAATATGCCTTCCCCAGAGATTTCGGCAATTCAGCCCTCTGGTACACCCAAAAACCCCATGTGTACCAATAATTCAGTCCATTTCCACCATCAAGGTGTACCATGATAAAAATCAGTAATTTAGCTATGATTTAGCCCTAATCTTGGCGCCACGACCTCCCTTGGTACACCCCTAACTCATTGAAAAAACTCATGGTACACCTGCTACACATAGGTGTACCAAGGTGTAGCATCGTAACCTGTTGAATTTAAAGGTTGGTACACGTGGTACACATGGTACACCTCAAAAACATCGTATAGGACTAGGATTCAGGAAGAAGGAAAATAGAGGGGGGATGAAACGTCCCCCCTGTAGGATGACGTGACGGGTAGTAGCACCATAGATGCTGGCAAAGATTTGGGCAAAAATGAGTTAGCTAGGGTAACTACCAGATAGCAGAAAAGTTATTAAAGCAACGATACCAATAATAAATACGGATGAAATATAGGTTATTACCTTTGGGTAATAATACGACACAACAAGAACAATAAATGAAATTGTGGCTATACCTGTAGCGCCAACAAACCTATTTCCATACGAATCATCCACCGCATACCTTATGGCCGATTGCCCCCACAAAATTAAGGCGATGAAGTATAAAACCTGCTGAATTCTGACTAGATACATCATGATTTATAACGCGATAGCGCGTCCTTACTTGAACGCCTTGTTAAATGGCATAGCCGCCAAGCCTAGTGATAGTAAATGCAACATATTCACCAATAACCTTGGAGTCATGGGTATGTATAACCTCTTCCTCGATGAGCACCCCGCAGTCTATCTTGACAGGATTTATTGATATAACTTCACCAAATGCTCTGTATTTCCAGCCTCTAATTTGCTCAAGACATTTTTTCTTTTCTGGATTCCCTTGAAATATAGATTCCCAAGACTCACCTTCGTCAATCATGTTTAAGAATTCAAACTCAAAGGCTTCACCAACTTTGGGCGAGCTTTCAACATCAAGGGTTAATTCATCCATAACACAGTATTTACATCCATCTATTTCAATGGATGCCTCAAGGTATGTGCCTTCTGTAGAAACTAGCTTTGCTATCATGTGTCCCATTTAACGCTCAAATAATAAGCGTCTACCAGACCAAACTGATTGAAACACCTGAATCTCAGAGTTTCTGTTAAGAATTGCGCCACTAGTAAATGGCCCTCATTCACTAGTAGTAGCTTTACCCTGTGAGTAAATCGAAGAGCTTTTGACCTTTACCAAGTTGACGATTGTAGAATTCGGTATGTCCACACTCGCTGCATGAGAGGAAGTAAAACCTGTTTTTGTTGTAATTAAAGAATGTACTCCAAAATCCACCACTAGCTCTTAGCTCACCAATTTCGTACGATTCTGAATTACACTTTACACAAGAAAACTGGTAAGAGGTTTTGGAGCCCAGTACATGATTCGCCATCTGCTTATTTGCTAAATCTTTACCTGGTGAACCACAACGACTACATCTTTCATTGTGAGGTTCGTTTAAGTTTCCGCAACCTATACATTCCCAATTTTCACTCATTGCTCTTTCCTTTTGTATAACGCGCGCATATGCGGCTAGCTTGTATAGCAGTAGAAGGCCTGCCAGTCCGAAAACATGCGCTTGTTAAGTTAAATTTTTCTTATTTTGGTACATGCCAATACCAAGCCTTAGGCAATCATCAAGATTGTCGGGTGCTGAACCACAGTAAACTGATTGCACAAGCATACTTATTGTATGTAAGCCCTTAAAATTAAACTCGAAACCATGACCATTCCATGCAGTGCCAATTTGACGGACTTTAACAATTTCATGGCCTTCAAATTGTTGGAATGGGGGATATGTTGATATGGCATAACCATCTTCGTTGGTAAGTTTTGGCACTTCAATCAAATTGCGAATACCTAAATATTCGCCGCCGCTCTCACCATGTAAACAAAAATTACCTTTGCTTGTTTTAAGGTAAACGACGTTGAATTCGTCTTGTACAGTATTAATCAGCACTTGCTCAAGAAGCGCTCCTTCTAGATCGCCTAAAAGTTTGCATGCATCTTCAATGTATCGCTCGTAGTTTTTATCCATGTTAATCCAGCGCCTGTAGGGGGCGCTTTTGGATGGCCTTGTTATAAGCCCGACTTCATATACACGGCTGTATTACCCAACTCTCCGCTGGGGAGTCGCCTCTCATTGACCAACATGGCCTCCAATTTGTAACCCACTCTTTCCGCAACGGCTCGACTACTTTTATTGCCTTCAGCAGCACGAATTTCAATTCTCTTAGCGTTTAACTCCATGAAAGCATACTTCTCTAAAGCCTTTACTGCCTCAGCCATATAACCTTTACCGACGCTAGAACTTCGCAACCAATACCCAATTTCAAAAAATGGTACCGATTTATCCCGAATGATAAGACCAATTGCTCCTATAAACCGATTTGAAGCCTTTTCTACGATTGAATATCGTAACTCTTCCTCAAAATTCTCGAAGTTCAAAATGGCGGTTTGTGTATTTCTAACAGAGTCTTGCTGAGTCAAAGCATAAGGAACCCACAGAAGAAAAACTGACAATTCAGCTTTGCTTTCAATGATTGCTTCCAGCATATCAGGTTGGAGTTCCATCGAAGGTGGAAGAAGTCTTAGCCTCTCTGTTTCCATTCGTTGTATTTACCTTTTAGGCTTATAACGCCTGCCAGCACAGGCAAAAATAGTGGAGCGGCTTTTTGCCCTGTGGCTGCATTTGTTAGCCCTTGCTCCATGTCTTTTGCGGCTTGCCGCCAGCGCCTTTTAAAAAGGCTACCGCATTTCGCTTTGCCACAAACCGTGTTTTAGCCACCAAGAGACAACAACCTGATTTTGAATTCAAATGTGTGATTGGAATTTCAGACACGTAACTCAAACAAAGATTGTTCGCGTGATTCGACACAAACCTGCGGCTATGAAAAGAGGAGTTTGGTGGCTAAACCTTGGGACTCAAAATCTAAAATTAATGGGGGATAACGTCAAGCTAAGCGGCGCAGCTTTGCTGCGTCCATGCTTGAGAGCCTTGTTATACCTATTTTCGATGTGAGTTGATTTGTGAGCGTAGTTTTAAAACCACTTCTCTAGCTTTGCGGTCAAAATCATCTTCGCTGCTCGCATAAATCACACCTCTAGATGAGCTAATAATTAAGCCTGTCCCATTTGTAGTTTTACCTGCTTTTACTAGGGCCTCGATATCACCACCTTGCGCACCAACTCCAGGTACTAAAAATGGCATATCACCCACTAAAGAACGAACTTTTGCCATCTGAGATGGCCACGTAGCTCCAACCACAAGCAAGCAATTGTTGTTGTAGTTCCATTTATCACTAATTAGGGTAGCAACCTTTTGATACAAAGGAACTCCATCGACAACCAAATCTTGGATGTCACTAGCCCCAGAATTTGATGTTCGGCAAAGTAAAACTGTCCCCTTGTCCTGATATGACAAAAAGGGTTCCGCTGAGTCATATCCCATGTAAGGATTGATAGTTACCGCATCAACTTTAAAGCGTTCGAAAGCTTCTACTGCATATTTTTTTGCCGTACTACCAATGTCACCACGTTTTGAATCCAAAATTATAGGAATAGAGGGGTATTCACTTTGAATGTATTGAATTGTTTTCGTCAACTGGTTTTCCGCTGACTCAGCGGAAAAGTAAGCAATTTGAGGTTTGTATGCGCAAACTAAATCATGTGTAGCATCGATTATTCTTTTATTAAACTGAAAAATTGCGTCAGGAACATCACGAATACTCTTAGGAAAACGTTCCAGATCTGGGTCTAGTCCAATACAAACTAATGAATCATTCTCTTCCCAGATGCTATTTAACTTTTCAATAAAACTCACTCAATTCTCCTTTTGATTTAGTGCTTGTTTTGATGGGTGCGATTTAGGCATAACGCCTGCCAGCACAGGCAAAAAATTGCGGAGCGGTTTTTTGTCCTGTGGCTGCATTTGTTAGTTACCTCGGCAATTCTCTCACCTAACGCGGAAAACACTTTCGTTTGGCGTTGGAGGCTCAAACCAAGACCAGAACATATCTAACATTGCGGGTGTCATTTTATATGACTTGCCATTTGGATCTGAATTTCGCGCAAACGCTCTTTCCTTACATGTATTGAAAGACACATCTAGATAATGAACCTCACTCTCGACACCCGCTTTTGAGGCCCAATCACTAAAAGTATCTCGATCAGATTTGGACCAAAAACCAAAGTCAAAAATAACCGGAACGCCAAGCGAAGTAAGTTGTAGCGCAGAATCTTTGAATAACTCTTGAAGAGTAGCCAAACGACTGTCGAAGACTTCACGCTCCATATGTTCACCATATAAAGGGATCATCCACTCATCTATGGAGAAACGAAAGGCTCCGTGTCTATCAGCAAGTACTTTGGAGTAGGTAGTTTTCCCTGAGCCTATAAAGCCACACACGAAGTAAACTTTAGCCATAATTCCTTTCAAGCTTAATGGGCATCAACGTGTTCAATATAAACCGAGCCTGCAGAGCATTAAATCAGTTGTCATCGAGACTGCGTACCTGCCCCAGAAATCACTTACCTGCCCTGCCATTTAGGTAGGTCAGCTCTCTGGTACACCCAAAACATCCATGTTTACCAAGATTTCAGCCCATTTTCGCCATTAAGGTGTACCATGATAAATATCAGTAACTTACGTCATGAATTGTACCTATCCTGACTTCAAGACCTCTCTTGGTACACTCCTAACTCATTGAAAATCCTCATGGTACACCTGCTACACAGAGGTGTACCAGAGGGCTGAACTACCGAAATGGGAGAGCAGGCTTATTTCTTCGAGACGGTGTGAATTACATAATACGGCCAATTTGATTGCGAACTCTTCAGAACTATATTGGTGCTTTACAATTTATTGGTTAGCCATGCATTTTCGATGGATTATTTACAACTTATAGGAACGAGACTAAAAAGCGATTTCTTAATCGACTTGTTTGAAACTTATGATGTGGATGTCACCTATGAATATGATCGACTGCATGAGAGTGAAGACGATTCCTATACCGCATTCATCCCAGAGCTTGGATTAGAGTTTTCATTTGACTCTGAACAGCGATTGGTAACGTTATTTATGACACTTTCACAAGCTGATGGATATAACCCCTTCGAGGGTATTGATCCGAGAACTGCTCCATTTGGAACTGCAGCAGAGGCTCTGGTTTGGGCAAATGATAAATCGCTTGATGCAAGTGTCATAGAAGCCAGTAGTCACCCAATATTTGGTGAAACTCCTGAAAGTATTCGTATTGAACTAGAGACTTTGTATATTCACTACTCATTTGAAAAAGGGACTATTTCAAAGGTCACTTTGGGTAGCAAGAATTCGTAACAAAGGTTATGACGTCATAGTTGGTTCAAGTGCTAATGGCTCATAAAAACTGATGGTTTATCGGCAGATGAAAGTAAGAGCTAGTTTTGGAGAATAGGTCGCTTAATCCCTAAACACGTCACAAACGGTTGCGATTACTCTTACGTAAACAACAATACATCTTCGCTTAGAAGCTTCTTCAAGAATTTTGTGTTAACTCTTTACTGGTGCCATATTGAACGGAGCCACTCCGCGATTGCGACATTCTGCTCGAAAAGAGAATAGCGCGTACCACCACCATAGTCAGGCATATCAATCATATCTGTTGTTATCCACCGCAGAGGACTGGCGTCGGTTCGTTGATGATAGTGGAATACCTTCCTGACAACCTCTTTACTCGGTTCAATTTTGTACGCATGCCAAAAATTTTCCCATTCACCTTTTGCTGGCTTTTTAAATGGATACTGACAGGCTCTGCCCCAACGGCCATCAGAACCGATTTGTGCATTATTTTTGGGTCCATTAGGCGCGACGGGACGCACTTGTAACCACACCACCATGTTCTGAGCGATCCAATCATCAATGATGTTGTTGTCTTCGAACGGATCAAGAATCAGTTTTCCGTTGTTTACGTCCTCACGAATACCGCTGACATCTGGCACACTGGTAATAATACCGTATAGTATTTTAATTAGATTAGCCTATTGCTAATAGAACTCCATCTTATTAACCAAGAACAACGGATTTACTCAATCTAATTAAAATAAATAAACCATCATATTTTTATCAAAAATAAATTATTCAATCACTTGCGATTAATTATTCCTATATATAGATACCTATACTATATATAAAAGTAAAGAAAATCTCTACGCTGTCGATTACCAGTACAACACCAGTAAAAATTAAAAAGTCTTCTATTCGAAAAAATATTGGCTTATTTTTAGGTGATTGAATGTCTGGCATAATATTTAACAGCTTTCAACAATCCGTTTTCAGTAACCAAATTAAGGTACAACAAAACTTGGTTGCTGAATCATCCACTAAAATTGCATCCGGCCAACGGATACATTCTGCGGGTGACGATGCCGCTGGCCTGCAGCTCTCTAATAGACTCAACTCCCAGGCCTCCGGCATGGACGTCAGTTTTAGAAATATCAATGAAGGGCTCTCAATACTTGAAGTAGCAGACGCCGCTATCGAAGAATCCACATCCATATTTCAACGTGTCAGGGAGCTCGCTGTAAGAGCATCTAACGGCTCTCTGGGCCAGAGCGAACGTGATTCGATTCAAGTGGAAATAACAGCACTTAAAGATGAGTTAGACCGGATATCTGAAACAACATCATTCGGCGGTGAAAAGCTTCTCAATGGCTCATTTGGGAGCAAAACACTTCAAGTGGGCACTGACGCAGGCGAAGGACTGTCGATAACAATGCCAGACCTGACGCTGGATAAAATGACAATCAACTCTAATCCTGAGCTGTTCAAGAACTCTAACGGCTATTTCAGTATTAGAGACGCCGCTGCAGCAGAGGGAGATTATCTTACATGGGAAGTGGAAAGAGGCCCCCTTACTGATAATTGGATTGCATTGAACATTCCAAGCGACACCGCGACATACGGCAGTGATTATGGAAATTGGGATGCATCCTACGATGGAGGGAATACATGGGGCGCAACAAAGTACTATGGGAACTATCTCATTCCCTCCGAAGGCGGTGGTGATTCATTCTTGGTCCGGGTCTACGCTTATGACAACAGCACTTACGAGGGTAATGAATCATTTGCCCTAAGCATTCAGACAAATGGCGGCGAACTTAGGGCTCAAGGCCATATTATTGATGATGCTGATTATTACATGAAAGATTTCAACGTAAATACTATCGGCGATGCACAAAATACCATTAATGCGGCTGACGGAGCGATACGTCATTTAGATGAAGAACGTTCTAAAATCGCAGCGATCCAGAATAAACTGGACCACAGTTTACATAACCTTGCTGAGAATCAAATAAATATCGAAACAGCAAAAAGTAAAATTATCAATACAGACTTGGCAAAAGAAACAACAAAATATGCTAAACATTCCATATTACAGAATGCTTCATCAGCTATTTTGTCTCAGGCTAAAAACTTACCTACTAATCGTCTTCAAATTATGGCACAACTTAGCTGACAATTTTCACTGATCATAATTAAGAAAATGGATACGATAATTGAGAAACCAACATTTTGGTTTAGATTAAGAAACACATTAAATCTTAAATAAAAAATGCTTCTTTAAGTTTTTCATTGCAAGCGCCCCAATAATACTAATAACTTTTTTAGCCGTGAATAAAAACTTATCCTTCCTCTAGGAAATTTTATTTTTAATATATCTTGAAACACCTAATGGATGAGGTTTTCTATTATTTTTCAACGCTTAAAATACTTGTAAAAAGTTAATCATTGATAGTGGACCATACCCACCATTTTAAAAGAGCTGACGCAGGTTCGAATCGAAATAGTAGCAATAAGGCAGGAACACCCTGCCTTATTCAGTCAATTTACAATTTATCAGTAGAGCTCGTAAATGCCTTTACCTATCGCAGCGAACACACGACCCTCAGCATCGGTAACCATTCTTTCCACCACAATCACTTGCTTACACATTACTGAGTTTGGATCAAACTCGCATGCATCCGTACTAATGGTTAACATCGCCGAGTTCGTGTTATCACTCACCTGCCATTGCGATAAGTTTTGAGACTTGGCAACCCCGAAATCATGGGAGCCGATTAGTACGCCATTGCGGTAAGCAACAGAGACGAGGTTATGGTCAAGGACATCAGAATTGGCGGGTGTAAAGTGATTCCAGACTTGAGTGCCGGGATTGTACTTTACCAAGCCATTAATATTTCCAGCCATAAGAATGTCGCCCGATGGCGTTTGGCTAAAGTCCATAAAGCCACCAGCTGGTAAACCACTATTTTGCTCAGTGAAGGCTTGCCACTGTCCATTGTCTTTGACCGCAACACCTCCCTTAGCCATAGAGCCAATCCAAAGCCTGCCTTGTTGGTCAACAAACTGAGTCTTGATGTCTGACTCGCTGTCTAAACCTGTATCAGTGACTTTTGAATACTTTTCACCATGTTTTACATAGAGGCCATTGGAAGTACCAATGTATAGAGCATCGTCTTTCGGCTGCAGGCTGAAAACCGCTGAGCATTCGTCATCGGTTGTTGTTTTACATGCCAGATCACTTTCAAGAACAGTGAGGCTTTGATCGACCAAAGAGTAACTGGTGAGCAGGTTTCCACCCATCCATTGGCTTTTACGACCAGCCAAGAAAAGCGAATTACCATGGACTTTCATATCATAAATAGGCTTTGGCAGCTGGTTTGGGTCAATGTTAAGTGTTGATATCTGGCCATCACGAGTATCAACTTTATGGACTTCCACAAGGCGCATATAGTCACCCGTAGCCACATACAACTGACCATTTGAAACGGAAATGTCAGAGACTTTGTTATCAAATTGCTTGATTAAACGAATGCCCTTGGTGAACTCACCATGTCGTGTTTCAGATTGTCCGTTGCGAGATATCGTCAGACTATAGTGGTATGTGCCATGGTCCAAAAGTGTGCCCACGGACTCTCTTCCGATATTAAGTGTGTATTCAGATGTTGGTTCGGCACTGGCGTATTGAAAAATCGAATTGTCGTCTTTGTCATAGACATCAAGTTCAATATCGACGCTTTTACTGAAGTTAAACTCAAGCTGGTCGGTTTTGCTGCTAGTTAAACTGTTGAGCTTAAACTGAGGTTTGGTGGTGAATGCAGCAACAGTCACAGCAGGCTCCGGCACCTCTATCTCTGTTTTTTCTCCATTTTTATCAAAATTACAAGCAGTTAATGCCATCAATACACATATAGATAGACTTATATTTTTCACTTTCGCTCTTTCTTGTATCAATAAACTTTTCGAGCATGATAATGATAACGGTTATCAATATCAATTTGGAGAATAGATAAAATTTAAGAGATTTATGGTTCATTTAATGGACAGCAGCACTAACATTCTGATTTAAAGAGGTATCGTGCAAAAAACCGGATTAAAGATGAACCTGACTACTCGCGTTGGCTCGCGATGAAAACTGTTCTGCAAGCATCATCCGCTAACCCTTTCGTTACCGAAGGGGAATCCTTATCAACCGCCTATTACATCGAGAAGTACCGATACTTCGAAAGAATAGAAATACAGAGGTGGGAAAGTAATCACAACTCACTGATAATCATTTGGTTACATTGTTAACCATGAAAACTAACAATTTAATATATTATTGAAGACTAGCATCGCAGACATTATAAATATTATATTGCATTAAATATTAGACATATAGAATGACGGGGGAATATACATACAAGGACTGTTTTTACTATGAAAAAGACGTTATCTACACTTCTCACGCTTTCTGCATCACTGATCAGTGTTGGCGTTCATGCCTCTCCTCACAACCAAAATGCAAGTCTCTTAGCACCAATGGCATTGCATTCATCAGACTTTTCAGTGACGGTGGCAGATACAGATATTCACGATATTTCTCGTTACTACTTTAACGGATATGATCTTGATGATGTTGATATTGTTCTTCGTTCATCGGCTGGGATCTCACTGGTCAATCACTCACCGAGATACCTGAACCGACCGCTAATACAGGTCAACGACAAGATCATTAGAGTTAACAATGTCGTTGCTCCGTTTACCCGTCTTGATCTTGATGTCTCCGGTGTTACCCAAGACCCTATCTCTAACGCGCATTTCGTAGAAGAGCAGCCTTTCTTCAAAGCAAACGTCCGCGAATATGTCGACATCAAGCCACATAAAGATAAGTTTGCGATGCCAACTGCACATAACGTCTATCAATACGAAAAAGAGATGCGCGGTCTAAAGCAGGTGTTCAATAACTACACTTATAATTACGAATTTGTCGATTTTATTGAGCAGTACATGTCTCGTTTTTCTCTTTACAGCCGTCAATACCACGAGGAAGAGTGGTGTGAGGCCCACAACACCAGACACAAGCGTGCTCTAGCCCTGTCTCCGTCTGATGACTATATCTCATATATCGCACGTGATAACGCCAGCAATACGGTAAAACACATCAGCATGCTCGCCAATAAACCTTTAGCGAAATACACCATGCTCACAAGAGCCGCAAATGGCCTCGCGACGACCAATAATGGCTGGCTGAGTGTTCGTGATTTCAGGCTATTCAGAGAAGGGGCAACGAGTCCTAAAACCACGTATATGCATGAAAAAATGCACAACCATGGCTTTGGCCATAAAGGTGGCATGACCTATGGCTATCCTGCGAAAACCGGTGAGTTTGTTAACCAGTACTGGGATAACTTTTATGTTGATGGCATTGTTGAACAAACGACACCAACTCTGGCAGTAATGCACAACACCAAGGATCTGGGTAATGAAGTTGAAGTCGTATTGCAGCTTCTGGATAAAGAGGGCACCGAGGCATCCAGCCGGAGTATTGATAAGTTTATGCTGCTTACCACAGACAGCATGACACTGAACCGGGCCACCTTTAATGATATCGACGGCCAAACTGTTGAGCTGCAGGCAAGCCGTGTTGTTGCAGACGGCAACACCTATGTCTTCGACAACATCCCTGCCCTGCACGCTCAGACGCTGGAGAAGGTCAATACTCAGCCAAATGCTGCCAGCACGGTGAGCCTATTCTTTGACAAACCGAGCAGCGCCATTTCATCGAAAGAAAAAGCGCCGACCTCCTTGGTGTTTATCGGTGGTAGCAGTGAAGACTTCTATCAACAGTCAAACCTAATACTGAATTACTCCAATGCCCTGGGATACCGCCACGACAATGATCAGTTTGTTTACTCTTTCAAAGAGTACACACTGGATGAGAATAATACGTTTGTTGAACAGAACGCACTGTTCACGCCGCAGCAAGCTGAAAATATTTGTCAGGAAAAAGGCATGACGCTGGGGATGCTGCAACCGTTCAAAAGCTCAGCGATGATTTCCTTTCAAAATAAGTTTTTGAAGTACGGTTCTCAGGTTGGCCTTTCCCATGAAACGGGTGAACCTGTCGCGGTCAATATACCGACAAGCTACAAAAAGAACCTGGTAAAGGTGGTGGACAAGGGCTCACTGATCGTCTGTCAGGGCTAGTGACACGTATTGCTAACGCAGTGATAACCCATCACCATGTAACAGAGAGAGGCGGTAAAACCGCCTCTATATTCACCTTTAGGAGCTTTTGACCACCCATAACCCCAAAGGTCAAATCGATCAACGAAACCTGATAATCCCCATTATTTTCTGTATGTTAACTATCACACGTACATCTCTGATAGCTTTTGACCACCAGCAACCCAAAAGGTCGATAAGGTGTTCATAGGGAGCGGGCAGACCATCCCTGAATTGAATCATATGGTTCCTTTTGAAAGGGATTATCTTTCTCCGCATCCCTTTGAAACGTATCACCCTTGAAACAAAACACCAGAAAAAGACATTGAGTCTATTTTAACGTGCTGATTTAACACTAAAGTATCAATCATTTTCCGCATTGTTTTTATAAATGGCTTAGCATTGCCAAGGACGGAATCAGGCGTTTAATGTGAGAGTGATAAAGACATCGCTGCCCTATTTATCAGATGAAGTTGCGGTTTCACTCAAACGTATTTGCACGTTGACTCGTCTAAACCATCTGATTTTCTAATGATCCAAGCGAGCAGGGTTTATGAAAGATATAAAAGCAATTTTCCGCAATCTCGAAAAAATGCTGACACAGGCGAGTTGGTTTGAAGATGGCTGGGAGATCTATAATCGTGGTCCTTATCTGCAACTCTACAAGGAAAACTGGCACAACCAGAATCAAGGTGGCATTCACTTTGAGACCTATATCGAAGCACCTCAGATAAAGCAGAAAGCCTTTCCGGTATGCATGCACGCAGAAGAAGACTGCCCTGAACAGTCAGCGTTTATTGAGGCGTTTTTAGCATACGAGAGACGTCGCATAGAGAGTTGGAAAGGTTATAAGATCTCTGGCAAAGGCTACGATATTTGCCAACGCTCAATGCCACTTAACACCAAGGGCCTTGAACAGAGAATCTTTGAGGAGTTAAACAGGCTCAGACAACTTGAACACAGTGTCGATAAGGTGTTATCTGAGCTGTAAAAGAAAAAAGCGAGGAATGCCAGTGAAAAAGCAAAAGAGCCCCTGTGTTGATTTGTGCGATTTCTCTGGCCCTAAGGGCTGGTGTCATGGCTGTGGCCGCACCCGTCAGGAATGCCAGAAATGGAAGTCAATGAAGCCATATGCAAAACTCAACTTGCAAAAAGAGCTGGGCAGAAGGCTGTCGCAAATAAACACTCAGTCGCGGTAAAAGGACGCAAACACAGCCACAAAACAAGTCGCTGTCAGTACCAGTAATAATTTTCTGTACTGAGCTTAAATAGCTTTTGACCACCAGTAACCCAAAAGGTCGATAAGGTGTCAGCCAGTATCACTTCTCTTCACGAAATAGCTCGGTAAGCATGCTCGCCGGGAGCACCATTAGCTGTCTGACAGGCACTTTATCGCTCTATGCTCAGCTCCATATAAATACTCAATGGATCGTGAACATAGCTGCCAAACTCTCGTCTTTTTTTAAAGCCCAGACTTTCATACAAATAGATAGCTTCCATTTGCTTGATGCCCGTCTCCAGCCTTATAAAAGGAAGGACTTCTTGTCTGGCATAGTGTATCAGCGCGCTGACTATCGACCTTGATATCCCCTGTCCCCGACACTCCGGCTTGACGTAAATTCGCTTCAATTCGCCATAGACACCATCATTGTTTTTACGTACTAATGCTCCACACCCCAGCACATCATTATCTTTCTTGATACCAATAAAATGGACATCTTTGCCCTTTAATTCTTCAATCGATAATAGCTGGTTACTCTCGGCGGGATAAAGCGAATGCATTAACGCATCGATATCCTCAATCAATGCCAGCACATCCTCTGATTCTGGGTCTAACTCAATAATTTGCATACAATAACTGCCCCCTGCTCGGTAGAGATAAAAATAATGAGAACACTATAGGTACAGAAGAAGAGCTGGGATATCGGGTATTGAGACGGTTGAGTCGTGGGTCGAAGAATCATCTATTGCTCCCCCTAAAAAGCATCTGACCACCTGTAACCCAAAAGGTCAAAACGCTGAAGCTGATAAAACAAACACATGAATCTATTGATAAATATTTTTTTGCGCAGCTAAATGAGCTTTTGACCACCCATAACTCAAAAGCTCAACACACTGTATCTTTTAGGTAGCTAACACAGGTGCTAACGTCCTGTATTAACAGACAGATTTTACGTAAAAAAGGGCCAACCCAGTGGATCGGCCCTAATTTATGAACAGCGAAATAGCCGCTTGGTGCTATGTCGAGATAATTAATTTATCCGTCATGCTCAACGAAGCAAAAATTCGATCGCTGCTTTGTCCAACTCTGGATTAGGGTTGAAAGAAAAAATCAGACCATGCTCCACTTTTTGATCAATTTCGTGGAATACTGCGCTATCACCAAAGATGCTTCGCATTGCCTGACTCCAGTAAAAAGGCGTCTCCGGGTCATTCTTCGCTCCTACGACCATCACATTGTCAGCGTTAAGCTTTGAGCCCAAATCCGCAGGGATAACAACCGGATCCGTGATTGCTGACCATCCGTGACACATATTGGCCTCGTGATTGAACACATATGAGCCGAAGATACCCGATTTATTCCTGAACTGTTTTTCTGTCATCGGTTTACCAGAATGCTCATCGGTACAGGTAACAGCGCGACGAACAGCATTGTAATGTTTCTTCCATTCCTCAAGCTCTTCGTGTTTCCTTTCAATCAAGGATTCAGTAACAACAACAAAGGCAGCACCCAGATCCTGATCAAGGAGGCTAAACAAGGGTTGCTTAACCGCTTCCCATGTTTCATCAATGTCTACAGAACGTACTGCACCCAGAAGACTATAGAAGTGGTGAGGTCGTATTCTTTCGCCGTCGGTTGTCACAAACCATTCAATATGGTCAAAATCTGCAATCAATGCCTTCAGTTTCTGCATGTCTGCATTCACGTTGCGCCCAGCTTCAGCCAGACGAAAACGCATTACCTGCTCAAACGCCTCTAAACTTGAGAAATAAAGATCGTCAGCCTGTGTTTTTTCAGGATGCATTGCCGAATCAAGGATCAATTTCTCTACATGCTCAGGGTACATATCGGCATAAACAGTACCAATACGGGTGCCGTACGAGTAACCAATGAAACTTATTTTGTCCTCACCCAATACCTGTCTCAGCGCATCCATATCTTTGGCGGCGGTGTTAGTCCCCATATAGGGGGCCAGTGACTCAAAGGTCGACAGACATCCCTGCTCTGAATATGCGCACTCTCCGAATGCTTCTGCAAAAGCACTGCCTCCCGTTCCTCTTGGATCTAAACCGATGATGTCAAAATGTTCATTGAGCTCGTCATATCCAATCTCCGGTCTTCTTTCATGACTTTCTTTCAGATCCTGGACCATGACCGCGGCTTCAGAAGAAGCAGGCATACCCGGACCACCGAAGTTCATCAGCAGTGCACCAGACCGTTCGTTTGGATTTTTTACCGGGCTTACACTATAGAAAAGATCAACAACGTCAGGCACAACAGGGTCGATGTGGTCATAGTCCGCCGGCACCGTAAGATTGAAACATTGAGCGTTTTCAAACTCTTCCATATCAGGGCAGTCTACTGGGGTGGAATAGGGCCTAAACGTCGATGCGACACCGACCTGACTTGCAAGCATGAGACCTAAAAAGATGGGGGAAAGTGCGAAGGCCGACTTTTTCATGGGTATTCCTTAATTATTATTTTGACTTCTTGAACAATAAAAACAGGCCGTTGTGGAGATAGAGAACGCAGGCTGAGGTTTCATCATTTTGATGGCGCTGCAAGGTATCAATGCCTTCAATAAAGATCAATGTGAGATATTCTCTTTGTGAGACTAATGTGATTACTCTCTCTGTTTCTCCATAGAGAATTAAGCGGGTGGGAGGATACAAACCAATACTGGAGTGCTTTCAAAAAAAGGTAAGCAAGAGAGAAAAGGCGCGGATAACCAAAAGAATAAAAGAAGCGTTATATGTTTCTGCCACTAAGCCCCGTAAATCCCAGAAGTAACACAAAAGACTGGCACGATGCCTGATATTCTTTTACTGCTCTGTCGTTCAGAGAATTATTAAATGCCACATGAATTTTGAGCTAAACCTTTTGCTGCACCCAGTTGTTGTGTACCTCAATGTTTCCCCCTCTTTTCAACGTTACATTTCGATAATTCAATTGATTAGCATCTCGCCTTTCGGCGCACTTATGTATTTGAAAAAGGGACAACATATGTCTAATGCAACAACCGGTATAGTGAAATGGTTCAATGAAGATAAAGGCTTTGGTTTCATCACACAGGACAATGGAGGTTCAGATGTTTTCGTTCATTTCCGTGCCATTGTCTCTGAAGGGTTCAAAACCCTGAGTGAAGGGCAAAAAGTGTCATTCTCTGTCGAGAGTGGCCAGAAAGGTCTGCAAGCATCAAATGTGATGGCTATTTAACCGGCCCATACCGATGAAAACGAAAGCCAGCGTCGCTGGCTTTTTTTATTTAAATCAGAATGTAACCATCTAAACCTCAGAAGACTATTTTTGTCATCCAGTGTCTATTGAGCCTCCGAGATCGTCACTACCGCTTTGCCGTAATTATTTATCCAGGCAAGCGGAAATACGACGTCATTAATTTTAAAGTAGAGTTTTTTGCCAACAAAATTCGGCCTCTGGCTTGTATCCAGTGCTTCAAACTGCACTCTGGCAAGACATTCCGAGTTATTATTGTCGGGACACACCATGACAGAGCCCAACCGTATTGTTTTATTGATCGCCAGAAAACGCGAAAAGAACTCCTGAATATCATGTGCCCAAGAACGCGTCCAACCATCAACCGTATTTGGCCAGAAAAAATCACGCCAATTCTGTTCGTCAATCGGATTTACATGAATTCGATAGCGGCGGTTGCTGTCTAAAGTGGTACTTGCTATGACATATTGTTGAGAGCCGTCAAATTCAAACTTGTCCAACACGACGTCAGCATTTGCTGATGTGCATAAAACTGCCAAACCGATTAATATCGAGCGATAAAAAGACAATATATTCATGAATGTTCTCTCCTCCCAGGCGTTATTTTTTACTGAAGAGCTGACGGAAATGTCATGCTCGCGACTAATACCCAGTAACCCTAGAAAGAAAACCCATCAGACAGTGCGCTGTATTTGCGAAAACCCATCAATCTATTGATACGCATAATGTCTCATATTAACTAATTATAATTTCATCAATTACATGCGATAAATACTCAAGTCATTCTTTGCCCAATTTTCATCAATTCGTTTTCTTTCTGACGCATAAATACTGTACAGATAACAAGACACTTTTAACTTGTTGCCCAAGGAACGAAAAATGACTATCGAGATAAATGGAAAGAAAAGAAAGGTTTGTCTGGTATTACAAGGTGGCGGTGCACTCGGCGCATACCAAATTGGCGTCTACAAAGCATTAGAAGAAGAAATAAAAAAAAATAAAGACTTTGACGATATTGATTGGTTTGCGGGTATCTCAATCGGTGCGATTAACGCCACGCTTCTCGCAGCAAACGAGCAATCTGAACGCCTAAATACACTCGAAAACTTCTGGGACCGTATTTCTTATCCAATGACGGATCCAACAGAAGGCTTTTCTGTTCAGGAAAACAATTCATGGATGAACTGGGGGCAGAGTGTCAATGCCAGCTCTGTGAATAAAGAAACAGAGAGTTTTCTCAGTGCCGTGGAATCGTTTTGGCAATGTAATCCTTTTATGAAGCAATTTGTTGAAGCAACGATAAAAAGCTCGCCCATTTACAGCCAAACCGTCTTGCCTACCCCCTTCGCATTCAATGACAATTTCAGTAATTTAGGTTATCTCTTCAACTGGATGAATGTCAGCACGTCACTACTCTTAGGACAGCCTGATTTCTTCACTCCCCGCCTGCCATGGGTCGTAGGGCCGTTGACATCTGCGCCGGGGACAGACGCCGCAACGAGCTTTTACGATACAACGCCACTGAAACATACCTTGAAAGACATGTGTACCTTTGAACTACTTAACGATAAAGCTGAGGGTAATAGTTCACCTCGACTGACTGTTGGCGCAACGCGCGTGACCGACGGTGAACTGGTGTTTTTCGACAGTGAAAACAAAGACTACGACATGGGACCCGAGCATGCTGTTGCCAGCGGCTCACTGCCACCAGCCTTCCCTGCAACAAAAATTGAAGAAGACTATTACTGGGATGGTGGCGTCGTCTCCAATACACCGCTCAATGGTATTTTAGATCTTGCCGGACAAGACGAAGAGTTATTGATCTTTATGGTGGATTTGTGGAATCCAAATGGCGAGCGACCAAGCAACCTGTCTGATGTTGCATGGCGACAAAAAGAAATACAGTACGCCAGCCGTGCAGCAGCACAAATTGATTCTGTCGTTGCAAAGCATAACCTCAAACACTTGCAAGCTGCTGTTGCAGACAGCAACGACCCATCTGAGTATGCCAAGGTACATGGCAGAAATATTGATATCGTCCACATTACATTTAATCCGTTCTCAGACCACACCTGGCTCAGTGACACTGAGTTTTCACGACGCTCAATCAGAAGAAGAAGCGAAGCAGGCTACGAAGATATGAAGCTGGCGCTCGCCGCATCACCGTGGACCCAAGAGGCGAACAAGTACGAACCTGTTCGCCTCTTTACCCGAAAAAATAAAGAATCGTGGGAATGTAAGAGCCAAGAAAGTGTCGTGTTATCTAACTCTGCTATCTCTGACAAGCCTGTTTGGCAGCCGGAGACAACCGCCGAGAAAACCGTAAAAACACCAGCCACAAAGACAGCCAGTACGCCAAAAGCATCGGGCACCAGAAAAACTGCTGCCGCATCAAGAAAACCTGCAGCAGATAAACCGAAAGCCGCCTCTACGGCAAAACCTGCACCGAAAGCCACATCGACCACCGCACGTCGAACGACAGCGAAAAAGTCGACCAAAGCAAACTAATGGCAACAAAAAAACCGCCTGCAATTGGGCGGTTTTCTTATTGATCACATTTGTATCAGGCGCTGTTAAGCGCTACAACGTCAGCCCGTAAAACCGACTGTTCAACCACCAGCCCA
Source organism: Veronia pacifica (assembly GCF_001707825.1). GTDB lineage: Bacteria > Pseudomonadota > Gammaproteobacteria > Enterobacterales > Vibrionaceae > Veronia > Veronia pacifica. The sequence goes on along the minus strand of NZ_LYBM01000017.1, from coordinate 69,139 downwards.
ATGATCTGCTCACGACTTTTTAAATAGTGAGGTGTTAGCTTGTGGTCTGCCAGTGCCTGCTCATCGCGATATACTTCATACAGGTAAAAACAGTTTTCTTCTTCTCTCGCCTCTATCACATCAAACGTCAGACACCCTTCCTCATCACGCACCGAGGCAGCGGCATTCTCGCGCATTGCCTCTAAGTACGTTTCTCTGCCTTCTGGAGCAATGTTGTTTTTCACTATGATGCAATACATTCCCTTATTCACGGCCAGTTCCTCATTTCCGTTACACACATAAATATCCACAATGATTATATTGTATACAATATATAATATTTTATGTTCACAAATATGAGGTAACTATGAGCAATCCGGTGACATTACTCGGTCTCAGGCATCTGGCGCTCAAAGTGCATAATCTGGAAGAATGTGAGGCGTTTTACACTGACGTTCTGGGGATGACGCTACTGAGGAGAGCCAATGACAATCTGGTGTATCTGACATGTGGTAACGATAATCTCTCGCTGAGCCGAGCCCGAAACCAAACTGACAACAAGGGGTCAGCACTCGATCATTTTGGCTTTATCGTGCAATCGGTATCAGAGCTGGAAGCCTTATATCATTATCTCGCAGAACAGGGCGCTCCCTTGATGGATCAAATACATCAACATACAGATGGCGCATGGTCATTTCATTGCAAAGATCCGGCAGGTAACGTGATTCAACCGATTTACCACCCCGATGTCGGTGAACAGGTGTTAATGAAAGAATGAAAAAAGGAGGCGAATGCCTCCCATCTGGTATGTTCTGAACTTAGGTTCGAGCTTTACGATAAAAGACTTCAACATCTACCGTTCTGTTGAAATGTAGACTGATCAGGAAGGCAACAGCCCCCATCAGGAAGTAGAAGATTATATCCATCACATTGATATTACTGATGAAGGCATCACTCTCGGAGAAGCTTATTGTGAACGGTAAAAATATTGCCGTCACAAGGCTTTGCATAAAGCTACCAACCAGTTCTACGTTCAGGAATTTGACAAAAATCAGCTCAAGAATTGCCACTTTTATCAGTAAGAAAATAAAAGGGTGCCGGAATACTTGAGACAGCGCCATCATAATGGCAGCCAGCGGCAGAAGCATGACACCAGACAGCATCATTTTCAGCCAGAAAGCTGGAACACTGAATAGTAAGCCGGTGATACTGAGAGCGTTGCCCCCCCAGAAACCCGTTGGTAACTCGACAAACAACCCAACCAGCCAGACACTGACGTTAGCTATCAGTACCAACAGTGAGCAAACAACCGGGATAACCATCAAACCGAAGGCGAATTTCACCAGATGATCCTTGAGCGAGCTAATTGGCATACTGGACCAAAACACGGCACTGCCGTCGTCCTTTGGCTTGCGATAGGTCAAACTGAAAAAATAAATAGAAAGCAGAGCTGAAAACATAGCGACAAAAGGATCAATGACTAACGTCAAACACTGATCCAGCGGTCTTTCTTCATTATCAATGACGCATAGCTGAAAATCGTCGCCTGCCCGATTATCTAATATCGTAGAGATCATGATATCTGCAGTACCGAGTTTAAATATCAGGTAACCGCTCAGTACAGTGGCCAATATCGAAAAAAACAGCGCAATGTTGATCACTATTTTCTTTTCCAGCCACTCTTTTTTCAGCATTTGAACGATGGTTTGCATCAGGCATCCTCCCCCTGCAATGCAAGAAAGACATTGGCCAACTGAACGGGCTTCTTCTCTCCCAGCTCCTTGACCGCATCAATATGTTTGGCATCCAACATCCACTCACAGGTGCCCAGTCCTTTACGGCTGAATATGGGGGCGAGAGGAGCAATTTTATCACCGGCACTCTGGCTGGCTTCCAGCATAAAGTAACGAGAGGACATATCTTCCATGGAGCCGTAAAATACGGGTTTGCCCTGCTTCAGGATGAGGACGTCTGTCAGCAAGTGTTCAATTTCAGCCACTTCATGACTGGCGATGATCAATGTTCGCCCACCCTCCTCAAACCATTCGATCAAATGGCGATAAAAGATATCGCGATACATAAGATCCAGACCCAGTGTTGGCTCATCAAGGATCAACACTTTAGTATCTGTTGCCACGACGATGGCCAGATGCAATTGCACCTTCATGCCTTTCGACAGGGTTTTAATTTTTTTATCTTCCCTTACGTCGGTGCGCTGGAGAATTTCGCGGGCTTTGTCGATATTAAAACTTGGATGCACGCCATTCACATAGGCCAATAAATCAGCCACTTTCATCCAACCGGGCAGTACATTGACATCAGAAATATAAGACAGCGATCTCATCACCGCCTCCCGTTCAGTCAATGGATCCATACCGTTTATGCGTATGGTTCCGCTTGCCTGGTGATTTCCGAGCATGGCTTTTATCAGGGTCGATTTGCCCGCACCATTGTGCCCAAGAAGTCCCAATACCTGACCGGGATGCAAGGTGAAGCTGACATCAGACAGTGCTTCCCCGGTATTTTTACGCCAACCACCGTAATGTTTGGAGACGTTCTTCACCTCAACAAGTGGTCCCATCATTGTTTCTCCATGCAAGCTCTGAGTATGGAAACGAACTCATCCAACGACATGTCTGTCTGAGTTAACACCGCAGCAATCGCTGGTATTTGTTGTTCGATGAATTGTCGTTGCTGCTCTTCACGCAGCGCACCAACAGCACCCTTTGCAACGAACATACCCTGACCACGCTTTTTCTCTATCAATCCTTCGTCCACCATAAGCTGATATCCTTTCATCACCGTTAAATGGTTGATTTTCATGTCTGCAGCCACCACCCTCACCGATGGAAGAGCTTCTCCTTCCTGCCATACACCCTGCAATATTTGTTGCCTGATAGTATCTGCCAGTTGGCGGTAAATAGGCTGGTTTTCATTCCACTCCGACATAAGTATGCCCTTTCTTCACTAACGAATTTCTGTGTCGCACCCCACTGTTTTACTCACATAGCCCACACCACATTGCCAGAGCACAAAGGTTAATCTGACTTCATTAACTGAATGTCGATGTTGATAATTTTCAGAATGCTAATACGCAACGAAAAACGAATTGAAGAGAGCGCACGCTCTGCGCATTTCAAGACCACGTCGCGATTTACCTTCTCATTTACCTCAATGGGTGAAGCCATAACATCTCCTCTGAGCCGTTTTAATGTGCTGCTATGGTGCAAAACAGTGTATTTGTTGCTGGTTACCACACTCTCACAAATCAGTGCTTTGAGATGTGGTGATATATATGCGTATAACACTATATCAATGGAACACACCTGACGACGTATACCGCGATAAATTGCGAGTTTTATCGTTATTCACATGAAATTGATAATTAACACTTTTTCTTATAGTTCGTCTGAAATCAGAGCAGAAAAATGAAATTAGCGTGACCGACGAACAGTAATCGGACAGGATCTCAGCATAGACAGCAAAAACCGTTATCCTGTATAAAGGAGAATTCAAATTTTTTGGTGTTCGTGCTACTCTGCGCGCCCTTTAACCTCACAGTGATTGAAACCATGAGCCAAGGTACGCTTTATATCGTTTCTGCACCAAGCGGTGCGGGTAAGTCGAGTCTTATTAATGCTCTGCTGAAAGATAACCCACGATATGACATGAAAGTGTCAGTCTCTCACACCACCCGCAGTATGCGTCCCGGGGAAGAAGACGGCGTCCATTATCACTTTGTTACTGTCGATGAGTTTAAAGCGCTGATTGAGCAGAACGCATTTCTTGAGCACGCAGAAGTATTCGGTAACTTTTACGGCACCTCTCGCCTGTGGATTGAAGAAATGCTGGCAAAAGGCATCGATATTTTTCTCGATATCGACTGGCAGGGTGCACAGCAAATCAGAAAAATGATGCCTGAGGCAAAAAGCATCTTTATTCTTCCGCCGAGTCGCGAAGAACTGGAACGCCGCCTCAACGCCCGAGGTCAGGATTCTGAAGAGGTGATCGCCAAACGAATGGACGAAGCACGCTCAGAGATCTCACATTACAATGAGTATGATTATTTGATTGTTAACGACGATTTTGACGTCGCGTTGATAGATCTTAAAGCTATAATCCGCGCAGAGCGGATGGGAGAAGAAAAGCAAGCTGCCAAATATCACGATATGCTTGATAGATTACTGGCACAATAACCCTTGCTTTTGTATAATTTTCGGTCATTTTGATTTATTTACTTACTGGAGTTCTTCATGGCACGCGTAACCGTTCAAGACGCCGTTGAAAAAATTGGCAACCGTTTCGATCTCGTACTGGTCGCCGCTCGACGCGCACGTCAAATGCAAACAGGTGGTAAAGACGCACTGGTTCAGGAAGAAAACGATAAGCCAACCGTTATCGCTCTTCGTGAAATCGAAGAAAGCCTGATCACCAAAGAAGTGCTAGACGCACGTGAGCGTCAGGAGCAGCAAGAGCAGGAAGCAGCAGAGATGGCTGCCGTTAGCACCATTTCCGGTCAACTTCGCTAAGTATTGAGCAACTGTTATCAGTTGCTCTGTCTGTAACTATAGGAAGCAGGCCATTTGTTTCTTTTTGATAGCCTGAAAGAAGTCGCAGCTCAGTACCTGCCGGATGATCAGCTCGAAGCGCTCCGGCAGGCTTATCTGGTCGCTCGCGATGCCCATGAAGGGCAAAGTCGCAACTCTGGCGAGCCTTACATCATCCACCCCATTGCGGTTGCCCGTATCCTCGGGGAAATGCGGCTCGATCACGAAACACTGATGGCAGCTCTGCTGCACGATGTGATTGAAGATACCGAGATCACCAAAGAAGATCTTCAACAACGTTTCGGTGATACCGTGGCCGATCTGGTCGATGGTGTATCCAAGCTGGACAAGCTTAAATTCCGCGATCGCGAAGAAGCCCAAGCGGAAAACTTCCGCAAGATGATCATGGCCATGGCCAAAGATATCCGGGTGATCCTGATCAAGCTGGCTGACCGCACACACAACATGCGGACGCTTGCCCCTTTAAGGCCGGAAAAAAAACGCCGGATTGCCAGAGAAACGCTGGAGATCTTCTCTCCGCTGGCTCACCGACTGGGTATCCACAACATCAAAACCGAGCTGGAAGAACTCGGCTTTGAAGCCGTTTATCCGCTCCGTCATCGCGTTCTGCGAGAAGTCTCCACGCATGCGCTGGGTAATCGCAAAGCGATGATTGACAAGATTCACAGTGAAATTGAGGGCCGCCTGAAAGAAGGTGGCGTCAATGCACGGGTGTTTGGTCGTCAGAAAAACCTCTTTTCTATCTACAACAAGATGAAGAGCAAGGAATACAGATTCCATACCATCATGGACCTGTGTGCGTTCCGAGTCGTTGTTGACGATTTGGATACCTGTTATCGGGTTCTCGGTCAGGTACATAACCTTTATAAACCTCGTCCGGGCAGAGTAAAAGATTACATTGCCGTTCCTAAAGCCAATGGTTATCAGTCACTGCATACCTCACTGATTGGTCCTCATGGTGTAGCCGTCGAAATTCAGATCCGTACTGAAGATATGGATCAGATGGCTGATAAAGGGGTCGCGGCTCACTGGGCATACAAAGATAAACCTGATAGCAATGTTGGCACCACAGCACAGATTCGCGCCCAGCAGTGGATGCAAAATTTGTTGGAGTTACAACAAAGCGCAGGGAGCTCTTTTGAGTTTATCGAAAACGTAAAATCTGACTTTTTCCCTGACGAACTATTTGTTTTCACCCCTAAAGGGCGAATTGTCGAATTGCCCGTTGGCGCAACTGCTGTCGATTTTGCCTACGCCGTTCATACCGATGTTGGTAATGCCTGTGTCGGAGCACGAGTGGATCGCCAGTCTTATCCGCTCAGCCAGCCACTGACTAATGGTCAGACCGTAGAGATCATTACCTCTCCCGGTGCGCGACCTAATGCCGCATGGCTCAACTACGTGGTGACCGCAAGGGCAAGAGCCAAGATCCGTCAGGTGCTGAAAACCATGCGCCGTGAAGAATCTATCTTGCTGGGACGTCGTCTGTTGAACCACGCGCTCGGTGAGCATGTTGGTATCGCTGACGTTGACGAAGGGAACCTGAAACATGTGCTCTCAGACCTCAAGTTAGAGAGCCTCGATGATATGCTGGCAGGTATCGGACTCGGTGAGTTGATGAGTGTTGTCGTGGCTAAACGACTACTCGGTGATGCTGATACCCTGTATGAGCATGACAGCCATATGCCAATTCGTGGTGCTGACGGTATTCTTCTGACCTATGCCAACTGTTGTCTTCCGATACCGGGAGATCCTGTGGTTGCTCACCTGAGCCCGGGCAAAGGGTTGGTTCTTCACCGGGAAGAGTGCTCAAACATCCGTGGCTACCGACAAGAGCCGGACAAGTATATGCCAGTTCAGTGGGGCGAGGACTTCAATCAGGAGTTCACCACAGCACTGCGTATCGATATGCAGAATCATCAGGGGGCACTGGCCGATCTGACCAATATCATCGCTTCCACCGGGTCAAATATCCAAAAACTGACCACGGAAGAGAAAGATGGCCGCCTGTATACGATTCATGTCAAACTGACGACACGCGACAGGATTCACCTGGCCAACATCATGCGCCGGATCCGAGTCATGAAAAACGTGGTCAAAGTCAGCAGACAAAAAAACTGATTCTGACAACAACGAAATCGCCCGCCATCCGCGGGCGTTTTTTTAACTGCGCCATAATCAAAGAACATTCAGAACACCAGAGCAAGAGAAACCCAGCATGACACCAGAACGTTTTGAACGGATCCATGAAGTGCTTGCCACACGCCAGCCCGATCTGACCGTTTGTATGGAAGAAGTCCATAAACCGAATAACATCTCAGCCATTATCCGTACCGCAGATGCCGTTGGTATTCACCAAATTCATGCTGTCTGGCCTGAGAACAGTAAAATGCGCATGCTGGGTGGAACATCAGCCGGAGCCCGCAACTGGGTCGATGTCGTCACTCATGACAATACACAGCAAGCGTTTGCTGCCATGAAAGACCAAGGGATGCAGATTCTGGTGACCAACCTGTCTGAAAGAGCCGTCGATTTTCGTGAAATTGACTACACCAAGCCAACGGCGGTGGTGTTGGGACAAGAAAAATATGGCATTAGTCAGCAAGCACTTGATATGGCAGATAAAGATATCATCATCCCCATGGTGGGTATGGTACAGTCACTCAATGTCTCTGTTGCCAGTGCACTGATCCTCTACGAAGCACAGCGTCAGCGCCAGAATGCAGGCATGTATGATCGCGCCAGAACACTGCTTGCTGATGAGGAAGTCAGTCGCATTCTTTTCGAACGGGGTCATCCAGTGCTGGCCAAAGTCGCCCGACGTAAAGGCCTTCCTTATCCTGAAATTGACCAGCAGGGACAGGTTATTGCAGACGAACAATGGTGGGCAGCCATGCAGGCTGCGCGCTAAATAACATAGGAGAAAATGAACAGCTATGCGTTCCTCAATGTTAGATGCCGTACCTCTGAGTTCCCTCAAAGGTGTCGGTGCAAAAATGGCCGAAAAAATAGAAAAAATTGGCCTGTTTACCGTTCAGGACCTGCTGTTCCACCTTCCCTACCGCTATGAGGACAGAACCCGAGTCTGGCCCATCGCCAGCCTGATGCCCGGTCAACACGGCACCATAGAGGGTGAAATCGTCAGCAACGACACAGTATTTGGTCGCCGAAAAATGCTGACGGTGAAAGTCACTGACGGTAATGGCTCACTGACTCTGCGTTTTTTCAACTTCAATGCTGCGATGAAAAACAGCCTCGAAAGCGGTAAACGGGTTAAGGCATTTGGCGAAATCAAACGCGGTAAAGCAGGACTGGAGATCATTCATCCCGAGTATTCGGTGTTTTCAGAGCAGACGGATATCAAAGTAGAAGAAACCCTGACGCCGGTCTACCACACCACCGAAGGCCTGAGACAAATCACACTGCGAAATCTGACTGATCAGGCACTGGCTCTTCTTGATGATGCTGCGGTGAAAGAGCTACTGCCACCGGGTTTGCTTGATACCCCGATGACGTTGAGCGATGCGTTAAAAACTCTACACCGCCCGACCCCGGACATTTCCATCGAGGCACTGGAAAACGGCGACCATCCTGCCCAGAGCCGACTGATCATGGAAGAACTGCTGGCTCACAATCTATCGATGCTGGCAGTTCGCACCAAACTGCAACAGGACCCGACGTATACCCTGCCACCTTCCGTCACCTTGAAGGAAAAACTGCTGGCAGCCTTGCCATTCACCCCAACAGGTGCCCAGCAACGAGTTGTCGCAGACATCGAAAGGGATATGTCACAGGACAAACCTATGATGCGTCTGGTACAGGGTGATGTTGGGTCGGGGAAAACCCTCGTCGCTGCCCTTGCTGCCTTGCAGGCTATTGAACAGGGCTATCAGGTTGCCATGATGGCCCCGACTGAGCTGCTGGCGGAGCAACACGCGGTTAACTTTGCTGGCTGGCTTGAACCTTTAGGGATCAAAGTGGGCTGGCTTGCCGGTAAACTGACAGGCAAGGCCCGCGAGAGAGAACTGGCAGATATTGCCAGTGGCGATGCCAAAATGGTCGTCGGCACCCACGCCCTGTTTCAGAAACAGGTCGAGTTCCACCAACTGGCACTGGTTATCATTGATGAACAGCACAGGTTCGGTGTCCACCAGCGCCTTGAACTGCGTGAAAAAGGGCTGAAAGCGGGCATTCACCCTCATCAACTGATCATGACAGCCACGCCAATACCGCGCACATTGGCAATGACAGCGTACGCTGACCTCGATACCTCTGTTATCGACGAGTTACCGCCGGGCAGAACCCCTATTCAGACCGTTGCCGTGCCAGATACCCGACGAGCAGATATTGTCAATCGTGTCCGGGCTGCCTGCCTTGAAGAAGGTCGTCAGGCATACTGGGTTTGTACCTTGATTGATGAATCAGAAGTACTGGAAGCGCAGGCAGCAGCAGATACCGCTGACGACTTATCGCGGGCGTTACCGGACCTGAATATTGGTCTGGTTCATGGCCGGATGAAAGCGGCTGAAAAACAGGATGTCATGAAGGCGTTCAAAGATGGTGACCTGCACCTTTTGGTCGCCACTACGGTGATAGAAGTCGGGGTAGACGTACCGAATTCAAGCCTGATGATCATCGAAAACCCGGAGCGACTGGGCCTTGCTCAGCTTCACCAGTTAAGAGGCAGGGTCGGCCGGGGTTCCGTTGCCAGTCATTGTGTGTTGCTCTATCACGCCCCGCTGTCCAAAACAGCGACTAAACGTCTTGGCGTGTTACGGGAAAGCAGTGATGGTTTTGTAATTGCACAACGGGATTTGGAGATACGTGGTCCCGGTGAATTGCTCGGTACCAAACAGACCGGGATGGTGGATTTTAAAATTGCCGATTTGGTTCGCGACCAGCGCCTGATACCGGATGTGCAGCGATTGGCTCACCAACTACATCATGACTATCCAGACAACGCTAAAGCTATTATTGCACGCTGGCTGGGTAATAAAGACAAATACACGAATGCCTGAGGTTACAACAAAAGAGGGGGGCCTTTGGTGGTTTAGTCCTCGTCGCCCCAGTTCTGCATCACCAGCATCATCAGTTCTGAGCGACTGTATCCCACTTCGCGAGCATCAAGGATCAGTGCGCGAAGCGGGTTTTCAATCAGGCTGAACCTGTCCTGCATCTTTTCCTTCAGTCCTGAAGCGGCCACGACCATACCGACTCCGCGCTGGCGCTCAAGCCAGCCTTCCTGCTCAAGTTGCTGGTAACAGCGGGAGATCGTCATTGGGTTTATCTTGAGCTCAGCCGCGAGTTTGCGCACCGAGATCAGCTTTTGCCCCGGACGCAGATGCCCCCCAACAATCAGTCGCCTAACCTGTTCAATCAGCTGGCGAAATTTAGGGGTCGGATCATTCTGGTCGAGCTCGATTTTCATGGTCAGCGATTCTCCGCTGTACTGTCGTATTATTACAGTAATAGCAGATGAATCACTTTTAAGACGAGTGTATTGTTAATATTTGAAATCGATCTGGTTAGAAACGAGACAGATACCAGCAACAAAAAAAGGCAGTGAAATATTCACTACACCTCCCTCACAGGTAACTTTATTTCGGCCCTGAGACCGCCGTCAGTACCCGGCAATAATTGCAGATCACCGCCGTGTTGAGTGACGATACGCTTCACAATCGCAAGTCCAAGCCCGGTTCCCTCACTACCGCGTGCTGTGTCACCGCGGGTAAACGGTTCAAGTAATATTGGAACCTGCTCCGGCGCAATACCCGGACCATTGTCTTCAACAGCCACGATAAATGCCCGATTATCTGCCGATAGCGCACTGGATATACAGATTTCGCCATCACCATAACGAATTGCATTCATTACCAGATTACTCACGGCCCGGCGCACTGACACTTCATTGGCGACCATATCAATCTGAATATCTTCCAGTTGGGTCTCTATGTGAGTGCCTGCACTTCGGTTAGCTTCCACCAAGCCAAGAATCATCTTATTGACTGAAAATGGCATCATATCCTGTTCCTGCATGGAACGGAGGTAATCCATGAACTGGTTAATGATCTCGTTACACTCTTCAGTATCCTTATTAATACTGTCAGCGAGATAGCTGTTGTCTGGCGACATCATTTCTGTGGCAAGTCTAATTCGGGTCAGTGGGGTGCGAATGTCATGGCTGACGCCTGCCATCAGTAAAGCTCTGTCTTCTTCGAGTTTGCGAATTCCTTCACTCATCCGATTAAACGAGCGGGTAACAGCACGAATATCTGACGAGCCTGTTTCCCTGATGGGTACCGGGTGCCCGCCCTTACCCACTTCAATAGCTGCTTTTTCAAGTGCCGCAAGTGGTCGGTTGTTGAGCTTGATAAATAGCCACCCACCGCCCATCACCGCCAGTGCAATCAACATGCTGAAGTAGAACAGAGGCAAAAAGTCTTCAACCTGCAGCTCAGTCAGCGGGATACGCATGTAATAGCCTTTGAAAGCGTCGCTTCTTAGCCACATGACATAGCTTTCACTGCCCAGACGGATCCTGACCTCTGTCCACACACCCAGTTGCTCTGTCATATTATCACTGAGTAAATCGATCGATGTGGCAGAAGCAAAATCACGCCGGACTCTGGCATCACTGCCGTCGTAAAGTGTTACGCCAAGCTTTTCCAGTAATCTGACTCTGAGTTTTTCATTGAGCTTGTAGACCTTGCCATCCACTTCTTCCTCGTCCTCATCGAGCATAAAGCGGATTTCATAAGCCAGAATTTTATTAAACTGCTGGATACTCGGCATCAGCGCGTAATTCATTACGGTGACATAAGAGAAGATTTGGCTGGCAATCAACAGGCCAGCCAGAACAACAAAAGTGCGGGTAAGATGGCTACGCGGTGCGAAGCGCATCATGCTTCGCCGTCAGGAATGAAGACATAACCCAGTCCCCATACCGTCTGAATGTAGCGCGGTTTACTCGGATCAATCTCAACCATCCGGCGCAGACGGGAAACCTGTACATCAATCGCGCGCTCCATCGCAGAGTACTCACGACCACGTGCCATATTCATCAACTTATCACGCGATAAAGGCTCACGGGCATGGGTCACCAGTGCTTTCAGCACAGCGAATTCGCCTGATGTCAAAGTCAGTAACTCATCGCCTTTGTACATTTCACGAGTGCCGAGGTTGAGCTTAAACTCGCCAAACGTCACCACGGTATCCTCTGCACTCGGCGCACCGGGCAGCTCTTTAGTTTGACGTCGAAGTACCGCCCGCAGACGAGCAAGCAGCTCACGCGGGTTAAATGGCTTGGGCAGATAATCATCAGCACCCATTTCAAGGCCAATAATTCGGTCAATCTCATCGCCTTTCGCCGTAAGCATTAGGATTGGCATTGTGTTATTCGCCTGACGGAGACGACGGCAAATAGACAGGCCATCCTCGCCCGGTAGCATGAGATCTAACACCATAAGGTGAAACCCTTCGCGAGCCAGCATTCTGTCCATCTGTTCAGCATTGGCAACACTTCTGACCTGAAAGCCCTGCTCAGATAAATACCTATCCAGCAGTGCGCGCAAACGCATGTCGTCATCGACCACCAAGATCTTATATGTCTCTTGCATCACTCACCTACTTAAACTGACAAATGAAAAACTCCACTACCCGAGCAGTGTACACCTTCTCTCTACTAGGCAATAGAAACACTCGATACAGCCAGCAGAATTTGTGTTACCAATTATTACCTGCCACATAGGTATTGTGACTGGCACCTCATGATGTCAAATGTGAGCCATGTTGCCATTCCTTCATGGATTTGTGTGGTTGGCAGAACGCTAGACTTCTCTATGGTGAATAAAGGCGTTATAAAGACATCCGGACAACGGCTGCCAGCCCAGTGAACACTGTCAAGAACTGAGGGCAGACAGGCAACAGGAAAACGGCCAGCCACAAAGGAATACAATGAAAAAAACCGATCTGGTGACCCGTGAGGGTTACAACAAACTCAAGCAGGAGCTCGACTTTCTTTGGAAAGAGAGACGCCCTGAGATCACCAAGATTGTCTCCTGGGCAGCCAGCCTGGGCGACCGCTCGGAGAACGCAGACTATAAGTACAACAAACAATTACTGCGTGAGATAGATCGCCGGGTGCGGTACCTGAGAAAGCGACTTGAAATCCTGAGGGTGATTGATTACCACCCCCAGCAGGACGGAAAAGTCTTTTTTGGTGCCTGGGTCGAGGTAGAAAACGAGCAGGGTGAGACCAAATCTTTCCGTATCGTTGGGCCGGATGAAATCTATGGCGAAAAGCAGTATATCTCTATCGACAGCCCCATGGCCCGCGCGCTGATTAAAAAGGAAGTGGATGAGGAAGCCGTCGTCCAGACGCCTGAGGGCCCCAAAACCTGGTATGTAAACGCTATCCGCTACCAGCAAGATACCGAATAACTCTCTTCCGGCGCTTGCCGGAATGATTCTTCGCAAGGACTATCATGACGCAATTGATTAACCGACAAATCGCCAGTGAACTTAACGTCAGTGAGAAACAAATCACTGCTGCTGTGACACTGCTGGATGACGGTAATACCGTTCCCTTTATTGCCCGCTACCGAAAAGAGGTGACTCAGGGACTCGACGATACTCAGCTTCGTAATCTCGAATCCCGGCTTGGTTACCTGAGAGAGCTTGAAGATCGCCGTCAGGTCATTCTCAACGCTATTGATGAGCAGGGAAAACTGGACGATTCACTGAAAAAATCTATTTTAACGGCCGACAGCAAGACCAGTCTTGAAGACCTGTATTTACCCTACAAACCCAAGCGCCGGACAAAGGGACAAATCGCTATTGAGGCGGGTTTAGAGCCATTAGCCGATAGATTATGGAATGAGCCGGACAAGGATCCGGATACTGAGGCGTCTGGCTTCGTCCACGGGGAAAAAGGCGTTGCCGATAGCAAAGCAGCACTTGATGGAGCGCGTGCTATTTTGATGGAGCGTTTTGCAGAAGATGCCACCCTTTTAGCGAAAATACGCCGCCATTTGCAGCAAAATGCCGAATTTTCTTCTCGTGTGGTGGAAGGCAAAGAACAGGAGGGTGCTAAGTTCAAAGATTACTTTGAACACGATGAAGCACTGACCCGGGTGCCCTCGCACCGTGCACTGGCAATGTTCCGTGGCCGAAACGAAGGGATACTGCAACTGAACCTCAATGCTGATCCCGGTCAGGACACCAAATCAACAGGCTCATACTGTGAAACCATTATTGCAGACCACTATGACATCAACCTCGGAAGCAAGCCCGCCGATCGCTGGCGCAAACAGGTGATCAGTTTTGCATGGCGGATAAAGATCTCCATGCACATGGAAACCGAGATGATGGGCGGCCTGCGCGACATGGCAGAAACTGGCGCGATTCAGGTGTTTGCCGATAACCTGAAAGATCTGCTGATGGCCGCGCCAGCAGGTCCTCGCTGTACGCTGGGCATTGATCCCGGCCTTCGTACTGGTTGTAAAGTGGCCGTTATCGACAGCACGGGCAAACTGCTGGATACCGCGACAATTTACCCGACACCGCCACAAAACCGAATTGCAGAGTCTGCGAAAGTCGTGATGGCGCTGATCAAAAAACATCAGGTCGACCTGATTGCCATCGGTAACGGTACTGCGTCCCGTGAAACTGATGCCTTTGTAAACGGCATGCTCAAAGACGCCGGACTAAAGATTCAAAGCGTGATGGTCAGTGAAGCAGGCGCTTCAGTATATTCTGCCAGTGAACTGGCAGCTGCTGAATTTCCGGGTCTGGATGTTTCACTGCGCGGCGCGGTGTCGATTGCACGCCGGCTGCAAGATCCGTTGGCAGAACTGGTGAAAATTGACCCTAAATCTATTGGTGTGGGTCAGTATCAGCATGATGTCAGCCAAAGCCAGCTTGCCAAACGTCTGGATGCCGTGGTCGAAGACTGTGTTAACGCAGTAGGTGTGGACGTCAACAGCGCTTCTCCAGCCCTGTTAAACCGGGTTGCCGGTCTGAGTACCACCATTGCGCAGAATATCGTTGCTTTCCGCGACGAAAATGGCCGTTTTGATGACAGAAAAACGCTGCTCAAAGTGCCTCGCCTCGGCCCAAAAGCATATGAGCAATGTGCGGGATTCCTGAGAGTCATGAAAGGAAAGAACCCTCTGGACAGCTCAGCAGTTCACCCAGAGGCTTATCCTGTGGTGAAACGTATCGCCAAACAAACCGGAAAGGCCGTCGATGCCATGATAGGCAATCATGACTTTCTGCGCAGCGTCAAAGCATCCGACTATGTCGATGACACTTTTGGTCTGCCTACCGTAAACGACATCTTATCTGAGCTGACGAAACCCGGACGCGACCCAAGACCGGAGTTCAAAACGGCTACTTTTGCCGAGGGTGTCAATGAGGTGAAAGACTTGATACCGGGTATGGTTCTGGAAGGCGTGATCACCAATGTCACTAATTTTGGTGCCTTTGTTGATGTTGGTGTTCATCAGGACGGTCTGGTCCACATCTCTGCGCTGTCAGATAAATTTGTGTCTGACCCACGTGAAGTGGTTAAAGCGGGCGATGTGGTAAAAGTGAAAGTGATGGAGGTCGACCTCGGCCGTAAGCGAATCGCTTTGTCAATGCGCCTGAACGACCAACCAGGAGAGACCAATAAGCCATCTCGTCGCGATGAGGCAGGTAAACGCCCTCAACAACACTCGTCTGGTCACAAATCAGATGGTCGTGGTGAACGTCGCAACAAGGGCAATAACTCCAGCACCGGAAGTGCAATGGGCGGGGCTTTTGCCGACGCCTTTGCGAAGGCAAAACGAAAATAATCGCTGTTACCAGCCGATATCAATTAAAAACAGCGCCAAATGGCGCTGTTTTTATATCACAATCAGGATCTCGGACGGTCGGTTGGGTACTGCTGTCTGTTGATAGCGAACTGCAACTACGGCACGGGTGCGCTCAAATTTTTCCATTTCCTTGAGCTGCTCGGTCAATGGCTCTGGCAAGCTAAACCGCATGGTGTAACCGTGACTAGACGTGAAAGCATCGCCAGACACTAAATTGCCGCTCAGCAAATATTCAGCAAAAGGGAATGCATGGCTGTAAGGGTTTTCATTCTCGGTATCCGGCAGGCCGTAGTCCTGATGTTCAGCAGGATCCCAAGCGGGTTTTTTACGCTGCTTCTCTGCCAAATTGGCTGGCTTTTCAGCCATAGATTCGGTGAGCTGGCGGGTTGGAATGATTTTTTCACGCAGCAAGTTGTCCCGCGCCACCTGTTCTGTAGGCGGGTTAACTGACGGGACGACAGCGGGAATGCTGACGTTTGCCGGTGAAATGTTCATGCCAATGCTGTCTCCTCAACATTGGCCAAAGGCGTAGCGCCGTCTCAGTAGTGGTTGTCTCTCTCTAAATGAGAATCGACAACACCGCTCCTATTGTTCCCAGCGCGGACAATGCCTGCCCTGCAGAATATGCCGAGTCATCATTGCTTTTCACTTCATCAGGATGGTCCATCCCTAGTGCGCCATAAGCAAATGACTCAACAGAACCAGCATCTTTATCCTTGCCCTTGGCATCTGCTGTCGCTTTCGCTCCATTGCCTTGCTCTACGCCAGCGACTTTTTGCTCTGGCGTTAACGGGGGCTTCTCTGATTGCTGAGCCTTATTGTGTTCACAACAAGTATGTTTCACTGGTTGTTGATAAACCGGAGAATATCCACCGTTGCTAATATTCATTATGGTCGCTCCTTTTCCCTTAGCAAGTAACCTGCTAGTTTTATCGGCGCATGTGGGGCAAAATTTAGCCACCCTGTCTGACAGATTTCACATTTCTGTTAGTTACTGGGCAAAAATTGTCCGCCAAATGCTCTCAGCGACTCGGCAAAGGCTTCCGGCTCCGAAATGAACGGAGCATGCGAGGCAGCAGCAAAAACGACTTTTTCCGATTCAGGGGCAAGCAGATCAACACTGTCTGCGACCCTGACAGGAACTAACCCGTCAAGCCGGCCATAGATTCGAAGCATAGGCTGGGTTAACGACGACAGCTGCTCCCTCAAATCTACCTCAGCCAGTGCGGTCAACCCTTCCTCAAGGGCCGCTTTATCCGGTGAAGGACGCGATAAAACGGCATCTTTTAGCCACCGGGTATCCTGTCTGGCTGTTGGGCTTCCCATTGCCTGCAATGCCATGAAGCGTTCAATAGTGGCATTGAAGTCTGTATCCAGTTGCGTTGCAAATGCGTCCAGTACTTCTGGATTAATGCCACGCCAACCTTTGGTCGCTGCAAATCGTGGGCTACTGGCGACAGTCACCAAACCACTTACTTTTTCCGGCGCCATCAATGCAGCTTTTGTTGCAACGAGTCCGCCAAGCGACCAACCAAGCCAAATTGCCTTGTCTGGAGAATGTTTAAGCAAAAGGTGCGCCATTTCTTCAATGGTATGAGCCGACAACGCATGACTGTGGCCGTATCCTGGCAAATCCAGCGTATGTACTCGAAAGCGGTCAGTCAGGAGCGGGATCACTTGTTGCCATACCGCGGCATTCATACCCCAACCATGAATGAGAATCAGATCTAAGCCTTCTCCCTGTGTCTGCCAATGGAGCTTGTTGTTCATTGCCACTTCCTGTTTATTAATTATCAACTCATGCCTGAATACTTATCAGACTTATGATCACTGCTATCCTACGCAACTTGCCATCACGTTGTCAGCTCTGCCACCAGCGGCTGAATGACGTTTTGGGACCATGGTGTGAAGTTTGCCGTAACAGCTTTCCGGACAGCGCAAGATGCAAACAGTGTGGATTAAAACTGGTCACTGATTTGAGCCAATGTGGAGAATGTCTTAACCGCCCCCCGGACTGGGACCAGTTGTATTGCGCGGCCGATTATGATTTTCCCATTGATGATCTGCTTCATAAGTTCAAGTATCGCGGGCAATTTTGGCTTGCCAATCCCTTATCTACCCTACTTGCTGACAAGGTCGCCTCACCTGCCCCACTGTTACTCCCGGTTCCAATGCACTGGCTGCGTAGGTGTCGCAGAGGATATAACCAAAGTGCAGTGTTAACGCATTATCTGGCGATAAAACTGGATACAAACTGGCGACACGATGTGCTTAAAAGAGTAAGAGCGACACCTGCTCAACGTGGATTGAAGCGGTCTCAGCGCCTGTCAAATCTATCGTCAGCGTTCGCCGTTAATACTAATATTGCGTTACCCTCGCACGTAGCATTAGTGGATGATGTGGTGACAACAGGCAGTACGGTGAATACGCTAAGCAGGCTGTTGAAGCAATATGGGGTTAAGCGCGTTGATGTCTATTGCTTGTGCAGAACCGCAAAAAACCGGGATTTATAAACCGAGTTCAGCGACAAGGTTAAAACCTTTCAGCTTATGGGGTGATACCAGACGAAAACAGGAGTAAACTGGTCGAAGGATAGGCAAAAAAATCAGGTAAATTGCAGTGTCGAATATTACTATATCAGAGAATGCGCAGAGCCATTTCGTAAAGTTGCTTGAGCAGCAACCGGACGGCACCAACATCCGTGTATTCGTTGTTAACCCGGGTACACAAAACGCGGAATGTGGCGTGTCATACTGCCCTCAAGACGCTATTGAGGCCAGCGATACCAAACTCGAGTTCACTGGCTTTCTTGCCTACGTTGATGAGCTGAGCCTGCCGTTTCTGGAAGACGCTGAGATTGACTTTGTCACTGACAAAATGGGCTCTCAGCTGACCCTGAAGGCACCCAACGCTAAAATGCGCAAGGTCTCAGGTGATGCTCCGCTGATGGAGCGCGTTGAATATATGATTCAAACGCAAATCAACCCTCAGTTGGCAGGTCATGGCGGTCATATCAGCCTGGTCGAGATCACGGATGAGGGTGCAGCGGTTATCCAGTTTGGTGGTGGCTGTAACGGTTGTTCTATGGTTGATGTGACGCTGAAGGACGGCATCGAAAAACAGCTGCTGGCAGAATTCAGTGATGAGCTGACGGCAGTACGTGACGTGACAGAACACGCACACGGCGATCACTCTTACTACTGATCCCATCGCGCTGAATTGCGCTCAAAAATCGCATAGCGTCCAATATTGTCAGGGCAATGTCTTTGACAAAGAAAATAAAAAGCCCCTTTAGGGGCTTTTTTGTGCCTGAACACCGCCATTACGACTGTGGTCTGCGGTCAGCGATAATTTTTCCGTCTTTAATGGTTATCACCCGCCGAGTCCGTTCGGCCAGCGCGTTATCATGGGTCACCATGATCAGAGTCTTGCCTTCCTGATGCAGATCGTTAAACAAGGCTTCAATTTCTGCGCCAGATTTGGAATCCAATGCGCCCGTCGGCTCATCAGCAAAAATGATCTGCGGCCTGTTGACCAACGCACGAGCAATGGCAACACGTTGCTTCTGGCCGCCAGACAGTTGGTTTGGCTTGTGATGAATCCGCTCACCAAGCCCAACTTTTGTCAGCATCTCCGCCGCCCTTGTCCGACGCTCGCGGGCACTGACACCACTGTAAACCAAAGGAAGAGCAACATTGTCCAGTGCAGATGCGTATTCCAGCAGGTTGAAACTTTGAAAAACGAAACCTATTTTCCTGCTTCGTAATCCGGCCAACTGATCCGGCGACAAGCTCGCCACGTCTTCACCATCCAACCAATAATCTCCACCCGTGGGTTTATCGAGGCAACCCAGTACATTCATCAGGGTCGACTTCCCCGAGCCTGAGGGGCCGAGGATCGCAAGATACTCACCTTTGTTGATCGTTAAGTCCACCCCATCAAGCGCACGTACTTCTGTTTCTCCGCCCGCATAGAATTTCTGGATATCAGTTAACTTCACTAAGGGATTATCCAGCGACATATTGGCCTCTTGTTTGATTGTTTTGGAAGACTCACTCACTTTGCAATGCCTCGAGTGGAGTCACACTGGCAGCCCGGTTTGCGGGGAACCATGCGGCGGCAACACCAATTAGGGCCAGAGTGATGATAACGATAAATACCACTAAAAAAGACAATTCGGGCACAGGTTGACCCAGCGCGTCGAACATCGGGTTGCCACTCAGATCGATGGCGGAAATACCAGTCACCAGCGCATAGGACACCAAGATTCCTACGCCACCTCCCAGCGACATGGTCATCAATGACTGAACCAAGTAATGCGCTCTGATTGCACCCGGTGTTGCGCCAACGGCCATCCTTACCCCAATATCCCGGGTAGAGCGCTTGACCGTCGCATACATGACGTTGGCAATGCCAACACCAGCCACGGCGAGGGTGACGAAACCAATAATACCGAGAAATGACTGAAGCCCGACCAGAAAGGACTGCATCTCTTTTTGCTCACTAAGCCTGTCTGTCACGTCGATTGCTGAGAGATCGTCAATGCTGGCACCATGTTTTCTGGCCAAGGTTGTCCGAATAGTGGCGGTAAGCTGAGTTCGTGAAATGCCCTTTTGAGGCAGGACATTAATGGTATCAATACTGACATTGGGATAATAACGCTGCCAAGTCCCGTAGGGTACGAAGCTGGCATAGTTCACTGCGCCACTTTCAATGTCGGCACTGGTCTTTTTCATCACCCCGATGACAGTAAACACCTCTTCACCCAATTTCACCGTTTTACCGACTGGGTTAGAACGAAGTGTCGCCTCGCCAAAAATATCATCGCTGTCGCTTTGCGCATCAAACAACTCGGCCGCAGTGGAATAACCCAACACAATGACCTTTCTGGCATCTTTCCTGTCGTAAGGGTTAAACCAGCGACCACCGGGCATTAATTGCAAATGTGTCATATCAAGATAAGACTGAGTCACTGCCAATGGCTTCTTCCAGGAAACATTGTCTCCTACTGTGGGCCTTTCGGGCCAGCTCGCCGAGGGTATTGCCATGTCCACCCCCGGTAACGCCGTCATTAGAGGAAGATCATCAGCTTTTAAGCGTAGCGCTTTGCCAGCATGGAAAGCCCCGAACGTTTTCGATGCCACACCACCGTTTACTAAAATTAAATTGCCGCTGCCACTTTGAGTCATTTTGATCACGCCATGACGAAGCCCCTCGCCGACCGATAACATGACGGCAATGCACATTGTCGCCCAGGCAACAGCCAGAACCGTAAGACTGAGCCGAAGCTTTTCAGCGACCATTTCCTGAAAAATTTGTCTGATTGGCAACATAATTACCCCCGGGTAGTCAGCGCGATCACTGGCGTAAGACGTGCTGCGCGCCTTGCCGGAAAATAGGAGGCCAACAACGCAAGTACCGAAGTTGCTATTAGCGCGATCAGTATGGCGTTAACAGTGATAACTGGTTGCCCCATCCACTCTGGCAATGAACTGAGCGTCATGATGCGAACCACAACGGCTGCAACGGATAAGCCTGCAAACATCCCTAGGATAACAAGCGCCGTTCCCTCAATAATAAATTGCGTCATGATAGTATGCTGTCTGGCACCAACGGCGAGTCTGACACCGATTTCGCGCGTTCTCTCTGTCACCGAAAGGAACATGATATTGGCAACCCCGAGCGCACCCACCGCCAGTGTCATCACACCGCTGGTTGCCAGAAAAATCTCAATCCCACGAAGAATAGAATTGATCATTGTTGCTGCACCACTTAAGTCCGGCAGCGTGAGTGCGCTGCGATCGCTCGGGTCAAAGTGCAACTCGCGGGCAAAAAATTGCTGAAGCATGTTACGTAACTGCGAACCATTCACTCCTTCCGCTGGTTTAACAAGCAGCCAGTCAGGCTTAGATATCCAAAAATCTTTGAATAGGGTCTGAGGTATCATGACTCGCTGCTCATCACCGAAAGATAATCCCTTTGAACCTTCTGACATCAGACCCACCACAGTCAACGGATAACCGTTCACCCTGATAGTATCACCGAGCGATATCCCTCCTGCTTTCGCAGCATTTTTCCCCACCACAGCGACCGGATTGTGATTTTTCATGTCCGAGGGGGAAATGCCTCTTGAACCTTTTTGCAGCGTTAACAAAATCAGGTCTGCATAATCAGCATCAATACCGGCAACCTCAGATGCGAACGTCACGCCGGCACTGTTTGTCACTTGAGCACCCTTTCCATACACAGCCGAAACAGCTGACGTGAAGCCTGATTCCTTTAACTTCGGCAGAAGGCCATTAGGTATTGTTAACTTCCGACCTTGCGGTATGCCCTGCCATGATTTACTCGTCTGAGAGGGTATAGTTATCTGGATGTCATTAGATAAAGCGGCTAACGAGGCACTTGATTGACGGTAGAAGCCCTCTCCAATCGCCATCAATATGATCACAGACAGCATCCCCCACGCGATGGCAATTACTGCCAACGCGCTTTTCACCTTATGTGCGGTTACCGTCTGCCAGGTTTGCTGCAAAATGGCGATCATCAGTCAAACGCCTTTGCTATCAGGGCAACGGCGTCTTCATTCAGTCCGCCCGATGTGTAGAGTAATTCAACCCGGTTTTGCCAGACACTGTACCTTTGTTTTTCAAGATCCGTTCTAGTGGAGAAAAGTTTATCTTGCTCCTCAATCAGGTCAGAAAGGGTCAACAGGCCTGAGTCATAGAGGCGCTTTTTACTCTCCAGCAGAGTCATTTGCTGATTGACCCGCAGCTCTTCAATTGCCAGTTTTTCTTCACTGTTTTTCAGCTGGGAAAATTGCTGTCTAATCGACGAGGTTAATCTTTGTTCCTCTTTTCTTACCTGCTGTTTAGCATCCAACTCATCTAACGAGGCTGCTTCAACACCACTTTTGATTTGCCCGTTAAGATCAAAGGGGAGATTGAGGCTCAGTGATGCCGTTGCTTCACCGTCCCTGTTAACATCAGAAATAGCATAACCTATACTGGCGGTTACTTTAGGTTGGTAACCTTCCTTCGCTCGCTGTCTGTCGAGTGCTTTTGCTGCGACCTGTTGTCTGGCGAGCTTGAGTGCGTATCCGCTCTCAGTAGCCATACCCAGCCAATCATCTAGGTTGTGACCAAGGGCAGCGGGAACATCGACCGCTTTGGGATTGAGTTCATCAATGTCTTTTGGCATCACCTGCGTTAATGCCGCAAGTACAATTTTTTTTTGCTCAAGATTACTGCTGGCATCAAGCACCCTCGAACTATCATTCAACGTATTGAGCCTTGCATCGTCCACATCGACGGATTTATTTCTTCCAGCCTGATAAGCGCGGCTGACTATTTGTTCGAGAGACTGAGCATCTTCAAATTCCACCGTTGCCAATCTGTGTTCTGATTGCGCGAGTGCGAGTTCGAAATAAGCATTCAGTAGTCGTTTACCGAGTAAAGATAATGCATTGTCTCTGTTAATCTTTGCCCGCTCGCTGTCTGCTTTAGCCTGCTCGACCCCGGTATACAACTGGCTGTCCCAGAGAGACTGACTAAGCGATACGTTGGCATACTGAGAATTTTGATTCTCGCTCCAGTCCCCTCTCACGTTTAGATCTGCTGAAGGCATCAACTGTTGTTTACTGGCCTTTACCGATAGTTCTCCTTTCTGCGCCACAATTCCCGCACTGGCTAATTCTGGATCATTTTTCTTTGCCTCTTTCCATGCCTGCTCAATCGAGTATGCGTCAGCATTAAAAGACAGGCTGAGAAGGAAAAAGCCACACACAGTAGCGAGATTCGTGTTACTCATGGTCAACTCCCGCCTGGCTGGCGTCAATAACAGTATCACCTTGTCCAACCCCCTCCAGCACCTGCGCGTTGATGCCATCAGACAGCCCAAGTTTTACTGTCTTGAGATGAAAACCCTTTTCGGAGTCGTCAGGCACCATGACGTTGGCAGTATCGCCATCAAATTTGAGTACCCGCTCTGGTAGGGTCAGTACATCAGCAACTTTCTTCAGCGTGATATGCGCAGTGGCAGAGAAGCCTGAACGGACCGTCACCTCAGGAGGAATAACCAACTGGCCAACCTCAACCTGAAACCCGTTATCGAAGGCATCGGAAGCGACGGCATTAAGCTTTTCAGATTGAATGGCAACCTCTTCCAATACCCCTTTAATAACGACATCCGGGTACGGGGCCAGAGTCACTGATACTGGCATACCCACCGTCAGCTTGGCCGCATCGTGTTCACTGACACTGCCTTTGAATGCAATGTTACTCATGTTGGCCAGCGACATCATTTTAGTCGCGGCCTGATTTGAACTTGTTGAAATGATAGGGTCACCCACATCCACCTGACGGTTGAGAACTGTGCCATCAATAGGGGCGGTGATTGTTGATGTCAGCTTGTTACTGCCAATGGATGCCTCACCACTTTTAATCAGCTCAAGTGTCTGACGGCGCTGCTCAACAACCGCTTTAGCAGATTTCACTGCAGCCTTGGCGCTGACATATTCACCATAGTTTTCAGGAATGATTTTTTGCTTGATTAGGCTTTTGTAGTTGTTCAGCTTTTGCTGTGCGGATTCAAGCTCAGCTTCACTTCTAAGTACTTCAGAAGAGGCACTGGTCAGATCCTGTGGCGTAGGGTTAGGTCTGACTTTGACTAAAGGTTGGCCTTTTTTTATCTTCTCGCCTACTTTGGCATATATTTCACCGACGATCCCATCAATCTGAGACTTTATCTCTATCGCATGCACCGGGACAATTTTGCCCACTGCCAGCGCCTGATTTTCAATCGTACCTGTGTTGACCTTAATAGTAGGGAGTGGCGGAGGCGCAGGTTTCATTCCTAAAAATGTATAACCGCCTGCTGCCACAACGATCACCAAAACGGAAGAAATGAACCAACGCTTATTCATGAGGAATGCCTTTGCTTGCTGTACTAACTGACTAATACCCCATTGGACATGCGATCAAAGTCAAAAGTTCACAATGCAAAAGATTATTATGTGCACAAAAGTGAAGGTTCCACAGCTAAATCTAGGGTGTTTACCTCAGGAGGGTAAAAAGTCACCTTTTCGCCATTGATACAGCATGACTGTCGCAAGCAAACCACCACGCAATGTCATGAATGCCAGCATCGCAGCCCAGAGAGCATGGTTGCCGACACCACTCAACATCCACCAGATAAAGAAGAAGCCAGTCATTGCCACTATCATGGTGTTCCGCATATCACGGCCTCGGGTGGCACCAATAAAAATACCATCAAGCAGAAAACACCACATAGAAAATAAAGGCATCACAACGAGCCAAGGCAGAAAAATGGCAGCTTCGTGGCGTACTGCTTCGATATCCGAAATCATGCCAACAATCGAGGTGCCAAAAGCGCCAAATACTATTGTCAGCAGGACAGCACTGATACCTCCCCAGAATGTCGTCACCGATAAAGTGGCGCGTAACTGGTCTCTGTTTTTAGCGCCAATCGCTTTGCCCACCATAGACTCCATTGCGTAGGCAAAGCCATCCATCGCATACGAAATCAGCATTAAAAAGCTCATTAACACCGCATTGGCAGCGATAGTCTTATCCCCAAGGGTTGCGCCCTGAAATGTCATAAAGCTGAACGTCAGCTGTAAACAGAGACTGCGTAAAAAGATATCCCGGTTAAGTCGTACGAATTTTCCAATACCGGGTCTCAGGGCTGAAAACTTACGCGCGATAGCGGGTAGATGAAGTTGCCCTGAACGACGAGCGACAAACCAGAGTCCTAGTATCATGCCGACATAATCGGCAACAACACTTGCTGCCGCCGCCCCCTGCACCTTCCAGCCAAATCCAACTACGAAAAGTAAATCGAGTCCGATATTGAACAGGTTAACAACAATCGACAGCACCATAGGATGGCGGGCATTTTGTGTGCCAAGCAACCAACCCATTATCACCATATTGGTCAGTGCAGCCGGGGCACTCCAGATCCTGATTGAAAAGTACTCGCTGGCGTAATGTTTAACTTCGTTGCTGGCTTCGCTCAGACCAAGAACCACATGTTCAATCAATGGATGCAGTAACAAAAGACAGGCAGCAGCCAATAGCGACATACTGATGCCCTGACCCAACACACGCTTTATAGCGAGTTTGTCCTCTGCACCATATGACTGGGCCGTCAATCCGGTCGTGGACATACGAAGAAAGCCGAGCAGGAAAAAGAGCACGTTGATCATGGTACTGCCCATCGCAACCCCGCCTAAATACCATGCGTGCTCGAGGTGTCCTATAACTGCCGTATCAACAAGACCGAGCAGAGGCACTGTGATGTTTGATAGCACCATAGGAAAAGCAAGAGCAAACACATTCCGGTGAACCCGGGTATCTTTTAGAGCGGAGAGTGACATGGCAATTCAAAACATGAATAAGAACAGGGCGGGAAGTGTATCACCACACAACAGAGTGACGATATCGATAATCAGCACACATAAAACACAAAAGAAGGAAACTTGTACCCAGACACTGAAAGTATCTGGGTAAGTTATAATTCGTTACAGGCCAATAGCATACCAAGCATGATCGCCAAGAAGCACAACAAACAGCCCCATAATATGCCAAATTGAAAATTTGAATGTTTGCCAGGCCAGCCCTTTTTCATCAGAAAATTTTAGCCGCCACGCATAAGCGACAAAACCAAGATTCAAGGCAAGACTACCAATGAGGTAGAGATAACCGCTCATTCCCGATAACCAAGGCAACAAGCCAACAACAACTTGCAGCATAGTGTAGAGAAGCACCATGGTTTTAGTAAAATTGATTCCATGGGTCACAGGCAGCATAGGCACATCTGCTTTGGCATAATCATTTCTTCGGTGAATCGCCAACGCCCAGAAATGAGGCGGGGTCCAGGTGAAAACCAACATCACCAGGAGTAGAGCATGAGCATGTACTTCACCCGTTACTGCAACCCAACCCAGAAGTGGGGGCATAGCGCCGGCAAGACCGCCTATCACAATGTTCTGAGGCGTCGCATGCTTCAGCCACACTGTGTATACCAACGCATAACCAATCAAGCTGGCGAAGGTCAGCCAGGCAACCAGCGCATTGAGCGTGTACAACAAGACAAAACCAACAACCATCAACACGGTGCCAAAAGTCAGGGCATTTGCATTAGATACCCTCCCCTTGGCCATAGGACGTTTAAAGGTTCGTTGCATCTTACGGTCTATGCGCTTATCTAAAACATGATTGAAGACCGCTGCCGCTGAAGATTGCATCCCAATGCCTAACAGACCGATGATCACCGCGGTTGCCGGAGGCAAGCTTGGCACCGCCATGCACATCCCTACCAAGGCTGTTAATAACAACATGGCAACCACTTTCGGTTTGGTCATCTCAAGGTAATCCCGCCAGCCAGCGAGACCGATATCGTTAACCGTGCTCGTGATTGACTCTTGAGAGGGTGTTGCCTTATCCATGACTTATCCTCCGCGCATCCCTGCTTTTTGCAACGACTGATATTGGCTCAGTCCGATAAAATAATCGCATGTTGACATGAACCACGGCCAGTAAAAGGGCCAAGCCACACAGATTGTGCGCTACAGCAACAGGTAGTGGCAGCAAGGCCACTACATTGGTCACACCCAACGCTATCTGGAGACCAAGAAGTCCCAAAAGGGTAAGGCTGGCATTCCTACCCAGCACCCGATAAACCGCCAGTGCGAGCAAAGACAGCAGAATAGTCACCACCATGGCACCCAGTCTGTGCGTCGCGTGTATGGTCACTCTCTGATCAAAATTAAGCACACCGTACTGATAGGTTTGATGTTCCGGGACGATGGGGTTGAATGCAGAGGTATCGTATTTGCTGTACCAATCCACCTCGCAAACAGGCAATTGGGTACAAACTGTGGCCGCATAATTTGCCGAGGTCCAGCCGCCAAGAATAATCTGTACAACGGTCGCCAACAGTGCGGCAATCGCCAGTGCTTTTAGGCGACTGTCAATTTTTGTAGTGGGAGAGACAGGGTGATGAATGAGTTGATTCGGCGAGGGCGCACTACGATACTGCCGCCTTGCCAGTATAGCCAGCAAGGTCACGGTGCAAAACCCGCCCATGAGATGGCCCATTACGACAACAGGCATTAAATTCATGGTAACCGTCCACATGCCAAGCACAGCCTGAAACACCACAACAGCAAGTAAAATAGCCGGTATTGTTTTAGGTCTGTTTTTTTGCCGCCAAGACAGAAAGGCAATTCCGGCAATCATTAGACCTAGCCCACCCGCAATATAGCGGTGAATCATTTCATTCCACGCTTTTTCAACTTCTACTGGCGTTCCCGGATAGGCTTGTTCTGCAGATATGATTTGTTCCTGCGTCTGAGGAACCGTCAGAAAACCGTAGCATCCCGGCCAGTCAGGACAACCCAGTCCTGCTTCCGTCAGACGGGTGTACGCCCCCATGCCAACCACCAGCAGAGACCAGAAAAGAGTAATGTAAATAAATATGCGGTACGCTCTATCTCTATCCATGGCTAACCTACCTTTGACAATTTCATCAGTTTCCGTAAATCAGACAACAGCCCTTTTCCCTGCGCGATACGTGACTCGTTATCTGCAGGGATTGGATAGGCTAGGATCACGTTGTTAAGTGGGTCAGCGAGATAGAAGACATCGCCTTGGTGGTTGATAGGTAGCGCGCTGAGTTGAGCAAACACATCTTCATCAATTTGCTGTATCTGCAAGTCAGGATTACCTTTGAGCGGCAGGGACACATCATTAGACTGAGTCAGTACTATGCCTGTGAATCGATCGCGATTTGGACCGACGGCAATAGGAATCTGACCCAATTGGAACAGCGCATATTTGCAGGATTCTGTGCACTCCGAGGGCATGGGATAGACCACACGCCAGTCCCCTTTTTTATCAAGCCAGTCAGCTTCGATAATATCCTTGTCAGCAAAAAGCAGACCGTGATTGGTCGCGCCACCTTGATAAAGCCCCAATTCCAATACCAGTTTTGCAGCCGCGATGGGTAGAATGAATACCGCCGCGACAATCAGTAATGCTTGTTTTCCTTTCATTCTTCACGACTCCTTCGCCACCATATCACTGTCCCTATAACCACTACCGCAGCAAGACCGAACCACTGCAACGCGTAGGCATAATGTTTTTCCGGTTTCATTACCACGGGTTGCCAAACATGAACGGCTCCTGTTGAGGGTAAGATGTTGTCACCTGAACCAATGCCACTAACGGCGTCTGCTCTGATGATCCATGGCATGACGGAAATACCCGTCTGATTTTCAAATCTTGGGAGGTCAATACGCTGAACCCGCTTAGGCCAGCCTGTCATATTCTCTGTTTCAGATAACGTAACCATTGGTGAGGGAATGTCAGCAATACCTGTGACCTTATAGGTTCCTGAAAACGCTTGAATTGCCGGAAGTTCGCTTCTGTATTTGGGGGCAGGTAACCAGCCAAGTTCAAGAAGGACAGTGCTCGCCCCGACCGTCATCGGAGCAAACCAACGATAACCCGCAATACCCTTATGGGTTTGATTGTCGAGCAACAGACTCTGGCCCGTCTCTATGGTGCCGTTGAACTCAACGCGAATACCTTTGACCTTCTCACCCATCAAGCGTGGCGATGTAACCACAGTTTGTTCACGCTGAGCCATTACCTGAATAAGCTCTGCTTTTTCTGCGCCACGTCCTAGCTGCCAGAATCCGAGCTTGACCAACACCACGGTAAAGGCGACAGTGAATACCAGAAATCCGAAACGTCTCAGTTTACGTACTGACTCAGAGTCGTTGTTCTTATTACTGCCTGCTGGAGGCGTTATGCTGCTCAAAGGAATACTCGTCTGCCTGCTCGTTTTTATCATTTTTAACCTGTTCAGGGCGCTTCCAGTTCTTATCAAAGGTCAGTCGGACGTACCTATGTCCCGATACTTGGGACGTCGTGTTTTGTTCTCCGTCTTGGTGTTTGTCATCCTCTTGATAGCGCTAGCGACTGGAGCTATCGAGCCAAACTCACGCCCTTACTGAGCGAAATAACGGTCTTTGTCACAATATGTAGACGAAGACAAAGAGGCATAACCACACCACATCAACGAAGTGCCAGTACCATGCTCCCGCCTGAAAGGCGAAATGGCTGTTCGACGTCATATGCCCCTTCAATATGCGTAACCACACAAAGAACAAGATCACTGAGCCTAGGGTGACGTGTAATCCGTGGAAGCCCGTCAGTAAGAAGAACGTATTGCCATAAACCCCGGAATCGAGTTTTAGATTCAGATCCCTGTAAGCGTGGATATACTCTTCAACCTGAAAGTACAGGAAGACAAATCCCAAAATGATGGTGGCAAGCAAAAACCATGTGAGTTGCTTACGCTTGTCTTGCTCCAGACCAACGTGCGCGAAGTGAATAGTCACGGAAGAAGTGAGTAGCAGAAGTGTGTTAATCAGAGGTAGACCCATTGCTGGCATTGCCTGAGTCTCGGTACCTCCGGGCGTTTTGAGCAGAGGCCACTGTGCAACGAAGTCAGGCCACAAAACTGCCGCCGTCATTGCATTATTGCTGGCACCACCCAGCCATGGCACGGCGATCATTCTGGCGTAAAACAGTGCGCCGAAAAATGCCGCGAAGAACATGACCTCGGAGAAAATAAACCAGCTCATGCCTTGTCGAAATGACCGGTCCATTTGGCTGGAATAAAGTCCGCCCATCGACTCGTTAATGACATCTCGAAACCAACCCACCAGCATGATCAGAATAAGGCCGGTTCCCGCCAACAACATCCAAGGACCATTACCCCCAAACAAATCAGCCACTGTCGCACCAGCTCCCATCGCAATGAGAAATAACGCAACCGCACCGACTATCGGCCATGCACTCTGCTCTGGCACATAGTAGCGTTCATATTCTGTCGCCATGTCTGAATTCGATTCAGTCGTAGCCATAGTAACCTCGTAGCGATTATTGTGTGGCTGGCTCGGGTTTGGCCTCAAATAAGGTGTAAGCCAGCGTCATTGTATTAATGTCATCCGGAATACTCGGGTCGACATAGAAGACCAAAGGCAACTCGGCGCGCGCTCCTGCCGCCAGAGGCTGCCTGTTAAAACAAAAGCATTCGATCTTGTTGAGATACTGCGCCGCAAGCCCCGGACTCACTGAAGGCACGGCCTGACCGACCGCTTTCCATAGAGACAAGTTTTCGGCGCTGTAAGAGATTGTTTTCGTCTCACCCGGATGCACAGTGATGCGCTTTATCTCTGGTTTAAACGTCCAGTTAAGTCCCGGACGGATGTAAGCAATAAATTCCACTGTGACGGTGCGGGAGAAGTCCACCTGATTAATTTCTTCAGCGGCCTCACCACTGGTTTTACCGTTAATGCCTGTGATGTCACAAAAGACGTCGTACAGAGGCACTAAAGCGAAGGCGAATCCAAACATCAGCAACGCCATAAACGCTAGCTTTACCGCTGAACGATTATTGGTTTTTTCGTTGGTTTGGTCTGAATCCATATCGCCTCCGGCTTAATCAATTCTCGGTGGTGTGGAGAAAGTATGGTAAGGCGCAGGAGAAGGTACTTCCCACTCGAGGCCTTCTGCGCCATCCCATGGTTTGGCTGGCGCTTTCTCACCACCGCGGATGCACTTAACAATCAACGCCAAGAAAATCAGCTGGGACAAACCAAAGGCAAACCCCCCAATGCTGACAATCGCATTGATATCAGCAAACTGGAGCGCATAATCTGGAATTCGGCGCGGCATACCAGCCAATCCAAGGAAGTGCATTGGGAAGAAGAGGACATTGACGGATATCAGAGAACACCAGAAGTGCCAAGAAGCCAGCTTGGTGTCATACATGTGCCCTGTCCATTTCGGTAGCCAATAATAGGCTGCTGCCATGATTGAGAAGATAGCCCCACTCACCAACACATAATGGAAGTGAGCGACAACGAAATAGGTGTCATGGTATTGGAAATCAACAGGAGTGATTGCAAGCATCAATCCCGAGAAGCCGCCGATAGTGAACAAGACAATAAATGCCAGAGCAAACAGCATTGGCGTCTCAAAGGTCATCGACCCCCGCCACATGGTAGCTACCCAGTTAAACACCTTGACCCCCGTCGGTACCGAGATCAGCATGGTGCAGAACATGAAGAAGAGCTCAGCAAAAACCGGCATCCCTGTAGTGAACATATGGTGAGCCCATACAATGAAGCTCAAGCCAGCAATCGAGGCGGTGGCGTAAACCATTGAGGCATAACCAAACAATTTCTTGCGTGAAAAAGCAGGGACGATGGCAGAAATGATGCCAAAGCTTGGCAAAATCATGATGTACACTTCGGGGTGGCCAAAGAACCAGAAGATATGCTGGAACATAACGGGATCACCGCCACCGGCGGCATCAAAGAACGACGTTGCGAAATATTTATCCGTCAGAACCATGGTCACTGCCCCGGCAAGAACAGGCATCACAGCAATTAACAGGAAAGCGGTGATGAACCATGTCCAGACAAACAGTGGCATTTTCATATAGGTCATGCCGGGCGCACGCAAATTCATTATGGTAACAATCACATTGATGGCTCCCATAATCGAACTGATACCCATTATGTGAACTGCGAACACAAACAAGGCCGTACTGTCAGGGGAATAGGTCGTCGACAAAGGTGCGTAGAAAGTCCAGCCGAAGTTTGGACCGCCACCTTCCATAAACAGCGACATCAACAAGATCGCGAATGCAAAGGGTAGGATCCAGAAGCTCCAGTTATTCATCCTTGGTAAAGCCATGTCTGGCGCGCCAATCATCATGGGCACCATCCAGTTAGCCAAACCGGTAAATGCTGGCATAACAGCACCGAAGACCATAATAAGACCGTGCACTGTCGTCATCTGGTTGAAAAAGTTCGGTTCGACCAGTTGTAAGCCCGGCTGGAATAATTCGGCACGTATCACCATGGCCATCGCGCCGCCAGTTAAAAACATAGCGAAACTGAACAGCAAGTACATGGTACCTATATCTTTATGATTGGTAGTCAGTACCCACCGCATGATCCCGGAAGGTTTATGGTCGTGATCATGGTGGTCTGCGCCAACCTGATCAGGGGTCATATCCGTCATCTGACGCTCTCCTTAAAGCTCTTTGCCGTTTAGCACCGCATTTATCTGCGCCGCCTGGACAGACTCGCCAGTATTGTTACCCCACGCATTGCGCTGATAAGTCACCACCGCTGCCAATTCTTTAAGGGTAAGTTGTTTACCAAACGCCTGCATTGCCGTTCCTTGTCTGCCGTTCACAATAGTGTCGACATGCTCAAGCACCCTGCTTGGATTCACCGCAATATCCGCTTTAGCAATGGCAGGGAAAACACCCGCAAGTCCTTCGCCGTTTGGCATGTGACACGCAGCACAACGGGCGAGATACACTTCCTCGCCTACTGACATCAAGTCATCCATGGGCATTTTCATGTCCAGCAACTTTTGCTCTTCTTGCTTGGCGGCAAGCTGTGTTGCTGCTGTTTTCTGTACCCATTGCTCAAACTCATCTACAGGTTTTGCGATCACAACCACTGGCATGAAGCCGTGGTCTTTACCACACAGCTCAGTGCACTGCCCGCGATAAATCCCTGGCTTATCAATTTTAGTCCACGCTTCATTAATAAAGCCGGGGTTGGCATCTTTCTTCACTGCAAAGTCTGGCACCCACCAAGAGTGGATGACGTCTTCTGACGTGATCAAAAAACGCACTTTTTTGCCGATGGGCAGTACTAGCGGTCTGTCGACTTCGAGAAGATACGTTTCCCGTTTGGGTTTTTCATTTGCGATCTGCGCTGGAGAGGAGGC
Source organism: Veronia pacifica (assembly GCF_001707825.1). Taxonomy (GTDB): domain Bacteria; phylum Pseudomonadota; class Gammaproteobacteria; order Enterobacterales; family Vibrionaceae; genus Veronia; species Veronia pacifica. The sequence goes on along the minus strand of NZ_LYBM01000017.1, from coordinate 35,887 downwards.
GAGTAAAGAGTAATATTCAACGTCATGATCGAAATATTTATAGTGCCACTTCCATTGCGAGCCAGTGACCTGAACGGTGATGTCAGGGTCACTGGCATCTTCCATAGCAAGCAGCACTTTGGTCGCAGGAACGGCCATACCAACGAGGATAAGAAAAGGAACGACAGTCCATGCCACCTCTACCTTGGTGCTCTCGTGAAATGAGGCAGCAACAGCACCTTTTGATTTTCGATGGTGAATGATGGACCAAAACATAACGCCAAAAACAAGGACACCAATGATGATACATATATACAGTATCGTCATGTGAAGCCCATACACCTGCTCACTAATCTCAGTGACACCACGGGTTAAATTCAGGGACTGCCCTGACTCTGCCCATACTGAAAATGCAGGCACAAACATGGAAAACACGAACAGTAGACGGGTAATCACTCGATCCCTCCTAAGTTTCACAAAGGTTCCAGAGACGCCTGAGTTATAAAATGGCAATTATAGTTAATGCGTCGTTAAGAGATTGTTACCTAATAAACCTAGAAAAGGAAAGGGCATAGGACAAAAAACAAGCAATTTATTGCCCTGAAACTTGAACGGATACACGAAATTTCGACATGAGGACAGGTGTTGCAATACTTGAATCAAGAACCCGCCTAGAAATAGCAGTTAGCAAGATACTATTTTGAAAAATATAATTTTTTATTTGATAGGGAAAGGATCACTTATTTTCACTGCGACCGTGTGTCGCAATTGTTGTTCGTATCTATTACCGCAGTGGGTACGACAAAGCCTGTAAAAAGTAAAATATACGAGACAGCTTGGTTTTTTGTCGCCAAGCCGCCATAAAACACGAAAATGTTACTTATTTGTGATTTTTTCACATCCAGTCAGTGTTACGGATAACACCTACTGCGATCCCCTCAATTGATAAACTTTCCTGAGTTAAATCAACCACAATTGGGGAGAAGTCTTCATTTTCAGCATGCAGGAGCACTTCAGTTCCGTTCTTTTCGAGCCTTTTGACGGTCACATCATCTTCGACTCTGGCAACAACGACCTGTCCATTTCTCACGTCCTGTGTACGGTGAACAGCCAACAAATCTCCATCAATGATACCGATATCCTTCATACTCATCCCGTTAACACGCAGAAGAAAATCTGCAGAAGGTTTGAATAGAGAAGGGTCCACATTGTAGTGAGTCTCTACATGTTCCTGAGCCAGGATAGGCTCGCCAGCTGCAACACGGCCAATCAATGGCAGACCTTGTTCGTCATTGGCGGGTTCGGTATTGACCAGCAGTCGAATACCTCGTGATGCGCCGGGTACGATTTCAAGCACACCCTTTCTGGCTAGCGCTTTCAAATGTTCTTCAGCAGCATTGGCAGATCGGAAACCCAGCTCACGAGCAATTTCAGCCCGCGTTGGTGGCATACCTGTTTCATCAATCTTAGCTTTGATTAAATCAAAAACTTCTTGTTGTCTCGTTGTTAACGGCTTCATGGCTTGACCTGTCTTTTTATACAGTTAACTGTGAGTATATCCAGTGTTTTAACCATTGAAAAGCCAATCAGTTATTATTTAGCCATTTGTGTGCACCGAAACGGGAGATGCCTCCCGCCATCTTTGTAATATGAAAAAGCTAAGAACTTCTCAGTTCAATCACTAAAAGATCACGATTTACGGCGATCAACCAGCAGTTCACAGGGGTATTTTCTGCTATGCTTGCCGCGCACTAAACGTATGAGGCCGCAATTCCATGTCTGCTTGGCAATCCATTTATCATAAGCTATTGAATTTACCTGTTTCTACGCTGGTTAAAACAATCAGTATTCCTTCGGACCCAGTTAATGAGCTTGATCTGGACCTTTCCAGACCTGTTGTTTACGTGCTCCCTTTCCACTCGCACACTGACTTACTTACGCTTAGAGCCAGTTGCTTAAAACATCAGTTGCCAGATCCTCTGGAACCGCTGCAGATCAATGGCAAATCATTTAGCCGATATGTATTCATTTCTGAAGGGAACCGTCTGCTCAATCGAAAAGACGAAATACCCGAAAAATCACTGGATTTATTTGGCGAATTGTTGGAGCTGCACAAGCAGGACAGTGAATTAGATATCCAGTTGGTCCCCGCTTCAGTGGTATGGGATCGCTCGCCGGGTAATGAAACCAGAACCCATGGTCCATCGTTGAAGCCTATGAATGGCCCGCAGAAAGCCTGGGCCATTATCACCCTTGGCCGCGACGGCATGGTTCGTTTTAGCCGCGCTGTCTCACTTCGTCTGATGGCAGACCAACATGGCACTGATGCCAGTATCGCGCAAAAGCTCGCAAGGGTGGCTAAGATTCATTTCTCTCGCCAGAAACGCGCAGCCTCCGGGCCTAAACTCCCTGATAGACAGGCATTGTTTGCCAGATTGCTCAACTCAAAAGCCATTGAAAAAGTGGTCGCAGAGGAGGCGAAAAGCCGCAACGTTCCGAGTGATAAAGTGCGAAAAGAAGCGATTGATATGCTTGAAGAGATCGCGGCTAACTTCTCACCCAAGCTGATCCGGCTGCTCGATCGCGTGCTGACCTACATCTGGAACAAAATCTATCAAGGTATTGAAATCAATAATGCTGAGCGAGTAAGACAACTGGCACAGGACGGTCATGAGATTGTTTATGTGCCCTGCCATCGCTCACATATGGATTACCTTCTGCTTTCATATGTTCTCTATAAAGAAGGGTTAGTGCCACCACACATTGCTGCCGGGGTAAACCTTAACTTCTTCCCTGCTGGCACTATTTTCCGTCGCAGCGGCGCATTCTTTATCCGTCGGTCTTTTAAGGGTAACCGACTCTACTCGACCGTGTTCCGTGAATATCTGGCTGAGCTGTTTGCTCGTGGCTATTCTGTCGAATACTTTTCAGAAGGTGGCCGTTCACGGACTGGACGCCTGCTGGCGGCAAAGACAGGCATGGTTGCGATGACACTGCAAGCTATGCTCAGAGGATTGAAACGCCCTGTTACGCTGGTTCCTGTTTACATCGGTTACGAGCACGTCATGGAAGTGGCTACTTACTCCAAAGAGCTGCAAGGTAAACGTAAAGAAAAAGAGAGTCTTGGGCAGGTATTAGGGATTTGGCGCAAGCTGCGCAATTTTGGTAAAGGCTACGTCAACTTCGGTGAGCCCATCTCTATCAACCAGCACCTGAATGAAAATGTGCCTAACTGGCATGAGTCCATCAATCCGGTAGAGCCTCAACGCCCAGAGTGGCTGATCCCCACAGTCAACCAGCTGGCAGATAAAATGATGACGGGCATTAACAGTGCGGCGGCGACCAACGCGCTAACGCTATGCGCAACCGCTCTATTGGCGTCCAGACAACGTGCATTGAGCCGTGATGCTTTGGAAGCTCAAATTGGCTTATACCTTGACCTCCTCCGCCATGCGCCCTACTCGACGTCGAGGACTGTCCCTGATGAGTCAGCCTCTGAGATGGTTGAGCATGCGCTGTCACTGGATAAGTTTCTTGTTGAGCGAGATTCACTGGGTGACATCATCTCTCTGAACAGACAGCAATCCACACTGATGACCTACTATCGCAACAATATTATCCATCTTTTTGCGATACCTTCACTCATCGCCCAGCAGCTGGTATGTAAAGACACACTAACTTATAGTGAGCTTTGCCATACAGTCCGGACCCTCTATCCCTTCTTCAAAGCCGAACTGTACATGCGTAATGCCGACCACTATCTCGATGATTACGTCGACAATATCCTCTTTATAATGACAGACACTGCGCTTATTCAGCGAGATGGGGATACGCTCTCGATAAACCCGGCCAAACTCAATCAGCTTCAACTACTCGGTCGAACAGTGGCGGAAACGCTTCAGCGATATGCAATCACGCTGACCCTATTGAGTCACCATCAACCGGGTAAAGCAGAGCTGGAAAAACAAAGCCTGATGATGGCACAACGTTTATCACGTCTGCATGGCATCAATGCACCTGAATTTTTCGACAAAGGGGTATTCAGTATCTTAGTGACAACGCTGAGAAAGCAAGGCTATGCCGACGACAATTGCTGTTCGACACAGGAAGAGAAACTGGCAGAATTAATGAAGATTGTCACGTCTCTCATCTCGCCCGATGTGAAACTGACCATACAGGCGATTCTTAATCAGCCGATCGAAAAGCAATAAACCTCAATAAAAAAACGAGCCGCCGTTTTTATATGTAACTCTTTAGTGAAGAAGCAGACTGGCCGCGATACCGAGAAACACCAACATCCCAACATAATTGTTGTTGAGAAATGCCTGGAAGCACACATCACGCCCGCGAGTCCGGATAATCACTTGTTGGTAAACCAGCAGAGCCGAGGCAGCACACAAACCGAGGTAGTAGGGAATTGTCAGCTGTGCCAGCAGACCCACTACCACCATCAAAGCAATGAACAAGAGCTGGAGAATTCCCACAATGAGGCGGTCGAAACGGCCGAATAAAATCGCCGACGACTTGACGCCAATTTTCACATCATCATCTCTGTCAACCATGGCGTACAGGGTGTCATACGCCACTGTCCACGCGATATTTGCAACGAACAACAGCCAGGCTACGAGGGGCAATTCTCCCGCCTGGGCAGCGTAGGCCATGGGAATCGCCCAGCCGAATGCCATACCCAACACCAGTTGTGGCATATGGGTGTAACGCTTCATGAAGGGATAGATGAACGCCAACAGCAACCCAACAACAGATAAACTGACCGTGAACCAGTCCAGTGTCATCACCAAGGCGAATGATATCAGCACCAAAACCAAAAAGAGCGCAATAGCCTCTTTAGACGATACCAGCCCAGAAGGGAGCGGACGTAGCTTGGTCCGTTTCACATGACCATCCACTTTGCGATCAGCGAAATCATTGATCACACAACCCGCAGCGCGCATTGAAACGACACCCGCAATGAAAACCAACAAGATATGGGGATCAGGAAGACCATTGGCAGCCACAAACAACGCCCATAAGGTCGGCCACATTAAAAGCAGCGTACCGATTGGCCTGTCCATTCGGGTTAGCTGCCAGAATGCTCTGACTTTAGTGGCTTCCATTCGCAACGTCCTCAGTAAAGTACACAGGGGAGTGAGGAAGGAAGACCTCACACACCAGCATAGGTTTTTCATTTAACCAGAGTCGAGACCGTCTTGCATGAAGCCTTCCGTCTGCCACATCCAGTGTTGTCACTTCAAGTGCGTCTCGCCGCGCAGTTTCATGAGTGAAAACACGCTGCCCTAACGGAACGGCACCGAGTTCCGCAATGTCTTCTTCCTGATCAGTCAGGGTAGACAGTGGCATTAGCGTACGGGCGCAAATCCATGGGATACCATCCCCAATCAACACCACGTCCCTTACTAAACAGTCTTCATCATTCAGAAGATGCTTTTCCGTCTCGGTGAGGGTATCTGCCGGGTATTTTTCCAATGAAATGACACGGACCTCGAGCTCACGGCAGAAGTGTTTTAGCCTTTCTGTCATCGAACCGGGTTCAAGCAGCCATGCTCCCTTTGACGTTCCTTCCAATCCCTGCCAATCTGGGCAATCCCATTGCGCCGTTCGCAGCGCTGATAAATATAATGACTTGAATTCTGTCATGTTATCCTGATATCAAATGACAAAAACGACATACAAGTGGCCGAGATGGTCAATAATTACCTCTATATTAATGCTGTATTGTACACCGCTGAGGTTCATTCAGTGAAACCCAAACAGGAATCAGACTAACTTCTGAGCTATGACTATGATGAAAAAACTTCGCCACCTGTCTCTCATACTTCTTCTTCTCCCATCACTCCCTTTTTCAGCTCTTGCTGAAGAGGGAGCCTCTGCGGCACCTTCTTTTGTTTACTACACAATGCAACCAGAGATCACTACTAACTATATAACGTCAGGCGCCAAGGTTGGGTTCATCAATGTTAAGGTGCAATTAATGCTGGAAGACCCAACACTCGAGGCTACTGTTGCTTATCATCAAGGACTTTTGCGGGACGCACTCATAAATATCATCAGTAAAGAACCGGAAACTAACATTAAATCCATGGCAGGCCGCGAAGCACTGCGTGAAAAGTGTTTAACACAATTAAATGCCCTTCTCGAAGCCGAAACCAAGCAAATCATCATCAAAGATCTGTTATTTACTAAATACCTTTATCAATAGTGACCCAAGGTACAGGTGCTCTGGTTGGAACCTTTTTCATTTTAAATACACACATGTTCATAGATGTCATTGAAGGTGTATTTGAAAAATAGAAGGAAAACGTTATGTCAATAAATAAGGGATTTGACGGCATCCCTAATATGAACTTTCAGGGGATGCCTCCGCAGCACTTATACGCAAGACCTCTTGCACCTGAGCCAATGGTTACGGGCATATCTGATGATGTTAATACTGACGATGAAGGACAAACCCAACATGCGGCAGTGCTGGATAAAGATATCGGTGAACTGCAGATGAATGGTCACTCTGCCAGAAATTTGCATCGATTAGGCCTCAAGCCAGTCTCTTTAGACGGTGATAAAAAAGTCGAAGAAAATGCGCTGGAAGAGGAGAAAGCTCAAGATAAGCTTGAGAACCAAACTGCTATTGATGAGCTGGAAAAGCTGCTGGTAAAACAGGAAAAAAATAACGAAACCATCTCAATGGCGCATCTGATCATTAACCTTGTTATTGCGCTAGTGAAGAGCGATCCGAAACAGGCCGAGCAGGTATTAGCAAGTTTGAGCGGTATGCTGAAAAGCGGAGGGGTTCGCGTACAGGTTCCCGTGATTGATGTGATAGATAGCGGCGCACTAAAATCAACGAAATTTGAACTGATGTTGAAGAAGATGGTGATTGACCCTGATGTTACACCTCAGCTGGTCAACGAGCTCAAAGGCGCTGAAGCAGGAGAGAACGTAAAGGAGCAAGGTAAATAACACCAGCACAGCCACTGCTCAAAGGTGCGCAAGTCATTTATGCGCACCTTGCCTGTTACTTGCGTGATGCCAACCATCCCATTACGCAACCTGAGGCCAGCCCTGCCAAATGAGCAATATTGGCAATTTTCATTCCCATTGGCTCATAGAAACCAATGACCAACCAAACAAGCATGAATCCGATGTGGGCTTTCTCGATAGACACCCCTTTATGTGGCGCAAAATAACCCATCATCCATACATAACCCAAGAGGGCATAAACAACGCCGGAGAGGCCGCCAAAGTTTGGTCCCTCAGCCAGATACTGCGCCAATCCTGAAAAAGCAGCCGACACGAAAAATATCTGTAGTAGTGACCATTTGCCGAGCCTCTGCTCAATTCGACCGCCAAGAACCCACCACCAGACAAGGTTGAACACCAGGTGCAGGGTCGAAAAATGAATGATTCCATGGCTGAACCAGCGCCATACCTGCCAAGATTCACTGACATCTGCAGGAAAGTGTAATATTGAAAAAACAGGACCAATAAATCCCAGCCAGCTAACACTGAATACAGCAATGCAAATCACCATAACAGATAGAGTGATCAATCCTGCCTGCTCTTTCACGAGGGAAAGTATGCCTGGTGCACTGTAGTTAAAACTCGCAGTTCGACTCTCGGCTACCTTCCATGAAGACTCAAGATATTTGTCTCGATTTGGGTTCTCCAGAAACTGTTGGAACTCAGCCTCAGCAAGGCTCTTATGCTGATCTTCCACCAGCCAGATAGCCAGTTGCCCCTCACCTTCAGGGCTAAGCTTAAGCTCTACCCCGAGGGTGTCCATGTAGTCGACAAACGCCTGCGCCATTCTGTGATTGCTGATAGCGCCCAATCTAAACATTTTATAAACGCCTTTTACTCCGAAGGTTGGACAGGTAACGAGGCACGATGCCACGCTTCAAAGCCACCATCTACACTATATACTTCCTCAAAGCCCTGATTGATCAAGTACTGGGCTGCGCCCTGACTGCTTATGCCGTGATAACACATCACCAGTACAGGCTGTTCAAAATCAACTTCCTGCATGAGGGTGACCACGGTGTCATTTGTTAGGTGGAATGCTCCCTCTGCATGAGATAACTGGAATGACTGAGGATCCCGGATATCGACCATAACGCCGGGTTGATCCTGTTTATTCATCATCGTCCACGCATCTGAAACTGAGATATGCGCAAAATTTTCCATAGGTTATTCCACTCCAAACCGGAAGTTTTAAAAAAACATGGCACCGCGACACAGGAGGCGAGTACCGATTAGCACTTATTCTACATGACTTTTTTCTATGACAGCAGAGAGTCACACTCCCGGATAGAGCAAACTTTGTCCAGCTGTGGAAAATCCTGTGAATTGCGTTGATAAGGGTTGATCACCCATTTGGATCCACTAGATGTAGTATCGATCCTTTAATAAGCTGTGTATAACTTTATGAGGATAAGATTGTAACCCTTCATCCAGCACAAAAAAACCGGCCTCAGCCGGTTCTTTTTCAGTTTAAGAGATAACCTTAAATGTCATCACCTACCGCGACTTTAAGCTTTTTCATCGCGTTCTTTTCGAGCTGTCGAATACGTTCAGCGGACACTTGATAATGCTCGGCAAGTTCCTGCAAGGTCGGCTTATTGTCGTCCAGCCATCGTGAACGGACAATGTGCTGGCTGCGGTCATCAAGTGTTGAAATAGCCTGCGCAAGACGTCTGTTCGCATGGTCTTCCCAGTTTTGGGCTTCAATGTTATCCGCCAGATCAGACGACTTGTCTTCGAGGAAGAAAACAGGTGCAGCAGGTCCACCATCACGATCATCGTCGTCTGGAGTGGCATCGAAGCCTGCGTCTTGTGCAGCGAGCCTGGACTCCATTTCACGCACCTCTGCAGCATCAACACCAAGCTGCTCAGCAACCATGTTGACCTCTTCCGCGTTGAACCATCCAAGGCGTTTTTTCGCTTTTCTAAGGTTAAAGAACAACTTACGTTGCGCCTTGGTAGTTGCTACTTTCACGATGCGCCAGTTGCGTAACACATACTCGTGAATTTCCGCCTTGATCCAATGAACAGCAAAAGAGACAAGCCTGACACCCACTTCAGGGTTGAAGCGTTTTACCGCTTTCATCAAGCCAATATTACCTTCCTGAATTAAGTCAGAGACAGGCAACCCATAACCGGAATAGCCTCGTGCTATATGAACAACAAACCTAAGATGCGACAGGATCAGGCTTTTCGCCGATTCCAAATCACCCTCGTAATGCAGACGCTCAGCTAACCGACGCTCTTCTTCCGCTGACAGCATTGCATAGCTGTTAACGTTTTGCAGGTAGCTGTCATAGCTATCCTGGGAGATCGGAGCCAGTGCGTACATTTCTGTTGTCATCGTCACCTCGTCTATTGTTGATCCTTCGGATCGGGGAAAACGTCCACTGTGATCCGATATGATGTACTTTAAACGCACAAAACTCAAGCATTGCTCTCTAAAACAATCTTTAGTCAGGTACAGTTGATCATTAGACTGGGTTCAACTTTTTAAGATGTTTCGCTGTCGCCAGCCTTGCTGCCAACAACCCAGTAAATGATGCTAAGAGCAGTAAGATAATCAGTTCATCGGCACGAAGGCCTGATAACATAAACTGACTGTCATACAGTGCTGCTAGTGATGATACGGCCCTGTCCAGAAATAAGGTCACCAGCAGAGTAATAAACCACGCCAATATCGCACCCGATAAACCCAGCCACGCCCCCTGATACAGGTATGGGCGCAGTATAAAGCTGTCTGTCGCTCCAACCAGCTTCATTACTTGAATTTCTTCTTTATGGCTGAGTACGGTCAGTCGCAGTGTATTACCTATAATAAGGAATACCCCAATCAACATCAGCAAAGAAAAAGTAACGGTCAGCGCGAGAATAACTTGTTCGAGAGCTTGTAGGCGTTGCAACCAGTCACGATCAAGCCGCACCTCTTCTATCTGGCTCTTCAACCCTATCGTCGTCGCCAACATTGAGACATCATTGGGCGTGGCCGTTTCAATCGCTGTCACCAATATGACCGCCGGTAACGGGTTTTCTTCCAGCAGACTGATAGACTGCTCGAAACCCGAATGCGCTCTGAGCTGCTCAAGTCCAAGATCTGGGCTGATATATTCAGCCGAAGCGATATCCTTTACCTTAGTGAGGGCCTTGGCAAGATTAGTTCCCTCTTTTTGCGAAACATTTTCCGCTAAATACACAGTTATCTGTGTCGGGCTCTGCCATTGTCCTTTTACCTCTAACAAGTTCTTACTCAGTAAAAACAGTGTTGTGGGCAGGCTTAACGCAACCGCGAGTACTAAAATAGTCAGCAAATGGTTGGCCGGGCGAGCAACAATTTCCTTGAATGCCTGCCCACCTTGTTCGATGTGGATTCGTAAAAAGTTAGCCATTCAACCTACCCTGCACCAGATCAAGACGACGAATATCCGGGTAGCTATCAAGTAAGGAGGTATCATGGGTTGCCATCAACACTGTCACACCAATACGGTTAAATTGACGAAATAACGACATAATCTGTTGCGACAACTCTGCATCAAGATTACCTGTTGGCTCATCAGCAATCAGCACCAGCGGGCGGTTGACAACTGCACGGGCGATACCGACACGCTGTTGTTCACCTCCCGACAGCTGAATAGGCAGACACATTGCTTTATCAAGCAGGCCAACCTTATCTAATGCCGCAGATACCCGCTTTTTCACATCGTTATCATCAGCGAGGTTGATTCGCAGTGGTAACGCCACATTGTCGAAAACAGTGCGATCCATCAGCAATTTATGATCCTGAAAAATAACCCCTATCCTGCGGCGCAGGAAGGGGACATCTTTGTGAGGAAGACGGGAAATATCATGTCCGTTAAACTGTATGACGCCGTCACTGGGACGCTCCATCGCGCAGAGTAGCTTCAACAGTGTGCTTTTACCGGCACCGGAGTGACCGGTCAAAAAGGCCATTTCACCTTTTTCGAGCTGGAAACTGACCTTCTGTAGAGCCTGCCTTCCCCCTTGGTAGGCCTTACTGACCTGCTGAAACCGAATCAAGCTGCTTATTCCTCCCTGCTGAACAGCGCCTCAATAAATTCTTCTGCTGCGAATTCTCTCAAATCGTCAATACCTTCACCGACACCAATATAACGAAGCGGGATCTTAAACTGATCGGCGACGGCAAAAATAACACCGCCTTTCGCCGTTCCGTCCAGTTTGGTCAGGCTAATACCGGTGAGTGGTGCAATATCGTTAAATAAACGTGCCTGACTGATGGCATTCTGTCCAGTCCCTGCATCGATTGTCAGCATGATTTCATGCGGAGCATTCGGGTCAAGTTTCTTCATGACACGAACAATCTTACGCAACTCTTCCATCAGGTTAGCTTTGTTTTGGAGGCGGCCCGCTGTATCTGCAATCACTACATCAACATTTCGCGCTTTTGCGGCTTCAATTGAGTCATAGATCACTGAAGCACTGTCGGCGCCCGTATGCTGTGCGACAACGGGAACATTATTTCGCTCACCCCATACCTGCAGCTGCTCAACGGCTGCAGCGCGGAACGTATCACCAGCAGCAAGCATCACAGACTTGCCCTGTTGCTGAAACTGCTTGGCAAGTTTTCCGATGGTCGTGGTTTTACCCACACCGTTAACGCCCACCATAAGGATCACAAAGGGACCATTTTGGGCTGTCGTGGTATCCAATGGCTGTTCTACCTCAGAGAGAATATCAGCCATCTCTTGCTTCAGCAGACCATACAGTGCTTCACCATCTTTAAGTTCTTTGCGGCTGGCTTTGTCTGTCAGACTGTCAATGATCTTGGTCGTCGTATCCATACCAACATCAGCGATCAGTAGCTGCTCTTCCAACTCCTCAAAAAGCTCATCATCGATTTTCTTACCACTGAATAGACCAAAGAAACCCGCACCAATATTCACTTTGGTTTTCTGTAGTCCGCGTTTTAGACGAGCAAAGAAACCTTCACGTTTGGGTTTTTCTTTTTCTGCGGTTTCAGCCTGTGCTTGTTGGCGAAGTGCCTCATCAGCAGCTTGAGCCTCTTCTTCTGCACGAGCCTGAGCTTCTGCTTCAATTCGTGCTTCTTCTTCAGCAATAGCCTTGGCTTCCGCCTCTGCCTTTAAGCGTGCTTCTTCTTCGGCGCGAGCCTTGGCTTCAGCCTCTGCCTTTAAGCGTGCTTCTTCTTCGGCGCGGGCCTTGGCTTCAGCCTCTGCCTTTAAGCGCGCCTCTTCCTCTGCACGCGCTTTGGCTTCAGCCTCTGCTTTTAAACGTGCTTCTTCTTCGGCGCGAGCCTTGGCTTCCGCCTCTGCCTTTAAGCGTGCTTCTTCTTCGGCACGCGCTTTGGCTTCAGCCTCTGCCTTTAAACGTGCCTCTTCTTCTGCACGAGCCTGAGCTTCCGCTTCTGATTTACGACGCGCTTCTTCTTGTTCACGAAGAGTTGCAGCTTCGGCTTCAAGCCTTGCCTGCTCTTCAGCCAACGCGGCAGCTTTTTGCTGTGCTACCTCTTCTGCCATATTATCTTGTTCTACCGCAGTGTCCTGTTCGACAGACTGGGTTTCTTCTTGCTGTTCTTTTTTGCGGCCAAAGCCCAGCCAGGACATAAATCCGCGTTTCTTTTTTTCTGCCATTGGCAAATCCTAAAGCTTGATTGATACAATCAGCGCTAATTACATTAACTGTTCAAATGATGCGCGTGCGGCAACACCGCCGCTGTGCAGATACTCAGTGTTTACCCGCCGTTACATTTACCGGATAGTAATCTCAGCCGGGCCATGCAAAATGCAGGCTCTGAGGTATGGAAAAACACCATGAGGATACCTGAACGGCATATACTATCACCTTCTTTGCGGTCGAAAAATCTATGACGAGACGTAGTTCAAAAAACATTAACCCCAATCGCCCGGCAACACACAAAGGGCGGGGACGCCAAAACACTGGCACGCCCGGTTTTGTCAGGATCATTGGCGGACGTTGGCGTGGACGTAAATTGCCTGTCACCAATGTTGAAGGGCTTCGACCAACCACTGACAGAGTAAAGGAAACGGTGTTTAACTGGCTGATGTCTGATATTTATCAGGCTCGCTGTATGGATGTTTTTGCGGGTAGTGGCAGCCTTGGGCTTGAAGCCTTGTCCCGACAGGCGGGTTTTGTCACTCTGGTTGAAAAAGATCCTGTTGCAGCCCGGCAGCTCACTCAGAACCTGCAAACATTGGCTGCAAAAGACGTAAACGTCGTAAATCAGGACGCTCTTGCTGTTTTGAAGCAACAGGGGGAACCGCAAGATATTGTTTTTGTCGATCCACCGTTTCGTAAGGATTTACTGCAAGAGGTATTCTCAAGCCTTGAGCAAAACGGTTGGCTGACAGTCGGTAGCCTTATTTATGTCGAATGTGAAAAAGAGCTGGCTGAATTGCCCACTCCGACTTCATGGTCAATGTTCAAAGAAAAAACAGCGGGTCAGGTGACATTCAGGCTGTATGTAAAAGAGGGATAAATGAAAGCGTTAATTCTGGTGGCAAAAGCGTCCATCTCCTTTGTTTGGTTGGTATTGTTCGCCAACATCTTCTACCCCTTCCCGGGCAATGCTGCAATCACACTTTATATCCTTACCGGATTTCTATTTATGATGCACGGTATTCAGATGTTGATATTTATTGGCGCGTTTGGCGACAAGATAGCGGCCACTCGCTGGGAAAAGTGGTCGATTCTTATCTTTGGCATTTTTGCCATGCTGGATATCCGCCGAAAATACATGAGCTGAGAATCAGTTACTGATATACCCAAGCAGCAGAAAAGCCTGCTTTTCAGCTATGTCATTTTTTATGGCAATTTCAAATTGTATCCCTCTGCAAAATCACGTTGAATGGAGGTTTTGTTTGCACACCGCCTAGAGGGATACAACACATGGATATGGTTTCAGCTGCAGTAATGCTGTTTCTTATCATGGATCCGATGGGGAACCTCCCCATCTTCTCGTCCATCCTCCGCCATATAGAAAAGAAACGACGCCGAAAAGTATTGATTCGGGAGCTACTTATCGCTCTTGTCGTCATGTTGCTGTTTCTCTATGCCGGACAAGGGATCCTAAATTTCCTGTCACTGCAACGCGAGGCCATCTCCATTTCTGGCTCCATCATCCTTTTTCTGATCTCGCTAAAAATGATTTTTCCCTCACAGGATAAGACAACCAGCCTTGCAGCAGGTGAAGAGCCGTTGATCGTTCCACTGGCGATACCCATGCTGGCAGGCCCTTCAGTGCTCGCCACTTTGATTCTGATTGCTCATCAGTCACCAGACATGATGATCGACTGGACATTGGCACTTTTGATGGCCTGGGGGGCTTCTTCTTTCATCCTTATGTTTGGTGAGTTGTTCGAGAAGCTGGTTGGTGACAGAGGGCTGGCGGCGATTGAACGTTTGATGGGGATGTTACTTCTGATGATTTCAGTTCAAATGTTCCTCAATGGTCTCGTAAGTTACTTTGATCATATTAGATAACTCGCGACTTGGTCCTTCCACTGAAGGTGAGCATTCGCTCACCTTCTATCGCTCGGTTGAACATTGCCAACATAACTCAAAGCTGCCCGCGTTCTCCTCGCCGCATTGCTTGCATATCCAGCTACTGAGATGCTGATTCTCATAATCTGCCAATGCTTCTCTTGCTCTGACTTCATTATTGGCCTGCACCCATAGTGTCACGGCAACAACATCGGCTGGCAGCTCGCCAGCAGCTGAAGACAGTGATTCTCCTTTCAAGGTAGCCTTGATACCTATCGCCTCTAACATCCCTTTGAGGCTATGTGCCTCAAGCGAGTTCGCTGCTTTGTATATTTCAAGCCACTTGTTCATCACATTCTCCCTTTCCTTGTCATCCCAAAGCAGAGGCGGTGATCAAAGCCTGTGACAAAAAGTAACTTCCCATGATCAGCATAGTGGCTGACTTGAAAGGCCCTTTAAATTTATCAACAGCAAGCACAGCGTCTGAAAACATAAATAGCAGCGCTCCGCAAAAAGCAAAACCGGAGAGTTGTCCTGGATGAGCTAACCAAACCTGACCTGCTGCCCACGTCATCTGGGATATCATCAAAATATAAATGGCGACAGGAAGGACAAACCTGCCAAGGTTAGGAAGGAGAAGTAAAAATAAGATCACACCGAAAGCTGCCAACATGAAAGGCAACCATAAAACAACATTGCCATCATTCGCTTGCCAGAAAGCACCGCTATAGCAAAGATGAGCAAGAAAAAAACTCGACAGACCGCTGACAAAGCGCTCCTTGGGTAACATCAGTAATACGTCACCAGCGAGTGAAAAAACGAGGCCCACAATGATGAAGTCGCGATATGTGCCGGGTTCACCCGCGACTAGGGCAATCGCAATGAGGCACAGAATTGTCAGTGGCTTGAAAAGGTAGTATTGCCATCTCGGTCCTCTGTATGCGGCGTTGATGTGCATCAGGCCGGAACAGCAAACAGCTAACCAACTTAACATCCATTTCTCCCTAAACATGATAGCCAGCATGGCTCTGACAGCCAGAACCCAAATACCTTTAACCACACATCATACAATAGTGTTAACGACAACTGGATACCCTGTCATCAATTCTGTTGATGGGCAGACACAGTTGGATATAACGCCACCAGCACAGTCAACACGTCATAACTGATAGCAAGAGCGGATAAAAAATGCAGAAAACGTTTTGAAAACTATTAACAAATAAAATATAAGTCTTTCAATATCAATTAATTAAAATGATAGATGTTAAAGTTAAACGACCTTATTAATGAATCATTCATTGCTGATAAAAAGTGGCATCGTCCTTCTTTCTACAAAAAAGTAGTCAGTTGAAAACGCATTCACCTGACCAAATACTAGACATGACGTGTTTATAAAACCAGACAAAACAACTAATTAGTTAATTTAGAAACAAAATATCAACCTACACTAACCAATAAAAAATATATTTAATCTTATAAAAATAATAATAAATAAAATCAACAATTTAAAATAAAAAAACTAATGATTAACTTTTACAAAAACACAGAAAAACACCCATAAAATCGGTAAAAAAAACTATTTAATATATTATTTTGGATGTTTAGAAAAAATATTACATTGAACATTGATTTATTGTAGGTTATCATTAGAGGATAATTGGTTAAGAGGAGTTGGCGACAATGAGTGCAGGACAAAAACAAGGTCTAATGATAATCGCGGTTGTCGTCAGCCTGATGACACTGCCAATCCTTTACTAAGGAAATAAACAGTCAGTGTAAAAGTAAAAAAGCACCATAAGGTGCTTTTTTAATGCTCGATAAATAGTCCCCAGTACAAGACGTAAAAAGCCATTGCCATCGCAGTGAATAAAAAGATCAAGCCAAACGTCAGCCACCAGATACGCTTCCCAGCGCGAGGAACCAGTTTTGTTTCCAGTTGACGACAGGTTTTCTCATATCCCTTTATATCATCAATCTCATAACCATCTTGATGAACCGCTTTATTTCTGACTGTCGCAACGAATCTCAGCTGACCAATTGCATCATGAGGTAAACGTTGCTCACAGCTGGTGACCAGTTGATGAAGCCCCTTTCCCTCTGCGTGGTAATGCTCCCTCAACAGGCGCTCTAATCGTCGGCTGTAACGAACAACACGTCCAATTTTATCCATTACCATCCCCCTGTCGCCTTGTACTATTCAACATTTGGTCCTCAACTTATCCCACTTTGTGATGACTTCAACTTGGGATAAGTGGGATAGATCACGAAAAATCCTTATCGCTTTTTCTCGTCAGGTCATAGGTGCCGTACACTGGTGTGTGAAACTAAAATACCAAACATTAAAAAGAGTCTGCTATGCCTGTTATTTTGATCATTATTATCACGGCGCTGATTGCAGTATCAGCAACCTACTTTTTCATGACCTATAAAAAACATACTCTGGGAGAAGGTGCAACCTCGCAGACCATCGATATCCGTATTCTTGATAAGCAGACCGTCACCCGTTCCAACGCAGCAGCGCACGAGGAACAGGATGAATACTGGATTTATGTTGAACCAATGGAAGGCGGTCCAAAACGTGAGTTTCAGATTGGTGTGCACTACTACCATGCTATTTCACCGGGTGATTGCGGTACCCTGACCTACAAAGGCAACCAGTTTATGCACTTTGCCAAACTGCAGCGCTTTTAAGGAACCAGCCAGGAAACTGAGCGATAACGGGCCATCAAACGTGACAAATAAAAAGAAAGTAGAAAGACCAGGGCACTGATAGCAGGAATTGCCAGCCAGCTTTGAGCTGGTGTGGCATCTATCCAATGTAAGGGCACCAGAAGTAAAGGGTGGATGAGATAAATACCCAAACTATGTCTGCTAATGTTCCTGATGGTTAAACAGTGGTATTCGTCAATCCACGCATACAGCTGAAAAGCAACACTGAACATCATGGCTGCGATGAATACGGTATTGAGTGTTTGGTAAGAGAGCCAGAGTTGTGGCAGATAAAGACCCGCATCAAAGCTTGCTGCCACCACCATGTAACTCGTGATAGCCATAGACACAAGGCCCAAAGGCAAAGACCAAGCCCGGACAGCGGGATACCGAATAAGGCTATATCCAAGAACAAGATACCCGCTGTAATAAGCCAGATTGGTAAACAACCCCAACTCAAAACCGAAAAGTCTGAGCAGGCACAGTGCCCCCCAACACAGATTGACAGCCAACAGCGCGGTGCCGTCAGCCGCCTGAACCCATGGCCGAAGAAACGGTATTACGACATACAGCGGAATAAAGTAGTAAAAGAAATCAAGATGGTAATAGGTTGCCGACTTCGGCAGAGACAGCACAGTCTGCCAAAATACCCCGATATCGAAACGCCAGCCACTGAAAGCGGAAAAAAGCGCATAAACGAGTGACCAACTCAGGAAAGGCACCACGACTTTCATCACACGCTTACGGCAATATAATAATGGGTCAAATGGCGTCTGATCAGATAGCAGTAACGCACCAGTGATCATGATAAAAGCAGGGACACCCCACCTATTCAGGCAGTTTAGAACGACTGCAGCCAGCCAGTCATTGTCAGATATCTCACCCAATAACTCTCGATACGGCCAGAGAACATGAACCAAAACCACTGAAAATGCGGCCATTACTCTTAATAAGTCCAGTGCACCTAAACGCACTTCCTTGTTTACTTCCATTCCTGCCCTTTTTTGGTGAATTTACTCGCAAAGCAATAAAGTCAAACATCCGCATCGAGAAAAAGAAAAAAACACCAGTTTAATAACCAAAATCGTTCATTTATTCAAAAAAAATAACATAACAAAACAATTTACTTTGCATTTCATTTAATTTGCAGACTAACATCCCCGCCCTCTTACTTGAAAACTATCGAATAACGCGAAATACGAAGGAGACCTTCATGCAAACTTCGGTACCACACCATTCATCCGCACCACCGGGCAAAAAGACACCTTTCACCCGCTTTCTCGATACTGTCGAGTGGCTGGGCAACCTGTTACCTCACCCTGTGACACTTTTTGCCATCCTGTGTGTCGCCATTTTTGTTGCATCAGGTATCGCCGGGTATTTTGGTCTTTCTGTTATGGATCCAAGACCTGAGGGCGCACCGGGCCGTGCTGTCGATGGCATCATTGCTGTCAAAAGCCTGATGAACGCCGAAGGTTTACAATTGATTGTGACCTCAATGGTGAAGAATTTCACTGGCTTTGCACCACTAGGTACTGTGCTGGTTGCCATGATGGGTGTCGCGGTTGCTGAATACTCCGGTCTACTGTCTACCGTCATGCGTTCATTAGTGATGAGTGCCTCACCGCGCTTGGTCACCATGACCATTGTCTTCGCGTCTATTGTATCGAACACGGCGTCAGAGCTTGGCTATGTCGTTCTGATCCCACTGGCTGCAATGATTTTCCACTCACTGGGCAGACACCCATTGGCAGGTCTTGCCGCAGCGTTTGCAGGTGTGTCGGGCGGTTACTCGGCCAACCTTCTACTGGGTACCGTTGACCCACTGTTGTCAGGTATTACTCAGTCAGCCGCACAAATGATTGACCCAAGCTATCAGGTAGGCCCTGAAGCTAACTGGTTCTTCATGGCGGCCTCCACCTTTGTTGTCACTATCCTTGGTACACTGGTCACCGAAAAAATCGTTGAGCCTAAGTTGGGTAAATATGACAGCAGTATGGCCTCTGACGACTTTGAGCCTGAAAAAGCGCAAGCGGTAACAGACCTTGAGCGCCGGGGAATGAGAAATGCTGGCTTGGCGGCACTGGCTGTATCTGCTTTGCTGGCGCTGACTATCGTTCCTGAGTGGGGCGTGCTTCGTCACCCAGTGACAGGTGAAGTGGCTGGCTCTCCCTTCCTGAAGGGTATCGTCGCCATGATTCTGGTCTTCTTTGCTGTGCCGGGTTTCGTGTATGGCCGTACTGTCGGTACCATGAAAACTGACCGCGATGTGATTGATGCGATGGCAAAGTCGATCAGCACACTGGGCATGTACATCGTGCTGGTTTTCTTCGCAGCGCAGTTTGTTGCTCTGTTCAAATGGACCAACTTTGGTCAGGTGATCGCTGTCGGTGGTGCAGATGCACTGCAAGCCATTGGCTTAACTGGCCCCGCGCTGTTCTTTGGCTTTATCCTTATCTGCGGCATCATCAACCTGACGTTGGGCTCAGCCTCTGCGCAATGGGCAGTCACCGCACCGATTTTTGTCCCTATGTTGATGCTGGTTGGCTACGCACCTGAAACCATTCAGGCCGCCTACCGTATCGGCGACTCAGTCACCAACCTGATCACCCCAATGATGAGTTACTTTGGTCTGATCCTGGCTGTCGCCACCAAGTATAAAAAAGATTTGGGTATCGGCACCTTGATTGCCACCATGTTGCCATACAGTCTGGTGTTCCTGGTGGGATGGAGTCTGTTCTTCTTCATTTGGGTATTTGGTCTGGGACTGCCTGTAGGGCCGGGTTCAGCAACCTATTACCCTATGACACCTTAATTGCCATCACTCACTTCACCACACGCAGCCATTTCCTGGCTGCGTGTTCTGTTTTTACACCTTATTCCTCGCTTTATTCTGTCATTTAATCACCGGACACCCTAAAATTGCCGGCAATTTTTCAGCAAGTATATCTGTGCATGATATGCTTTTTGTTAGGGTCAATATCGGGATCACCATGACAACGCCTTCACTTCCTCGCTTTACCTCAGAAGCGGACTTCCTGAACACCATGGCATCCTCCATCGATACCTTTTGGCATCGCAGGGATCACGGTTTTTTTATCGGTAAAGACGGGCTGCGGATTCACTGGTGTGCCATGACGAAACCCGCTCATGAAAAAGCGATCATCGTACTTAATGGACGAATTGAGAGTACCGCCAAGTACCGCGAATTACTCTTTGACCTATACCAACAAGGCTATGATGTTTACAGCCTAGACCACAGGGGCCAGGGCCACAGTGATCGCTTATTGTTGACTCCTGACGCAGGCCATGTCGTTCAGTTCGACGATTACATTGATGATGTAGATACCTTTATCAACCTTATCGTCTCGGCCAAAGTACATCAAAGCCGCTTTATTCTGGGCCACTCCATGGGCGGTGCCATTGCTACCCTCTATGCAGCCCGGAGACCAAAGCAGATTGATGCCATCGCACTCAGTGCCCCAATGTTTGGTATCCAGATCCCAGCTCCTATGTGCTGGATAGCTCACCCCGCAGCGTGGTTACACAGTAAGTTTCATCATCCAGCAACCTTTGCTATTGGTCAGGTGCCCTATACCAACAAATCGTTCACTGATAATCTTCTGACCCATTCTGAAGTGCGTTATCACTGGTTCCGCGAACTGTACGATATGGATGAAAGCCTTCAGGTGGGCGGCCCCACGTCGCGATGGGTCTGGCAATCACTGGATGCATGCCGACGCTGCCAGCCCGCGGCAGAAGAAGTCACCCAGCCCCTGCTTATATTGCAGGCCATGTCTGATGCTATTGTCTCTCATGAGGCTATCACTCGCTTCGTGACCCGACGCCGCAATGCCGGATTTCAGGTTGAGTTACTCCCAATGGCAGGTTCGCGTCATGAAATCTTGTTTGAGGTCGATCCGATTAGACAGCATGCGCTGTCTGCGATATTAGATTTTTTTGAGGCCAACAGCAGGTCTGTTGACAAAAAGAGGGAAATTTCCTGACGTCAATTTTACCCTTTTCATTTAGATACAATGTCATAAACTGGCAACCCAGACATTGCACTGCAGGCTACGCATTGTGAAGGGCCTGTGGCTAAGCAGATAAGAGGTATGCATGTATAAAATCGTCGCATCAGATCTTGATGGCACCCTGTTGACCCCAGACCATCAAATTGCCCCCTTCACCCGGGATACCCTTCAGCGTCTGCATCAGCAAGGGGAACACTTTGTGTTTGCTACCGGACGCCACCACGTTGATGTCGCCGGGATCCGTGAAAAAGTCGGTATTCCGGCATATATGATCACCTCCAACGGTGCGCGGGTTCACGATGCTGACGATAATCTGGTCTTCAGCCGTAACGTTGAACCTGATCTGGTCGCTGAGATCATCAAAATGGTCAAGGATGATGAGACGCTGGCTTGCCACATGTATCGAGATGAGGACTGGCTGCTTAGCAAGGTTGATGAAGAACTCGAGAAATTCCATACTGAGTCGGGGTTCAGCTTTGATTATTTCGATCTCAACCAGCCACCAGTCGACAATATCGCCAAGCTCTTTTTTATCCGCCACGACCATGAGTATCTGGCCCGCTATGAGACGATGCTCAACGACACCTTTGGCGATCGAATCAGCGTCGCGTTTTCTACTCCGTTCTGCCTTGAAGTCATGGGCGCTGGCGTTTCCAAGGGGATGGCGCTGGAAGCTGTAGCAAAAATGAAAGGGTTTGCGCTGTCAGACTGTATTGCCTTCGGAGACGGAATGAACGATGTGGAAATGCTCAGCGCCGCTGCTAAAGGGCTGGTGATGGCTACCGCCCAAGACAGGGTAAAAGCCACACTGCCAAACAATGAGGTAATTGGCAGCAACGCCGAGGAAGCCGTTGCTCACTACCTCGAAAAACACATGCTCTGATACAAACCTTCTCGCAGGCAATGCATTGCTTGCCCCCCCTGAGTCGGAATAGTCAGCGAAGAGACAAAGAAGCAGCCCAGCAGAGGCTGCTTCTATTATTTATGCCAAAGACAAATCAATAGCCTCTGATCGGCTCCCGACCAGCCATAGCGAGAATCGTATCCCACTCGTTCTCACTCACAGGCATAATACTCAGACGACTGCCCCGCTTGACCAAAGGCATACCAGAAAGCTCAGGTCGGGCTTTTATTTTTGCCAGAGGCACCAAAGGTAAGTGCTCCCGATAAGCAACATCCACCATGATCCATCGTGGATTATCCGGGTCACTTTTCGGATCAAAGTAATGACTTTCAGGGTTAAACTGGAAATAGTCTGGATAAGCTTCTTTCACAACTTCACCTATACCAGCCACCCCTACCTGCTTACACGAGGAGTGATAAATCATTACCAAATCCCCGTTTTTCATCTCATCACGCATCATGTTGCGTGCCTGATAATTTCGTACACCTTCCCAGCAAGAGACGCCTTGTGTCTTGAGAGTGTCGATTGAGAACGTATCTGGTTCAGTTTTCATTAGCCAATACGCCATGATTTCCTCATTTTCGTGTAGACTGCTATACCCAGATAACATGAAGATGCTTCTGTAGGTTACCTGAGTATCTGTTTTTTCTGTTGTAACTCGGATCAGGCCGAAAAAGAAGGGGATTTTCTTTGAGTATGCATAAACCACTCTCATTTTTTTGCGTTATGTTCGCGTCGGCCCTATCCGCAGGATGCAGCAGCACTGACCTAAACCCGTTCTCCTCTGATCCGGTTGAACTTGGCTCCACGACCGCCAATCTGCCACCAAGCAACCCATTAAACGTGGCACCATATGTGTTGCGAGGGCAAGTCAGACAGTTGGGCGACAACATCGTATTGATTCCTTGTGCCAGTAAGACCCCGGTTAAACTCGCAATACCCGATGCGCTTCGACAACGTGTTATCGACTTTCCTACTGATGAAAAATATACAGAGTTGTCAGGGTTCATGACTCATGGAGAGGCCAGCCCCGCTGTACCGTCTCGCTTCGCTTTCGCTGTTTCCGGCTTGAATCTCATCACTGGCACTGCCTCAGAGTGTAAAAATACTAACCCGCGTCTTGTTGCCGGGGGACATCAGCCATACTGGTATTCGCGCGTCTCAGACGGAACAGTGGTACTGCGTCATGCTGACTCTTTTGATCGCAAAGAAAAAATAGAGATTTCTGCCCTCGCAGATGACAAGCAGTTTTTCAAAACACAGGACTTCAGCCTGTCAGTTGATGCTGGCATCTGTCAGGATGGGATCAGTGACAAGGTATTTGGCTGGACGGCTACGCTGATCCTGGATGGCGAAGAATATCAAGGCTGTGCAACGCAACCAAACAGCGAACCTGACTCTGAATGGGTAGGACGGTATAAAGCGGTCATCGAAGAAAGCGGTGATACGCTCACAACAGAGATGACGCTGCTACCAGACCACAGTGTTGTCACTCGCTATGTAAGAAAATATCAACCGGAAACCTCCGAGAAAGGCATCTGGCAGGTCACAGCCAATGGTAAGGTCGAGGTTATCGTCCCCTATAGCGACGACACGCCTTTCGACAGTAAACGCACGTTTCGCCGCGGCAACGACAAACTGGTTGCTGACAAAGAAGAACTCAACGGTCAGGTGCTCTCTCTGGGTAGTGGCGGCCTGAATATGGTGCGGGTAACGACGAGCCCGATGACCCTATGAGTAACACAATAGAAAAACCGGAGCCGTGCACGGGCTGCGGCTTTCACTACAACTGTTTATGCGACGTCTCCCAAAGTTAGACAGCCATATGTGTATTGATTTATTGATGCACGAGACGGAGTCAGACAAGCGAACCAATACCGGAAAACTTCTGTTGGCGTCTTTCCCCTATTGTCGGCAACACGTCTGGCAACGTACCTCGCCACCTGATGAACTTGTCGCCCGTATTGCCGATCCGGACATTGATAGTTGGCTGTTGTTTCCCGGAGATCACTCAATACCTGCCAGCCAATGCCAACAAGCCCATAAGGCAGAGGTTCCTCAGCATTTTATTATTATTGATGCGACCTGGCAGCAAGCGCGCAAGATGCTGCGAAAAAGCCCTTGGCTCAGTGCTGTGAATACCCTTCATATCCAGCCGGACAGTCCATCTCGCTATGCACTCCGTCGCAACCAAAAAGATGGTCACCTATGCACCTGTGAGGTTGGGATTAGCCTGCTTGAGGAGATGGGCGACAACCAAAATGCTAGGGTTCTCTCCCAGTATTTTCTGAAATTTATTGAAACTTTTGAAGCAGATAGACAACACAAGTCTCTCTCTTCGATACAAGTGTGATGCCTAGCTATTGCTGACTGAAAAATAAGGCCATATTGTATAAGGGCGTGCTTTTTCAACAGGGGGTCCCACGATGACAGTTGTCTCTTTGGCCACACGCATTCCAGTGGCACAGCAATTGAAAGTGCTGGAACACAATTTTTCCGTACTGCAAAGTGCATTTAATAATGACCCGAACCGCTCGTTAGCACTCAGACTGGGCGACCTCAAACGTCTCCATAAAGCGATTCTTTCGTACCGGCAACATCTCGTCAGCGCCCTTTCGCAGGATTACGGTTATCGCTCCAGCTATGAAACGATGCTGGCTGATATTTTACCCAGTATCAGAGCGATAAAACATGCAAGACGCCATCTGAAGCACTGGATGAAGCCAGATAAAGAGCCGACACAATTTCCCGTGTTTGGTCGGGTGGAAGTGCATCATCAACCGCTTGGCGTGATTGGTATTATGGTGCCTTGGAACTTCCCGATATCACTGAGTCTTGTGCCTTTGGTGACTGCACTGGCAGCAGGTAACCGGGTCATGATTAAAGCCAGTGAGCAAACCCCGCGAACCAATGAGGTGCTAAAAAACCTTCTGAGTGAGGCTTTCCCTGATGACCAGGTCTTTCTGGTGGAGGGCGACTTGTCTATGGCCAGTGCATTTTGCGAACTGCCATTTTCTCATTTGCAGTTCACAGGCACGGGCGAAGTCGGCAAACAAGTGCTTCGCGCAGCATCCCTCTCACTCACGCCCGTATCACTGGAATTCGGTGGGAAATCACCTGTCGTCATCACCCCGGATATGCCACCGCAAAAAGCCACAGAAACACTGCTGTTCGGTAAGAGCCTTAATAGTGGTCAGGTTTGTGTTGCGCCTGATATTTGCTACGTCCACGAATCCGCACTTGAGGGCCTGATAGATGCGCTGGCATGGGGGTGGAAAAACGCCTACCCACAGGGCATTTCCAGCCGCGACTGGACCTCCATCAACAGTGACGAGAACTATCAACGTCTTATCACACAGATAAGTGATGCGAAAGCAAAAGGGGCGAGAGTTATCCCGCTTGGCGATCCTCCGTTGAACGACAGACAAAAACGCATGACGCTTCACTTAGTGATCAACCCACCATCAACAGCAATGCTGATGCAGGAGGAAGTGTTTGGCCCTATCTTACCTGTCTATACCTATGAAGCCGTCGAGACGGTTTTTGAAAAACTGTCGGCACAAACACTCAGAGTCTTGTATCTGATGAGTAACAACGAGCCAATGATCCGCTCTATGTTAGCCTCCACCCAGTCAAAAGCAGTTGTTGTGAATAATACGCTGGTTCAATCCGCTATAAGTGACGCCCTTTTTGGCGGCAGAGGAGCATCTGGGATCGCAAGTTATCATGGTAAGCAGGGTTTCATGACCCTGAGCTGTCAACGCACCGTTTTCCGGCAAGGCAGGTTTAACCCCGGAAAACTGATGCAGCCTCCGTTCAGAAGGTGGTGGCAGCGATTAATTCTCAGTTGGCTCTTGCGTTAACCGTATGACATGTTTCATATGAAACATAGCGTTAGTCTTTATCCTGCTCGCAAGGTGGCTGACAATGAGGGACGTCAAATACGGTGTTTGATGGGGTATTGGTCTCACTAAACTGACACAGTCTAAGCCGGTTTCGACCGGCTATTTTGGCTTCATACAATAACGCATCCGCCTGCTCAAAGGCCTGCTCATAACTCAGTTCAATGTCCGGATGAGCAAAAATAGCACCGACAGACATGGTCACTGTGCCCATATCCCGGGCATGGGGTAAATTTTTACTCTCAACCTGCTTGCGCAGATTTTCTGCCAACCGATAAAGTTCGTCGCTGTGCTGGCAGGCCGAAAGCACCACAAATTCCTCACCACCAATGCGGAAGGCTCTGTCTTTGTCACTGATCACTGTAGTGATCGCTTGGGCAACAACCCGAAGCACATCATCCCCCCGGCGATGACCAAAGCTGTCGTTATAGCGTTTAAAGTTGTCGATATCACAGACAACAAGGCCGATACCGTTTCCCAAATACCTTTCCCGATCAAAAAGAGCCTGTGCATCGTTTTCGTAACTTCTGCGTCCTCCCAGACCGGTCAGTACATCAGTGTCAGATCGCCGTCGTAATTCGGTAAGTTGCACCCTCGCCTTATCGGCCAACATTTTGAGCATTCTGGCCAGAGCACCAATCTCATCCTGACGTTTCAACTCTGGCATAGCGGAGAAATCCATTTTCTCCAAATCATGACTCATGTAGCTGGCAAGACGGCGGATAGGGGCGACAACCCTCACCGTCACAGCCCAGATAATTAACAGTGACGCGCTCAAAGCCAACAGAGCCTCAATCACAATGTCACGGGCAATTTCGTTTCGAAGTAAGTACAAACCGCTGATATCAAATACCGCCCAGAGACTGCCGCCGTTCTCATTGGTCAATGCAATCTTGATATGTAATGTTTCAGTCTCAGGTTGAAGGAGATACTTTTGCGGTGGTAAATCAGGCTCTGACCAAGGTAACGGGTTGCATTGACTCAACCGCAGGCTACTCTCCAGTACCCTGAGGTCTTCACTGGCCTTATTAAACAAATACTGGAGCTTTACTCTTTTTCGGTCTTTGGCCTCAACCAGCGAACGACTAAGGCCATCTCTGACTTCCCGGGCAGTTACCAAGTCATCCTCGGTAACATCTGTTCGCCACATGGTACGTATTTCACGCCAATAACGAACGCCAACAGGTAAATCGCTGTAATCCGACATGCCGCGAATATCGAGGAAGACAAGGTCCTTAATGCCTCTGAAATATTTCTGTCTTGCAGGCATGGTGAGCTGGGAATAGTTTCGTCCGGCAACGGCCAGAGAAATATCGTGAACGGTGGGTGTCAGGGTATGGCGGGCAATATCGACAACACTCGCAACCCGTGTGTTCCATTCACTGTTGTAACGGGCAGCACTCATTCCAATGATAATGATCATGACTAACAGCAAATGAGAAACAAACATCATTTGGTTAATCGATAAACCACGTGTGGAGAGCTCTTTCATTTCTGGTTGACCTAACACCTCTTAGGGAGACGCATAGGTTTCAAGCACCAAATTTGTACAGGTACCATTTCGGCATATCTCCTGATACGTCGTGTGGCATTTATCACAAAAATCAGGGTCGAGTGTCGGATGAATGCCACTGATATCCTCCCCTTTTCGGTTGTACGAGCCGTACACAGGCATACCCGCCAAATGCTCCGTCACCCATATAAACCCCGGGATCTCCGAAACAGCAACGGCAGTCGGCCCATCACTATAAGGGCCATGTTTTTTATACGCTTCCAGTTTTTCCGGGTTAACCCGTATCGTTAACGGCGAACCCTGTCCGTCGTTGATCCAAGAGTAAGCCTCAACCGCTTCCTGAGTGAAGAGAGAGGCATCAGGCGGCAGGACGGTGTCTGCGGGTAACGTCTGCGACTCTTTAACGACTGGCCACGATTCCCAACCTTCGGGATAACTGGCAATTGATTCAGCATGAGAGCTCTGGTTTAAAAAGGGAGGCAACAGCAGAAAACAGAGAGGAGAAAACCAACTGCAGCGGCCTAACATCATGCTGGATCAACCTTAATAACATTTTTATCAAAAATAGAGTGATATCAAATATTCTTTTTTCTACAAATGAAAGGGACCAGCGGATAAATTTGGCAACACATCACTATTTAACGCAAATCAAAACGCAAAAAAGCCAATAGTCACTGCGATGACAGGGGGACCGTTAGCCCTGAGTAATCGGTTTATGGAGAGGTATCAACGACGTCTCACAGGCTTGATTGGGCAAGGTTCATGGCTTTGCTTTATCACGTTGTGAACCCTCATCAAACCAGCTATTTACAGAGAATTCATCGGGTAGCACCACACCAAAGTGACTATCGAGAAGTACCTTGTATTCCTTTGCCGACTTAACGACTAAATCCGACTTTTCGCCCTGTGCCGTTGTGATGAGTCTACGTCCAGATAGTGTGATCCGCCCTTCCATCGTTGCGATAGAGCATGTGGTCTTTTGCGTGAATGACGACTGCGGTGAGGTCTGATGATAGATTGCGGTTTTTGCGAAATCTTCCAGTTTTCGTGGCGTCAGCGTGAACTGGTACTGAGGCTGCCACAAGCTGTCGTTGCCTTGTCTGAGCAGGTACAGATAGTCATTTTGCTCTTCAACCTTATAACTGATGTCGCCTTCCTTACTTATGGAGCCATCAAGTGGCACTGGCATTAAAAAGGAGTCTCCAAACCCGACGTCGGCAAGAAAGTCTTGCCCATTGATCCCGACCCGCAACATCAGATGATCAAATTCTTGCCCGTAACCTTTCGGGCCATAAACGCGCGCTGATAGCAGTTCAACTTTAAAACCGAGAGAAAGCAGTAATAAATAGAAACCACCATTCAGCTCATAACAAAACCCACCTCGCTGCTCATGAAGCAGCTTATAAAGGATCGCGGTCACTGAGAGCTCAATTGTTCGGCCAAACGTAATGTCGAGATTTTCAAAAGGCAGGTGACGCAGGTGAGCAAGGTGAAGTTGTGTAAGTAACGCTTTTGGGTCATCGGAGAGATTTTGGAGCCCCAAGCGGTTCAGATATTGTGCTTTTTGTTTATCCGTTAACATCGTTGACTTCCCGGTGGATAGTATTAACAGACAATACTAAAACCTCAACATAAGTTGAGGTCAAACTGAGCGACGCATCCCCTCACATTTGTATTCATACGGCAAAACACTGAGAGCCTATTTTTATGATGGGTATCGTATTCAGCAACAGATTGTATCAGCGAGCCTACAATACAGTCACCAGATCGGTACGCTCGCTGAATCTTTACCATTAGGTCGTTTGAGTCTGTCGACGCGCCGTTGCTACATGTTTATAGAAGCTAACGAACATCCTTATCGTCTATGGACCAACTTTGGAATTAATGGACAAACTTTATTGTTCCAAAACACCTAGTGTGTAGCGACAATAAAGCTTGCCCGCAAGGTCTATTTTAGACAATAAAGTTTGCCCATAAGAGCTTATGAATACGAGACGCCTTTCTGATTACCACTGCTCACTACTTTGCTTTTCATTCACTACATAAACAGTTATCACATCAAAGCCGATAAATTAATTCGTTAAACGAACAGAACGAAAAGCCTCTCCAAGCTGCAATGCTGCACTTCTTCGATCGCCCATATCAACCAAAATATCTAGGATATGGAGAAATTTTCGGGCTAATGATAGCTCCATTGGTGCCTCTCGGTGGGCTAGGTGCTGAACCATTCCTGCAATTCGCGCTGGAATAAAGGTTCCATGCCATCCGATGAGGCTCGTTGGATCTCCACTGAGGGTCTCGACTATCTGATCTGCGAAGGCTTCGGCCGGGTAACACTCTTTTGACCTCTCACAGAGCGTTAAGAAGGGACTAATTATTGGAGCAGCCCAACCTCCCACTTTTATGAAGCGATCAACAATTGGCATAATACGCTCGATTTCAGACCAGTCTCCATTTACGTATCGAGCGGCTCCGCTTGCGTGTTCAACAGAGATAAACATAAAAATATCAATGAGTTTAGGCTTGTGAAGGCCAAAGAATTCACCACTCCTGTAGTCACCGCGTTTGAAACTTTTATCTTGGAGAAATCGTTCCAGACAAAGTTCTATAACATCAACTGCGTCCTCAGGAACGAGGTTTACATCATACAGATACCGACAGATGTAAGTTTCAGCGAACGGCGCTAAAAACTCCCAACACTCCTCATCCTCCAGCTGCAAAATAGGTTCAAGAAAACAAGACCGAAGTTCACTAAGACTAATAAAACCAGCCACTGCTCCGAGTACTGAGCACAAGCTACGTGTGAATTCATAGTTATCATTATCTAAACGATGCTGTTCACCTCGTTTTACCCAAGGTGGAGACTTTTTCTGAACAGTCCATTGGAGAAGTCCCGACAGAAAGTTGAGTAGCAATGTTCTGCCGGGGCTGTTCAATAGAACGTCAAAAGGAATACGATTGAGAGCGTCTGCAGCAAATTCTGAATACCAGAAAACATCAGGTTCAATCCATTCTTCTGACTTGTCCAACATATCAACGGAGTCATAATCAACATACCTTTGATATCGTCTGGCACATTTTTCTGCTTCAACTTTTACCCAAGCTGGAGGAGGCAATGGTAGATCGCCCCATTCACCGTCAAGGCTTTGAAGCGCCAGAGTGACTTGCTCTCTCGCTTCACTTGGTGAATAAAATGCCTCCCTATAACTACGATTTTCAGCATGTGGCCTAGGTGGAATATGACAAAGAGAGAACACCAGTTTGAGCGCAGCCCATGTCAGACTTGGCTTTGTCGTGTAAAGCTTGCAAGCTTCTTCGAGCGCAACTAGCGAAACGGCTGGATCTGGGTATGCGATTAAGCCAAGTAATCTACCTTCTGCACTACGACAGGCTGTATCATTGAGGAGGTCAGCAGCAATCCCTCGTGCTACGTAAATGATCGGATGCAAGGGAGCTTTGGAGCGATGTGGCCACATCTTGGGCACTTCTGGTAATTCAATTGCTCGCATTAAGACTGCTCTGGCCCACTCAAAGTCTTCCGAAGAGGCACCATCTCGAATGCAAAGTCGAAGAGCAGCTATTGCAGAAACCGCAGCTCGGTGCTTATCTGCGGCTAGCCAGTCCTCATCTTGCCCTTTCAAGCACTCAAACAAATCTTGAGTTTCAGCTTCCTTAGCACGGGTGACGGCTTCCTCTACAGTAAACTGATCACCTATTTCACCTTCATCGAAATACTTGCATGCCCATGCCCATAAATTCAACAGTATCAGAAATTTGGTCGCCTTTTCTCTACGGTGGACATTTTGCGGTTCAGCAGCAGAAGGACTGATATGAGCTATTACAATCTTATCTGTATCCTCTCTAGTAGAGCACGTTTGATAGTTTTTCCGATCTGCTAGCTCCATATATTCTGCAGCTTGTTTTGATAGATATTCATGAGCTTCCGGTAAGTCCCTATCTTCTTCGTATTGAAAGGGCAACTGATTTTGAAAACCAAGAATAGCGAGGCGCGCATTTTCACTAATTTGTCCTTCAGCAAAAATAAAATGCGGCACTAGCCTACTCAACTCACTTCGACGAACAGATCTACCATTGGCTTCCTGAATAGCTTCAACATCAGGCTTGTCATTTGGGTTCGTGAAACCAATCAAATCTGATGATGGCGGTAAATCTTGCTTCATTCGATTACGGTCTGCTGCCAACAAACGCTGTGAAGTAATGAGCGGTAACGTTGTTTCGGATACTGTCTCAGTATAATTCGCAAGCATTGAAGCGATGCCTAAAATTGCGATACTCTCGTTCCCCTCAACAATTTGCTTGATCATTCCATCAACGGGTCGACCATGTTCAAGTTGAGCGAAACACCACTTCTCAAGCGCCATGTATCCGCAACCGATAACCTTTGGTGCGCACATTGAGCGAAACCAAAGGTATTCTTTGTCAGTCCCCCAGAACTTCTGGTTCCCCCAAGGAAATGTTAGTTCAAGTGGTATTGGTGTATCACCAGGACCCCGCGAGTAACGGTGTAACTGTCTCCACGATTCCATCGCATGATTACAAAGTTTCTTTAATAGTTGCAGTGCCTCATTGGGTGATGATTGAAATAATGAATTAAATGGCTCTCGAAGAGGTGAAGGAGGACCGAATGTTCGGTAATCATCTTGAATGGAGAGGAGCTCCCAATCGTGATAACTGAATTGTCTAATATCACTTAAAATATAACTGTGCGAAAGAAAAGCCTCCTCAGAACGTGTGCGCTCTTCCTTAGGTTTCGCAAGAACAGCCTTTCGCCTCTCAGACCTATCCTCTCGCTCTTGCTGTTCACGTGCAACACGATCGTCCGGAAGCTCTTCACATAAATACGTTAGCGAAAGCTCAACGACTAAATGAGGTAACGATTGTGCAAGGACGGGCGAACAGGAAATGATATCCCTGAACTCACTTTCTCGGATGCATTTTGAATCAATCAGCCGCCGAATGTAGTCTTCTGCAAAGTTTGGCTCGGCGTTCGAAGCTTTCAGTAATAGTTGGCTCAGAGACTTTCTAAAATCACCAAGATTAGGCACCTCTTTCCAGAATTCAGAGTTAGCATCAGGTCCATCCGCAGCATTGATTTCTTCTATAGCAATAAGCCAGATTGAACATTGTCGTAGAAGAGCACGAGATATGGTGTTTGAGGTTCTTGATAATGCATTTTGCCAAACTTCAAAAACAGCTACGATCTCTGGATAAAGCCTTTGTGGAATTGTAGAAATATTACGAAGGATAAAACCGATAAATCGATGCCACTCGGCATAGTCGGAAGGCCAACCGAGTAAGTCCGCAAAGCGTTGTCGCTCCTCCAAAGGAAGCTCGCGGGCAAGTATTAGCATATTGGGCGCAGTCTTCTCCGCCTGAAACCAAACAAGAGCCTTCTGGAGTAGCCGGAAGTCGTTAGCAAAAACAACTGCAGTAAACTGTTCCTCTTCAGCTTCGAATCTAGCAGTTCCGAAAGGCCCGAGTAGCCATGCTCGCAACCATTGCGACCGAAGGTTGGGATCTTCTGCCTGAGCTAAATAATTGTGCCATTCATCTCTCTGTATGTATTCCCACTGGGAAAAAAGCTGAACGGTGCGAGCTACTACTGGCGGTTCTCCACAGGCCCGAATCTCATCTACCCACTGAGATCCACTATCAACTAGCACTTGCAAAAAGGCCCATTCAAAAAAAATGTCATGAGCAAACTGAACAGAAATTCCCTCGCGTACGCTTTGGAGAATTCCGTCCGATTTAAGGTTCTCAATATGTGCCACGGAAGTTAGTACGCGAAGTCTAATAGGCTGATTAAGCGTTCGAGTACGGGCTGTTGCCAAGTTGAGGAGTGTCTGCTGACGTTCAATGACATTTTGACCTATTTCGTTGTATCCACCCCGTCGCCACCAATGCTCGACCAAGTCTATTTCTGATTGCGGAGCAAACGCTGGAGCGCTTGGTTCGGCTACGTACCCTTGGCTCAATACTTTTGCAAAAAAGGGGCGCCTAACAATTTTTCTCACCTGAGGATCTCCAAAAAGAAGTGACCTCATATGGGGGTTGGCACTTGCTAGCTCTTCAGCCTCTTTATCGTTCAGCTGTTCAAGTCCAAGTGTCTCGACTTTCAGAGTATTGAGAAACTCGCCCAACCAATTACGCAACAATTCAATACCAGTATCCCGAAGAGAGACAACAATTCGCCAGTCATCAAGCCATGGGGAAGCGACGATTACTCGAAAAAGGTCAAGTATGATGCCCTGATGTTGTTTATCGACACGGTCAATCGCATCGACAAAGAGAATTGACGTGCCTGTGGCACCTATTTCAACTAGAAGTGACTCAAGATTGACTACTTTGAGCCCTTGAGAGGTCGCGTAACTGTTCCAGCTTGTACCTTCAAGCTGTTCCGCTTTTAGAAATAGGACTGGGCCATCAGTCAACGCTCGTTGCACTGCTCGCTTGACCATTACTGATTTACCGCTACCCGGTAAACCGCAGATCTGAACAACGCGAGATGAGGAGAGCTTATTGCTTAGCGTCTCAAGAATTTCTGGCCTTTCAAGTCTCTCACCTCCAATGTCATCTTGAATGTAACTTGAGTAGCTTCTCGCCAGTTCAGACAACCGCTCAAGATCTTGGTGAAAAGAAGGGGCTCCTCTTAGGCGAACAATAGGTGAGATCAAACGCACAAGTCGAGCTCGGTTAACTTCCCCCGCTTTGCCTGCAGATTCTCGCGCCACTTGAACTAGTTTTGACCAAACGAGAGGAGCTTTTTCAGCATCATCAGGCACAATACTATCTTTAATGTGATTGATGGCGATCGGACGGTCAGCCGCCCCCTCACTAAGAAAGTCGAACTTGATAAGTACAAAATGTGCAAGAAACTGATGCACTTCTTCGTTGGTGCAACCACTTCCTTTAGCTTGTTCAAGAAGAGTAGCGATGTCAGACCTAACTTCAGTGATATCTTTGCTGGCATTCCTCTTGAAGCGAGCCTCAAAGTGATCGGTAGTAACACTCTCTCTGGCCCAATCACATAGAGTCTTTAGGGACCGTTCCTTTTTTGGGCTAATCGTACCAGTAGCTGCACCATAGCGATCTACATTGATACGGAAATCAGGTTTTCTGAGAGTGAACCAACTATCGCGAATGATGTCGCAAAAATCCTTATTTGTTTTCGCTTTACTAATAATAAGTGACCGTTTCACTTGAAGACTAAGCCGAGCGATATTTTTTTCAGCGTCTTCAAAATCAACAATAATGTCATCGAGCGGTTCACCGAAATCGCGTTGTTGAGCCGAAATTTGTGTTACGATCCGCCCTTCGATGCCAGGGGCATATGCCTCAGCGAGTAATGCAGACAAATAAAATGCAGCTACATTACCCTCATAAGTGAAGCCATCACCGCCCGCAAGTTCTGGAGATTGAGCCATATTGTCCTTTTCTTGTTTATTGTTTTAAGTAAACGCTGTTCGCTTGCTTCACTACTAAAATCGCCGACAACTACGATTCAAATAAGCGAATCTCAATCCAAAAAATACTGGTTTAGCCGCAAAACCAACTACATGACGGGACAAGCACATACTTCGTGGAGAACAAAACTGAAAAATGTGAGTGATAGGTATTCTCAAGACAAATATGCAACTACGAATCTTTCGAATACTCAAACACGAGCACAAACTGGGAGAGTTATTTTTCATAATGAAAAATATACCTTAAAACACTAATGTAATGTGACATTTGTCAATTTAAGCAAAAACACTCACGAACTTTGGAGATACTTAGAAGTGTGGCAGTCAACGTATCGCAGAACTTATCAAAACCTAGCGCGCAATAGTCTAAGGATTCGATGACTTTTCATATGGGCAGAACTTGTTTTCTAGCCAGAGTAGATCCACTTCGGCCAGAAGCTCTTACTATGTATTGCTCATTCGCACCAGACGCGATGGCAGAAGCCGCAATAACATCTCTGATAGCATGCAGCGTCAACCCTTCCTTCGGTATCCATTTTATCTGCTTAAATGGCTCTCTAACCATCCGATTTAAATCTCCAGCGTCAAGGATAGCTTGACCAGACTTGGACATTAAAATTGGATCAGTTAAACGAAGGGTGCCCATAGCTCTTTTATTTACATATCTCAGGATTTCTTCGTCAAAATGTCTCGGTAATACTGTGATTCTGGGGGTACTGTTGAACCTCTGCTGCTTCAGTCGTAACCCTAACAATCCAGATATAGGCTCTCGCTCAATACTTTCAAATGTCAAACCGCCATCATCACGCGATATTAATTCAGTGTGCGTGACC
>NZ_LYBM01000016.1 GCF_001707825.1 Veronia pacifica | reverse complement strand
GATGCCGTTTTCGTCGTACCGATTTGAAGCGCTTTCCAATTTTGGAGCCGCTCTCCGTGTCGGTGATGCGGCATTATAGAGAGAAAGATCACATTGGCAAGGGTTTTTATAAGAAATATTTTTGAGTGTTCAAAATTCACCCTAAACTCTCTTAATAACAAGTTATTGCAACATTGGATAATCATCACATTCACTAACTAGCAATTGATTAGCAATCTACGTAATATCAAAATTACATGTGATTTAATTTTAACCAGTTTGATTTGTTATTTTCTTTAAATTCTGTCCACTCAAATAAGTTATACGATTATGAGACCAACCATTTGCTTATTAATTACCGCAATATTAGCCATCGGCGGCTCTTTATTGCTTGATATCTCTAACCCCACACTATCGACAGCCTACTCTTTTGCTCTTGGCTCAATTACAACAGGTGTAGTACTCACCTTAATTGTTACCAGACTCCAATCTAGCTACCCGTCTGGAGCTGGTGTTGTTCATAGTAAAACAATTTATGTTGGTAACTTGCCATACCGTGCAAATGAGGCTGATGTAAAAGAACTCTTTTCACAACATGGTGAAGTATTTGCTGTGAGATTGATGAAAGATAAAAGAACTGGAAAGCGACGTGGTTTTGGATTTGTTGTTATGGCAGCTGAACAAGCGCCTACTGCCATCGAAAATCTAAATAATAGTGAGTATGGTGATCGTACCCTTAAGGTGCGTGAGGCGAATGACCCTAGAAAAACGGCACGCGCCTAATTTCTTTTAAATCGAATGCAGTGGCCAACTCTTTTTCTATTTGTTGTATTTGATCTTTATAGGCACTGCAATAAGCAATATTTGGTCGTTCACTTTGGGCGGTGAAATTTTCATCGCCAATTCTTTCAACACTATTTAATAACTCGCCTACTCTCCTCGCAATGGCTGCTCCAGAATCAACAACGGTATAACCTTTTCCAAGTATTTCCTGAATTTCATTTTTGAGTAATGGGAAATGAGTGCACCCTAATACAATACAGTCAGTCTTCTGATAAAAAGGCTGCAATATTTGGCTAAGTGTTACTTTGCTTATTTCTCTACCCATTATTTTATTTTCTGCCATGTAAACTAACTCTGTTGTTCCAACAAGCGTTACTTCACAATCTGGCGCGAATTCATTAATGAGTGACTGGGTATAATCTCTAGAGACCGTAGCAGGCGTTGCCAAAACTCCAATCGACTTTTTTTTACTCAAAGCAGCCGCAGGTTTTATTGCCGGAACGACACCGACAATGGGAATAGTATGAGCCTTTCTTAGGATGGGTAAAACGATAGTGCTAGCGGTGTTACACGCAATAACAATTAGAGAGACTTCATGCTGCTGGCATAGTGTATTGATTATTCCACTGACTCTTTCAATGAGTACATCGTCGTCAAGCTCGCCATATGGGAAGGCCTCATTATCAAATACGTAAATATAGTGTTGGTCTGGGAGCTTTCTTTTAATCTCCTGATATACAGACAAGCCACCAACTCCTGAATCAAATACCAGGATAGATTTCAAAGCTTTTACCCCATAACTGTTAGCTGGTAACTATCATACTGACAGAGATGTTCGAAGTGAAGAACGACGCGTCGGTAGCAGAGATGATCGTTGAAGCGGG
Organism: Veronia pacifica; assembly: GCF_001707825.1. GTDB lineage: Bacteria > Pseudomonadota > Gammaproteobacteria > Enterobacterales > Vibrionaceae > Veronia > Veronia pacifica. The sequence goes on along the minus strand of NZ_LYBM01000016.1, from coordinate 95,564 downwards.
ATACTCATCCGTGTTTTACGATAGCATCCCGCCTAATTTAAACGTTAAAAATCATAATTAGCACTAATAGTTGCTCTTCGTCCATCACCCGGATAGTAACCTCCCCAACTGTTGGTGCTGGCGGAGTATCTCTCATCGGTAACATTCTCGATACTCAGCATTAGACTCCAGTCATTGAGACGATATTGTGTAGAGAGGCTACCTAGCCAATAGGCATCTGATTTTTCGATTTGGTTGGCCTTATCACCAGACACATAGCGCTCTGAAGAATAACTGGCTCCCGCATAGATATTCCAAGCAGGTGTCAGCATATAGTTAGCAAATACATTGCCGGAATGAGTGGAGACCCAAGGAAGCCTATTACCGTTGTACTTCCCTGCGGTATATTTTGCGTCAATGTAGCTGTAGTCCAAGCCTGTCGACAGCTCTTGTGTGACATTCCATGTCCAATTTATATTCGCGCCATCGCGTCGGGATTTATCCGCATTGACATTCGCACCTTGGAAAGAACCATTAATCGGCGTTGGAGCAGAACTATCAAAAATGATCTCATCTTTGATATCTAGACGATAAAGATTGACCGAGAGTGAATGCGCGTAAAAATCAGCGCTCCAACCAAACTCAAGGGATGTGCCTCTTTGTGGTTTAAGCCCAAATACACCCGGTGATGTGTAGGCCTGTTCGTCGATCTTTGCAAAACGGAAGTTTTGATCGATTCGGGCGTATACACGTTGGGCCTTGGAGAACTGATAATTCACTCCCAGTTCAGCAGCACTTGCTGATGCCTCTAGCTTTTCTCCCTGCGGATATAATGCTGAGTCTCTGACATTATCTTCTACTTTACTTGAGCGGCCACCAGCCGTTACCGAAAAGCCTTCACTGAGGGGCAGATTCAATACCGAATACAAAGATAGCTTGTTTTGTTTTAATCCTCGATTTGCTGAATAGACATATCGAGATTTTGCAGCATCAATGCCTAATAAAAGCTTCCCGTTGCCATTGGCAGACTTCCAACTGTTTTCTAGCTGCACATCTCCGCTGTAACTCTCCAGCTTTCGGGTAAAACTACTCCAAAGGTAACCGTTCGTCTTGGTCTGATCGCTAATCAGTTTAGTCTGCAATATCCAACCATCAGTCAATTGCTGTTCTAATCCTATGCGATTAGCAAATGTCATTTCATGGCTATAGTCATTCCCACTGCCAGCGTTAGCCTGCCTTGGATTCTCTTCAAATTGCTGCTTGGTGATTGAGCCTGCATAGAAACGCGTATTGTCATAATAACTAGACTCAGCAAAGAACTGCCTGCCTTCTCCATCAAACTGGATACGGCCAAGAATACTGCCGAGCCGACTATCATTGTGATCACGGTAGTTTTTACTGTTCTTTTGACTACCAGAGACGTAGTAACTCCAATCATCATTAAGCGGACCGGCGAAGCTTACATTTCCCCCACGAGTATCGAAACTTCCTACTTCAAGCCCGAGAGTGCCACCTGCTTGAGTCGGTGCTTTGGTAATGATGTTGATCACGCCACCTACAGCTTGGTCGCCATATAATACGCCAGCGCTGGCAGACGATATCTCAATGAACGCAATGTTGTTGAGAGGGATAGAGTCAATTTGAGGCTTTGACAGATCAAATTTATTCAACTTTCTGCCATCAACTAATATGAGGGTATTGTGGGCGCCGTTTGCGCCGAATCCCCGCATTGAAAAAACGGGGCCACTGTTGGTATCACTGATCTCGATGCCCGACTTACCGCGGAGTAGAGTGGACAAATCAGTTGCACCACTGGCTTCGATATCTTCAGCGGTGATGACTTTAATATTGGCGGGTATGTCGAGAACGTTTGAGTCAGATATTGAACGCCCTATTACTTTTATTGTTTCATCGGCCGCAAGCGCGGTTTGGGCGTGCACGAAGGCCGCCAGAGGTAGCAGTCCTGCTACCAGGTGTTTTTTAGACATATCAGATCCATGTTCGCGTGTATCTAATGATGTCAGGAGATCCTGATACCATATTGTTATACCAGCTGATATTCGGACTTAAGGACAGCCTACGGCAGCGACTTCCCACAGAATTCTGCAGTGTCTGGCTCTTAACCCTGCTACTTTCGTTTCCTCTTACCGCTGCGCGTCAGTTCCGGAGTCTCACCGGATTCCCAGCTGATGAAAGAACGACAGATTATACGAGTCACATCATATAATTAGAATAAGAAACTATGTTGTCTTCAGTATTACGCTGGGAAAACAGCCAGAATTGGTACGTTTGTTTCAGTGCTGTGTTGGCGAAAAAGTCAACGAAATGCTGGACAATGTCCACGAGGCTCTTACAATTTGCGCTCATTTTTGAAATTGCAGGTTCCGTAATATGAGCAACACCCCGTTCGACACTGAACAGTATCAGGCACAGCTGGATGAAAAAAGTGCACGCATGACATCCATGTTCGCCGAGTACAATGCACCTGAACTTGAAGTGTTTCCCTCACCGGAGAAGCACTACAGAATGAGGGCGGAGTTTCGCGTCTGGCACGAGGGAGATGACCTCTATTACATCATGTTTGATCAGACAACGAAGCAAAAGTATCGTGTTGACCAATTCCCCCAAGCGAGCAGGCTCATCAATGATCTGATGCCGCTGCTTCTCGATGGAGTGAAGCCCTCTGATACACTGCGTCGTAAGCTTTTTCAGGTTGATTTTCTCTCCACGCTGAGTGGCGAAATTCTGGTTTCCCTTCTTTACCATCGTCAGCTCGATGAAGAGTGGGAAAAAGAAGCAAAAGCCCTTAAACAACGTTTGAATGATGAAGGCTTCAACCTCAATATAATCGGCCGCGCTCGGAAGCAAAAATGGATACTGGATCGGGACTATGTTGTCGAGCAGCTTTCTGTTGGTGACCGTAAGCTGACTTATCAGCAAGTTGAAAACAGCTTTACCCAACCAAATGGTAAGGTCGCTGAAAAAATGCTGGAGTGGGCGATTGACTGCACGCAGGATAGCCAAGGAGATTTGCTTGAGCTCTATTGTGGTAACGGTAACTTCTCTATGGCATTGGCGGAGAATTTTGACCGAGTACTGGCTACTGAGTTAGCGAAACCATCCGTTGTCTCGGCTCAGTACAACATTGCGGCTAACAACATCGACAATGTGCAGATTATTCGTATGTCTGCCGAAGACTTTACCGAGGCGATGGAAGGGAAACGCGAATTCCGACGCTTACAGGAAGCGAATATAGATCTGAAAAGCTATCAATGTAATACGATTTTTGTCGATCCACCGCGAGCAGGTATGGATGACGATACTTGCCGAATGGTGCAAGGTTATGATCGTATACTCTACATTTCTTGCAACCCAGATACGCTCAAAGACAATCTGGCGATGCTATCAGAAACGCACCGTATTACTCGCTTCGCGCTATTTGATCAGTTCCCTTATACCCATCACATGGAAGCCGGCGTGATGCTTGAGAGAAAATAATCTCTAACACAAAAAAGGAGCTGAAAAGCTCCTTTTGTTTTTGAGGGGTAACCTGTAATCAATAAGAAGATTACTTGCTCACAGTATTCTGGTTGTCGAATACACCCGTTTTATGGCATACCCAAAGTCCAAGTGCCATAGTGATGATGATAGAGAAGAAGTTACTACCAAGATCTGGCACTTGCATGCGGATAAATGCAGAGTAGCCGAAAGCTCCAACCAAGAAACAGGCAAAAGCGATCAAAGGCGTTCCTTCAGTCAATGGCTGGTTCTGGTGTTGCTGATAGAAGCAATACACAGCCAAAGCAAAGGCGATGATCGGGAAGAAAGAAAAAGATACACTGCTTACAAACAAGGTCGCCACCGACGCACTCCCGCAAATACCAGCCAGTGTGGCCAGAACCAGAAATTTGCGCTCTGAGTGAGAATTAGAATCCATATTTTACCTACCTAATGCTAGTTTATCCTTGGATGCCCCTTTTTCCCGTTCTATCCGGAACAGGAGGGCACCCTTTGCAATCATTCTCAACTGAATGATTAACCGTTCTGCAAGTTCCGCCCTTGCTCGTTTATCAAGATCAAGAGCTTCGGCACCGGAGCTGAAAACCAAAGTCACGCATGCCTCTGCCTGATTATAGGCTTCTTCATGCGTAAGGTGGTTACTGGCCTCAAAATATTCGGTCAGCTCAGCAACAAAGTGCTGGATCTCCCGGGCCACAGCTGCCCTAAAAGCAGACGAGGTTCCCGAACGTTCACGAAGCAACAAGCGAAACACGTTTGGGCTACTTTCAATAAATTCCATGAAAGTTTCAACTGATGTCCTTATCAGGCTGCCTTCCGCGGCTATGCGTTGTCTGGCCTGCCTCATCAACTGACGGAGTATAAGTCCTCCTTCGTCGACCATCGTCAGGCCCAGTTCATCCATGTCTTTAAAATGACGATAAAAAGAAGAAGGGGCAATCCCTGCTTCCCGGGCGACTTCCCTCAAGCTCAGATTGGAAAAGCTACTGTCTGCACTCAATTGTCTGAATGCCGCGTCAATTAATGAACGCCGGGTCTTTTCTTTTTGTTGTGCTCGAATTCCCATCGCCTGTTTTACCCTATGAACTGTCACGGCAGACTATACCGATTTTTTCTTCATTGTTCAGTTTCTATGAAACACCAGCGACCGATTCCTGCACCTGATCACCAAATCACCTAAGATTACCCCTAGGATGATGCTCTTTCAGCACAATATCCGTGATCAGCTACGCTGGAAATGTGTTGATTGTTTCATGAGATTTCGCCCTTAGTTAAACTATGGTGTCAATCAATTAACAACACAAAAACAAAAAGGCCAAAAGGATATGAGCAACGCTTCCCCTACTGTATCGTCCCAGTTCGATGTCATTGTTATTGGCAGTGGTCCGGGAGGAGAAGGTGCCGCTATGGGACTGACAAAAGCCGGCCTAAACGTCGCCATTGTCGAACGAGAGGACGCTGTCGGCGGTGGTTGTACCCATTGGGGTACGATTCCTTCGAAAGCACTCCGGCATACTGTCAGCCGGATCATTGAATTCAATCAAAGTCCAATCTACACACAGAACGACAGCCACATCCACAGCACGTTTTCGACCATTCTCAGCCATGCGCAATCTGTGATCGGCAAACAAACCAGAATGCGTCAGGGATTTTACGATCGTAATCAGTGCACCATACTTCGGGGTGCAGCCAGTTTTACCGGTGAACATGAAATTGAAGTGCGACAGAGTGACGGCACGTCTGAATATTACACTGCTGATAAATTTGTAATTGCCACAGGCTCACGACCTTATCACCCTGACGATATTGATTTCTCTCATCCGCGCATTTACGACAGCGACTCCATTTTGTCTCTTGAGCACGACCCAAGACATGTGATTATTTATGGAGCGGGCGTCATAGGCAGTGAATACGCATCAATTTTCCGTGGGCTGGGTGTAAAGGTTGACCTGATCAACACCCGCGACAGGTTGCTCTCGTTTCTGGATAACGAGATGTCAGATTCTCTGTCCTATCATTTCTGGAATAACGGGGTGCTCATCCGCAACGATGAAACCTACGAGCAGATAGAAGGGACAGATGACGGTATTGTATTGCACCTTCAGTCTGGCAAAAAAATGAAGGCCGATTGCCTGCTCTTCGCTAACGGCAGAACAGGTAATACTGACACGTTGAATCTTGATGCAGTCGGGCTAACGGTGGACTCACGAGGTCAACTTGACGTCAATGACAGTTATCAGACAAACGTCAGCCACATCTATGCCGTTGGCGATGTTATTGGCTATCCAAGCCTTGCAAGTGCCGCTTACGATCAGGGACGCATTGTCGCTCAGGCAATCAATAATGGACAGGCCACTGCCCGTCTCATTGACCATATACCGACAGGTATTTATACCATTCCAGAGATCAGCTCAGTAGGTAAAACAGAGCAGGAACTCACAGCAGCAAAAGTACCTTATGAAGTGGGACGAGCACAGTTTAAACATCTCGCCCGTGCTCAGATAGCGGGGATGGATGTTGGCAGCCTAAAAATACTGTTTCATAGAGACACACGTGAAATTCTTGGTATTCACTGTTTCGGTGAACGTGCGGCAGAAATCATACACATTGGACAAGCGATTTTTGAGCAGAAAGGCGAAGGTAATACTATCGATTATTTCGTCAATACCACGTTCAACTATCCAACGATGGCGGAAGCGTATCGCGTTGCCGCTCTCAACGGCCTTAATCGGTTATTCTGAACCGAACATAAAAACGGAGCCAGCAGGCTCCGTCAACTTTCCAACCGGATGATCTCTTTCCATGGCAGAGCCATGTCACCCATGACGATAAAGTTTGGGTTCTCCAGAGACTCTCTCTCGTTATAAGACAGCGGAGACAGTGTCATATCCAGAATACGCCCACCAGACTCTTCAACGATGCACTGTGTGGCTGCTGTGTCCCACTCGCCCGTCGGGCCAAGACGCAGGTAACAATCGACTGCTCCCTCGGCAACCAAACAGGATTTAAGGGCAGCAGACCCTAGAGGTACCAGATCATAGTGACGGCTCGGCTCAAGGCAGTCAGTCACTTTTTTAATATCCTGTCGTCGACTGATTGCAACAGACAGAGATCCCATCACATCTTCATGCTTGTGAACAGACAGACGGTGTTTGGTCCCATCCGGCATCACCTTCCATGCTCCCTGTCCCTTGTATGCGTGATAAGCAACATCAGAGATAGGAACGTATACCACGCCCATCACAGGTTGGTGATCTTCAATAAGAGCAATAATGGTCGCAAAGTCGCCACTTCGAGCGATGAATTCCTGTGTGCCGTCCAAAGGATCAACCAGCCAATAACGCTTCCATCTCTCCCTTTGCTCAAGGGGGATTTCTGCATCTTCTTCAGACAAAACAGGTATATCAGGCGTCAGCGCCGACAAACGCTCCACCAGCAGCTTATGGGCTGCAATATCTGCACTGGTGACGGGCGTGTCGTCAGTTTTAATGTTCTCTTCATAATTACCATCCTGGTAAATCTCGAGTATCAGTTGACCTGACTCTCTGGCGATCTCCACAACGGATGGCAGCAGCTGTGACAGCTCCATGACTACTCCTGTGAAAGCTGTTTCAGTGCCAGCAGTAATGCTGTAATACTGCGGGCTTCCCCAAAATCTACATGTGACACTAACTCTTCAGCCTGACTAACAGGCCAACGGACCAATTCCAGTGGTTCAGGTTCATCGCCCTCAAGCTTCTCTGGATATAAGCCCTTTGCTAATAACAGGGTCATCTTACTGGAAAAGTACGATGGTGCCAGTACCACCTCTTTGAGTGGCAGCAATGTCGCAGCACCGAAGCCAATTTCTTCTTTTAACTCCCGGTTTGCCGCTTCCAAAACAGTTTCACCAGGATCGATCAACCCTTTAGGAAAGCCTAGTTCATATCTCTCTGTACCAGCGGCATATTCTCGCACTAATAACAGATCGTTGCTCTCTGTGACAGGAACAATCATCACGGCATTGCGACCACTGGACTTCATCCGTTCATACGTTCGCTCAACACCATTGCTGAAACGCAAATCCAGCGACTCTATTTTGAACAGACGAGAACTCGCGACAATGCGGGAATCAAGAATTTCCGGCCCTATGTTTTTCTTTACCATAAGCAAGACACCTAGCCATTGAATTTAAGCGGATACCTTCCGTTACTGTCTGGCTGACCCAGCCAGCTCAACTGCTGACGCAGCTGGTTTGGAAACTCACTGCCGGGAATAAACCAGCCATCCACTTTGTACGACTGATCCGGAGCAAGTTCCAGAGAGAAATTAGAAGTAAGAGAAGCTGACTTACTGTCACCTCTTACAGAAAGGCTACCCGCATTGCAGGACAGGTTCGCCATTGCATCCCCGGCGCTAATATCTCCGACGGGAGAAGAGACGGCACCATTCACCCAATTCAACCGACCGTCTAACTCTTTACACCATGGCGAAGCAAACTCATACCGCTTAACCACTAAGTTGACAGATCCGGTGGCCGTCACAGGAATAGGTGCGGGGACATTTCTCAGCACCATCTCAGCAGGTGCTGAGAGTATAAAGTCGGTGGCATACGGTCCACCAAAACTGACACCTACATGTCCTTTGCCGTCCAGACCATTAACCCCGCCACGCAGCTCTACTGACACATCGGCTTTCCCGAGAAACAGCTGAAGGAGGTGTACCTCCCACGATAATCGTCCCATGGGCTTGTTCTGCCAGCTGACCTGTTTTGCAGTGCCTTGCCAGACAGTACCGTCCACACCAGCCAATCGGACACCCATTGAAGCGGGCAAATAATTTACAGCAAGTCTGGCGGGTAAATGAGCTACCAAGCTAACAGTAAATACCACAATTAGCAGTAAAGAGAGCGAAATCTTTCGTTTCATATCACTTTTGCCCCAACTGCAAGCGTTTAACTTCAACAAGGCCCTGAGTATCGGTTTTACCCAACTCGAGGAATATGACTCCTACACCGTATTGGACAGATAGATGATCGATCCACTTCAACAAGATATTAAATGGCATAGGTTTGAGCCAGACCTGAATTTCATCTTTTACCGGGTTTAGCCGAATAATTTCAAGGTTGAACCGACCGACACTGCTTGTTACCACCTGCTGCAGGGGTCTACCTGTTGCCTGACCTGTTCCTTTAATTGCTCTCAGGCTTTCTATTTCAGCTGCCTTACCTTCTACCCAGTTCAACAGATTTTTTTCTGACCGCAATCGGTTTTCTGCTATCTCTGCCCGCTGTTGCAGGGGCGCGAGCACCCCCCAATATAGAACAGCGATAAAGATGAACCCTGAGGCCACAAGCAGAAAGCGTTGTTCACGTGATGAAAGACTCTGCCAATACGTCACCAATGCATTCATACTTGTTTCCTCCGCAGAACAAACGAGCCTGTCACACCAGAGCCATCACGTTTGAGCTGTCCCAGATCTGTCTGATATTTATCAGACAATGCACCTCTAAGGCGCTCAAAATCAGAGAAATCCTTGCTTCTGGCATTCATCCTAAGTTCCTGTCGCTTACCGTCATACCGGAGCGATTCAAGTGTCAGTACAGGCACTGAAGCCAGCATTGGCCTGAGCTCGCTTAACCACAAAAGAACACTGCCGGATGAGTCACCACTCCCCGCAAGCCGCTCTACTTCATTATTCACTATCCGGCGCAGATATCTCTCGGTCGGAATTTTTCGAATGCCCGTCAGAACTGAACGGACGCGTTGCTCGCTCTGTTGACGGTAGGCATCGACCTGAGACTCCATCTGTGTAATCGCCATGAACTGCTCACCCGCCAGTACAGCGGCAACCAGCGTGGCTGCAATCGCAGCAGGTCGCCAAGGTTTAATGTACTTAAGAAGTTGGCTTTGCTGTTTGTATCGGCCAGTGAGTAAATTAACCGTCGAGCGATGAGCTTCCTGAGCCAGTGTCAACATAAAAAGCTCTTCGGATTCTACACGCCAGTTTCCCACAACCTCTTCTTCAGGTAGCGGGCTATAGCATGCGATTTCAAGCAAGGACACATCATCACTGTCGCTATCCGAGGACTGATTGGTCAGCCACAGAGGCAACCATTCCCAGTCAAGCGTAGCTCCATTTTTTTGGTCCGCTCTCACTAACCATTGCTGCTGCAATTGACCAACACTGACCGCGTCTTCAGTAACTGGCAATGCCATGAAGTCAGGGATGAGCCGCCTAACCGGCATACTCACTTCTTCTAATCGCCCTCGCCAGCTCTCCATTTGGTGATGGGAGACGATGGCGACATCTGCTGTGCTCCCTTTTTTCGACAACAAGGAAAAATGGAGGTGCTCAACATCCTGCGTCAACTCATCTTCTAACAGGTAAGGTAAAACAGTCTCGAGTTGACGCTCACTGCCCTTGGGTATTTCAACGCTGATCACAGACACGGCCGAGCCATCAACCAGTGCCACGATTTCACGTTCTTTGCTATATGTTTTTAATTGGGCAAGACTGTCCGCCTCACCCGATGCGATGACATTTTGCAGAGTGGGTGACCACACCAGCCAAGGTATTGGTGACGTTGCATCACTGCTTAGTCTTATCGTCAGTATTTCGCTCACTCACTCCTCCGAAGCGTCGGCGCACAACCGTATATTTGCTATCATTTTCATCCTGCATCAAAAGAGCACGGGTGCGGAAGCGTGCCTCATCAAGCTTTATCGTACTGTCCACCTCAAAGAAACGACTGCGAACGCCAATATATTTTTTGAGGTTGTCTTTTTCTGGTTGGCCCAACTGCCCAAAAATGGGGTCGGACAAAAATGCATCTTCATCAGACCAGCCAGCCACTGAGTCTCGATTCTTTATCAGAGTACGCGCCTGGTCGACTGACAGGTTTGGGTGAAGAAGTGCAGCCAAAACAGGCGCATCATCTTCTGTCAACGTATTTACATTTAAGGTAGCGGTATCTGAGGGAATGGCACAGAGAAAACGACCAACTTTTCGCTCAATTTGTTGGGTCACTCCATTAACCGCACGCCATTCCGTAGCATCTGCAAGTAAGCCATTCGGCGTTACATAAGCAGGGTTACGCGATTCATACTCACTGTCCTCGACGCCGAGAGCCGACTGAACGTTAGTGTCTCGGTCAATAAACTCCCAGGTGGCAGAAGCAATGTTCTCCGCCTCCGTGCTGTCTATATCCTGCGAGATGAGCAGTTGCTGTAACGCTGTCACCAGTGGCGGGTTCGTTCCGTTCTGTGTGGGTTTCTCCGCCTGAAACGCATTTAAATTAAAGCACGCCTGCCTATCAATGATACTACCCGTGACAGTCGCACCGTCGACCGGGTAAGTTTGATCTTTTACTGACCATGCCTGAGCAAGCGTCACAGCACCAGAGTCAGGAATAGATGCCTTCAGTACAGCGCCTGTCAATTGCTCGACCGCCATAGTGTACCAATAAGCTTGCTCGTAGCGTATTTGACTCTCAACACGATTGAAATTAACAAACAGACGGCCTGTCATATTCATCGCCAGCGACGTCATGAGAGCCATAATAAACATCACTACCAAGAGAGCGACGCCGCGTTGTCTTCTGCTCATCAGAATATGTCCCCTTGTTGCACACCATCCAGTGAAGGAAGCGTTTGGGCAGGCAGAAGGTATACGCGCTCAATGTCACCATAACGCGCCAATGTCATTTTTATCCGAATAGCGCTTGGCATGACATCGGGTTTATCCCAATTTTTTTTCCATTCCCCGTCATCGAACACTTCGAACGACAGAGAGGATACGTTATCAAGTACCGTCGCCACAGCGGGCTCTGTGGCTGAACTATCGTCAGGATACATCCACCTGACACGTTCCAGTGTTTCATCGGTCAGTCTATAACCGACTTTAACCACCTCGCCTCTGGGAAAAAGGCTCTGCGGGTTAACCCAGCCCCCACGGACAAAGCGAACACCTGCGGCATCTGAACCGATGACAGAGTCACCGAGTTCAATCAGCGTATTTTGCGGTTCTTCGCCCCCATTGCGGTAGCGACGGGCCAGAATCTGTCTAAAGTCGCTATCCATGATCACCAAAGCACGCTGAAGTTGCTTCAGGGTTTCACTTACTTCTTCAGTTTGTTTACTACTGGTCAGGATATTTTTTAATACCTGATTGGCGACAAGGGTCACTGAGGCAAAAATAGCCAGGGCCAAAATCACTTCGATGAGGGTGAAACCATGTGTTTTTTTAATACTGTTAGGACGTCGGTACATACGTCCTCACTGAAATAATATTGTTGGCCCGTTCTTTTGAGGTAAAGACCTGCATGTCTATCGCACGAAGCTGTCCCGTTTGTGTTGCTGTCGGCTTAAGCGTCCAATACCAAGTCCTACCCGCCATCTCAACATTGCCTTTTTTTTCTGACGCGGGCTTTTCTCCGTTTAAGAACAAGAGAGTCAACTGATTGTCAGCCACAATGGAGGCAAGGGTTTTTTCCTCTAAATAGCTCAGTGAACGGGTATGCTGACTGGTTGACTTGATCACAGCCAACGCTGCGACAGCGAACACTGTCATCGCTACCAACACTTCGATAAGGGTGAAACCTCTTATTCTCACTCGGTATCCTTATCCAATTGTTCGAGCTTAAAAGAAGCCAGCTCGTTACCTTCGACCAACCAAAGAGGGGTATCATCGGTGTAGAAAGTGAGCTTGAAAGGAATGATCTCGCCATTACCCATGAGAATGATTTGTGGTGGTTCGACTTTTTCCTTCTCTTCCTCGTCGGCAAAAAGAGTGTCATCGAACAGGCTGTCGCGATCAAACAGACGGTCTTCCTGATCAGTGAAACCACCCACCTCCAACTCAATCGTCACGCCCTCAGGCAACTCAATGTCTTTGCTGTAGCGCCCTTTCGTAACCTTGACCCAATCATCTGAGGTCAACTGCATTAAGTGATAGCGGTTATTGTTGTCTACCCTGACACCGAAGGTGTCTGTCGAGAGCATAGCCTGCTCCGACCACAATTGAACAAGACGGAAAAATCGCTGAGACTCTTCCTTCACTGCATCATTTTTATTGGTGGGGATATTTGGAAGGATCACTGCTGCGCTCAATGCCAGTACGACCAGTACTAGCATGATCTCCAGCAGTGTAAAACCCGTCTGACGCCGGTAATACATGCGTTATTTCTGATCCTGCATGTTCCAGTTACCGATATCTTGGCTCGTGCCGTCACCGCCTTCCTGACCATCAGCACCCAGCGTGAAGATATCAATCTTACCATTTTCACCCGGGTTCAAATATTGATACTCGTTACCCCATGGATCTTTCGGTAAACGCTTGATATATCCTCCATCGCGATACGTTCTCGGCTCTGGCGTGCTTGTCGGTTTATTGACTAATGCCTCCAGTCCCTGATCCGTGGTCGGATAGGTACTGTTATCGAGGTAATACATATCAAGAGAAGACTCCAGCGTCGTGATGTCTGCTATTGCTTTTTGCTTATCAGCCTGATCTTTACTGCCAAGTAGGTTTGGCACAACCAGACTCATCAAAATCCCAATGATCACGACAACAACCATGATCTCTAAAAGGGTAAAACCCTGTTGACGACGTTGCATATAAACGCGCTCCTCCGAAAACAACAAAACATCTGTTGTTAAAAAATAAAATTAAGCCCCAACTAGGCTGTTCATGGCAATCATAGGCATCAATGTTGCCACCACGATGAATAATACGACGCCCGCCATCACCACCATCAGCATCGGCGACAGCACTGCCAACGCAATATTGACCTGTGCTTCAAAATCCTGATCCTGATTGTCTGCTGCACGAGTCAACATTGGTTCAAGCTCGCCGCTTCGCTCTCCACTTGCAATCATATGGAGCATCATTGGAGGAAAAAGTTTCGATTTTTCGAGTGACATTCGAAGACTGGCTCCCTCTCTCACTCTCTCTGACGCCTCAATAATCTGACTTTTCACCCAAGTGTTAGTCATAACATCAGAGGCTACTTTCATTCCCTCAAGAAGCGGAATTGCACTTGATGTGCAAATAGCCAGCGTACGGGCGAACCGAGAGGTATTGAGACCACGTGATACCCTGCCAACAATCGGAAGTACAAGTGTCTTCCTATCCCAGCCAAGACGGCGCCCCTCGTCCTTTAGGGCAAGTTTTGTACCCACTATGATGGTCACAAGCACCAATACCACCAACCATCCCCAGTGAGTCACAAAATCACTGGCTGCAAGCAAGACCTGAGTGATTTGCGGTAACTCTTGCCCCGACTGAGCAAAGTTCCCAACAATGTCAGGCACTATAGTTGCCAGCAAAAATGCCACGATAGCGATAGACACCACGACAAGTACGATGGGATACACCATTGCCTGGATGAGTTTGCTGCGAATCTGTTGGCGATTCTCAACGTAATCAGCAAGACGCTCTAGAACAGGGCCAAGATGGCCAGATTTTTCACCGGCTGCAACCATAGCGCAGAACAATTGGTCAAAAATATGAGGATAGTCACCCAAACTATCGGACAGCGTGTATCCCTCAACAACCCGCGCACGCACGGCCGTCATCATGTTCTTTAATCGGGGCTTTTCTGTCTGCTCTGCAACTGCCTTTAGACATTCCTCTAGCGGCATGGAAGCTTGCACCAGTGTTGCCAGTTGCCGAGTTATCAAAGATAAATCCGTGGTGCTGATGCCACGGTTAAAGCTCAAGCCTTGTTTATTCTTCTTTTGCTCCTTTTCCTGAGTGGCGGTTATCTCAACCGGAACCAACCCCTTGTCACGCAGTATCTGCCTCGCCTGACGGGCTGTATCAGCTTCAAGCACCCCTTTACTGGTTTTGCCTTTGGCATCCAGAGCTTTATATTCAAACGCCGCCACTATGCCTCCTTGGTCACACGCAGTACTTCTTCGAGTGTGGTGATCCCAAGACGCGCCTTACTCAAACCATCATCACGGATGCTGGGTGTTGATGCCCGGACATACTTTTCTATCGACTGCTCGCCTGCTTCGTTATGAATCAGTTCCTGAACCTCATTGTCTACCACTAAGAGCTCATGAATGCCCGTACGACCGCGATATCCTTTCTGGTTACAGCGCTTACAACCCACGGCTCGGTATAGTGTCAAAGGGTCTTTCTCATCGATACCAAACCACTTTTTCTGCTGACTGTCAGCTTCAAAGGGCTCGCGGCAGTTCTGGCATAAGGTGCGCACCAGTCGCTGAGCCAAGACCCCAAGCAGTGAAGATGAAACGAGGAAAGGTTCAATACCTTGGTCACGTAGTCGAGTCACAGCACCGACAGCTGTGTTGGTATGAAGCGTGGAAAGAACGAGGTGTCCCGTAAGCGATGCCTGGACCGCTATCTGTGCTGTCTCCAAATCACGGATCTCACCTACCATCACCACATCCGGGTCCTGACGCAGAATCGCCTTGAGACCCCGGGCAAAGGTCATATCTACCTTGGAGTTAACCTGCGTTTGCCCAATACCATCAATATCAAATTCAATCGGATCCTCTACGGTAAGTATGTTTCTCTCTTCACCGTTCAGACTCTGGAGACCCGCATAGAGCGTGGTTGACTTACCCGACCCCGTGGGACCCGTCACCAGAATAATGCCGTGAGGCGTTTTATCAGCTCCTGGAAAGTGTCATGAATCGTTGAGGTCATACCAAGACTTTCAAGGTCGAGCTGAGTGGCGTTTTTATCGAGTAAACGTAACACCACCCGCTCACCATGCGACGAGGGCATGGTCGATACACGGACATCAACCGCACGGCCACCCAGGCGCAGCGAAATACGACCATCCTGAGGCACCCGCTTTTCAGCGATGTCCAGTTTGGCCATCACCTTGATCCTTGAAACAAGTAATGGAGCCAATTTACGCGCAGGGCTCAGTACTTCGCGCAGCACGCCATCTATGCGAAAGCGAATCGACAATTTCTTCTCAAAGGTTTCAATGTGAATATCTGACGCTGTTTCCTTAATTGCCTCACCAAGCATGGCATTGATCAGCTTGATGATAGGAGCATCATCCTCAGAATCCAGAAGGTCTTCGTTTTGTGGTAATTCTTCAGCCAGCGCGAAAAAATCATCGTCAGAGCCAAGGTCTTCCATCAATTGCTGCGCTTCTGAAGAGTCCCGTTGGTAGAGACGCGTAAGCTTGGCATCAAATTCACTGTCAATTAGCCCTATCGGTGAAAAGGGCATTGAAAGAAACCGTCTTACTTCAACCAAGACCGAAGGCTTGGGCTGCCCACGGTAATACAAAAGCCACCCTTGTTCTGTTCTCTCCACTAACACACCATGCCGCTTAGCAAAGCTAAACGGCAAGCGGGTGACTACGGGGAGAGAAGGTTCGTCAGCCAGTTGCGGGCTGAATTCTACAACCTCGGTATCCATATCCTCTCTACCTCAATTCATTCAGAATCGCTCTGATCTCGGCAGGCAATGTTTTGTTACTACCATAAGATGACAATACGGGAGTTTTTACGCCAGGCATCAGACTCACATCTTCCTGCGCACGCAGGATCTGCTCAGCACGGATGTAGTTATATTTTCGTTGAGTGATTCCGTCAGCAGTAAGACCATCACGAATAATGGTTGGCTTGATAAACAGCATCAGATTGCGCTTTTCACGGGTTGATTTGGTAGACTTGAACAGGTTGCCTAACAGAGGGATATCGCCCAGTAAAGGCACTTTCTGCTCACTTTCAGCCGTTCGCTCATCAACCAAGCCACTCAGTACCAACATCTGACCATCATTAGCCTGCACCGATGTGGTAAGTTGACGCTTGCCGAAGCGAATATCAACAGCACCACTGGCTCCGATGACGTTGGATATCTCTTGCTCGATTTTGAGCTGAATTGAATCACCTTCGTTTATCTGAGGTGTGACTTTCAGCTTGATACCAACATCTTTACGCTCAACGGTTTGGAATGGATTATCGTTGTTTGAGCCCGTTTGTGAGCCAGTTATCACCGGAACTTCTTCACCCACGATAAACGATGCTTCCTCATTGTCGAGTACGGTCAGGTTAGGTGAGGACAGAATATTGGATTCATTGTCAGCAGCAACGGCCGTCACAAGCGCAGTCCAGTCACCAAGCACGGCTGCAGTTACCAATCCATTAATCCCGCCAAGCACCTTGGCCAATGCCGTTCGGTCACCATCTTCAGTGAGCTTTGTGATGTTACCGTCTTTGTCAGTTTGGATTTTTGTTCTACTCTTGGCAGCCTCTTTAGCAGCTATGAAGTTGCTCACCGACGCCCCCGAACTACCAAACTGGATACCACCACCATCCAACGAGCCCCACTGCACGCCTAAATTGGCACCAGTATTGTCCGATATTTCAACGATCAGCGCTTCAATTTGAACCTGTGCACGACGGATATCGAGCTGTGAAATAACATTTTCAAGTGCTCGGAGGATGTCAGGCGGAGCAGTGATCACCAGCGAGTTGGTTCCTTTGTGGGCTGAAATTTTCACGTCAGATTTAGTCGCGGCAGATTTAGCGCCACCTTGTTTTTCAGCAACCAGATTCTCTGATACGCCCTGCAACACCTCAACAACATCTTCTGCCTTTGCATAACGCAGATAAACCACCCGGTTGTTACCGATAGTGGCCATTTCTCGATCAAGTTGTGAAATCAGCTTGCGAATCCTTGCTCTGACTTGAGGTTCGCCCGAAATAAGCACTGAGTTAGTTCGTTCATCAGCAACAAATTGTGGTTGTAACAAAGGAGATGAACTTTTCTCGTTGCCTTTTTTCTTGAGGCTCTCCACAATCCGTACCATTTCTGACGCTGACGCATGTTTCAAAGGTACAACTTCAACTTCTTTGTCACCCGCACGGTCAACCCGCTCGATGATCTCAGCCAACCGGTTAACAACCGCCGCCGACCCAGTAAGCATGATGACGTTAGCAGGTTCATAATGCACCACGTTACCTGCACCAGCATTATCGATGAGCTGACGCAGCAACGGGGATAGCTCACGTACTGATACATTCTTAACAGAAACGACTCGGGTCACTACCGCATCGCCTTTAATTGAGCCATCGCCGACCACGGGTACAGCAGCCTGCTTAGCATCTTTATCGCGGATGACTTTCATCACCCCATTTTCCATTTCGACGACAGCGAAACCGTACACGGCAAGCACATTCAGGAAAAACTGATAATATTGCTCATCATTTAATACGTCATAACTGCGGACATTGACCTTGCCGCGGACTGCGGGATCAACAATGATGGTCCGCTCAAGGTTACGACCGACTATTTCAATGAATTCCTGAATGTCCGTACCCTTGAAGCTAGCACTAAATTCTCCGCCCATAGCGAATGTGCTCTGGAACGCTAAGGCACCAGCCAGAATCCAGGCATTTGGTTTCTTCCAGTATTTCACTTCTTTCTCCACTTCTTAGCGTTTTATAAACTGATGTATACGACGTGCTGTTGACCATTCCGCATAACTGTCAGACTGACTTCAGCGGCATCAGCAAGGTTTTGCCAGATCTGACCCAACTCTGAGGGATTTCGCAGGTCGGCACCATTGAGCTCGACGGCGATATCACCATTTTGTAGTCCTGACGCATCAAAAAAACGTTTATCGCTGCCCGGACCAACCCGGTATCCCAATAATCCTGAACTGTCCGTTGCCTGAGACAAGGTGATGTATTTCAGTAACGCCTGAGGGTTGCTGAGGATCTCTTTTTTTATACTCGATACATCGACGGTATTATTCGCATTTGGAGAGGGTCTTTTACTAGACGACTTTACTGGCCTGGAGGTTGTACTCGCATTTTTTCCAGCGGAATTTTCATCAACACCCGCCAAAATGAGTACCTCATCACGACCATTATTTCGGATAAATACCCTGTCGGGTAACACACGGGCAAGACTGGCTCGTGTTCCCTGAATGACTTCTCCAATGCCATAAGTACTTTGCTGACCACGATTCGCAATAACGGCCAGCCCCTGTGACTCGTCACTTGTCGCCACCACGCCGACAAGCGTCAGATTCAGGCGTGTTTTAGGCGCATCTTTGATAGGTGCCACAACAGGCTTGGACTTGGTGTTGCCCGTGTACCGACCAAAAAAGTTTTGGTTTACGAGAGAAGAAAGCTGATAAGACGCCTCTTTACCCGTTGACTTAGCGGCTACCTGCGCTGCAACAGGTGCAACAAATGTCGTCTGCTCTGGCTGCCACGCTTGCCAGACAAGCCGGCCGAGTATCCACGCAAAGACGACCATCAAAATTACAGTGACAAACGACGCTAAGCGTTTGATGAATTTGTCATTAACCTTACTACTTACGCCAGAAAAGAGGTTATTTACATTTGTATTTACCGCCAACATCTATGTGCATCCAACCCGTCTAATAATTGCAATACGTTGTTTATTAACTGATTACACGTGCCGCGAATTGTCTAATGCTACCTGCACAGATACGGCAAATTCTATCTTGTGCAATCTAACATTTTTTTTCTGCATTCTTACACTTTACTGCGTTTTTTTGCCTGTCATACTGCAATCTGGCCTTGAAAGGTAAACGCTCAGCCCACATATTGCGTTTAACAGTGTGATGCTGATCAAACTACTTTCTTATGTTAAGTTTACTCCTTAGATGAAAAATGGTGGGAAATATTGAAGCCGGATCAAAAAGCCAATGCAAACGATAAGCAAGTCAGACTGGATAAATGGCTGTGGGCAGCACGTTTTTACAAAACGCGCTCACTGGCAAAAACCATGATTGACGGTGGTAAGGTTCACTACAATGGTCAGCGAACTAAAGCCAGTAAGTTTGTCGAAGTGGGGGCAGAGGTTCGTCTTCGGCAGGGACACGACGAAAAAACGGTCGTAATACTTAACGTGAGCGGTCAGCGGCGTGGCGCTCCTGAGGCGCAACTTTTGTATCAGGAAACAGATGACAGCTTGCAAAAAAGAGAACAGCAAAGTCTTGCTCGCAAGCTTCACGCCCACAACCCCAGTCCTGACAGGCGTCCAGACAAAAAACAACGCCGGGACATCATTAAATTCAGACAGACAAACGATTAACGCTGGAGAGCATTTTTCTATGAGCCAAGACAGTTTGCACCGCTATGTGTTTGATGGCGTGTCGGTTCGCGGGGAGCTGGTTCAGCTTTCTGATACCTTTCAGAAAATGGTAGAAACGAAAACCTACCCAGAGCCAGTAAGAGAGCTTCTGGGTCAGATGCTGGCTGCCACCAGCCTTCTCACTGCCACCCTAAAATTTGAAGGTAACATCAGCGTTCAGATACAAGGCGATGGCCCCCTGTCACTCGCCGTGATCAACGGAAACCATGAACAGGTGCTTCGTGGCACTGCCCGCTGGAAAGAAGGCGTTGATATGCCTGAAACGTTGCGTGAGATGGTGGGTAAAGGTCAAATCATCATTACTATAGAGCCCGTTAACGGTGAACGTTATCAGGGTATCGTCGGCCTTGAGGGTGAAACCCTTCAGGAATGCCTAGAAGACTACTTTATGCGCTCTGAGCAGTTGCAGACCCGGTTATGGTTGAAAAGCGGTATTGAAAACGGCAACGTCAAAGCTGCTGGTATGCTGCTGCAAATTCTTCCGGATGGAAAAGGGACAGAAGACGATTTCGAACACTTGGCGCAGTTAACCGAAACTGTGAAAAACGAAGAGTTATTCACTCTTGACGCTCAAGAAGTGCTTTATCGACTATATCATCAGGAAAAAGTAAAACTTTATGAGCCTCAGGCTGTAACTTTTAAATGCTCCTGTTCTCGTGAACGCAGTGCATCTGCTATTGCCGCCATTGAGCGTACAGAAGTAGAGAAAATGGTCGCTGAAATGGGTTCATTGAGTCTTCACTGTGACTACTGCGGTTCAGACTATAGTTTTGATAGTGTTGATATCGCTGCAATTTTTAATGATGCATCAGCTGCACCTGATAGCGTTCACTGATTTTTTGCAAAAAGAATTAACTCGACTCAAAATTACGAAAAGCCGCCTAAAAAGGTGGCTTTTTTTGTGCCTCATCGCACAAAAAACTGAGTGATTTCTTATATTTACCATCAGTTAATTTTGATTAATTAATAATTGTTTATGGGTAGCGAAATCCTGTTACAAGACGGTAAGATATGTGCGCGGGCGCTGGGAGGGATAGTTGTCTCGATTTGCAGCTTGTAAACTTAATTTGCTCTTTTGGGCCATGCGTACCCTACACCACAAATTGGCCTAAAGTTTTAGCAAGGACGATAAAATATAACATCTTACCCAAGGAGCACCTATGACCGTTTCGAACGTCGAACAAAAGGTTGCAGAACAGATAGATCTGTCACGCCACGGTCTTTATGAAGTTGAAGAGATTATTCGTAACCCCTCTTACGAGCAACTCTTTATTGAAGAAACCAAAGCGGGCCTGAGTGGCTACGAGAAAGGTGTGGTGACTGAGCTCGGCGCGGTCTCCGTCGACACAGGTATCTTTACTGGACGCTCTCCGAAAGACAAATACATTGTTAAAGATGACACCACCAAAGACACCCTGTGGTGGTCAGATCAAGGCATTAACGACAACAAACCCATTTCTCAGGATATCTGGGATGACCTCAAATCGCAGGTCTGTGAACAACTGACTGGTAAGCGAGTCTTCGTTGTTGACGGCTACTGCGGCGCCAACCCGGATACTCGGTTAAACATCAGAGTCATCACCGAGGTAGCGTGGCAGGCTCACTTCGTGAAAAACATGTTCATCCGCCCGACCGAACAGGAACTGGAAACCTTCGAGCCAGATTTTGTTGTGATAAACGGCGCAAAATGCGTGAACAAAAACTGGCAGCAGCAAGGCCTAAACTCTGAGAACTTCACCGTGTTCAACCTCACTGAGCGTATGCAGCTCATCGGTGGAACTTGGTACGGCGGTGAAATGAAGAAAGGTATGTTCGCGATGATGAACTACTTCCTTCCACTGCAGGGAATCGCCTCAATGCACTGCTCAGCAAACATGGGCGAAAAAGGTGATGTTGCTGTTTTCTTCGGCTTATCGGGCACAGGCAAAACTACGTTGTCCACTGATCCCAAACGTGAACTTATCGGAGACGACGAACACGGCTGGGACGATGATGGCGTGTTTAACTTCGAAGGGGGGTGCTACGCAAAAACCATCAACCTGTCGAAGGAAGCAGAGCCCGATATCTACAATGCAATTCGCCGTGACGCTCTGCTAGAGAATGTGACAGTGAGGGATGACGGAACGGTTGACTTTGATGATGGCTCCAAAACGGAAAATACCCGAGTCTCCTACCCCCTGTACCACATAGACAATATCGTCAAACCCGTTTCAAAAGGCGGTCACGCCAACAAAGTTATCTTCCTCTCAGCCGACGCTTTCGGTGTTCTCCCTCCGGTATCGAAACTGACACCAGAACAAACCAAGTACCACTTCCTCTCAGGATTTACCGCTAAACTGGCAGGCACTGAACGTGGCATTACAGAACCGACGCCAACATTCTCAGCCTGCTTTGGCAACGCTTTCCTGACCTTGCACCCAACTCAATATGCGGAAGTACTGGTCAAACGTATGGAAGCGTCAAATGCGGAAGCCTACTTGGTTAACACGGGTTGGAACGGCTCAGGCAAGCGGATTTCGATTAAGGACACACGCGGTATTATAGACGCCATTCTAGACGGTTCGATTGACAAAGCTGAGACGAAAAATGTGCCTATTTTTAACCTCAGCGTGCCAACATCACTGCCGGGTGTGAATCCAGCGATCCTCGACCCGCGCGACACATACGAAAACAGCACAGAGTGGGAAGAGAAAGCGACAGATCTTGCTGAGCGCTTTGTTAAAAACTTCGCGAAATACACAGACACTGCAGAAGGTGAAGCACTGGTCAAAGCAGGTCCTCAGCTCTGACATAGTAGCTAACTTCCTTGAAAGCCCCGCTGTATCGGGGCTTTTATTTTATTAACCTCTTCACGCCACCTCTCGATGAAGGTTGAATAGGAACCTTTTTTACGCCAACCTGAACTCATTCATGGATGAAAAGAAACGATTCTTTGTGGGGAAGACTCAGTGGCCATTCGCTTTGTATTAAAACTGATTGCCATATTGGTGATCACGGCTTTGTTGATATCTGGCTCTGTGCTGGCAATCCTGCATACTCAGGCAGGCTTGCCTATGGTGCAACTTTACCTGACTTGGATGACACCTTTTAGGCTGGAAGCCAGAGAAATGACCTACTCGCTCGACAGACCATGGACTTTGACACTGTCGCAGCTTGAGCTGAGAAATAAATCTCAGCCAATAGCAAAAGCTGACTTTCTTTCGGCAACACTGGCTCCGAAGTCTTTGCTGACAGGACCTCTAAAACTTAACAACCTCACCATCAACGGAACAGTGGTTGATAAGCCGCTCTCACTTGACCTCCCGCCGGGACTGGAAATTGATACGCTTGCTATCGAGAACCTTGTCTATTCTAGCCCGACACTTCAACTGTCAAATGCAAAGATACAAACGACCAGATGGAGCGTTGACGCAAATGGTCACCCGAATATTCATGGTGATTTTCAGCTAGAGGCACCCAGTGCAATATGGCATCAACAGACGGTGTCGAAATTACTGGTAAATAGCTTTTATCAGAATAAAAAATGGATTATCAAAGGCCTGTCTTTTGATCTAGAAACTGCATCTGTCTCCGGGCGTGCCGTCTGGTCCCCGGACGAGAACCTGACCATCAATCAACTGACCATCAGTAACGGTAGATTACAATCAGCCAAAAATACGCAGGCACTTCTCAACAATACCCGTTCATTTGCCCGTGCTCATAAGGTTCAGCTCGAGCGATTAGACATATTGGATCTGAGTGCTGATTTTTCAGAGTGGGGAGTTGAACACCTGAACCTATCGGCTTACGACATTGGGTTTGAGAACGATACCGTCTTCTGGCAAACAGGTAAGGGGACACAAATCTCTTTCAACGCGACGTTGCTGCGCTCAGGTGATTACGTGCTGGCAGACGCAATTGCAGAGCTCGCTGTCCGTCCTGATGGTATAGACATCTCAGGTTTGTCAGCGAGATTTCAGGAGGGGTTCATTCGCCTTGCAGGGAGGGCAACGAAAAGTAAACTTGAACTCGACGATGCGCTGCTAAGTGGCGTCAGCCTGACATTTGAGCCTGAGGAAGCAGAAAAAATATATCAGTGGTGGGGCTCACTTGATTCTGTGAATATCGGCCAGCTCACCCTTAAACATCTCGGTCTGGCGGTTTATGACGACAGCTTTCCGATATTTATCGAAGCAGTCAACGTCAGAGGCTCTGAGCTGACGCTCAAACATCAAGGACAGTCTCAGATGTGGCAAGGTGACCTGACAGCCGATGCCGCGCTCGCCAACATCAATCGAGTCGCGTTAATGACCCCTTTCATCAAAATGACAGCAACAGACGGTCTCTGGCAATTACAGCAAGCAACCCTGTCGTTTCGTAAAGGTCAGGGTAATGCAAAAGGCAGTATTGATTTGAAAAGCCCGAGTCAGCAATGGCAGTTCGAGGCACAAGGGCTGGGCATCCCGACGGGGATCTATCAACGCTGGGCTGGGCTTAACCTACCGCTGAGTGGTGAACATGATGTATCACTTTCGCTGTCAGGCCTGGCGACAGACTGGAAGAGCTTTAGTTTCAGTCTGGATGGCTCGCTGAACGCTGAGTTGCACAACAGTGTGTTGACTGTCGACAATGACAGCTCGCTGGAGAACAGCCTTGAATCATTGTTTACCGCGACTCCCCAAAATCATTCGGGATCTGAAGCTAAAACCGTAGCAGTCAGCCCAATAAAGCTTGTCGCAGACAGGGGAAGGATAAAAATGCAATCCGTCACAGTCTCTTCGACGGCAGATGATACGTACAGGATGCGGGCTAACTGGGACTTGGTGAGTCAAAAAGGGGGCATTCGCGTAACACCAGCCCCCAAAAGAGTTCAATCAGGAAACTAACTCTTCCTCATTTTTTGATGGATCATCGTGGTTTTCTGCCGATTTCGGTACCAAGACGAATGTGCCGGTAAAGGTGCCGACGGCAGTCTCGTCACTGAATATGGCGACTTCAAGCTTAACTCTAGCCTTTCTACCTGTTGCCAGACGGTCAAGATCGCCACTTAAACTGTCCAGAGAGACTACAGCACGTGGTTTCTCTGTGATTGGGGCTTTGTAGCGAATGTGACTGTCTGCCAATACGATGTCAGCATTTAGGCGGCGCTCTTTCATCAACAACCACACCATACCCCAGCCAGTCAGTGTTGCCATACTAAAAATACTGCCGGCAAACATGCTGTGGTGGGGGTTCAGGTTAGCATTGAGTAGCGCGGTCAACTCAAACCGATAACCCGTATACTGGCTGATACGGATACCCATTTTGTCACTGATTGGGATCTGACTTTGCCAACGCTGCTGTAACTCTGCACACCACTCCGGTCGCCTCACGACGTCAGAGAGAGGATCGAGTGCCTTAAGCATTTGTTGGTGACGCACAGGGCCTCGCTCTTCACTGAGCTCTCCCTGGCTGTTGAAGCCGTGCTGATTGTAAAATCCCACAGCGTCTTCTCTCGCATTACATACAAGGCGCAATGCACCTTCCTGACGCGCCAGCGACTCCAGCGCCATCAATAGCAGTGCTCCGAGGCCTCGGTTACGATAATCCGGAGTCACCGCCATGTATCGAATCTGACCATCATTTTCAGGCGTCAGATAAAGTCTTCCAACAGCAACAGGCTCTCCTTTGCTATCTACGATCATCCTGTGATGTGCACTCACATCATAGGCATCACGTTCCGACCCCTGAGGCAGATGCCATGGTTCACGCAGCATCTTCCAACGAAACTGATAATAATCTGTCAGCTGCTGATCACTGGTTGGTGTTAACAGTCGGAACATAATTGTCACTCTCCTGGTGTCATTAATCCATTAAACCTGAAGCCAGAACGTCACCGGACCGTCATTGGTCAGGCTGACTTTCATGTCTGCAGCGAAACGTCCTGTTTCGGTCTGCACACCAGATTCCCGGCAGTAGTGCGTAAACACTTCGTAAAGACGGTTTGCTTCGTCTGGCGCTGCGCCGGAAAAGCTGGGCCTCATGCCCTTCTTGGTATCAGCCGCCAGTGTAAACTGCGATACAACCAGCACCTCACCACCAGCCTGTTGTACATTAAGGTTCATTTTTCCTTCCGCGTCCTCAAATACCCGATAGCCGAGTACTTTTTCGTGAAGACGGTGGGCTTTTTTCTCATCATCGCCTTTTTCAACGCCCAATAAGACCAGCAAACCTTTTCCAATGGCTCCAACGGTTTCACCATCGACAACAACCCGTGCGTCACTTACCCGCTGAATCAGCGCAATCATTTGTTTTTGCTCCTATACCCATCTCTGCCATGCTGTCGATAACTCTGTCCATCTTATTTTCACTCTGCTGGCGATGCTGCGGACGCCACATAGATTTCTCGCCAAGTGCTGCCGTTATTTCTGCGCCAAGCAACACAATGCACCAACTGATATAAACCCAAAAGAATAAAATAGGGATCACTGCCAGCGCACCGTATATCAGCTGATAAGAGGGGAAGTTAGCGAGATATACAGCAAATACTTTTTTGCCAAGCTCAAATAACAAGCTGCCCACAATGGCGCCAGCCAGAGCATGAATGACCCGGACCGGCCGGTTTGGCACCAAGGTGTAAAGACCGAGGAAAGCCAGTGTCGTCAGCATAAAAGGTAACAAGCGTAATAATCCCGGTACCAGTTGGTCGGTAACACCGTTTTTAAACACAACCGTTGAGGTAATGTAAGAGCTGACAGCAATACTGGTACCCACCAAAATTGGCCCTAGAGTCAGTACCATCCAGTAAATCGAAAACGATACCACAAGCGGACGTTTTTGTTTGACCCGCCATATATAATTCAGACTCTTATCAATCGAAGAGATCAACGTCAGGGCAACAACAAATAAAAACGAGACGCCTATCGCGGTCATTTTTCCAGCATTGGCGACAAACTGATTCAGATATGTCTCAAGCACTTCTCCTGAAGCAGGAACAAAGTTGGTGATCACAAATTTCTGAACGGCCTGCGCCACACCGTCATATACAGGAAACGCTGACAAAGCAGACAATAAAACAGTAAGAAGAGGCACCAGAGATAATAGGGTGACATAGGCCATGTAGCCAGCATTGACGGTCAGCCTGTCATGGCTGAGACGCAGGCGTAAATGGTGGCTAAAAGCCAGTGATATTTGTAGCCATCTGTGTAAGGCTTCTTTCTGGATGATCACAACACCTATCATTGAGTTGGGGATTGGACCCTCATCATACACCAAAACAATAAGGAGAATTGTGTGCGTAATTTAGCCATTGGTATCTTACTTCTCGGCCTTGCTGGCTGTGAGTCAACCTATTATTCGACACTGGAGAAAGTCGGTATTCACAAACGGGATATTATGGCAGACCGGGTTGAGGAAGCCTCAGAGGCGCAGCAGGACGCGCAGGAGACCTTTACTGATGCACTGACATCTTTCTCTGAACTGACCCAGTTTAACGGTGGAGAACTTGAGCAGGTTTATAACTCACTCAATGACAAGTACGAAGCCAGTGAGAGTGCAGCCAAGCAGGTGAGTAGTCGTATTGAAGCCGTCGAAGGCGTCTCTGAGGCACTGTTTGCGGAATGGGAAGATGAACTCGAGCTCTACTCCAGCGCGCGCTTGCGTCAGGACAGTCAGAAGAAACTGAAAATGACCCGACGCAGTTACCAGCAAATGCTCAGTGCCATGCGCAAAGCTGAGAAAAAGATGACTCCGGTACTGGATACGCTGAGAGACAATACCCTGTTTTTAAAACATAACCTGAACGCTGCGGCAATAGGCTCACTAAAACAGGAGTTTTCTGTCCTTAAGAAAGATATTCGCCTGGCTATCCGTGATATGGAGGTCGCGATTGCAGAGTCAGATCGCTTCCTGAAGACGCTCAAGCAGTAGACGTGATTGACAAATATTGTGGTTTATCGAGAACAACGAGACAGTCCCACTGATAAGCCAGCAAAAACGGGGGATTTAGCGTAGCGTTGAGCCAGTGTAACAGCAGAACTGCTGAAGCCTGAGGAGCTATCCGATGGGAATCATTTCATGGATTTTATCTGGTCTTTTTTTCGGTGTACTGACCAGACTCCTGACACCTGTCAGGCGACCCGACGAGGCCTATATCACCGTGTTGTTGGGAATAGGCGGCGCTGTCACTGCGGGGTGGACCCTATCCCTGCTAAGCCTGACCAGCCCGAAGGAGATGAGTTTTATCGGCCTCACAGCTGCTGTCATCGGTGCCATCATTCCTTTGCTCATCTACGTCAGACACTTTCGTTGACGGCGACACGTAAGCATTCAGAGGACTGTGTTTTTAACCAAGATAAAAAAAGCCTCCAGAGGAGGCTTTTTTACGTCGTCTGACCCATAAGAGATGGGTTAGACAGCTAATGCTTACTTCGCCGCACGGCCTGCGCGTTTACGATCTGTTTCCGTCAGCAGTTTCTTACGAATACGGATGCTTTCAGGCGTCACTTCGACCAGTTCATCGTCATCGATGAATTCCAGTGCCTGTTCAAGGGTATACTTGATAGCAGGAGTCAGTACCTGCGCGTCATCAGTACCTGATGCACGAACGTTAGTCAGCTGCTTACCTTTCAAGCAGTTTACTGTCAGGTCGTTTGAACGGTTGTGGATACCAATCACCTGGCCTTCATAAACTTCATCAGCATGCTCAGCAAACAGACGACCACGCTCCTGAAGGTTAAACAGTGCGTAAGTCAGAGCTTTACCAGTTGCGTTAGAGATCAGTACGCCATTGTTGCGTTGACCAATAGTACCGCCTTTGTGTGGGCCGTAGTGGTCAAAGCTGTGGTAAATCAGACCAGAACCTGAAGTCAGAGTCAAGAACTCAGTCTGGAAGCCAATCAGGCCACGAGAAGGCATCATAAAGTCCATGCGCACACGGCCTTTACCGTCTGGTGACATATCAGTCAGTTCACCTTTTCGCAGACCAATGTTTTCCATGATACCGCCCTGGTGCTCTTCCAGAACGTCGATGGTCACAGTCTCAAACGGCTCCATTTTCTGGCCGTCTTCTTCTTTGATGATAACTTCAGGACGCGATACCGCCAGCTCGAAGCCTTCGCGACGCATGTTTTCAATCAGGATTGAAAGGTGAAGTTCACCACGACCAGATACGCGGAACTTGTCCGGGTCATCAGTTTCTTCAACACGCAGAGCCACGTTATGAACCAGCTCTTTTTGCAGACGCTCAAGGATGTTACGCGACGTCACGTATTTACCTTCTTTACCCGCAAACGGTGAAGTATTCACCTGGAAGGTCATGGTCACTGTCGGCTCATCAACACTCAGTGCAGGCAGCGCTTCAACTGCGTTTACGTCACAGATGGTGTCAGAGATTTTCAGCTCACCCAAACCAGTAACAGCGATGATGTCGCCTGCTGTTGCTTCTTCCACTTCGTGACGCTCAAGGCCAAGATAACCCAGCACTGTACCCACCTTACCGTTGCGGGTCTTACCGTCTGAACCGACAATAGAAACCTGCTGGTTTGGCTTGATAGAACCACGGGTAACACGGCCAACACCGATTACGCCAACGTAAGAGCTGTAGTCGAGCTGAGAGATTTGCATTTGCAGCGAACCTTCAACGTCAACGGATGGCGCAGCAACGTTATCAACGATAGCTTGGAACAGTGGTTCCATATCTTCGCCAGTTTCGCCTTCTTCCAAAGTTGCCCAGCCGTTCAGTGCAGATGCATAAACAACTTGGAAATCCAGTTGTTCATCAGTTGCTCCCAGGTTATCAAACAGGTCAAACACCTGATCCATTACCCAGTCAGGGCGTGCACCCGGACGGTCGATTTTGTTGATAACAACAATTGGCTTCAGACCGTGTGCAAAGGCTTTTTGTGTTACAAAGCGGGTTTGCGGCATTGGGCCGTCAACAGCGTCAACGATCAGCAGCACAGAATCGACCATGGACATGATACGCTCAACTTCACCACCGAAGTCTGCGTGTCCCGGGGTATCAACGATGTTGATGCGGAAATCGTTCCAGTTAATCGCAGTGTTTTTTGCAAGAATGGTAATGCCACGCTCTTTCTCGATATCATTCGAGTCCATGACACGTTCTTCTTGCTCACCACGGGTTTCTAGGGTGCCGGACTGCTGAAGCAGTTTATCAACCAGGGTTGTTTTACCGTGATCAACGTGCGCGATAATCGCGATATTTCTCAATTTATCTATCTGTAACGTAGACATGGGTACTCTTTCACTCAAAAAAGTCTGTCGTTAGCGATCCAAAAATGATTAATCGGATGCCCACCGCCACTTGATTAAAAAAACGGCCGTAATTTAACAGATTTTCGACCAAAACCCACCAACTATGTGAGGCTGGTCTACGGATATTTATCGATTGCCGCGCAAACACCCAGATTTTACTGCGATTTATTGATCAGCAAGTTTCATTCATACGATGGTCACTATGTTCGGCGACCCTAAGAGTATGTTCAGGCTGGCAGGCAATGATCAATGTCACACAGACACACTACATTTGCTCTAAAGTGCCGTGATAGCATTGACAATGTCCGGCTGGCACTGCTGAATGGAGACGGCGCCGAGGAAACCTCCCGCCCGCACTAATTTGGTGCATTTGATGCACCAATATGATGCAATCGGTATGAACCAAAACCATGCATCATCTGTCAAACACAGGCGGAGACTGGCTTTCAGGAACTGGCACGCATTTAGCATTGATGCAATCAACACACGTGGCAGGAGGCACTCGTCGCGTACTAACATTTGACAACGGAGGTTTATTCACATGTCAGCCGAAAACGTTCTCTCCCTTATTCAAGAACACGAAGTAAAATTTGTCGACTTGCGCTTTACCGACACTAAGGGTAAAGAGCAACATGTTTCTATCCCTACCCATCAAATCGATGATGACTTCTTTGAAGAAGGCAAAATGTTTGACGGATCATCTATTGCGGGATGGAAAGGCATTAATGAGTCCGACATGGTACTGATGCCAGATTCAAGCACTGCCGTTCTTGACCCATTTACCGAAGACAGCACTCTGAACATCCGTTGTGACATTCTCGAGCCTGCTACTATGCAAGGCTACGATCGTGACCCACGCTCTATCGCTAAACGCGCTGAAGAATATATGCGCTCTACTGGCGTTGCAGATACCGTACTTATCGGTCCAGAGCCTGAGTTCTTCCTGTTTGACGACGTGAAGTACTCTGTTGATATGTCTGGCGCATCGTACAAAATCGATGACGTTGAAGCATGCTGGAACAGCGGCACAGACTACGAAGGCGGCAACAAAGGCCACCGTCCGGGCGTTAAAGGCGGTTACTTCCCTGTTGCACCGGTTGATTCTTCACAGGACATCCGTAGTGCGATGAGTCTGGTGATGGAAGAGATGGGTCTTGTTGTTGAAGCTCACCACCATGAAGTAGCAACAGCAGGTCAGAACGAGATTGCAACTCGATTCAATACCCTGACGTCAAAAGCAGACGAAATTCAGATTTATAAGTATGTTGTTCACAACGTAGCGCATGCTTTTGGCAAAACTGCAACCTTTATGCCTAAGCCCGTGGTAGGCGATAACGGTTCAGGTATGCACGTTCACCAGTCTCTGGCAAAAGATGGTCAAAACCTGTTTGCTGGTGACAAGTACGGCGGTCTGTCTGAAACTGCGCTTTACTACATCGGCGGTATCATCAAACACGCACGTGCGATCAACGCCTTTGCTAACGCATCAACTAACTCATACAAGCGTCTTGTTCCGGGCTTCGAAGCCCCTGTTATGCTGGCTTACTCAGCGCGCAACCGTTCTGCTTCTATCCGTATTCCGGTTGTACCTAGTCCGAAAGCACGTCGTATCGAAGTTCGTTTTGGTGATCCAACAGCGAACCCTTACCTGTGTTTTGCCGCAATGCTGATGGCAGGCCTTGATGGTATCAAGAACAAGATTCACCCAGGTGATGCAATGGACAAAGACCTGTATGACCTGCCAGCAGAAGAAGCAGCGGAGATCCCAACTGTTGCATCTTCACTGGAGCAGGCTCTGCAAGCGCTGAGTGACGACCGTGACTTCCTGACTTCAGGTGGCGTTTTCACTGACGACTTTATCGACTCTTACATTGGTCTTAAGTCTCAGGACGTTGAGCGTCTGCAAATGACGACTCACCCTGTTGAGTTTGAGCTGTACTACTCAGTATAAAACTTAAGGTCTAAGGTAAAACAAAGCCCGCGAATGCGGGCTTTTTTATTCTGGCGCACACAGAGAGTGGCCACCTGATTTATTCGCACCGCACTGCCACTTAACTGACGCTCTTCTCACTCACAACGCATCAAATTGGCAAGCTAATTGCTTTGTTATAGTAGTAATACATAACGACTCGGCACTGTTAAAAAATGTAACAAAAACAGCAGATTAAATTGAAATCAAATTAAGGTCTGCACAAAAAGACCGCATCGGGTAAACTGAATGCACCAATATGGTGCAATACAGGGATGGTAACGTGGCAACAATGACAGAAACAATTTTAGATAATCTGATCACCGCCGTAATGGTGTTGGATAGTAGCCTCACCGCAGTCTATGCCAACCCGGCAGCTGAACAGCTGTTTTGTCAAAGTGCGCGACGCTTGAAAGAAAAACCATTGCCTCAGCTCCTGCAACATTGCTCGGCTGACCTCAGTCTGATTCGTGACACTCTGACTAACGGACAAGGACTCACGGATAGCGATGTCACTATTGTGATTGATGGAGAGCAACGCAAAGTCGAACTCAGTGCCAGTCCGCTGAGCTGGCAAACTCAGCAAGCGATTTTGCTGGAGATAAAACCGATTGGTCAGCAGCAAAGGATTAGTCAGGAGATATCACAACATGCACAACAACAGGCCGCCAAAGAGTTGGTACGTGGTCTGGCGCATGAAATTAAAAACCCTCTTGGCGGACTGCGCGGCGCGGCCCAGCTAATGGAAAAAATGGTGCCAGATCCTGCTATTAATGAATACACAGGTATCATTATCGAACAGGCTGACAGACTGAGAAACTTGGTCGATCGCCTGCTGGGGCCACAAAAACCCGGAGCCCAAAAAGAACAGAATATCCATGTGGTGTTGGAGAAAGTCCGTCAGCTGGTTCAGTTGGACAAGTCAGACAACGTTGAGATCAAACGGGATTACGATCCCAGTCTGCCAGAGATATTGATTGATGAAGACCAGCTGGTTCAGGCAATTCTCAATGTAGTCAACAATGCCTGTCAGATACTGGCTGATAAGGGTGGAGAAATCCTGCTGCGCACCAGAACCGAGCATCAGGTTCTGCTTCATGGAAAACGTCACCGATTGGTGGCAAAAATAGAAATCATAGATAACGGACCGGGTGTTAAGCCGTCGCTGATAGACACGCTTTTTTATCCCATGGTGACAGGTCGGGCTGGCGGCACTGGACTGGGGTTGTCGATCACACGCAATCTTATTGACCAGCATAGCGGCAAAATCGATGTGATCAGCTGGCCTGGCAATACTGCCTTCACCATTTTTCTGCCGATTCGACGTTAGGGGACCAACATGAGCAAAGGGTTAATCTGGGTAGTAGACGACGATAGCTCCATTCGCTGGGTGCTTGAGAAAACACTGACTGCAGCGGGTATGGCGTGCGAAACGTTCGCCGATGCAGACAGTGTGCTTGAAAATCTTAACCGCAGTGTCCCAGATGTTCTGGTCTCTGATATACGCATGCCCGGCACTGACGGCTTTGAACTATTAAAAAGTCTCCAGCGTGATTACCCTGATTTACCTGTGATCATCATGACCGCGCATTCAGACTTAGATGCAGCTGTCGGTGCTTATCAAAAAGGTGCATTTGAGTACCTGCCAAAACCCTTCGATATTGATGAAGCCGTCACCCTAGTTGACCGTGCCGTCAGTCATAGTCAGGAGCAGAAACGCAAACAACAACCTATTACGCCAGACCAACCTGTACCCGAGATCATTGGCGAAGCACCAGCCATGCAGGAAGTGTTCAGGGCAATTGGCCGACTGTCCCGCTCATCAATTTCGGTTTTAATTAATGGTGAGTCCGGAACGGGTAAAGAATTAGTGGCACAAGCTCTTCATCGCCACAGTCCGAGAGCAAAAAATGCCTTTATCGCACTCAACATGGCAGCCATTCCCCGTGATCTGATTGAATCAGAGCTTTTTGGCCATGAAAAAGGGGCCTTTACCGGCGCCAACACAATCAGGCAGGGACGTTTCGAACAGGCGCATGGCGGCACCCTTTTCCTTGATGAAATTGGTGATATGCCTCTTGAGGTACAGACCCGACTACTGCGGGTACTGGCAGACGGTCAGTTTTACCGCGTTGGCGGACACTCAGCCATTAAGGTCGATGTCAGAATCATTGCTGCAACCCACCAGAACCTAGAGCAGCGAGTCGCAGAGGGAGATTTTAGGGAAGACCTATTTCATCGCCTCAATGTAATCAGGGTTCATTTGCCCTCCCTCAACGAGCGCAGACAAGACATTCCCAAACTCGCCAGTCACTTCCTCAAACTGGCGGCTAAAGAGTTGGGCGTAGAAGAGAAAACACTTCACAAAGAGACAGAAACACTCATTACCGAATTGCAATGGCCGGGCAATGTCAGACAGTTGGAGAATACCTGTCGCTGGCTCACCGTTATGGCCAGCGGTAAAGAGGTGTTACCCGCCGATCTACCCCCTGAATTGGTGAAAAGTGATCCACAAACCGATAAAACAATTGAGGCGGGAAGTTGGCAACAGGCGTTGTCTTCGTGGGCCAGAGAGTCTCTTACCAACGGTAATGAAAACCTCTTACGCGATGCCTTGCCCGAGTTTGAACGTATTTTACTGGACGAGGCACTCCAGCATACCCGGGGACGTAAACAAGAAGCCGCCAAACTGCTGGGATGGGGACGAAACACGCTGACGAGGAAACTGAAGGAGCTTCACCACTCATGATCGTTATTCCAGAGGTGAGTTTTTCATCACCAAAGCGTTGCATTTATCTAGCTTAAATCACACTGGTCATTATACTTGCTTTTCATTTGCATTAAGGACCTCGGCTATGATCACTTCGAACTTGCCATTGACGGATATACATCGTCATTTGGATGGCAATATTCGTATTTCGACCATTCTTGAACTCGGCCAGCAGTTTGGCATGGACTTACCTGCCGATACACTGGAAGCGCTTCGCCCGCATGTGCAGGTGATGACCAATGAGCCGGATCTTGTTGGCTTCCTGTCCAAGCTTGACTGGGGTGTGGCAGTACTGGGTGATCTTGAGGCGGTCCGCCGCATCGCCTACGAAAACGTAGAAGATGCACTCAATGCCCGCATTGACTACGCAGAGTTGCGTTTTTCGCCTTATTACATGGCCATGAAGCATCGTCTTCCTATCGCTGGCGTAGTTGAAGCCGTTGTTGACGGTGTGCAGGCAGGTAGCCGTGATTTTGGTGTCAAAACCAACCTCATCGGCATCATGAGCCGCACGTTTGGTACTGATGCCTGTATGCAGGAGCTGGATGGTTTACTGACACAAAAACAGCATCTGGTCGCCATTGACCTTGCGGGTGACGAACTCGGCCAGCCGGGCCACCAGTTTACAGAACACTTTGCCAAAGCCCGCAGTGCAGATCTGAATATTACCGTCCATGCAGGCGAAGCCGCTGGTGCGGAGAGTATGTGGCAAGCGATCAATGAGCTTGGCGCTAACCGTATCGGCCATGGTGTAAAAGCGATAGAAGATCCTAAACTGATGGATTTTCTGGCGGAGAAAGGCATTGGCATAGAGTCATGCCTGACATCAAACGTACAAACCAGTACTGTTGCTTCGTTCGCCAGCCATCCCGTGAAACAATTCCTTTCACACGGTATTCTGGCAACACTGAACACCGACGACCCGGCCGTTTCAGGTATTGAACTTCCCTACGAATACGAAGTGGCAGCACCACAGGCGGGACTGTCCGCTGAGCAGATCCGTCAGTTACAAGAAAATGGGATGAAAATCGCCTATCTGTCAGACAGTGAAAAACGCGAGCTGATTGAAAAAGCCGCCGCCAGAGTGTGATGGAGTAGAAAATGGAAAACCTTTTTATAGCTGGTGAGCTCGCCAATGCCAGTGGTGAAGCAGTCTCATCGACACCCGGTCTGCTTGCTGCTCTGCTGGCAATCGTGCTCGCCCTGTTCAGCTCAGGCGTCTGAACACTTTGATGATTTCGGCACTTGTGGATTTTGCATTCACAGACAATGAACAGTGACATAACCCAAAGACATAAAAGCAGCCATTACCTTGGCTGCTTTTTTTTATTGAATCGAGTCTACTTAAATAACCCTGGAGAACTTCTGTTGCCGGGCGCGATCTCTCAGATACGTATCAAAACACATGCAGATATTTCGGATGAGAAGACGCCCTTTCAGGGTAACTTTCACCGATGTTTCATCAATAGTTACCAGTTCGTCTTCAACAAACGGTGCCAGCAAAGCGATATCTTCAGCAAAGTGCTCATCGAATTTAAGGTTAAATGTCTGCTCGATGTACGCTTTATCAAGCGCAAAGTTACAAATCAGATTCTTAATCACTTCTCTGCGTAACAAATCATCCTGCGTCAGTTGCACCCCTTTCCAGAGCGCGTGCTGTTTTTCAGCGACCTGAGCATAATAATGTTTGAGCTCTTTCTGATTCTGGGCGTAAACATCCCCAATCATAGAAATAGCAGACACTCCCATTCCCAGTAGGTCACATTCGCCCTGCGTCGTGTAACCCTGGAAATTCCGGTGCAGGATGCCCTCACGCTGGGCAATCGCCAATTCGTCATCTGGCCGGGCAAAATGGTCCATGCCGATAAACTGGTAACCCGCATTAGTCAGGGTATTAATAGTCTGCTCCAGCATCGTCAGCTTTTGCGAGGGACTCGGGAGGTCAGCATCTTTAATCTTTCGCTGAGCAGCAAACAGTGTTGGCAAATGCGCATAGTTAAACACTGAAAGACGGCCGGGCTCCATCTCAATCACTCTCGCCAGTGTGTCACTAAACGTTTCCAAATTTTGATGTGGCAAACCATAAATCAAATCAAGATTGGTGGAGCGGAAACCCAACGTCTTAGCGCGCGCAACCAGATCACGGATAAAGGTCTCATCCTGTTCACGATTAACAGCCTGCTGGACTTTCTTATCAAAATCCTGGACGCCGATACTGATGCGGTTAAAACCTTCATCGCGCAAGTGATCGAGCACATCCAGCTCAATTTCTCTTGGGTCAATCTCAATACTGATCTCTGCATCTGGCATCACAGTGTACAGCGAGCGCAGTAGTCCCATAAGACGAGAGATCTGTTTTTTCTGGAGGAATGTTGGAGTGCCCCCTCCCCAGTGAATTTGGGTGACCTTTCTGGCACCAAACCGTGTCGCCCGTTGTTTGATCTCTTGTTCCAGGACATCAAGGTACTTGTCAGCCTTGTGACGATGCCGGGTGATCACCTTGTTGCAACCGCAGTAGTAGCAGAGGGTGTGACAGAAGGGAATATGGAGATATAGCGAGAGAGGACGCTCAGGGTATTGCTGGCAGGCAGTATCGAACTCAGAGGTTGTGAAGGCTTCGTGAAACTCCAGTGCCGTGGGATATGAAGTATAACGGGGCCCTGAATAGTTGTACTTTTCTATCAGCGCCTGATCCCAGATGATTTGCTGCTTAGACATCTTTCTTTCCACTTTAGTTGGGTCCAGCGACACAACCAAGGGCGATGCCGCCGAACATGCCCTGTCGGCGGATACCGGCAGGGCGACAGGAATTTAGCTCGCCAGTGGGCGAACCGGCGTCATTTTAGCGCCGGTAAAAGCCAGAATTTCTTCCAGCTCGGTATGGATAGCAACCTGAAGACGAGATTCAGCCTTCATGCGCGTCATATCAAAGCGCATTCTCTCACGTTTTTTAAGGTCTTTTCTAGCGTCACCGCGTGGCATGTCTTTAACAACATCATACAGTTCGTAAAGTGCAGGGTACGCGGTAGGAAATTCAATCCGCTTCTCGCCCTGCAAATGGTCCATGATCATATAAAGACGGATCGCAGCTTCTGACAGGTCGCATTGGTCCTGGAGGGCAGCCATGGCAATTACGTCTACGCTCTCAATGATCTTGTCATTCCTTTTCGTTATTGCCTGATCCATCAGGGCCTGTTGTTGGCGCTTCTGTGTTCTCAATTGCGACAGCAGCCATCCAGCATAGGCTGAAAGGGCAAGGATTATCCCCCCACCCAGCACGATCAAAGCTAACCGTAATGTATCCAAAGCTTACTCCTGATCTATATCCAGGTTTTCAAACGCCGCTAACAAGTCGTCATCGGTACGTTTTTTTGACGATGAAGGTGTTTCTTCTTTTTCGGGTTCGGGTTCAGACTCATCCATGATGCCAAGCTGCTTCATCAGCACCTCGATACGGTCAAGCTTCTCATCAACATAGCCTTGAAGCCCTGCACCCAGACTTTCACCGTTTTCAATACGATCAAGCAGCACATTCAGTTGTGCATCGTTTTCCAACATCTCAAGTTCCTGCTCTGCGCTGAGACGGCGTGCTTTTTTCGCCTCGGCAGATTTTGGATGTGGTTTTTTCTCAACAATCAAAGGAACCGCCTTTTTACTTCCATGGCGGGGATCTTTCTTCTCTGCCTGCTTTCTCGCAGACAAGGTGGCTGTATCAGAATGACGGGAGCCAGCTTTCAAGCCTTTGCGTTTTTTCAGTTTTTTCTGAAGACGTCCTTCAAGCTCAGTTTGGCTTGGCGAGCGGTCGTCATATTGCGCTGGCCCTTCAGAGCCAACTTTTCTGCTTCTTTTCTTGCGGGTCATGCAGTTTTCTTCCTCAGTAAAATGACATCGTTACCAACAAAGTCCACGTCAAGACCATCACGGTCCGCCAGAAAACAGAAGGTTTCGCGACTGAAAAAGCTCACGTGGGTTGGGTCGTTTTTGTAATGCCAGCGACTAAACGCATCAGCATCTTTCACCAGTTTGGTCATCAATGCCAGCCATCCGCCGGGTTTGACCAAACGCAACAACTGCCCCCACTCTTTGCCAGGGCAGTAGAAATGTTCGATAGCTTCCGTGCAGGTGACGAAATCATACACTGATTTCAGTACAGCGTCGTTGGGCGCGAAAAACGGATCATAAAGAGCAACACTGTGCCCCTTGTCTTCTAACATCAACGACAAAGTAGGCCCGGGTCCACAGCCAAAGTCCAGTCCTTGCTGTGCGGGCGGTATGCGAGCCAGAAGAGGCTCAACAACGCGGTTTAGAAATGTCCTGTATCCCTCATCGTGCGGACTGTTCTCATGCTGCTGATAAATGGCTTTTTCCTGCTCAGGAGACAAACGAGTGGCAGGGTCAGCAAATACGAGATAACAGTGTTCACAACGGAAGTAGCACCGACGCTTATCCTGGTGGAATAAAGTCTGTGTCATAGAGGGACACAGCGGGCACTTTTGAGACATAAGGATCCTGTTACAAACCGAATGGCGGAAATGTATCAGAAACCCAAAAAATAAAAAAGCGACAGGTAAAAACCTGTCGCTGTAAAAGTGTTCATAATGAACCTATTCTTTCGCCATTATTCCTTAATGGTCGCCCACATCCCGGTGGCTAAACATCCTGTTAAATCATTGCTTCCAGCGTTGTTTATTGTTGTTCATCATCCTGATGAGTTTTCAATTTCCTCTTGGTCTCATCCTGAGCACATCGCCATCCTAAGCGGTATTCCTCTTCTCTCATCCGTTGAGAGTTTATCCTTAATTCGTATCATCCGAGATACGCAGCTTCCGTGTCATCCAGTGCAGTTGCCTGCTCCGTGCTTCCTTGCCACATCCAGTGTTATTTTGAGCATCCTGCTCCGTCGTTCCTGACGTCCTTTATTCCATGTCGTTTCCCCTGTCGACATGAGAAAGTTTACGAATTTTGGTCTGACAAAAAAGACGACAAAAGTCACAAAATCTTCTCTGACATACCAATTAAAAACATAACTGAATGATTTATATGGATTTAACTATCAATCTGCAAATAATAATAATCCAAAAATACAGGCAGAAATGGTCAATGTCTTACAAGAAGGGATGACTTTTAGGAAGAGAGGGAATTTCTGTGTTTATCAGACAGATCCCATAAGGATAAAAAAGGCAGCATTTGCCGCCTTTTTGTCGATCAACCAGCGATGTGGTTGGGATTGATCAGTGCAACCCACCGAGATACTGAGAGATAGCCAAAATCTCATCGTCAGTCATCTTCATTGCAATCGAGCGCATCATACCGTTCATATCGTTATTTCGCTTACCGGAACGAAACATCTCGAGTTGCAGCTTGGTGTAGTCGGCATGCTGGCCTGAAATTTTAGGAAAACCAGAGAGCGGCGTGCCGTTACCACGGGGGCCGTGACATGCAATACATGCTGCGATACCCCGAGACGGATCACCAGCTCGGTAGAGCCTTTGACCTACCGCGATAGACGACTCAGGTGTTGTACCGGGTATTGCGTCCTGAGAACCGAAGTAGGCTGCCA
Source organism: Veronia pacifica (assembly GCF_001707825.1). GTDB lineage: Bacteria > Pseudomonadota > Gammaproteobacteria > Enterobacterales > Vibrionaceae > Veronia > Veronia pacifica. Next base: position 55,427 of record NZ_LYBM01000016.1, on the reverse strand, counting down.
GATCTTCCATGTCTTTTTCAGATAACGCAGCAACCATGCCGCCCATCACTGCATTGTAACGCCCGGTTTTTCCTTGGCTGGTCATACCGCTCTTAAATTCTTTCAACTGTTTAAGAAGGTATTTCGGGTGTTGGCCTGCAAGTTTGGGGTTAATTGCTACTGCGCTATTACCATCTACGCCATGGCATGCAGCGCATGTTGCCGAGATTGCTTGCCCTGCTTTTACATCGCCTCCGGCGAATGCCGAGAAACTTGCAAATAGGGTTAGAATTAACGCTAATTTCTTCATGACATTCCATTTATTGTTTTTAAGCTTCCAGTGACACGTTGTTTGCGCCTTCATGGTACAATGAGCGGGCAAAAAACGAGCACTATTATTTTACACAAATTTACATAAAAGTAACTATTCGGCAACATCAGGTCGAGACGGAGTTAACAGTGAATCCTTCACTCAACTATCGAAACACGCACTTCATCACGAGTGCACCAGATATCAGGCATCTACCTGATGACACAGGCATCGAAATCGCCTTTGCGGGCCGTTCAAATGCGGGAAAATCAAGCTCACTTAACCGCGTTTGCGACCAAAAGAGTCTGGCGAAGACCAGTAAAACTCCCGGCCGAACCCAACTGATCAATCTGTTTAAAGTAGATGAGGGTTGTCATATTGTCGATCTTCCCGGCTATGGTTTCGCTCAGGTCCCGCTTGAGATGAAAAAGAAGTGGCAGAAGTCGCTGGGTGAATATCTGCAAAAGCGCGAGCAGCTGAAAGGTCTGGTTGTACTGATGGATATCCGTCATCCGATGAAAGATCTTGACCAGCAGTTAATCTACTGGGCGGTAGAAAGCCAGTTACCTGTCATGGTGTTACTGACGAAAGCTGACAAGCTGAAGAGTGGAGCCCGAAAGGCACAATTGATGAAAATTCAGGAAGCGTCGCTGGCCTTTTGTGGTGATGTTCAGGTTGAACTCTTTTCATCATTGAAAGGGCTGGGTGTCGATAAGCTTCGTCGTAAGCTTGATGACTGGTTCCTGTCAGTTGAACAGGAAGTGACAGAATCGGATCTGGAAATGATTGATTCAGATATTGTAGCGACAGACCAGCCAGACTAACGTTTTCCCCCGCCCGGGGTCTCCGGGTGGGTCACTGCCTTTCTTTTTTCCTTTTTTAGATGTTCAAAATCATCGAGTTACTCAGTAAAAAGATAATTCTCAATAATTATTAAGTCTGATAATGAAGACTATTGGAGAATAAAAAGGAAATAAAGTTACAGAAATAAAAAAGCCGATCGAAAGAAATGATCGGCCGAAACTTCGTCAAAAACTGCTGAAAAATGACTCATCAACAGCTTGAACACATCAAGAACAAGAAGTTAATTACATTATATCTAGAGTAAAAATAAATTAAAGTAATTACTCTAAAATGAGTATGTGAAATGTGTAAGCATAGATTTACAGGCTAAAAATTAGCCATAAATAGAAATAATGATGAAAAATTAGGCAGGAGATGATTGTTTAGTTAGAAAAGTACAAAAAAAAACGCCCCGACCTTATTTGAAGATCGAGGCAGCTGAATCAGCCAAATCCAATAACGTGAAACAAAAGGTCTGAAAGATAGAACATCTTACCTCTGTACCCTACGAAGAGAACTGTATAACAATTGGCTGATTAAATAAAGCGCAAAGTGTAATTTAATTTCAAAAAAAGCCCGTAGATAACGGACTTTATTGCGATAAAAGTGATTTAAATCAGTGAGCCTTATCCCAGCAGTCACCTGTGCCAGATTCTGCAACCAAGGGCACTGCCAAATCAGCGGCAGATTCCATCAAACGACAAATTTCTGCTTCGACACTTACCAATTTTTCGTTACTGACTTCCAAAACCAATTCATCGTGTACTTGCATGATAAGGGTAGCTGTTCCCTCGGGTTGTTGCTGTATCCAGTTATCAACCAGAATCATTGCCCGTTTAATGATGTCTGCAGCCGTTCCTTGCATAGGGGCATTAATCGCTGCCCGCTCTGCCGCTTTACGACGCATGCCGTTACGTGATTTGATTTCAGGAAGGTGTAAGCGACGACCAAAGATGGTTTCTACGTATCCCTGCTCAGAGGCTTTCAGACGGGTCGATTCCATGTACTGCCTGACACCGGGATAACGCTCAAAGTACAAATCCATATACTTCTGAGCTTCTGCGCGGGGTATACCCAGTTGCTTGGCAAGACCGAACGCACTCATACCGTAGATGAGGCCGAAGTTGATCGCTTTTGCCCGGCGACGCATCTCAGAGGTCACCTCATCAATGCTGATACTCATTACTTCAGCAGCTGTCGCCGTGTGAATGTCTTTGCCCTCACGGAACGCAGCTAGCAGTGCCTCATCGCCCGAAAGGTGAGCCATGATACGCAACTCAATTTGTGAGTAGTCGACAGCAAGAATCGTTTTACCCTCAGGAGCAACGAATGCCTGACGGATCCGTCGTCCTTCGTCGTTTCGCACCGGAATATTCTGTAAATTAGGATCAGTTGAAGACAGACGCCCGGTCGCTGTTACCGCCTGATGATAGAAGGTATGCACACGCCCTGAGTGTGGATTGACCATCTTAGGCAGCTTTTCTGTGTAGGTAGACTTGAGCTTTGCCAAACCACGATACTCAAGAATTAACTTGGGTAACGGGTAATCCAGCGCCAGCTCCTGCAGTACCTCTTCATTGGTTGAAGGTGTGCCTGAAGGGGTTTTCTTGACCACTGGCAGCCCCATTTTTTCAAACAGGATTGCTTGTAGCTGCTTGGGAGAACTTAAATTGAACTCCTCACCCGCGATCTCAAAGACTTTCTTTTCAATCTCGTCGAGTCTTGCTCCCAGCTCCGTTGACTGAGCAGACAACATCATGCTGTCGATCAGAACACCGTTTCTCTCCATGCGTGATAACACTGGAACAAGTGGCATCTCATATTGCTCAAAGATGGTTTTCAGCGAGGGATCGGACTCTACTTTTTCTTTGAGGTGGTTATGTAAACGCAGTGTCACGTCAGCATCTTCGGCTGCATAAGGAGACGCCTGCTCTAGCTGAATCTGATTGAAAGTGAGCTGCTTCTTCCCTTTGCCTGCTATCTCTTCAAAGCTGATACAGGTGTGATTGAGATATCGTTGTGCAAGGCTGTCCATATCATGACGGCCAGCAACGCTGTTGAAAACATAAGATTCCAACATCGTATCGTAGGCAATACCTCGCATCGCGATATCATACCGGGCCAGCACACTGGCATCATACTTAAGGTTCTGTCCTACTTTGGCGGCAGCGGGGTCCTCAAGCCAACTCTTCATCTGTGCCAATACCCAGTCACGGTCCAGTTGTTCCGGTGCATCAAGGTAGTCGTGCGCGACAGGAACATATGCAGCCTCCCCTTCCGCTGCAGCGAAAGAGACCCCAACCAGATTGGCTTCCATGTAGTTAAGACTGTCAGTCTCTGTGTCGAAGGCAACCACATCGGTACTGCGTAATTTCTCCATCCAGCCATGAAACGCTTCTTCTGTCAGAACGGTCTCATATTGACTGCGATCAATGTCTGTCGCTGCCGGCTCAGATATATCTTCACCCTGCGCATCAGAGGGTTTATCGCTGGCAACGGGCATTGCAATGCCCTCTTTGGCTTCAGCAAGCCAGCGGCGGAATTGCAGATGCGTATAAAGTTCGACCAGTTTTTCAGTGTTCGGCTCACCGTTAACCAGATCCTGTGGTTTAACAGGCAGTTCAACGTCGAGTTTAATTGTCGCCAGCTCATACGACAGATAGGCATTCTCTTTGTTTTCCGTCAGCTTTTTTGCCATGGTTTTTGAACCACGGAAGCCCAGCGCAGCAATATCATCAAGGTTATCGTAAAGCGCAGACAACCCGCCGATTCCTGCAATAAGCGCCGTCGCTGTTTTCTCACCAACACCCGGAACACCAGGGATGTTGTCGACCTTATCCCCCATCAGTGCCAGATAGTCGATAATATGCTCAGGACCGAATCCATATTTATCGTGAACGGCCTGCGTATCCATTACCACGTTGTTCATGGTATTGATCAGCGTGACGTTTTCATCAACAAGCTGTGCCATATCCTTATCACCAGTGCTGATCAGCACGGGCATACCAGCTGCAGACCCTTGAACGGCGAGCGTACCAATGACGTCATCAGCCTCTACCCCCTCGATGACCAGCATAGGAAAGCCCATTGCCTCGATGATGGCATGGAGAGGCTCGATTTGCTGGCGAAGATCGTCAGGCATCGGCGGTCTGTTCGCCTTGTACTCAACATACATATCGTCACGGAACGTTTTACCTTTGGCATCAAAAATGACCGCAACTGGCGATGTCGGGAACTGTTTGACCAGACTGCGAAGCATATTAACAACACCGTAAACAGCACCTGTAGGTTCACCTTGCGCGTTGGTGAAGTTGGGCGCGGCATGATAAGCACGATAAAGATAAGAAGAGCCGTCAACGAGGATCAACGGGTTTTCAGGAATAGTCGCCATAATATAGTCAGATAGCCGGAAATTTAATAAGAAAGCTAGGATGCCATGACTGGCGTTTTCTGTTAACCCTGCTTTTCATACATTAGCGCTCAGTCTGTGGATAAGTTTGTTAGTATTTATTTTTTAATATTTAGATCAACCGTTAAAGCAACTTCTTACAATATTTAAAAACGATAAATTTCATAATGTTAGATCTAAACCAATGATCGATTATAGGATCGATCTGGGATCATTCACTGTGGAAAAATAAATACCGTATGCAACACTGGATCAAAAATTTCCATCACACTTCTCATCTGTAACAGGGAGATCTGAAAAGGTTTTATCTTTGCTGGCATATTGTGATCGTTATGTTGATCTTATATTGATTGATCACTTTTCATGTTTTTAGTATCGATTTTTGGCCCGACAAAAATGAGGGGAAATGATGAAAAAAGTTGCGGTGATCCTATCCGGTTGTGGTGTATTTGATGGCGCTGAAATTCACGAGTCAGTGTTATCTTTACTTGCCCTCGAACAAAATGGCGCAAGCTGGCACTGCTTCGCACCAGACGTCAAACAGCATCATGTGATTAACCACAAAGCCGGCGAAGAATCCGTCGAGAGTAGAAATGTTCTTGAGGAGTCCGCTCGAATTGCACGGGGAAATATCGCCCCCCTGGCAGAACTGGACCCTTCAGCTTTTGATGCACTGCTGATTCCAGGCGGATTTGGTGTAGCAAAAAATCTTTGTGACTTCGCTGTGAAAGGCGCTGAGATGACAGTAGATCCTGAAGTCAAAACGGTCTGTCAGGCCTTTGCTAATCAGGGAAAACCAGCCGGTTATGTTTGTATTGCACCCGTTATGATACCTGCAGTATACGGCGAGGGAGCAACTGCAACCCTTGGCACCGACCCAGAAACAGCCGCAGCATTTTCCGCAATGGGCGGTAAGCATGTTGACTGTTCGGTAGAAGACATTGTTTATGATGAACAGCGTAAGCTGCTGTCCACGCCCGCTTATATGCTGGCAGGTTCAATCAGTGAGGCATCTGTCGGTATTAATAAGCTGGTCAGTAAACTGGTAGGAATTGCATAAGCCAGAAAGAAAAAAGCGACGCTTTTGTGAGCGTCGCTTGCATGATAGTTGGCTAAAAAACCGCAAGCCATATGCAAATTTACTGGAAGCAATGTGAGCAATGTCGTGTATTCCAACCCGCTGAAGTTTCAGTGCGCTGGAAACAAGTTAATAATAATCATTCTCATTAGTATTTGGCAAATTCTTTTTCTGAAAAATGTTTAAATGATCACCTTTACGTGATCTTCTTCACAAAATGAATGCGATATTGATCAACACTTTCCTTTTTCTCCAGGTGCTCTATTTGGTAGCTATTGTTTAACAATAGGCAAACCATGGCTGGAAAACAGTTCCGGGACTTTACCCTAATCGTCTGGTATCCCCTCTGCTTAACCCAAGCTTCCTGTTCTAACAGCAGGGCCTTTGCGGTTCCCTTTCGACGACCTTTCGACGTAACGCCGCCCAGCCAGCTGTAAAAGCAGTCATCATCGAGTTGATAGCCAATTTTCACCCCAACCAACTCATCGCCATTATCGGCGACCAGAATAAGACAGGGTTTATCCCCGATCCGCCGCCTCATTGAATCGAGAGTTTCGGTCTGTTCGAACTCTTTGACTTTGGCTAAAACTTCAAGGGATTCGGCAAGTGTGCCCTGTCGGATATCCATAAGATCCCCTCATTAAAAACAGAATTCTACGCTACCAGTCTTGCATTACCAGTATAGCGCCACCATTTTGATCAGAGGAAAAATAGCCGTTTAGTGATTGATTATCAAAGAATAAAAAACCGACCTCGTGGTCGGTTTTTACTGATATTCAGACAGTTTGTGAGCGGGGGGAATCTGTTGCTGATGTCAGTTTCTTGATTAGGTAGTTAAGTAACACACCGTAAATAGGGATGAAGAGCCCAAGACTTATCACTAACTTAAATCCATAGTCCACCAGCGCTATTTCCTTCCAGTGCTCAGCCATGAACGCGTCGGGGCTGTTATAAAAAGCAATGAAGAAAAATGCCAATGTATCGCATGCATTACCAAACAGCGTCGAGCAACTTGGTGCGATCCACCACTGTTTCATACTGCGAAGACGGTTGAAAACGTGGATATCAAGGATCTGACCCAACAGGTAGGCCATGAAGCTGGCGGCCGCTATGCGAGCAACAAAAAGGTTAAAGTTGGTCAGATTAGCAAATCCCTGGTACTGACCTTCAAAAAAGACTACGGACAACACATAGGAAATCAGCAGTGAAGGGATCATCACCCAAAAAATGATACGTCTCGCCATCGCCGCACCAAAGATTCGCACGGTCAGGTCTGTGGCTAAAAAGATGAAAGGAAACGTAAACGCGCCCCAAGTGGTATGAAAGCCAAACAGAGTAAACGGGAGTTGTACCAGATAATTACTGGATGCAATGATCAGGAGGTGGAAAACAACAAGGTAAGACAGCGCCTTACGAAGCTGCGAAGGGGTAAAGGAGTTCATATTGTACCTTTTTGTCATTTGGGGGCGAGGGAACCCAAAGTGTCTAATTGCCCGCCGGACTGACCGATGGACGCGAAAGCGGACAATTATACATCAAAGCGATAAGCTAGAAACAGGCGATCTTTATTCCCATCTGACTGGGCAACCACTGCGAGAGAAACAGTAATTCCTCCTGACCGCTGTCACCCATGGTTTCCAGCCACAGACTGGCGGAGTAGTGCTCCGCTCTCGCCATCAGTGGACAACCTTCAAAATCGAGCAGCCAGCTGAGTAAATCCGCATCCTGCTGGCTGTCTTTCACTGTGGCACCAATCAGGTCGAAAAAGGATGTGGCAATAGATTCAGCACTGTCAAAATCCAGTGCCGACGTTGTCAGGATCAAGCGTCCAGAGTCAGGATTATAGGGAAGCAGGGTTAACTCAGCCAAAAGATATATCCTCATCTCCAATCATGATGTGATCTTCTATTGCATCAAGAAACGCATCACCATATTTTTCCAGTTTACGCTGCCCTACGCCGTTAACAGCCAGCAGTTCTCCCTGCGATGTTGGTATCATTTCTGCCATTTCTATCAGACTGGCATCGTTGAATACCACATAAGGCGGGATATCTTCATCATCCGCAATGGCTTTGCGTAATTTACGGAGCTTAGCAAAAAGCTTCTTATCGTAATTACGTTTACCCAGCTTATCGGCCTTGCTTCTCGGGTTTAGACCAAGACGCGGTACAGCCAGCTCAAGCGCAATATCGCCTCTGAGAAGAGGACGCGCTTCCTCTGTTAACTGCAACACCGAACTTCGGGCGATGTTCTGCAGCAGGTAGCCGCGATGAATCAGCTGGCGAAAAATACTGACCCAATACTCATGGCTGTGTTCTTTACCAAGGCCGTAGGTCGTCAGCTTTTCGTGACCATGATCTTTGATACGCTGGTTTTGCATGCCACGCAGCACTTCAACCACATATCCCACACCAAAACTCTGATTAACTCTATAGACGCAGGACAATGCCTTTTGAGCATGTTCTGTGCCGTCAAAAAGACTCGGTGGATCAAGGCAAATATCGCAGTTACCGCAAGGGGATTCGCGGTACTCACCAAAATAATTCAGCAGCACCAGTCGACGACAAGTCAGTGCTTCAGCAAATGCACCCATGGCATGCAGTTTGTGGCTTTCAACCTGTTTCTGAGGGCCTTCCGGTTTTTCTTCAAGACAACGATAAAGCCAGCCGATATCTGATGGGTCGTATAGCATTACCGCTTCGGCAGGCAAACCATCCCGGCCAGCACGTCCTGTCTCCTGATAATAGGATTCGATGTTGCGTGGAATATCATAATGAACCACGAAACGGACATTAGGCTTGTTGATCCCCATACCAAAGGCGACGGTTGCCACAACGACCTGAATGTCGTCACGCTGAAAACCTTCCTGAACTTGGGCTCGCTGCTCAATACTCATACCTGCATGATAAGCAGCTGCACGTATTTGTTGCTCCCGAAGCTTTTCACTCACCTGCTCGACCCGCTTGCGACTGTTACAATAGACGATGCCACTCATCCCGCGCTGGGTTTCGAGAAAACGGATCAGCTGCGCCTGAGGCTTATGCTTTTCCATTAAGGTGTAACGGATATTGGGCCGGTCAAAACTGCCGAGATAAATGTGGGGATCTTGTAAGCTCAGACGCTGACAAATATCCTGCCGGGTTGCCTCATCGGCGGTTGCTGTCAGTGCGACGATAGGTACATGTCCAAATGCCTGTTGCAACGTACCGAGCTGAGCATATTCTGGACGAAAATCATGTCCCCACTGGGAAATACAGTGCGCTTCGTCGATGGCAATCAAATTGACCGACTTGGTTTGCATCCGCTCAATAAAGTCGCCCATTAATGCGCGCTCAGGCGAGACATATAATAGCTTCAGGGTTCCCTGATGCAGCTGCTGCCAGGTCTCCGACTGAGCTTCTGGCGTCATGGAAGAATTCAGACAGGCAGCCTGCACGCCGTTGGCCAGTAACTGGTCGACCTGATCTTTCATCAAAGAGATGAGGGGAGAGATAACGATGGCAAGTCCATCAAGCACTAAAGCCGGGATCTGATAACACAGACTTTTCCCGCCACCCGTTGGCATGATCACCAGACAACTCTGGCCATGTATCACCGCATCGATCACCTCTTTCTGGCCGTCACGGAACTTGTGGTAACCAAATACTTCCTGAAGCACAGTTTCGCTATCAGGCCGCGACGCAGATTGTTCGATGCTGGTCATAACATCCCTCATAATTTTACCGGCGGCCATTCTAAACCCGGCGGGACGTTCAGAAAAGTACCAGTTTCTCGCTATTGGCGATATTTTTGTCTGTTTTTGCCTTGTCTCTCCCTTTCGTCACTCACAAGTATGTCAACAGAGAACAATCACACATATACTGCTTTGGTCAGTACATTATTCGGCCAATGACTGATATATCCAAAAGTTTGATGCATGGAAGCTATCAGGCTAAGCCTGACTGACTGAATTATCTTGTTCTCTGACCCGAAGGAAAACCGTGTGAGTGACGTAAACAAGTCCCGCCAGGGTGTCATGCTGGCGCTGGCGGCCTATACCATATGGGGCGTCGCACCCATCTACTTTAAAATTCTCGACTATGTGCCTGCACAGGAGGTTCTGGTCCACCGCATCATCTGGTCATTCGTGCTGCTTGCTGCGTTATTGTTTGTCGGCAACAATCTTTCACAGGTACGCAAGCTCTTCAAACAGCCAAAAAGTTTGGTTTATCTGCTGATCACCTCGGTGCTGATTTCTGTCAACTGGTTGCTTTTCACTTGGTCAGCCATGAACGGCCACCTGCTCGATGCTAGTCTTGGCTACTATATTAATCCACTCTTTAACGTTATCTTGGGAATGGTCTTTCTCGGTGAGCGGTTTCGTCGACTGCAGTGGTTCGCCGTTGCACTGGCAACCATAGGCGTTCTCGTACAAATCGTCGCATTTGGCTCGTTACCGTGGATCGCTCTCGCTCTTGCCAGCTCGTTCGGCTGTTATGGCTTGCTGCGTAAAAAAATCAATCTCGACGCCATCACGGGTTTGTTCGTTGAAACATTATTTATGTTGCCCGTTGCGCTGATTTATCTGTTTATTTTTGCGGACTCCGCAACCTCAGACATGACAGAAAATCCAATGTCGCTCAATCTGCTATTACTTTCAGCTGGCTGGATAACGACAGTACCCCTCCTTTGCTTCACCAGTGCCGCGACCAAGATACGGCTGTCCACACTGGGCTTTTTCCAGTACATCGGCCCCAGTATTATGTTTTTCATGGCTGTTACCTTCTTCGGTGAAGCATTCAGTCTCGATAAAGCCACGACATTTGGTTTCATCTGGTGCGCGCTGGCATTGTTTATTTACGATGCCATCCGGCAGAGCCAGAAAAATAAATCGGCTCACCCAAAACCGACAGAAGATCCTGTCTAGATTTCTGTCTAACTTTCAAAAAAAACCGTCATTAGCCACTTATGTGCAATGACGGTGACTCCGGTGCAAGTGTACTCTGGGCAAAAAACAACCGGAGTGCAAAAATGAAACCAATCACATCTTTTTTTCTCACCTCCAACATTCTGCTTGGTCTGACATTTACTCAGCCTGCATTCTGTGAGCAAGTGACGGATGCTATCGCACCAGAACTGGCAACCGGCACACAACAAGTATCTGAAGTCACGGGTAAGAAGTGGATGGTCAGTGCCGCTAACCCTTATGCTAGCCGGGCGGGTGCAGCCATACTCGACGCAGGTGGAAATGCCATTGACGCCATGGTGACAGTACAGACAGTGCTGGGGTTGGTAGAACCGCAAAGTTCAGGTATTGGCGGCGGCGCCTTACTGGTTTACTGGGACAATAAAGCTAATCGACTGACGACCTTCGATGGTCGGGAAACTGCACCGCTTGCCGCCACTCCCCGCCTGTTCCAGCTTGATGATGGCAACAAAATGCGATTCTATGATGCCGTTGTCGGCGGCCGTTCTGTTGGCGTGCCCGGTACACTAAAACTGCTTCACGATACCCACAAAAAATATGGAAAACTGTCTTGGGAGCAGGTACTTGAACCCGCTATCTCTCTGGCAGAAAAAGGATTTATTGTCTCTCCCCGACTGGCCAAATTGGTTGCTGGAGATGCTGAAAAACTGAAACGCTTTGAAAGTACAGCAGCTTATTTCTTTGACACGGATGGAGCGCCACTGAAAGCGGGGGACATGAAGAAAAACCCGGACTACGCACAAACCTTGAAGCTGGTCAGCGAGAATATCGACCACTTTTATCAGGGCAAGATCGCCGATGATATCGTTAAGACAGTTCAACAGGCACCGGGTAACCCCGGGGTACTGAGCAAGGAGGACATGTCTATTTATCGGGTGAAAGAACGCGAGCCTGTCTGTTCTGCCTATCACAGCTATCAGGTCTGCGGCATGGGACCACCCACCTCAGGCGGGATCACTGTCGGTCAAATTCTGGGTATGCTCAGTCACTACCCTCTCAGTTCAATGGGTAAAGATGCTGTGCAAAGCTGGCGGCTTATCGGTGATGCATCCAGACTGGCATTTTCTGACCGGGGACGCTATGTCGCGGACAGCGATTTTGTACCTGTCCCGGTGGAGGGATTACTGGCTCCCGAATACTTAAAGCAGCGTGCTTCACTGCTTGAAGGCGAAAATGCACTGAGCAGTGTGTCACCCGGTGAGCCAGCATTCAGTCATGCTATCAGGCTAGCTGATGATGATGCGTTGGAACTCCCCTCGACCAGTCACTTCAGCATCGTTGACCCTGACGGCAATCTGGTCTCAATAACCACCACCATTGAAAATGGGTTTGGTTCCCGTCTCATGGTAAGGGGCTTCTTATTAAATAACGAGTTAACAGACTTTTCTTTCTCGTCACACAAAAATGGGGTGCCCATCGCCAACCGTGTTGAACCGGGAAAACGGCCACGCTCATCCATGTCACCCACCATTGTGATGCATGAGGGGAAACCTTATCTGGCTATTGGCTCGCCAGGTGGCAGCAGAATCATCGGTTATGTAGCCAAGACGCTGATTGCTCACCTTGATTGGGGACTCGGCATTCAGCAGGCCATTGAACTGCCACACCTGGTCAACCGTTTTGGTACCTATGATCTTGAGAAAGGCAGCACAGCGGAGTCTTTCAAGGCACCGCTTGAAGCGCTTGGCTTTAAAGTGAATATCCGAGACCTGACTTCTGGCATTCACGCCATTCTGATCGAGAAAAATGGTCTGCGAGGCGGTGCAGATCCAAGGCGAGAAGGTATAGTGCTCAGTGACACATCCAAGTAAACGCAAAGAAGCGGCCATTCGGCCGCTTCTTTTAATATGTTATAGAACAAAGCATTTTAACCGAGCACTTCAAGTTTGGCGTATTGTGTCACCAGCCACTTGATCCCCTCGCCATTGAAGGCAACCTGTACCCGACTCTGATTACCGCTCCCTTCAAAGTTGATGATGGTGCCTTCACCAAACTTTGGATGGGTAACACGCTGACCAAGGCTGAATCCCGTCTGATTGAAGTTTTCCTGACTTTGGGTTGTTGAAAAGCGGCCACTGGCAGCGGCTGGACGGGTCACTTTGGCGCGCATCCTAACCTCTTCCAGACACTCCTCCGGCAATTCACGGATGAACCGGGAAGATTTGTGGAATTTGTCTTTGCCGTATACGCGACGCATCTCAGCAAAAGTGATGTAGAGCTTCTTCATCGCCCGGGTCATACCGACATAACAAAGCCTGCGCTCTTCCTCAAGACGCCCTGCCTCTTCTGACGACATCTGACTTGGGAACATCCCCTCTTCAACACCAACCATGAATACCAGTGGGAACTCGAGCCCTTTAGCGCTGTGCAACGTCATTAACTGGACGGCGTCCTCGAACTCGTCAGCCTGTCCCTCGCCCGCTTCCAGGGCAGCGTGTGACAAGAAAGCGGACAATGGCGTCATGTCTTCTTCAACTTCTTCCGGCACCTCAAACTGACGTGTGGCTGTCACCAGTTCTTCAAGGTTATCTATACGCGCCTGCGCTTTTTCACCTTTCTCCGCCTCATACATAGCTTTGAGCCCAGAATGCTGAATCACGTAGTCGGTTTGCTGGAACAGAGCCATCTCGCGGGTGTCGTCCTCAAGGGCATTGACCAGTTCAATGAACCGACGAAGAGAGTTGGCAGCACGTCCGGCAAGCGCTTTTTCCTCAAGTAACTGGTTACTGGCTTCCCACATGGTGGCACCCCGATCGCGGGCTGCCATTCGAATCGTATCCAACGTGCGATCACCGAGACCTCTCGCAGGAGTGTTGACCACCCGCTCGAATGCGGCATCGTCGAGGCGGTTTGCCATTAATCGCAGGTACGCCAGCGAGTCCTTGATTTCCTGACGTTCGAAGAAGCGCATACCGCCATAAATCCGGTACGGCAGGCCAGCTTGGATGAGGGCTTCTTCCAACACCCGCGACTGGGCATTGTTGCGGTACAACATCGCGGTATCATTAAGTGTCCCACCTTCATCCTGCCAGGTCTTGATTTTACCGACCACGAAACGCGCTTCATCCAACTCGTTGAAGGCGCTGTACACAGAAATCAACTCGCCTTCTTTCCCCTCAGTCCATAGGTTTTTACCCATACGCTCAGCATTGTTGGCAATCAGCTGATTGGCAGCGTTGAGGATGTTACCTGTAGAGCGGTAATTCTGCTCAAGCCGGATGGTTTGTGAGCCAGAGAAGTCACCCAGAAAACGTTGAATATTCTCAATCTTTGCTCCGCGCCAGCCGTAAATGGACTGGTCATCATCACCGACAATCATCACGTTGGCCTGATTGCCTGCCATCATTTGCAGCCAAGCATATTGGATGTTGTTGGTATCCTGAAACTCATCCACCAGTATGTGCTGGAACCGGGCCTGATAGTGCTCGCGGATGTGGGCTTTGTCGCGCAGTAGCTCATGACAACGAAGCAGCAGTTCAGCAAAATCGACCAGCCCCGCACGATCACAGGCCTCCTGATAGGCGGCATAAACCCGCAACCATGTTTTTTCGACCGGATCATGGCCTGCATCAATATGGCGGGGGCGTAGACCTTCGTCTTTTTTGCCGTTGATATACCAGGATGCCTGACGGGCAGGCCAATGTTTATCGTCAAGATTCTGCGCCTTGATCAGTCGACGAAGCAGGCGTTGCTGATCATCAGAATCGAGGATCTGAAAGTCCTGAGGCAAATTGGCATCAAGGTGATGCGCCCGCAAAATGCGATGACATAAACCGTGGAAGGTACCAACCCAAAGCCCGGATGCCGTCCCCTGCATTAAATGCTCAATACGGCTGCGCATTTCTGCGGCAGCTTTATTGGTAAAGGTTACCGCCAACACCGAGAAGGGTGAGGCCTGTTCAACACGCATCAACCAGGCAATTCGATGGACCAATACCCGGGTCTTACCACTGCCAGCACCGGCGAGAACAAGATGATTGCCCAGAGGAGCAGCCACCGCTTCGCGTTGTTTATCGTTAAGACCATCAATCAGGTAGGAAACATCCATCTTTAATTCACTGGTTATATATACACTGGTTAGAGATTATACCAGCAGCAAGAATAATTTCTCCCCTGTTCACTCACTGTTTTTTTGTTGTTTTTTTCTAATTAGTTAAAACAAAAACGCTCAGCTCAGAAAAAAAATTCTATAAAAATCGAAATTAAATATCTGTTCTGCCTTTCTCTTAATGTGCAAATCGCAAATAAGGACATGCTTGTCCACTTATCGATATTTCAAGAGGATTAAAAATGAAAAAGTCTAATATCGCTGCTGCTGCAGCTGTAACCAGCTTACTGGCAATGGGTGCAACAGCTCTGACATCGGCACCTGCTATGGCAAAAGAAGCAAAAGTAAAATGTTATGGCGTCGCTCAGGCGGGTAAAAACGACTGCGCAACCTCGAACAGCTCTTGTGCAGGAACGTCAACGGTCGATGGTCAGAAAGATGCTTTCATTCTGATGCCTGAAAAGCTTTGTGATCGTCTGGCGGGAAGCTCGCTGACAGCTAAATGACAGTTTGATACTGAACCGGAGCGTAATGTGAATATTTCAATCGAGAATCAGGTAGGTGTCGGTCTTCGTCGACAACACCATGACTACTTTCAGCAAAACAGGCCTGATATCGGATGGCTTGAAATTCACAGTGAAAATTACTTCCGTCCCGGTTCGGTGTCTCACACCACCCTGATGTCACTCAGGGAACAGTACCCCATAAGCTGCCATGGCGTCGGGTTGTCGCTTGGGTCTGTTGACCAGCTAAACCCCGCGCATCTTGCCCAGCTGAAAACCCTCGTTGATGCGGTTAACCCAATTCTGGTGTCTGAGCACCTGAGTTGGAGCAGTGTTGACGGCCAGTATTTTAACGATCTCCTGCCGCTGCCCTACACCGAAGAGGCGTTAGATGTATTCTGTCGCAATGTCAGCCAAACTCAGGATTATCTCGGACGTCAGCTGTTAGTTGAAAACCCCTCAAGTTACCTGTCCTTTTCACATTCAACCATGCCGGAGTGGGAATTTCTGGTAGAGGTGCAAAGGCGAACACAGTGTGGACTGCTGCTTGACCTCAATAATATTCACGTCAGTGCCTTTAACCACGGCTTTGACAGCAAAGCGTATTTGGAGGCCATTGACCCAACAACGGTGCAGGAAATTCATCTGGCAGGGTATACCGTGTCTTCAACTGACAGCGGTGAAATCTGGATAGATACTCATAGCCGCCCTGTTTCTGAACCCGTCTGGCATCTCTACCATTACTGGGTTGCCAAACATGGCATGTGTAAAACCCTGATCGAGTGGGATGCTGATTTACCAGAACCTGATGTGCTTCTTAACGAAGCACAAAAAGCTCGGGACATTGCCAGTGAGGCACTCACCTCCTCTCAGGTCGAGAGTGCATCGTGAAAGATTTAGCTAATTTGCAACGGCAATTTAGTCAGGCGTTGCACTATCAGCCTTTCTCTATGCCCAATTTGAAGGGAAGAGGCTCTGAGGAGGCGTTGCTGCAGATATATCGCAATCAGTTTGTGGTATCTCTGAAAGAAAGCATGGACAGGATATATCCCGCTGTAAAAATGCTGGCCGGAGAAGAGTGTTTTGACGGTGTAACCCGTCACCATGTGCTGACTACACCGATGACAGACGCCAGAGTCGAGACGTATGGCTTCGGATTTGATAACACCCTGTCTTCATTACCCAATATTCATGAACCAGCGCCTTACCTTGCTGACATGGCAGGGTTTGAGTGGCAGTTTCTAATGGTCAGTCAGCGTGACTATAACGCTCCTCTTTTTCCCATAGAGGCGCTCAGTAAACTCACACCCGAGCAAATCGGCGAACTGAGCCTGATCACGGCACCCAACATAGGCTGGCACCGCAGTTTATTTTGTATTCGCAGTCTCTGGGAGGCAGTAAAAGCTGATGACCGCGATGTTATAAGCCAATTAAGAATTGAACAGCCTGAACAAACATTAATGAAAAAAACGCTTGCTGGTGTTGAGATTATTCCGCTCAGCGATGAAGCCTTGCGCTTTATCGAATTAAGCCAGCAGCAAACGTTGGGAGCACTTCCCCCTGAACTGATGCCACAACTGAGGCACTTGGTTCAACTCGGGGTATTCAGTGGTTTCTCCCTCACTTCGCCCGCCCAACACAAGGAGAACAATGATGAGTGAGCTTATTCGGCGCGCAGATTCCCTGATTGAAAACCTTCTGGCCCCTTTGACCCCCGCACTGCTGCTGGTATGCCGCCTGTGGGTCGCTTGGGTATTTTTCCGTTCCGGAATGATTAAACTTTCTGGCTGGGACAGTACTTTGTTGCTGTTCGAGTACGAATACAATATTCCACTGCTACCGCCCGTTTTCGCTGCCTATCTCGCAACCGGTGCGGAGCTGGTGTTACCTGTTTTTCTCGCCTTAGGTCTGCTGGCAAGACCTGCTGCACTTGCACTGTTTGTGTTCAACATTGTCGCTGTGGTCTCTTATCCAACATTGTGGGATAAAGGTTTTTTTGACCATCAGATGTGGGGTGTGATGCTGCTGGCCAATGTGGTGTTAGGTCCTGGTATGTTGGCAGTAGATAAAATCACCAAAAGTAAGTAACCCTCTTAGAGCTCAGGCAACAGAGTTCGCAATTGTCCCAGCGTCGAGATCTCGACATCCGGAAGCATTGTCGCATGACGCTGGTGACGCAATGACTGACCACTCTCGTTCAACCAACATGTTTGCATACCCAGCCTTTTTGCCCCACGGATATCTGCTTTCAAATGGTCACCGACATGCAATATTTCCCCATAGGAACATTCCAATGCAGATTGAGCACGCGCAAACAAATCTGCGGCAGGCTTGGGTGCTCCGTGCTCACCAGCACGATAAATGGCAGAAAAGTAAGGGTTCAACCCCAATCTGTCAGTATCCACGTTGCCATTGGTCATAGCCACCAGCGGATAATGCTGACTGATATCTATGATAAGTTCCCGAGCAGCCTCTGGCACAGTAATGTCGCTGCGGTGATGGAGGAAAAACGCCACGGCATCAGCAGACAAGGCCGCCGCCGCTTGCTCTGACAGCCCACAACGGGTCGCCGCCAGACGGAGAACTGCCGCGCGGATCTCAGTAATAAAGCCGAACAAGTCCGGTTTAGCGTCGAGGACATCCTGACGCATTTTCTGCCATGCCGCTGTGTCAAACGCCTCCATGGCCGGACAATGATCAAGCAGCCATTTTTTCAAAGCTCGCTCAGCGCGCATGATCACCACGCGGTTATCGTAAAGGGTGTCATCGAGATCGAAAGTCAGTGCCTGAAAAGGCGCGAGGCGACGGTAAAATTTCATCACATTCCCTATTTTTTTCGTCTGGCTCTCGGATGGGCGGCGTCGTACACCTTAGCAAGGTGTTGAAAATCAAGGTGGGTATACACCTGGGTCGTGGACAAATCCGCATGACCCAGCAATTCCTGCACCGCACGCAAATCCCCAGACGACTCCAACATATGGGTCGCAAAACTGTGTCGAAGTTTATGCGGGTTGATATGGCTGTTAACCGATTGTTTCTGTCCCCATTCAGCCATACGCTTTTGTACGGCCCGGGCTGAAATACGGTTTCCTAACTTCGACAAAAATAATGCGTTTTCCGGTCCTTTCAGTAACTGCCCCCTGACCCGCAGCCAGTTCATCAGCCACTCTTTAGCCTGTCCGGCAAAAGGAACAATACGCTCTTTATCGCCCTTACCTATGACACGCAGATCGCCCTTTCGAAGGGCAATATCCCGCACGTCAAGGCCAATCAGCTCCGACAGACGCAGGCCAGCTCCGTACATGAGTTCCATCATTGCACGATCGCGAATAGCCAGTGGATCGTCTTCATCCACCGACATCAGCTGGTTTATTTCATCTACGTCGAGGTTTTTCGGCAGAGCGCGCCCCTGCTTGGGCGCAGCCACACCTTTGGCAGGATTGGCGCTAAGATCACCGCGATGAACAAGATAATCAAAGAAGCTGCGAAGAGCAGAAAGGCGCAGAGCGATACTGCCGGGCTTTAGCCCATCGCGTTTTGCCTGACTGGCAATCTGTCTTACCCAACCCGCATCAACCTGATGCCATTGAAAAATGTCCTGTCCCGCCAAAAATTCAGCAATGGGTTCGAGTTGCCTGCGATAATTTTTCTCGGTGTAAGTACTAAGACCCCTCTCTCTTATCATATAGTCGAAAAACAACGAGAGAGGTTTTGTCAGTGTTGCGGGTAGGCTCATACCTCAACCTGCCAACGACTCAGGAGAACCGCAATATGGTCAGCCAGTTGCTCAAGAAAAAGGGTGTCCATACTGGGTTGGAAGTGCCCACCGTCTTGACTGGCAAACGTCAAAAACCCAAGCTCTTGAGAAAAGAAGATGGGCAAAATCGCGTACGAACCAAGCTCAGGCGCCTCGCTGACAAAAATCTCACCCTCTTGACGGCGCAAACGGCCCAGATAAAGACGCTGACCGGAAAAGCGGCTGGCGCACAATTTATCTACGGACTGACGGGTCAAAGGTGATGGCTCATTCGTCTGGTAAAGGCGCAGGCTGACTTTTAGCTGTAGCCTTTCCGCTAACGTTGCCAGTGCAGTGTGAACATCAGATAACTCATTGGCAGTAAACAGCGCCTGATGTGCGACAGAAAACGACCTGAAAAGCTGCTCGTTTCCCGCAGCGATTCCCATTAACTGGGTGATTTCTTCCTCCAGCTCGGTAACCCGTGTTCTGAGTCTATCAAGCTGGGCTTCAACTAATGAGACTGTGCCCCTCTCATCATGACTGACTCGGATGTGCTGCAAGCTTTCAGGATGGCAACGAAAAAACTCAGGATTGTCTTCTAAGTAGCGGAGTACGTCTTCACTGTTCAGGGTCTCAGGAGGGGTTATCCGTGAGATGTCTGTCATACTGTTATCTGTCCATCGTAAACATGTGAGGCTGGTCCCGTCATCATCAGAGGATGGCCCGGTCCGCGCCACTGGATATAAAGTTTTCCGCCAGGCAATGTCACCTCAACATTGTCATCCAGCAGCCCTTGAACAATGCCCACTGCGACAGCAGCGCAGGCCCCTGTGCCACAAGCCAGTGTTTCACCCGCACCACGTTCGTAGACACGTAGACGGATAGCGTCTCTCGATACCACCTGCATGAAACCAGCATTCACTTTCTCGGGGAAGCGCTCGTGTGATTCGATCAAAGGACCTAACGTGCTCACGTCTGCGGTATCCACATCATCAACTACGGTGACGCAATGGGGATTTCCCATACTGACAGCGCCGACAAATAAAGTTTTGTCAGCCACGCGAAGTATGTAGGTTTTCTCTTCTGCATTGGCACGGACAGGGATTTTAGACGGCACAAAAATGGGTTCACCCATGTCTACCCGCACCATGTTGTCTTTGTCTATGTTCAGGATCATCTTGCCTGAACTGGTACTGACATTAATTTGATATTTGTTGGTCAGACCTTTCATGCGGACAAAGCGAGCAAAGCAACGAGCACCATTACCACAGTTGGACACTTCACTGCTGTCGGCGTTGAAGATCCGGTAGTGGAAGTCACTCTCCGGATCATAGGGCGGTTCCACGACCAATAGCTGGTCAAAACCAATACCAGTGTTGCGATCCGCCAGCCGGCGGATCATATCTGGTGAAAAAAATGCGTTTTGAGTAACACAATCTACAACTACAAAGTCGTTACCCAAACCATGCATTTTAGAAAATTGTATCTGCATTCGTGCCTCTATTGGGGGAGAACCTGCTCTTGTTGCCAAAGCTCTGACAGCGTTTCACGCTGACGGACAACATGAGCAACATTGCCGTCGACCAGTACTTCGGCGGCCCGACAACGACTGTTGTAATTCGACGACATAACAAAACCGTAGGCGCCAGCAGAACGAACTGCAAGCAAATCACCTGCCTCTAATGCTAAACTGCGGTTCTTGCCAAGGTAATCGCCCGTTTCGCAGACTGGTCCAACTAAATCATAGGTTTTAGCTTCACTGTCACGCGGTGTAACAGGGATAATGTCTTGCCATGCCTGATAAAGGGAAGGACGGAGCAAATCGTTCATCGCAGCGTCAATAATGGCAAAGTTTTTCTCTTCGTTGTGCTTAAGGTACTCAACACGGGTCAGTAACACGCCAGCGTTAGCTGCGATCGCCCGGCCAGGTTCAAAAATCAGCTCGATATCCTTATGTCCCTGTAATCTTTCCAGTAACGCACTGGCATATTCAGAGGGCTGAGGCGGCTTCTCATCGTTGTAGGTCACACCAAGGCCACCACCCACATCAAGGTGGCAAATTTCGACACCGTCTTCACGAAGTTGATCGATGAGACCCAGCAGCCTGTCTGTAGACTCAATAAAAGGAGCCAAGTCGGTAAGCTGTGAGCCAATGTGACAATCTATCCCCTGCACATTGAGATGAGGTAGCTCCGATGCATAGCGATACACTTCACGTGCACGATCAAACGAGATACCGAACTTGTTCTCTTTTAGCCCGGTTGAGATGTAAGGGTGAGTTTTCGCATCGACATCAGGATTAATGCGCAGACTGATCGGTGCAACAACACCCACCTGACCTGCGACCTCGTTAAGACGGTCCAGCTCGGCCTCAGACTCCACATTGAAGCATTTTATTCCCAGTTCCAGCGCACGACGCATTTCGGTTGCCGTTTTACCTACACCTGAAAAAACTATTTTCTTCGGATCACCACCCGCAGCCAGAACCCGCTCGAGTTCTCCCTGTGACACAATGTCGAATCCAGAACCCAGACGAGCAAGTACACTCAGTACGCCCAGATTACTGTTGGCTTTGACGGCATAACATACCAAATGGGGGTGATCACCGGCGGCCGTATCAAACGCGTTCCAGTGACGTTCAAAAGTAGCCCGAGAGTAGACATACAGTGGCGTGCCATGTTGCTCTGCCAGGCTCTCAAGTGAGACATCTTCAGCCCACAGCTGACCGTCCTGATGATAATTGAAGTAATCCAAGCTATTTTCTTCCCTGTTCTTTCGTCTTACTGTGTCTTGGTATTTTCTGGTACGGTACTCTGCTGATTACTGCCTGCACCGCCGTCCTGAGTGGCTTGTACGTCGTCGGGGAAGTACAAAGCACCACGCTGGCCGCAGCCAGATAGGATAACGATTGTCAGAAACAAAAATACATTCAGAATAGGTCGCATTGAGTTTGCCAGTGATCCAAGAGTTAATGCCCTCTATAATCGCATCAACACACTGAAAAGCAATAGGATGAAAACAATGAATACAAGCCAATACCACGAGTTGGTCGATAAAGAATGGCTGATCATCGAAGAAGGCATTGATGAAAGTGGTGCTGACATCGACTATGAAACAACGGGTAACGTGATGACACTGGAATTTGAAGACAGAAGTCAGGTCATTATTAACCGTCAAGAACCGATGCAGGAAATATGGCTGGCTTCAAAATCTGGGGGCTACCACTTCGCCTATCGTGACGAGCAATGGGTGTGTACCCGAACCAATACGCTCTTCATGGACATGGTCAAACAGGAGTGCTCAAAGCACGCAGGCGAAGATGTAGTCTGGTAACCCTATTTCATTGATGCGGCCTGCGGCGGCAGGCTGCCAAAATCTCTGCTGTTGTGCCGTGGCCAGTTTTTATCGCTTTTAAACGGAATCACCTGCACCCGGCCACCCTCAAGACGAACGATGTCATAAAACTGCGGCAGATTAAAATTAACCGTATGACTGCTGAAGCTGACTTTGTCGTTAGCAGACGAGGTGTAAAAGCGGTTAACGCCCTGAATCACCTCTTCCTTGTCACCGTGGCACTGCCGATACACTTCAACCCGGTTATTCTCGTCCAACACGTAAATGTTGTAGCCTTTATCGCAATCTTCAAAGAAGAACTGAATCAGTCCCTCACTGGCAAACGCGTCTACCGCTTCCGGTGGTTGTATCTCCTTGTCGTTATCCATCAGCATCAATGGTGAACCATTAACCTTATTGGTGGAGATACTGCGATAAAAGTCGACAGAATTTTCAAGCTTCTGCACTGACACGCCACGACGCTCAAAAAAGAGGCCAAATGTTTTGTCAGCAACACGCAATGCTTTGAAACGACGACGCTTCTCCTGATCGACAGGCTGCAACCTCATTTCTATACACTCGGCAACCAGCTGATAAACCAAGTTACGGATCAGACCGCGCATTTTTCCGCTGTAGCAGAACACATCGACCGATTCCGGTGCCATCGCATCCTGATGCATTTTACCCAGCAGGGTTTTAAGTACATCCAGAATGGCATTAGGGCCAGAAAAGTTTAGGGTACGCACCTCATTCCACGAGTTGCGGTACACCATATCAATGCTGCCGACCAAACATTTCTGATCAGGGCCGTAGCTAAAAATGTCAGTATTGCGGAAGTCAAAACGCACAGCAGGCTGTTTCAGGATATTCGTTGGGTCATCCTCAAGGTTAACGAATAAAGCTAGCTTGCGTATTTCGCAGGGGCTCGACAACGCTTTCAACGAAGGCTGCGGGCGACGGATTGGGAACGTATTGCGGATGTCACTGACAAGCTGATAAAGCTTATCAATGTCCACATCACAGTCTCTTACCACTGAATGCAGCGATGTTGACTCGGTCAGTAGCCCATTAAAAAATGCCCATGACACCAACTTCGACAAGTAACGGTTATGCTCCAACGGTGAGCGGCCGATAATGTCGTGCGGAATCAAAGAGTGCTTGTAAAGATACCAGCCCGGCGGATTATTTCGCCCTTCTGGCACCTGAATAAACGACAAGTCCTGCTCATGCAGATCGGGGGACAACTGTGGATTAAGAAGGGTAACTTTACCCGGTAACTCCTCGAACGCAGCGTATAGCTTGCGTGCCAGAATACTGATTTCTTCTGGACTTATCGATGATGTGATGTCGTTACGGCGTGCGAAGCGAATCAGGTTACGATAGCTCAGCATGAGTGCTTCAAGCAGCTCATTATGGGCCTCTTTCACCTCTTCTACTTTCCAGTTACGGCGGTTGTCCAGACAAGCCAGTTTTTCGTTATCCCAGCCCCATTCACGGGTCAAGATACACAATACTTCACGACGCCACGGTACTGAGCTCGGACCGGGATCACGGGTCAGCTTCTCATGTGTTTTGAGATAGAAACAACGTCTAACCAAATCCAGACGGCGCTGATCTCCAATACCTTCGAGGTATCGGGTCACTTTCTCAAGCATCAGGTAATAAGCGTCAGACTGGTAGACATCGAGCATACCCGCAAAGAATCGTCGCTTGCCGTCGACGCTCAAAAGCTGAGTACCGGGATATTCCCATGAGTAAGATTCTAAAAGGATGGCTTTAAGGACGGATTTATAAGGTGAATCTATGCTCTTGTATAGCTGCCAAAGGCTGGAGCCAAAGTACTCTTCTGCGGGTATTGAGGGCAAACCACCAAAATCGACCCACTCATGCCGTTCAATGTCACTATTTTCAACCAGCTGAACGACGTAGTCTTCGTAACAGGCTTCCATTTCGGGCGGAACCATAAACCACAGAAGACGTTGCCCTGCGAGGTGCACAGACGAACGGTAAAACTCATCAAGTAACAGGTAATGTTGGCTCGACCCGCAGTTGTCAGAGGTCATTTCCTGACAGAGGTTCTTGCGGAAGCGGTTTTCACACATCATGAAGAAGTTAACTTCGACACCCTGCGTCATGGCCCAGTCAGACACCAATGAGCATTTGCTGTCGATTGAAGCCCGCTCATCCTCTGTTACCCAAGGTTGAACACACACCCAAATATCCAAGTCACTGGTAAAGCTTTGTCCCATTGACGCGGTACTGCCCATAGAAAACATACCCTTAATAGGTAAAACCTTATCGGGAGTCTGCAAGGGGAGAGCGTGTCCGAATGTCAGCATACAGTCGCTGACGAATTCTTTTTGATAATCGTTAAGGGAAAAAGAGGCGATACCGTGCGCCACATCCTGGTCAACATAACCGGGAATGGCAGGATGGTTGTAGTGCAGTAATACAGGCAATACATTGAAAACACTCTGTGCCTGAGTGTGCATCGCGCTACGTGCACGCTCCAATCGTAATTGATTGAAGGTGTCTAATCTCGCTATTTGCTGATCAACATAATTTTGCAAAGGAAACATCCAATCTCGCCGACATCCTGTCAACCTGAAAAGGCAAAAACCGAGAGGTGGCGCCTAACAGGGATAAAAACGTGATCAATCTAACACTTTTGAGGTGGAGCGTAAAGTCATCAACTTGTTTTGTTTTTGCCCACCCTACCGTTCAATATATGACCATTTTTGTGATCAGGACAACATGAATTCTTAAAAAAGAACCACTAATGACTTAGATCACACTTAAATGCTCGATTTACAGGCAGGTTACCTCGATCACGATCACAAAACTATAGCCTATCTACTCGGTTAATGCACCACGTCACCTCCTTAAACAGATCAAACTTATCAACGGGGGAAGAGCAGTGGTACGATTAACACATACCAAACTGACGGAAAAAACTATGAATTCATCTCCTCTTCGTATTGCGACCCGCCAAAGCCCACTGGCCCTGTGGCAGGCTGAATTTGTCAAAAGCGCGCTCGAAGCAAGTCACCCCGGCCTTGTTGTCGAGCTGGTGCCAATGGTCACTAAAGGAGACATCATTCTGGACTCACCGCTATCGAAAGTGGGTGGTAAAGGTCTGTTTGTAAAAGAATTAGAGCAGGCAATGTTGGATGGCCGCGCCGATATTGCAGTACATTCTATGAAGGATGTTCCGGTAGACTTCCCTGAAGGTTTGGGTTTAGTAACCATCTGCGAGCGCGGTGATCCACGCGACGCATTTGTCTCAAACCAGTATGAATCCCTCGACGCTCTTCCCGAAGGAGCAGTGGTGGGTACATCCAGTCTTCGACGTCAGTGTCAGGTTCGAGCTAAACGCCCTGATCTGGTTGTCAAAGATCTGCGTGGTAATGTGGGGACGCGTCTCGGTAAACTGGATAACGGCGATTACGATGCCATTATTCTCGCAGCCGCAGGTTTAAAACGTCTGGGGCTTGAATCCCGTATCCGGATGCCAATTGAACCTGAGGAAATCTTACCTGCTGTTGGCCAGGGCGCTGTTGGAATTGAGTGCCGCCTTGATGACAAGCGTGTGCGCACTCTTCTTGAGCCACTTTCCGACGCAAATACCTCTGTTCGCGTACTGTGTGAGCGTGCAATGAACAATCATCTACAAGGTGGCTGTCAGGTTCCGATTGGCAGCTATTCAGTCATACAGGGAGACCAGATTTACCTTCGCGCACTGGTTGGTGAACCAGATGGTAGTGAAATTATCCGCGGAGAAGTCACTGGTCCTCTTGAGAAGGCCGAAGAGTTGGGCGCGGGTCTGGCTGAACAGTTGTTGTCAGATGGTGCTAGACCTATTCTCGACAAGCTTTACCATTCGGCGTCTTCGTGACCATTGCGGTAGTTCGACCAGCGCCTGAATCTGAAGCACTGGTAAAAGAACTCGAAAAGGCAGGGCTCTCGGCCCTGTCTGCACCCATGCTCACTTTTACATCAGGAGATGCGTTACCCATCCTGACAAAAACACTGAACCGCTTGCCAGCTGACAGCATAGTCATTGTCATCAGTCGCCGCGCTGTGGAGTTTTCCTGCCAGCAATTGCAGAAAGATAAAGCAGAATGGCGTGACGACCTGACCTACATCGCTGTTGGCGAGAGAACGGCCAGTTATTGGGAGGAACTGGCAGACGTATCCGCACACACACCTTTAAGGGAAGACAGTGAGGGGTTACTCACCCTACCGCAGCTTCAGCACCCTGACGGTAAGGATATTGTGATTTTGCGTGCGGATACCGGGCGTGAACTTCTCTCCCAAACCCTGCAACAGCGCGGTGCCAATGTTTGCTATTTAGCCGTCTATCGGCGAAACTGGTCGGATGAGCAATATTTGTCCGCACTGGATGAGTGGGCTGCTGCTCAGGTCGACACGCTGGTCGTATCCAGTGGCGAACAGTTGACATTGCTTTTTAAGGGCGTCTCAGATAATCATCGGCATTGGTTGCAGCGCTGCCATATACTGGTGCCTAGCCGACGAGTTTACAATCTGGCTAAAGAAATTGGATTTTCAAAAGTGACCAATGTTGAAGGCGCGTCAAATGCGCAATTTTATTCGGCACTGGTCAATATGCATAACCCGGGAAATTCGGATGACAGACAATAAAAATACCAAGGACAGCGGGACAGGAAAACCCGAAACATCAACTTCGTCCAAGAACGCTGGCAAGACATCAGCAAAAGCTGCTGACACGCCTACTAATAACCAGACAGATCAGAAAAAAGAGAAGAAAGGCGGAAAAGCGCTGGCTGTTGTAGCCATCATACTCGTCTTTGCAATGGGCGGTGGTCTCTATTATCACGACCAACAACAAGCTCTTCAGGCACAACAGGACGTGGAGACTCTCGCCAAACAAATGAGTACGCTTGAGCAACAAATGCGTGCTAACGCGGAACGCGCCCAGCAAGCCCTTGCCGATGCGACTCAAAAGCAAACCCACCAGCAGACGCTGATTGAGCAGCAAGCGCAAACGATCACCAGCTTGCAAACGGCGCTGGCCGACATGAAAGGTAGACGGCCTAACGACTGGCTGATAGCGGAAGCAGACTATCTGGTAAAACAGGCTGGTCGCAAACTTTGGTTGGAACACGACGTGATGTCAGCAACCGCCCTGATGCAGACCGCAGACCGTCGTATTGCCGAACTCAATGACCCATCCCTGATGCCCGTCAGAAAAGCGCTGGCTAACGACATCACGGCGCTAAAAGCCGTCAAACGTATCGATCGCGATGGTATCGTACTTCGTTTGTCGAGTTTACAGCAGCAGATAAGTCGTCTCCCTCTTGCAAATGCGGTGCTACCTGCAGCCGAGGAAGAAGAGGTACCTGCCGTGTCTTCTTCAGTTAATGACTGGCAAGACAACCTCAAGGCGTCGTTAAATGACTTTGTCGGTCAGTTCGTCACCTATCGCAAACGCGACGGCAGTGTGATCCCGTTACTGACGCCGACCCAAACATTCAGACTGCAGGAAAATGTTAAGGCGAAACTGGATCAGGCTATTACGGCTGTTTATCGCGAGCAGGGACGATTGTTCAACGAATCGCTGAGTATGGCCGAAGAGTGGACCAAACGTTTTTATAATCAGGACGCAGAGTCAACCAAGAGCTTCCTCGCAGAGCTAAAACAACTTAATCTGCAATCTGTTCAGGTTTCCTATCCAGAAAAACTGTCCAGTCAGTCGCTGATCAGTGACTTGGTGGCAGACCGCCTGCAGCGTAATCTGGCGCATGTCGATGCGGGGGACACCACACTATGATTAAGATCATTTTGTTGATTGCCGCCCTCATTGCTGGCTTGATTGTCGGCCCTGAGCTGGCTGGTAATCAGGGATATGTCCTGATCTCTGCGGCCGACCAGACGCTGGAAATGAGCCTGACTACCATGCTCATTTTGATTGTGGCCTTGTTCGGGGTCTTTTTCCTTATCGAATATCTTCTGCGCGCCATGCTATCAAGCATGACATCCACCCGTAGCTGGTTCAGTGGACGTAAACGCCGCAAAGCACGTGAGCTGACAAACAACGGTCTGCTGAAACTGGTTGAAGGTAACTGGAAACAGGCTGAGAAACTGGTGATTAAAGCTGCTCCACACAGTGAAGCGCCGCTGCTGAATTATCTTGCTGCAGCAGAAGCTGCTCAAAGCCGTGGTGATGCCGACGAAAGGGATCGCTATCTCCAGCGTGCCGCTGACTGCGGAGATAATGAACTGGCGATGACTCTGACCAAAGCCAAGCTGCAGTTCCGTCAGGAGCAGTATGAAGAAGCGTTGGCAAACCTTGAGGGGTTGAAACAACATCATCCACGCAACCCTATGATGCTTTCATTGCTCAAAGACACTTACATCAAGCTCAACGAGTGGAAGTCGCTGTTACAGCTGCTTCCGTTGCTGAAGAAAGTGTCAGTGATCACCGACGATGAAAAGAAACAGCTTAACATCGAAGCAGAGTGCGGACTGATGACGCAGATCGCTGGCCATAAAGGGAGTGAAGGGTTACTCACACACTGGCATAGCCTTTCCCGTCAGCTACGTCAGCAACCAGATAGCATCAAGTGTCTGGTGAACCTGCTGATTGAACGCAGTGCTGATAATGAAGCATTTACCCTGCTCAAAGAATCGTTGAAGAAAAATCCTGATGAAAAGCTGATTGCGCTGGTGCCAGAACTAACTCTGAGTGACTATCACCCGGCGATTGTTGTTCTTAAAGATTTACTGAGATACAACGAGAATAACCCAGTGACTCACAGCGCATTGGGTCAGCTGAACTTCCGCGATGGTAATTACCAGCAAGCCCGTGAGCACCTCGAAAAAGCCTTGGAGGTAAGACCGGATGTCGCCGACTACGCCTTGCTGGTTGATACCTTGGAGAAACTCAACGAATCGGGTGAAGCGAACAATGTCTCCCGTCAGGCATTACGAATGGCCCTGCCCAACAAAGCGTAATATTCAGCAATAACATTTCGACAAGAAAACGCCCATTTGGGCGTTTTTTATTTCCACCTTTTAGTGAGGTTTACCAAAACTGACAGACCTATCGTGCGCCAATCCTCACTGATACTGGGCACGCATAGAGACCGAAATCATAGAAGAAATATCTGTGAAATATATTTATTGGCAGCCTTATCACCAGCCTAATCCCAGCTATTCTGAAAGCACTATTCGCCTTTACTACGGTAGAAGGTTCAAATAATTAAGCCGTCTTAGCCGACGTTGACCAGTGAAATAATTGGTAGGGTATCTGAAGCAAGAAGAGATTATGGCTCATCGTCACCAGTAAATAGACACTAACGGATGATGAAAAGATATTTCACAACACTTTCTGATGAGTAAATCAGTATCTCGCTCTGAAGAGAGATACTGATTTCTAAGATTGGTTTATTTCATCGACATGGGTTTACATAACACTTTCTTGGTGTTGGCAACCCGGGCACACTTGCTGCACACAACATCTGGTTTTTTCACCAGCTTCTTCAAAACCTTCAGTTCACTTTCAATCTGGGCATTACGCCACTTGCACAGGGTCTTCGCCATGTTATCTCATTCCTTTTACTGCTTGCGGGTGAGCTACCCCGAGCGGCTTAGCGTGGCTAATATTTCCCTCAATTTATATCACCTTAATTCAGCACATTGCTGTCTTAACGTAGACATCAAACCGATTTTTCTTCGTTTCGATTTTGGTTGATGGTGATTGATTTGCCAGTGGCTCCGCATAATCCGGGCGTTTTACCACTACACGACGCATTGCCAACGCAAAAGCCGGCTCAAACAGGGCGTCAGCATCCATATCGCTGCCCACCAACGACTGGAATACCCGCATTTCTTTCTTTACCAATGCTGATTTTTTCTTGTGAGGATACATGGGGTCAAGATAGACGACGTCTGGCCTATCAAAATCGGGATCTTCGGCCAGTTTAGCCAGTGCGTCCTGACTGGTGGCATGACTCAGGCTCATTCTCTCACTGACCCAAGTACCGATTTCAGGATCCGCTTTTGCGCGGGTGAGTCCATCATCCAGCAGGGCTGCAACGACAGGGTTTCGCTCTATCATAACAACCTGACAGCCCAGAGACGCCAGCACAAATGCATCACGGCCTAGCCCAGCAGTGGCATCCAGTACTCTCGGTGTAACGCCTTTGTTCAGACCAACGGCTTTCGCTATAGCCTGCCCTTTTCCGCCGCCAAACTTACGGCGATGACCTGCAGTACCACCCACCAGGTCAACATAAATAGCACCGAGCTTTGGTTCGTCGGTCTTACGAAGTTCAAGCCGCTGCGGTGTCAGAACCAGAGCAAATGGTGAATCATCATCATGAGTCAGCCCCCAACGTTCAGCCAATTCACTGAGCTGGCGGTCAGATGACGCCGATTCGTCGAGTAAAGCAATCTGCACCTGAATTCTCCCGTGATTAAAACCCGCAGAGTATATCAGGCGCAGCGCACAAGCACAGTCAGTCGTTACCGAGTTAGCTTACCTGCTCAATTTCCGGGAAGGCTGACTTGACCAGAGAAACCATTGGCTGAGGACGACCGAGGTGGTAGCCCTGTGCATAGTCAACACCCAGCGTTTCAAGTCGCGACAGGATTTCCCGACTCTCAACAAATTCGGCAACCGTCTTCTTACCCATTTGATGAGCAAGCTCTTGAATAGCTTTTACAATCAAGAAATCCGTTTCATCTTCATCAATGCCGCAGACGAACTGACCATCAATTTTCACTAAGTCGATGGGTAACTGCCGCAAATAACCAAAGGATGACAAGCCAGAGCCAAAATCATCCAATGCGATACTGCACCCGAGTGCTTTGAGTGATGTCAGTACCTCAATGGCATCAGACATATTGCTGATCGCTGCGGTCTCGGTAACTTCGAAGCACAGATTTTCACTCGGGATCACGCTCGACTTTATCGACGACATCAGAAGGCTCACAAATCCGTCATTCACCATTGAGCGACCGGAAAGGTTAAGCGAGATCATCCCGATACGTTCAACATACTCGGGGTTTTCCTGAAACCAACGCAGGGTTTTCCGCACGACCTCTGCATCAATCAAGTGAGCAATGTTATATCGCTCAGCCGCTGGAATGAAAAGACCGTTAGGCACCATATCGCCATGTTCATCCCGAAGGCGGACAAGGATTTCGAAATACATTTTGCCATTTCTGTTGTCCGCAACAGGCACGATAGGCTGGGCGTAAATCTCAAAGCGGTCTTCGGACAGGGCAGAATGAATTTGGTTCACAAATGCCATCTCGCGCTCACGCCGGAGCACCTCTTCATCGTCCTGTCGATAAACGTGTAATCTTGCACGACCCTTGTCTTTCGCTGCGTAGCAGGCAGTGTCAGCCTGAGCATGAGCTTGCTGCGGTGACGAAACACTTCTGTCCAACAGCCTGACGCCGATAGAGCAGGCCAGAGACATACGAACGCGGTTCCAGTAGAGTTCCGTCTCGTTGAGCTGCTCAAGGACATGGTGGCCAATTTCAAGGGCTTCCTGATCGTCGCAGTCAGAGCAAATAATGGCGAACTCATCACCACCCAGTCTGGCCACTATGGCTTCATCCGGTAACAGGCTCAGTAACTTTCTGGCGGTGAATTTAAGCGCCTTATCGCCAGCTTCATGACCCAGGGTGTCGTTGATCACCCGGAACTGATCGAGGTCGATGTAGAAAAGCGCGTGGGTTAATCCCTCCTCGTTAACACTTCTCAGTTTTTCAGTCAGGATACGTTCAAAATGGTTTCGATTATAAAGGTCGGTTAACGGATCCCTGAGCGCCTGATGACGGAGCATGGACTCCATCCGGCGGTGGTTGGTAATATCCTCACCCACCAGCAGCAACTGCGATTTCACCTGCGTCGTCCGGATTGACTCACGAATCCATATCTCTTCATCGTAACAGTTGACATAGCAAATCTCCCGACGCCAGATCTTGTCACCGGACTGACTGCGCTTAGTCACCAACTCGTAAGGAGAACTGACTTCATCGCGGTAAAAATCAGTCACTTTATGGCCGAGCAGCTCTCGCTTGGCATAGCCCAGCCACTCTGTCACACACTCATTGATTGACTGGATACGTGACTGTCTGTCGATAGTCAGCAACATGACAGGCTGCTGATCATAAAGCATCCGATATTCGGCCTCGCTGCGCTGAAGTTTTTGTTCAGTCAGCTTGCGCTGGGTGATATCGCGGGCTTCAAACAATACCTGATGTCGATTGTCATCAGGCGCTTCAACACTTTTTAGTGCGACATCCAGTATGACTTCAGTATCCAGCTGACTGAGGATCCGGACCTCAAAACGTCGAGTGCCTGTATCTTTAATCGCGACAATTTCTTTTTTGAGTTCGTCAGCATTTAGCCACTCTTTCCATGTCCAGATTGGTGAGGTTTTAAAACGGTTCCACATCGGATAAAGGCAATAAAAAGCCTCATTGGCGGATATAACAACACCGTCTTCAGCCAAAAGCGCAATGAACTGGTTACTCTGATCAAATACCCCTTTGAAAAGAGCCTGACTCTCTGCCAGTGCCTTTGCATTGTGGCGATACTGCTGAATAAGGTAAATCAGCCCGGCGATCACCAGACACAGAAAAAGAACCAGCAGGACACTGATCGCGGCTAATTTAGGGTTGGTTTTCAAAATAGAGGCTGGCGTCAGCGCTACCTCAACACCGGAGACACGTTCTTTATCTAGTGAAAAACGCTCAATGGCATGGAAAGACAACTTCGCCAGTGGCTTACCATCGATAACAGGGGGCATCTTTGAATCTGGGTTTGCCAGAATCTGCTTCAGCAAAGCGGCTTGTTCCCATCCCTGCGTCACGCCATCCACCATCACACCGCCAGCAAGACCGTACTTGAGCATAAAACTGCCCGCTCCATAAACCGGAACACTGGCGGTTTCACTCAAGCTTTCAAGAAGGTTTTCATGCCCGATATAATTATTGTCGCCGTCTTTAAAGAAGGACAGAAAATAAATAAGTTCGTCCTTTTTCACCTGACGGACGTTGTCCATTAGCTCTTGATAATTGAGGCCCTGCCATGGCACGACATCCATCGATAGTGACGGCATATTTTCCAGTTGCTGAAGAAACATCCTCCAGTACTCTTCGCTGGTTGGCGTTTCATCAAGGATCACATACACCCGTTTTGCGTCCGGGTGTAATTTGGACATCAATTGCAGATTGTCTGGCAGACTGACAACCTCGTTGACGCCAGTCAGTAAATCAATATTTTTATATCTCTCACGGGAGTACTGATTCAGGCCAGAAAAAATGACGGGTGTTGAGCCAACGACATCCGCCATTTCATTAACTAGATTCAGAGCCGCATTATCGACAGTCAGGATCGCTCTGTAATTGTGTTCAGCAAGCTTGATACGGTAGAGTGCTTTAAGCTGCTTAAAGAGCTCTGGAGAGTGATAGCGTTTAAAATCGAGATACACTGTCTGAATCTCGACATCAGTTCCTTCAAGCCCCTCCTGAAGGCCCTGATTGACCTGATTACTCCATTCAAAGTCCGGATGATAGGAGTGTATAACCAAAACAGGAGTCTTGGCCTGCGCGAAGGACACCATCGTGGTGAGTAATAAAAGTAACAACCATCTCATCAAATCGCCTTGCCTTCTTCCGACTGCTTAATATTTGATTTTTTGTACAAAAAGTTATCATATCAGCAGATTTATCACTGATAACCTTGCCTGAGTCAAAACTGTTAATCGGGCTGTATCATGGTTCCCAAAAAGGACAGGTATGAACGACATAACCAAGCTGGATGAGCTCGACAGACAGATCCTGCACATACTGATGAACGATGCACGTATCACCTATGCTGAACTTGCCAAACGCTTCTCTGTCAGCCCAGCCACTGTGCATGTTAGGGTCGAAAAGATGAAATCGGCCGGTATCATCACGGGGACAGAGGTGCTGGTTAATACCAAAGCACTGGGCTATGACGTCTGCTGCTTTATCGGTATTAATCTTTATGCGGCCAGAGACTACCACTCGGCACTGGAAAAGCTGGAACAACTGGACGAAGTGGTAGAGGCGTATTACACCACGGGCGCATACAATATTTTCGTCAAACTGATGTGTCGCTCTATTGAGGAACTGCAATACGTACTGATCGATAAACTGCAGGCTATCAAAGAAGTGCAATCCACTGAGACCCTGATCTCCCTGCAAAATCCAATAAAACGTAACGTACAGCCGTAAAAAACGCCTGCAATGCAGGCGTCTTCTTCATCAATCGCCGAATTTACGACTCAGCAGAAGTATCTGATTTTGCGTTATCTTCTGACAGCCACTGGGCAACATCTTTCGCGAAATATGTCAGAATGCCATCGGCTCCGGCACGCTTGAAGCATAGAAGTGACTCCATGACTGTCTCGCGCTCTTTCAACCAGCCATTCTCAAACGCCACCTTGTGCATCGCATATTCCCCAGACACCTGATAAGCAAATGTCGGCACCTTCAGCTCAGTTTTCACCCGTTGCACCACATCTAAATACGGCATTCCCGGTTTAACCATCACCATATCCGCACCTTCATGCACGTCCATAGCGACTTCGTGAAGCGCCTCATCACTGTTGGCCGGATCCATCTGGTAGTTCTTCTTATTACCTCCCTTGAGGTTACCTGAAGAACCGACAGCATCACGGAAAGGACCGTAATAACAGGAAGCATACTTCGCTGAGTAGGCCATGATTTGGGTATTGATGTAGCCTGCGTCTTCCAGTGCTGCGCGAATGGCACCGATACGGCCGTCCATCATGTCGGACGGAGCAATGATATCGACTCCAGCCTCAGCATGAGACAGTGCCTGCTTGACCAGCACCTCTGTCGTCTCATCATTCAACACGTAACCTTCTTCGTTTGTCAGGCCGTCCTGACGGAAATGGTATACGGATCCAGAGCCACATCAGTAATGACTCCCATTTGTGGAACGTGCTCTTTCAGCAGGCGCACAGCGCGTTGGATCAGACCTTCGGGATTGAAGGACTCAGACGCACAGCTGGTCTTCACATCTTGTGCAACGACAGGAAACAGGGCGATGGCAGGAATGCCAAGCTCTGCAAGCGCCTCTGCCTCATACAGAAGCAAATCGATAGACAAGCGTTCAACGCCGGGCATCGACTCAACGCTTTCTCGACGGTTTTTCCCCATCAAAACAAATACCGGATAAATCAGATCAGACGCGCTCAGCGTGTTTTCAGCGATCAGCCGACGGCTGAAATCATGATTGCGTGTTCTACGCATGCGTCGGGCGGGAAAGGCCCCTTGTATCGAAACGCTCACGGTATTCTCCTTTACGTTAAGTGCCTATAACCTCAAGAATGATAGAGATTAAATTGCGAAAAATCGACGGCTGTTTTCACCGCTGAATGTGATCAAATCCTCATACTTCTCGTCTCGACACTGGGCGATTCGATCAGCAATGTGAGGTAAATTACAAGGTTCATTACGACGGGTTTTAGGCTTCGGCTTTAAATCACGGGGAATGAGATAGGGTGCATCCGTTTCAATCATCAGTCGGTCTGCGGGTATTTTACTCACCAGAGCCTTAAGATCGGCCCCTCGGCGCTCATCACATACCCAGCCAGTAATACCTATCGACATCCCCATATCAAGGCAAGCGTTCAGCTCGTCTTCGTTGCCAGTGAAACAGTGAAGTACCGCTCCCGGCAACTTATCCTGCCAGGGACGGAAAATATCGCTGAACCTTTCATGCGCATCACGACAGTGCATAAACACTGGCAGGTTTAATTCAGCCGCCAGCGATAACTGGGCTTCAAACACGGCCTCTTGCTGCTGTCTTGGTGAAAAGTCACGGTTAAAATCCAGCCCACATTCACCAATAGCAACCACTTCGTCATGCTGTGCCAGTTCCCGAATTACAGGCAGGGATAGATCATCAACTGTTTTGGCATCGTGAGGGTGTACCCCTGCTGTCGAGTAGCAATAGCCGGGGTACTGGCGGGCAAGCGAGAGAGCGGCCACACTGGAGTCGAGATCTGTCCCCGTCAGCACCATGGCTGACACTCCTGCCTCTTTTGCCCGCTCAACAACACGATGCCTGTCGGCATCAAACTGACTGCTGGTAAGGTTCACACCGATATCAATCAAAGACTTGTCCCTTTTGTCAGGTCTAAAAACAGAAAGGCCAGTGTAACACTGGCCTTTCTGTGATTCTTAATTTTGGCTGGTTTCTTCACCATCCGTTTCATGACGAGGTCGATAAAAACGGGAAAAGAACAAACCCACCTCAAACAGCAAACACATAGGAATGGCCAGCAATGTCTGAGAGATAATGTCAGGAGGCGTCAGCAGCATGCCTGCAATAAACGCCGCAACCACAATGTAAGGGCGCTTCTTTGACAAATCAGCAGGTTCAACCACACCACCCCATACCAAAAGAATAATGGCGATAGGGATCTCGAAGGCAAAACCAAAAGCCATAAACAATGCCAGAATAAAATCAAGGTAACTGGCAATGTCAGGTGATACCTGAACACCCTCTGGGGCAATGGCGGTAAAAAAGCCGAAGACTAATGGAAAAACGACAAAGTAAGCGAATGACACGCCTGCGTAAAAGAGCAATGAGCTGGAAAACAACAGGGGCATCACCAAACGTCGCTCATGCTTGTAGAGCCCGGGCGCGACAAAAGCCCAGATTTGATACAAGATCATGGGCACGGCGATAAACACAGACACCACCAGCGTCAATTTGATCGGCGTAAAGAATGGCGTGGCCACATCAGTCGCAATCATTGTTGCCCCTTGCGGCAATTTATCGATCAATGGTGACGCGACAAAGGAGTAAATATCGTTGGCAAAATAAACCAGACAAAGAAAAACCGCCAAGACCGAAAGCAATGAGCGCAATAAACGATCACGCAGCTCCATCAGGTGGCCGACAAGAGATTGGGTATCTTCAACAGATGACATAGGTACTCAACAACATAAACCGTCGCGGGCGGCTATTGCTCCTTGGTTGACTGAGACTGAGGATTCTCGCTTTTGGCATCGGATTGATAGGGACGCTTAACATCTTCGGCCGCTTGCTTCAGCTCATCGACCGACTTTTGAAGCTCTGGCGCTATATTTTGCATCCCCATATTTTCAGCCTTTTTCAGATTGTCCTGCAACTCTTTGATCTTCAGCTCTTGTTCCAGCTCGTCTTTCACTGAGCCTGCCATACGACGAACGGTGCCAACCATTCTGGCAACATTGCGAATTGCCACTGGTAAACGCTCCGGTCCGAGTACCACAAGACCCACGACTGAGATCAGTACAAGTTCCCAAAAGCCGATATCAAACACGGATTAAACCTGCTCTTTGTTTTTTGAATCGCTGCTAGACGTTGGGGCTGCTGAATCTTTTTCTTCCAACTTATTTTGGACGAAGTCTGCATCCTTCCCTTTGTTCTCATCATCATTCATGGCTTTTTTAAACCCCTTGATGGCAGAACCCAAATCACCACCTATGTTGCGCAGTTTTTTTGTTCCGAATAACAGCACGACGATTGCTGCAATGATCAGAAGTTGCCAAATACTAATACCACCCATGATTGATCTACCTCTGTAAAGGAAATATAAATTTGTCCATTAACGCTTTTTCGCTTATCGAAGAAGCGTACATATTAAGTACAGCTTATTTGTTCGCTGCCCGCCATGCAAATAACCAGCTTCCCAAAGCCGTGACGCAGGTTATTTCAGGTAATGTCTCTATCTGATGTGTAAAGAGTATTGCCGAGGTGATCAGTAAACTGGCACCAATACCAAGCAGAAAACGAACCCGATTTTGTTGTCTTTGCCCTTCAAGAAAAGCGCCGTACATCTCGTCCATTCGTTGACTGACGGCTTTCCCCTGACGCAGGCTATCATAAACCAGCTCGGGTAACTCAGGTAAGGTCTCTGCCCAAAAAGGCGCCTTTTCCTTGATCGCGTTCAATACCGCTTTGGGTCCAACCTGTCTGGACATCCAATCTTCTAGAAACGGCTTGGCAGTTTCCCAGAGATTGAGCTGAGGATACAGTTGACGCCCCAACCCCTCGACATACAACAAGGTTTTTTCCAGTAATACCAGTTGCGGCTGCACTTCCATATCGAATTGGCGTGCCGTCGAGAAGAGATTGACAAGTACATGACCAAATGAGATCTCACCTAGCGGCTTCTCAAAAATTGGCTCGCAAACGGTACGAATGGCAAATTCAAACTCATCAACGTTGGTATCCGCAGGTACCCACCCAGAGTCGACATGCAGCTCTGCAACTTTGCGATAGTCGCGATTGAAG
Organism: Veronia pacifica; assembly: GCF_001707825.1. Lineage (GTDB taxonomy): Bacteria > Pseudomonadota > Gammaproteobacteria > Enterobacterales > Vibrionaceae > Veronia > Veronia pacifica. The sequence continues at coordinate 16,877 of NZ_LYBM01000016.1, read as the reverse complement.
AAGGCCAGAAGGTTTTCAGCCAAATACCTCTTGTCTTCTCGGTTGAGGGTGCCAACAATGCCGCAGTCAAGACCAATCCATGTCGGATCGTCCGGGTTGTCATAAGACACAAAGAGGTTTCCCGGATGCATATCCGCATGAAAGAAACTGTCACGGAACACCTGAGAAAAGAAGATCTCAACCCCGCGCTCAGCGAGCAATTTGAGGTTGGTGTCTCGTTTAGTCAGGGTATCGATGTCAGACACGCCAATGCCGTAAATACGCTCAGAGACCATCAGATTTTTATGGCTGAAATCACTGAACACTTCAGGGACATATAAGATGGGGTTGTTGTCAAAATTACGCCGCATTTGAATCGCGTTCGCCGCCTCGCGTAGCAAATCCAGCTCATTAATCAGCGTTTTTTCGTACTCATGAACCACCTCAACAGGTCTAAGGCGGCGAGCCACAGGCAAGAAGCGAGACAGAATCCCGGCCATTCGGTACATCAGCTTAATATCTGATTGAATCACAGGCAGTATGTCCGGCCTGATCACCTTAAGTACCACCTCGCGTCCGTTCTCACGCAGTCTCGCAACATGTACCTGAGCAATAGAGGCCGATGCCAACGGCGTCATCTCAAAGTCATCAAACCAGGTTTCTACCGGACCGCCCAAGGCTTTTTCGATTTCTTCTTTAGCCAGTTTGCTGTCAAAAGGCATAACCTGATCCTGCAACAACGCAAGTTGGTCAGCAATATCGTCAGGAAACAAATCACGCCGGGTCGATAGCATCTGACCAAACTTGATCCAGACAGGGCCAAGTTCTTGAAGAGCAAGCCGAAGTCGGTCTCCCTCTTCCTTGTCGCTGTGCTTGTTTTTAAGCCAAAAAAGACCACGACGTAAAAAGTGTGGCCAGCGGGTCAGTGAGTTATCCGGTACCAGCTCATCAAGCCCGTACTCGAGGTGAACCCGAATAATTTTATAAAGACGGCGGATCTCATTCAGTCTCATAGTGTATCCACCGCATCTATTAATGAGTTGAGTCTCGCTTCCAGTCTTGACGCCTGTGAACGTACATCATCCACCTGGTCAGAAAAATGCGTGATCTCCAGCGCTCCCGGGGCGAGACGCCATTCCTCGACAACAATATCAGCGATATAGGCCTGTTTTTGCTTAGCTTTGCTGCGAATTCTGCCAACACTTTTTTTCAGACCGTTAACCAGTGTATGAGCGACAACATCTCCTGTGTATTTCGATAACCACTCAGCAAGGTCGACATCGAGTCCACTCAGCAAACCAGAAAACTGCTGGGCAACATCGATATCGCCAGCCAGTTCGAGTTTGTCTTCTTTGATGAGCCGGGTGAGGTTTGATTTGTCATTTAATTCAGGGGCAGTTGTCAAAGGTAAAGCCAGCTCACAGTCCGGCTCTCCCTCGTAATATGCCAGCACATCAACCTGATGACTGAATACAAAATTCAGCGTTTTATTGATATCTGTCAACCTCACACGCAGCACCTTCCCCTTCAACCGTTGCAGGCGGCGCTGGCTATCGGCATCCTGAGTAATGAGAGTATTCAGTCCGGTTTCAACAACCGCTGTAACCAGTGGATCCAGGGGCATATCTGTGTCCTAAAACTTATATCCGCGATGGAGAGCAACAATGCCGCCCGTCAGATTGAAATATTTGGTCTGTTCGAAACCCGCGTTTTCCATCATACCTTTCAGGGTTTCCTGATCAGGATGCATACGAATAGATTCTGCCAAATACTGATAACTTTCTGCGTCTCCAGCAATCAGTTGGCCCATTTTCGGTAAGATATGGAACGAGTAGGCGTCATACGCCTTCGACAGAGGTTCAATCACAGGCTTGGAAAACTCCAGTACCAGCAGGCGGCCGCCCGGCTTCAACACCCGGTACATAGAACGGAGTGCTTTATCTTTATCTGTCACGTTTCTCAGGCCAAAGCCAATGGTAATGCAGTCAAAATAATCATCCGGGAACGGCAGTTCTTCGGCGTTAGCCTGAACATAGTTAACGTTGCCAACGATACCGAGGTCTCGCAGTTTATCGCGGCCCACATTCAGCATGGAATTATTGATATCAGCGAGGACAACCTGTCCTTTATCGCCGACAATACGGGAAAACCTTGCGGTAAGGTCACCGGTGCCACCCGCAAGGTCCAGTACTTTATGACCCGGACGTACACCGCTGCAGTCAATAGTGAAGCGTTTCCAGATCCGGTGAACACCCATCGACATCACATCATTCATGATGTCGTATTTGGCTGCAACAGAGTGGAATACACTGGCTACCATGCCTGCTTTTTCGTCTCTAGCCACGTCCCGAAACCCAAAATGAGTGGTTTCCGAGTCTGCGTCGTGGTTCACGCCCTGTGTCGATTCAGTCATTTTTAACCCCTAAGTCTTTGCTGCTAAGTGTACTTGATACAGCGGGGTTGCTCAAAGCAGTTCCGAATAGAGTGAGGGCAAAGGGTCAGTCTTTTGAGCCATCAAGAACTTTGAGTGAAGTATCTTCCCTGTGTGGATCCCGGCTTAGTGTGGCTGGGCTGATATCTCTTTTCACCTCAACCCCCAGCGCTTTAAAACTCTCAGCCTGACGCAATATATTCCCCCTGCCTGTTGCCAGCTTATTCAGCGCCCCTTGGTAGTTGTCTGTCGCTTTGTCCAACGCTGCGCCAAGCCCTTCCATGTCATCAACGAACAGTCGCACCTTGTCGTAAAGCCGTGCAGCCTTGTCTGCAATTTCTTTGGCGTTGCGATTCTGATGTTCGTAGCGCCAGAGGTTATTGATAGTGCGAAGTGCCACCAGCAGCGTCGTGGGGCTCACTAACATAATGTTCTGATCAAGGGCTTCACGAATTAACGATGGTTCTGCTTCAAGCGCAATCTGAAATGCAGGCTCTACCGGAATAAACATCAGTACGTAGTCAAGCGATGTGATGCCATGCAGCTGATGATAGTCTTTGCGCCCCAGCCCCCGGATATGACTTCGGATCGCGGCAATATGGTCGCGCAGAGCCATATCCCGTTCTGCGGTATCTTCTGCGTGGTAATAACGCTCATACGCCACCAGCACCATTTTGGCGTCAATCACCACGTCTTTATCCTGTGGCAAACGAACAACAACATCTGGCTGAAAACGCTTACCCTGCTCGTTTTCAAGGCTAACCTGAGTCTGATATTCGTATCCTTCACGTAAGCCCGACTCTTCCAACACCCGAGCAAGAATCACCTCGCCCCAATTACCCTGTTGCTTGTTATCACCCTTTAACGCCTGAGTGAGATTGACCGCTTCCCGGGTCATATCCTCATTGAGCTTCTGCAAATTACGAATTTCATGGACAAGGGTATGTCGCTCTTTGGCCTGCTCACCGAAACTGTCACCTACCTGTTTACGGAATCCTTCGAGCTGACTTTTCAGTGGCCCAAGCAAAGTTTCAAGACTCTGGCGGTTTTGCTCATCGACAGTACGGGTTTTATGATCAAATACCTGGTTGGCAAGGCTCTCAAATTGCACTCGGAGCCTCTCTTCAGCGCCCTCTAACAGGCTGATCTTTTCTTCGGCCGCTTCCAGTTGTTGCTCTGTGCGGGTCTGTTGCTCGCGAAGGGCAATCTCTAGGCTAACTTTTTCATCTCTCATCACATCAAGTTGTTCAGTCAGGTCCTGTTTCTCACCCCGTAAGACCTCGAGTTGACGAAGTTTCTCAACCGCTGTCGCCAGCCGTCCGTACTGAGTTTTCAGTTCTGCCGTCAATCTGTCCCTTTCGATATCCAGCTGGTCAAGCTCCTGTTGCAGCTCAGCGTTTGTCTGGGTGAGCTGATCTGTGGCAGCCTGATGAAGCTGGTTGTCGGCCTCTCGTTGCTGCTGACTGAGTTCCCTCTGTTGCTTTATCGACAACCGATGAAAAATACCGAATAAAATCAGGGTGAACAGGCTGCTTGCGCCTGCTGTTACTGCCAGAGCTGTTTCCAGAGTCACGCCGTCTGCCATCATGCCGAAACCTTTATCTCACTTTTTGTCTTATCTTGAGAAGGCTAATAAGACACTGGATAAATGTCCAGCTTTTCGCATTGAGTGTCGATGCTTTAGACTGGCGTATCTTTATTTCAGAATGTCACACTGATGAACGACCGCCTTGCAATTAGCTATGGACTGGCTGCGGTGTTGCTTTGGTCAACTGTTGCTACCGCCTTTAAAATTACGCTTGAATACATGTCACCCATCCAGATGCTGGCTGCAGCAAGTCTGGTATCCAGTGTTGCGCTAGCTGTTGTCGCTGCGTGCCAGGGAACACTGTCTAAACTCGTTGTCACTTTCAGACAACGACCACTTTATTATCTCCTGCTGGGTATCATTAACCCACTGGTGTATTACCTGGTGCTGTTCAAAGCCTACGATTTACTGCCTGCTTCACAGGCTCAGCCCCTTAACTACAGTTGGGCGATCACCCTGACCATGATGGCGGCAGTATTTTTGGGCCAGAAAATCAGTAAACAAGACTGGCTGGCAGCCGCACTTGGCTATGCAGGTGTTGTGGTGATTGCGACAAAAGGAGATCTGCTGGCTCTGCAATTTGAGAGCCCCTTAGGGGTTGGGCTTGCACTGTTATCCACGTTGCTCTGGGCTGGCTATTGGATTCTTAATACGAAAAATGAGGCCGATCCTGTTTTAGGATTATTATTAGGTTTTTTGCTTTCTCTTCCCTTTTCTTTTGCCGCCAGTTTTTATACTGCGAGCTGGCAAAGTATTCCGTTTCAAGGCTGGTTAGCTGTAGGTTATGTAGGATTATTCGAAATGGGTATAACCTTCGTTCTGTGGTTAACAGCAATGAAAAAGGCTACTAACACTGCCCGTATCAGTAACCTTATTTTTATTTCACCTTTTATTTCACTGATATTACTTAATCAAATAATTGGCGAACAAATTCACCCAAGCACGCTTGCGGGCTTAATAATGATTGTTGCTGGTCTTTTGATTCAGCAGTGGAAAAAGAAGAAATCTCATTCTTCGGAGTAAATAACCAATATGACCGCTAAATAATAAAAATGGTAACAAAAAGTGTAGAGTCGAAATCTCTCCCTGCTCTATTAATATATTGAGCAGTTCACTTAATGAATAACAATTCTTACCCGTTAAGCTCGCACGGCTTTACTTCGGATTATATGGACATTTTAATTCTGGCTTTGCGTCAGAAACTCGCGTAATTCCTCTACGCTAATACCATCATTTGACATTGAGTCTGCCAATTCTTGTACCCGCTCTGAGCGGCGCTCTTCAATTACTTTATTAAATTGATGAATCAATTCACGTAAACCACTTACCGGTACCTGACGCGCTGCGCTCTGAACACGCTCTTCACTCATACCACTCAATTCGGTAAGTAGTTTTCCGAACATCATTTTCTCTGGCGATTCTTCCAGAAGTTCTAGATGACGTGCCAGTTCAATAGTCGACATCGACATAATGTATTTGCTGCCTGTTTATAATTAATCACAGAATAAAAAAGATATTGCCCAACAAATATACTCCTAATTACTGTCTATCAGCAAAAGAAAAAAAGCCTGAAGTCAGAAAAACTTCAGGCTTTATGTCCAATTTAAAATAAATGTACTTTTATATGCAGCGTTTCAGTCAGTTATGATGCTTTCATTCAGGAAGACATGCCGAATGCAATCTCTTACCTGTCGCACTCCAAAGCAGCAGCAGTGTCGGCAATAACAACACCATATGCAGTGTCATCAGCGCTGGCGCATCGAGATGAAGTCGCTGCGTGGCACTCACCAATGCCCCAGCGCCAGTCATCTGAAACAAACCAAGCAATGCCGCAGCCGTTCCGGCACGCTGACCAAAAGGCTCAAGAGCCTTGCCTGCTGCCGCACCCAGTACCCAAGCAAAGCCAAACGAAGAAATAAAAATAGGCAGCATAAAACTCAGGGCACTATCGAGCGGTGCCAGCAACATCATTAAAGCACCAGAGCCAACCAATAAGGTCAGGCCAAGATTCAGTGCTCTTCTGCTACCATATCTATCCATGAATTTTGGCGCGGTCATGGCAGCCGTGATATTCAAAACCGCATTGGCTGCAAACCACTTAGTAAAGGCCTCCATCGTCAGGCCTTTGTGGGTGATCAGCCAGCTTGGTGCTGAGGTAACATAAGCTATGATCACCGCCATCGCCAACAGACACAGACTGGCATGATAAAGAAATACTGGCTCACGAAGTACTGCACTGTACCTTGCTGGACTGAATAATGGACCAGAGCTGTCAGTATCAGCCGGTCGCGTCTCACGGAAAAACACCGAGACCAAAACCAGTCCGATAAGCGCATAAATCAACATAAAGCTGAAATTAGCCCGCCAACCAAAATGATGGGTCAACCAGCTGCCAAGTAATGGAGCCAATGCAGGTACAAAACAAATGGCGCCGTTGAGGTAGCTGATCATCTGACCACTGCGTTTAGCACCAAAGGTGTCACGCACCGCAGCAAAGGCACACACTGACGTGGCGCAGGCTCCCAGTCCCTGCAATACCCGGGCAATCAGTAAGGCATCAAGCGACTGGGCCACATAGGCCAAACCGGAGCTGACAAAGTAAATAGCGATACCCGCTATCGCGACAGTGCGTCGGCCAAGGCGATCAGCCAGAGGGCCAGCAAATAACTGACCTGCGCCAAGGCTTATCATGAAAAGTGTCACCGTATCCTGAACAAGTACCGGGTTAACATTAAAATCAGCAGCCATTTGCGGAATTGCCGGTAGATAGATATCAATCGCCATTGGGCTAAAAAGCACCAGAATGACCATCAGGGCTATCAACCTGGCAGGATTATTTTGTTGTGTCGAATTCATTGCTCTCTCCTGTCTTATGCCGCGCAGTCTACTGTCGTCGTGATATGAACAAAAATGGTTTATATTCACATCACTCATTCTTATCAGGAATATCAGGCTGTGAATCTGAATCAGTTACAACGCGTAGACCTCAACCTGTTGGTTTGCCTCTACGTGTTGATCGAAGAATGCAATGTCACCCGTGCGGCTCAGCGGCTGAATCTCAGCCAATCAGCGGTCAGCAAATGTCTGGCAAAGCTGCGTAATCAGTTCGATGATCCCCTGTTTACCCGCACATCATGGGGGCTGCACCCAACGGTTAAGGCCCAAAGCCTGAAACCTGAACTGTCTGCCCTGCTGAGTCGACTGGAAAACTTGACTGCACCCGATCAGTTTGACCCGGCAACCAGTGACAGGCGTTTTCACTTTTCTTTGGTGGAAAGTGCATATCCCTTGCTGATGCCCCGATTTCTGGGTGAGATCTTAGAGGCTGCGCCTTCCATCACGCTCGATACCCATGCCTGGACCCGCAATACCTTTGACGCTATGTCTCGTGGAGAGGTCGACTTTGGTATTACAGGAAAAGATATCAACCCCGAAGACGCAGTGCTCACGCTGGCACCGCCGCCGGGTATCATTACTGAAGCCCTCTATGAGGATTTCCAGAGTGTGATCGTTCGGCAAAATCACCCGGTACTCAATGAAACATGGGATATCGCTAACTACATGCGGCAACGACATATTCAGGTTCGCTGTTTGGGCAACGATCGCTGGCTACTGGATATCAAACTTGCTGAGCGGGGGCTGGAGAGAGATATTGCGATGTATGTTCCAGACTTTAACAGCGCTGCCAGTCTTTGTACCCACACTGATCTGGTGTTCACCGCCCCACATCATTTCGCAACAGCTGTCGCCAGACAGTTGAATCTGGTGGTCATTGACCTACCAGAGCCCCTTCCACCAATGGAATATACTCTGTTCTGGCACCAGAACAGGCAAAATGACGCTGGACATACTTGGCTAAAGCAGTTGATCATTTCACGCTGCAGACAAATGACAGAAATTGCAGCTACTGCGGAAAACCGATAGCTTATAGACAATCATCTTCAGAGTAGTCGAAGATAGAGAACGAATTTAGTAACGCGCCAGACTGACATCAGGCTTTTTTACTGCGGTCAGTCATCAACAGATAGGAAGAAACATGGACGCCAACTACGCAAGCCGCATTGAAGAACTGCGCCGCTGGCTGGAAGACCAGGCACTGGACGCACTGGTGATCCCGCGTGAGGATGAATTCCTCGGAGAATATGTACCTGCCCACAACGAACGTCTTCTTTGGGCGACCGGATTCACCGCCTCGGCAGGGGCTGCTGTTGTCACAAGAGATAACGCCGCTGTTTTTGCTGATGGCCGTTATACGGTTCAGGTGCGCAAGCAGGTACCCGGTGACATTTTTGAGTACCGTCATCTGCATGAAGAACCTGTTCTGGGCTGGTTGCTGGACACACTGCCAGCAGGCAGCAAAGTAGCCATTGACCCGAAACTGCACAGCGCAAGTTGGTTGCAGGCAGCACAGGATAAAGTCGCAGGGCAGCTGACGCTGGTGAGCATTGATGCCAATCCCATCGACACGCTGTGGGCAGAACGTCCAACACCACTCCTGACCGACGCCCGCCTGATGGGGCAGTCACTGGTCGGTGTCAGCAGTGAAGAAAAACGCCAACAGATCGCCGCTGAATTACAAGCAATTGGTGCAGACTTGGCGGTACTTACCCAGCTAGACAGTATTTGCTGGCTCCTCAATATTCGTGGTGGTGATATATCGCGCCTTCCCGTCCTGTTATCTCAGGCTGTCGTCGACGCCACGGGTGCTGTCACCTTCTTTATCGACAGCCATCGTCTACCTCAGGAATTCGCCGCGCATGTGGGTTCAGGTGTGACAGTCAGTGATCCTGATACTATGGCTGACGTCTTGAAAGCTCAGTCAGGCCGCAAGGTATTGGTTGATCCGGCAACCAGTAATGCATGGGTTAGCCAGACACTGACCGCAGCCGGCGCAACAATCATTCATGGCAGCGATCCTTGTCTGCTGATCAAGGCGGCTAAAAATGATACCGAAGCGGCAGGCATCAGAGCCTGTCATATCCGTGATGGTGTGGCTGTTAGCCGTTTTCTGGCATGGATAGATCGTGAAGTGGCAGCAGGTAACATGCCGAACGAAGCCGAACTGGCTGATAAGCTGCTTGCATTCCGTCAGGTCGATGAAACGCTGGCAGATCTGAGCTTTGACACCATTTCCGCAGCAGGCGGCAATGCAGCCATGTGTCACTACAACCACCTCAATCAGTCTGTTCCCGGCGAGCTGGAGCAAGACAATGTGTATCTGGTTGACTCAGGCGGTCAGTACCCGAACGGTACCACCGACATTACCCGCACCGTCGCCATTGGTGAGTGCAGTGCCGAAGTGAAAAAGACCTTTACTCTGGTACTTAAAGGCCACATTGCACTGGCGACCAGTCGTTTCCCTCATGGCACGACAGGCAGTCAATTGGATGCGCTTGCGCGTCAGCACCTGTGGGCACACGGCTACGACTTCGACCATGGCACAGGCCACGGAGTCGGTCACTTCCTCAGTGTGCATGAGGGGCCACAACGTATCAGTAAGGTACATAATCCTGTGGCACTGCTACCGGGCATGGTGGTATCGAATGAGCCTGGTTATTACCGTGATGACAGCTTTGGTATCCGTATCGAGAACCTAGAAGTTGTGGTCAACGTGGAAACCTCAGGCGACCGTCCAATGCTGGGCTTTGAATCGCTGACACGCGCACCTATTGACCGTCGTCTGGTTGACTTGTCCCTGATGACAGAATCAGAGATATCGTGGTGGAATGACTATCATCAAAAAGTGTGGCAGGCCATTAGCCCGTCACTCGAAGGTGACGATCTGGCTTGGCTTAAACTGGCCTGTTTACCGCTCTAACGTTTTTGAGCTTTCGTTAAAAAAAGAGCCGGGCAATCCGGCTCTTTTTATATAAAGACATACTGATGGCGTTCAGCCAGAGTAGCCCCTATGCCAGTCTTTCCATACCACATCAAAACCTGCCTGCCTGACGGCAGCCGCCACATCAGCAGCGCTTCGCTCATCTGACGTTGAAAACTGCTCCAGAGCCTCCTCGCCGTTCGCATAGCCACCCGGCTGAGTGCGGGAAGCAGCAGACATATGGGTGATACCAAGAGGAAGAACACTGTCCCTGAAAAAAGGCGATTCCCGTGTCGACATGGACAACTCTACATCGGCACTGAACAGCCTGAACGCACAAATCAGTTGCACCAACTGCCGGTCTGTCATCACTGACTTTGGCTGAAGGGCACCCTCACAAGGTCGTAGACGGGGAAATGCCAACGAATAACGACTGCGCCAGTATCTGCGCTCAAGATGATCAAGGTGCGCGGCGGCGAAAAAGCAATCCGTCCGCCAGTCTTCTAAGCCAATCAGCGCACCCAGTCCTATTTTGTCAATTCCTGCCTGCGCCAGCCTGTCAGGCGTATCCAGACGATACTCGAAATCAGACTTATTGCCCCTGAGATGATGCAGTGCATAGGTTCGTGCATGATAGGTCTCCTGATAGACCATCACAGCATCTAGCCCCAGTGTTTTCAGCTCCGCATAATTTTCAGTATCCAGAGGCTGAACCTCCATTGCCAGATAGCTGAACGCCTTTTTTATCTCAGGCACCATATCGCGGAAATAGCGCATACCAACCTTGGTCTCATGCTCGCCTGTCACCAGCAGAATACTGTCAAATCCCATGGATTTAATCGCATCACATTCAGCCTGAATTTCTTCTTTGTTTAATGTCTTTCGCTTGATTCGGTTTTCCATCGAAAAGCCGCAATAGGTACAGACATTGGCGCACAGGTTAGAGAGATACAAGGGCACAAAGAAGTTGATAGTGTGGCCAAATCGCTGACGGGTCAGCACAGCAGACTGCTGAGCCATTGTCTCCAGATAAGGCTCAGCCGCTGGAGAGATCAAGGCTTTAAAATCTTCCAGCGTCCGTTTAGGCCTTGTCAGGGCCCGCTCAACATCGGCGGCCGTTTTACCATACACAGACAGGCGAACATCATCCCAGTCAAGGGTGCGCCAAACATCTGAAAAGCTCATCCCTGCACCTCAGAGGTGCCAAGAAAAGCAGTCAGGGGGCTTGAGGCTACAGCCTGTTGAACCTGTCCTGCCAACCCAGATTCATACGCCAGCCTTCCCGCCTCCACTGCACCCCGGAAAGCCGTCGCCATGGCGACGGGGTTAACAGCCGCTGCAATCGCGGTATTAACCAGTACCGCATCGGCACCTTTTTCCATCGCCAGTGCGGCATGAGAAGGAGCACCAATTCCAGCATCGATCACCACTGGTACATTCGCCTGCTCAATAATGATATCGAGAAAGTCACCACTCACCAGCCCCTTATTACTGCCGATTGGAGCTCCAAGAGGCATCACAGCAGCACAACCCACCTCTTCGAGCCGTTTGCATAACACGGGGTCGGCATGACAATAAGGCAAAACGACAAAGCCTTCCTGAACCAGAGATTCCGCAGCTTTCAGCGTTTCGATAGGATCGGGCATCAGGTATCGCGGGTCAGGATGGATTTCCAGCTTGAGCCAGTTTGTTCCCAGTGCTTCCCGGGCAAGACGACCAGCAAAAACAGCCTCTTCTGCCGTTTTCGCACCTGATGTATTGGGAAGTAGGTTGATACCAGCGGCCAGTAAAGGTGACAGAATGTCATCATCCCGGTTGTGAATATCCACCCGCCTCAGTGCCATAGTGACCAACTCGGAGCCAGACGCTTCTATAGCGCTGGCCATCAAAGCGGCCCCTGAGAATTTACCCGTACCGGTAAACAAACGTGATTCAAAGGTTTTATCTGCGATTTTCAACATGCTCAACCTCCTGCTATCGCCTGAAAAACGGTAAGTCTGAGCCCCTCAGTCAGTGGAACCTCAGCCCACTGACTTCTGGGAATAACAGCACCTTCCACAGCAATGGCAACCGATTCAGACGGCAATGCCAGCTCTTGAATCAGTGCAGCCAGGTCGGTCGCTGACTCCGGGGTGTGAGGCGATTCATTGAGGACTATCTGCATGGTGTGCCTCCTTGGCATGATAAGGTGAACAGGCGGGACATGAGGGATCGGGGGAAATAGCTAGTCTTGTCATTGATAGGGTGTTGCCGCAGAACTGGTGAAACTCGGCAGGCTGAGGGCTGTCCATTAATATCAACTTTATTGCTGCAAGCGCCTGCATGTTGCCAATAATACCGACCACAGGTCCAGCGATGCCGCCAGTCTGACAGTTACCTCCCGGTAAATCCTCTTGTTGACCAAACAGGCAACGGTAGCACGGAGAGGGCCGTCTAAAGTCAAACAGCATGTGCTGCCCCTGCCAGCCAATGGCAGCGCCTGATATCAATGGCGTGTGCTCTGAGATACAAGCCAGATTAACCGCTTGTCGAGTCGCCATATTGTCCGAACAATCCAGCACCAGATCTGCCATGGACACTTCCATCGCCAGCCGATCGCTGTCCAACATTTTATTGACTGTACGTGTTCGGGTATCGGGATTAATACCATTGAGTTGATGAGCTAGGGCACTGGCTTTGTTGCTGCCCAGATCAGGCTCCCGGTAAGCAACCTGCCGATGGAGGTTTGATACATCAACGTCATCACCATCCGCCAGAACCAGCTGCCCGATTCCGGCACCACAAAGGTACATAGAGGCTGCGGTCCCGAGACCGCCGCACCCGATAATAAGAATCTTAGTCTCCAACAGAGCACGCTGCCCCACTTCGCCGATATCTTGCAACATGATCTGCCGACTGTAGCGGGTAAACTGCTGATCATTTAGTGCCTTCATACCTTGCCTCCTCAGTGAACAGATCCCCAAATTCTCTGAGTGTGTCAGGCAGATCATCGGCTTGAGTGATTGCCCTGACAACTGCGACCGCACTTACACCCGTCTGCCACACATCGGGAGCACGGCTGATATCAATACCGCCAATAGCAACGGTCGGGCAGCGACCCGCGACGGTTGCCAGGTGTTTTTTCAATGCCTCAACCCCCTGTGGCGGTGTCGGCATTTTTTTAGTCGGGGTTGGGAAAATATGACCAATGGCAACATAGCTCGGGCAGAGAGACAGCGCGTAATTCAGCTCATCTGTCGTGCGCGTTGACACGCCCAGCCGGATCCCGGCATCACAAATCGCCTCAAGATCCGCCGTTTTCAGATCATCCTGCCCCAGGTGAATACCATAGGCCCCCGCCTTTAGTGCCAATTGCCAGTGATCGTTAATAAACACCTGAGCCTGATGTGCCTTTCCAGCCTCCACCGTGTCTCTTATCATCTGTTCCAAATCAGGATTCGCCGGATCTTTCACCCTGAGCTGGACAGTTCGCACCCCAAGAGACAGGAGACGTTTGAGCAGCTCTACATCATCAACAACCGGATACAAAGGTCCAATCCCATCCGGCATAGAGGCAAACGCGTTTCTCATCCTCTCCTCCTTACGCTTTTTGGTGATACAGTTCACTGCCCTTTGCCAGAAACTCTGCCGATTTCTGCTTCATGCCCTGTTCAGCATCCACTACGTCTATCGCCAAAGATTCTATCTCTTGGTTTTTGGCGTATTCACGGACCTCATGGCTGATTTTCATTGAGCAGAACTTAGGACCACACATTGAGCAGAAGTGGGCCACTTTTCCGGATTCCTGAGGTAGGGTTTCATCGTGATAGGCCCTTGCCGTATCAGGGTCAAGAGCAAGGTTAAACTGGTCTTCCCAGCGGAATTCGAAACGAGCTTTAGACAGGGCATTGTCACGAATCTGTGCGCCGGGATGACCTTTTGCGAGATCGCCAGCATGGGCGGCTAGCTTGTAGGTGATAAGACCGACTTTAACATCGTCTTTGTTCGGCAGGCCGAGGTGTTCTTTCGGAGTAACATAACAGAGCATCGCACAACCGAACCAACCTATCATCGCCGCACCAATCCCTGAGGTGATGTGGTCATAGCCGGGAGCGATGTCTGTTGTCAGCGGCCCAAGCGTGTAGAAAGGGGCTTCATGACAGTGCTTAAGCTGCTCTTCCATGTTCTCTTTGATCATGTGCATAGGAACATGGCCCGGCCCCTCAATCATTACCTGCACATCATATTCCCAGGCAATCTTTGTCAGCTCTCCCAGTGTGCGTAATTCAGAGAACTGTGCCTCGTCATTGGCATCGGCGACCGAGCCGGGACGAAGACCGTCACCCAGAGACAGGGCGACATCATACCGAGCACAGATTTCACAAATCTCTCTGAAGTGCTTGTAAAGAAAGCTCTCCTGATGGTGGGCAAGACACCATTTCGCGATAATGGAGCCGCCACGAGAAACAATACCCGTCACACGTTTCGCTGTCATAGGCACATAGCGCAGCAGGACACCGGCATGTATCGTAAAGTAATCGACACCCTGCTCCGCCTGTTCAATCAAGGTATCGCGCATCACTTCCCAGTTAAGGTTTTCTGCAATACCGTTAACCTTTTCCAGCGCCTGATACATGGGAACGGTGCCAATAGGAACAGGGCTGTTACGCAGTATCCACTCACGGGTTTCATGAATATTTCTTCCGGTCGACAAATCCATGACGGTATCAGCACCCCATCGGGTAGACCACACCAGCTTTTCGGTCTCTTCTTCGATAGACGAGGTCACGGCTGAGTTACCGATATTGGCATTCACTTTCACCAGAAAATTGCGGCCAATGATCATTGGCTCGGACTCAGGATGGTTAATATTTGAAGGAATAATTGCCCGCCCCTCAGCGACCTCCTGACGAACAAATTCAGGGGTAATATCTTTCGGCAAGTTGGCGCCAAATGCCTGTCCAGCATGCTGCTGATTGAGCTGATCATCGCGGTAACGCTGACGCCCCATGTTCTCACGGATGGCAATATATTCCATTTCAGGGGTAATGATCCCACGCCGTGCATAGTGAAGTTGAGTCACACGCTGACCATCTTTCGCCCGACGGATCTCTGGTAACACATCAAAGCGAATATCATCCAGCGTATCGTCATCTAGACGTTCTTTGGCAAAATCCGAACTGACTTCAGATAAAAGCTCTGTATCACGGCGCTCTTCAATCCAACGCTCGCGTAACTTCGGTAGCCCCTGATAGATATCAATCTCGTAATCCGGATCGGTATAAACGCCTGACGTGTCATAAACATGCACAGGCTCATTCGGCTCGAAAACCGGATCATCTTTGGTTCCGCCAACCAGAGAAGCAGAAAGAGAAATCTCTCGCATAGGCACGCGGATATCAGGCCGAGAGCCAGTAATATAGGATTTTTTGGAATTAGGGAGGGGTTGTACAGACAGGTTATCAATAAACGACTTGGCGTCTAAACGGGCTTGTTTTCTGGTCGACATAGCATTACTCCAGTAATTATGGGGAATAAATGCTTGCCGGATTTGCTGAGCAAGAGTGGTATCAGACTTTGACTCTGTAGGTTTTCACTGATACACAATTTCATTCTCTTGTTCCCTTCGCAGGTATTAGCCTGATCAGGTTCAACGGATCCCGCAGTAGCGGTCTCAGCCAAATGGCACTCCGACAAGTAAGCTTTGCAGTATATGTAGCCTTTAAACGCTCAGCAATGCAAAATTCTGAGACTAAGTACGCATAAGCAGCTGAAACCCGGCCCACGCCGCAAAAATACAGACAGTCACGTTGAGAAATATATTCAGTCCCATCTTAAAAAACGCACCTTGTTGGAGCAGCAGAACATTATCCATCGAAAAAGTCGAAAATGTTGTCAGGGCACCAAGAAAACCAAGACCGATTAACTGACGCCACGGAGAGGTAGCCAGCAATCCCTGTTCAAATGCCGCAACCAGCAGCCCCATGGCAAAAGAGCCCAGAATGTTGACAGTTAATGTCCCATATGGAAATCCTCGCCCCAGTAACGTCACACAAAGCTCAGAAAGCAAATAACGAGAGCAGGCACCAAACGCACCGCCTATAGCGATAAATCCAAGGATAAAGGGTTGAGTCATCGGCTGATTTCCAATTTCTATGGGAGAGTTCCTATCATACCTTGTAGTGATAGGTTTCGTGATCAGTTGAAACAACAAAACAGTAGTGGGAGTAGCAATAGTGCAAGCGAGGTATGATGGAAAAAGAGTACGTCTATTTCCACTGTGTCGAAATCTTAGAGGAGAGGAAGTCTAAGGGTGCACATACTGTTGCGGGCTGATCTCTCAGGTACAAAAAAGCCCCGGCATTTTTGCCGAGGCTTTAAATGTGGCAGGGGTGGAGGGATTCGAACCCCCAACACGCGGATTTGGAATCCGCTGCTCTGCCAATTGGAGCTACACCCCTTTAATGACGCCTATTGTATCGTGTCAGACTAAAATCACCAGCATAAGATGCAGATCTACAGACTGAATGCCTACTTATTAAGCAAAAGTGCGAATCATACCGAAGCCAGGTATCTTCAGATATCTCTAGACCTCTTCATTTTAGGTCTGTGAAGTTCGTCTACTGACTATCGCAGCCAGTCTTCAATCAGGACATTTCACAAAAAAATCTAATTTTTTGACCTTACTGTGCAGTTTGCAGCTAATTATCCCGAATGAATTTCACTGTGTCATAGACGAAAAAAAGCCCCGCTATGTCTAGCGAGGCTTCTTGATAAGTGGCGGAGCGGACGGGACTCGAACCCGCGACCCCCGGCGTGACAGGCCGGTATTCTAACCAACTGAACTACCGCTCCACTCAATCCTG
The DNA here is from genome assembly GCF_001707825.1 of Veronia pacifica. Taxonomy (GTDB): domain Bacteria; phylum Pseudomonadota; class Gammaproteobacteria; order Enterobacterales; family Vibrionaceae; genus Veronia; species Veronia pacifica. The sequence goes on along the minus strand of NZ_LYBM01000016.1, from coordinate 216 downwards.
AGTAACAAATAAAGTCTTATCGTCGCTGCTTTATTTGTTTTTGCTCTCATCTTTTTATCAAAAAGATGAAAACGATGTTTAAGCCTGGCGATGTCCTACTCTCACATGGGGAGACCCCACACTACCATCGGCGCTGTTGCGTTTCACTACTGAGTTCGGCATGGAGTCAGGTGGGTCCACAACGCTATGGTCGCCAAGCAAATTCTGCTAAGTCTT